>QFQQ01000036.1 GCA_003243445.1 Citrobacter freundii
AAATAAACGCTAATCTCCCTGCACAAACTAGCTTCGCTTAATGAATTACTTTTCAAAGCGCGGTAGCAACCTCTGGAACTTCTGAAACCCCTGGAACCTCTGGAACTCTTGGAACCTCTGGAACCCTCCCCCTGAACCTTCACTTCCCCACCGCCGCCTTATACGCCTTCAAACACCTTTCCCTTGCAAATTCATGCTCCACGATGGGACGCGGATAGGTGAGTTCTTCAAACTCGGGAACCCATTTGCGGATATAGGTCAGATCAGGGTCAAACTTTTTTGTCTGTATATACGGATTGAAAATGCGGAAATAGGGAGCGGCATCGCAGCCGGTGCCGGCAGCCCATTGCCAGTTGCCGTTATTCGCAGCGAGATCATAGTCGAGTAACTTCTGTGCGAAGTAAGCCTCACCCCAGCGCCAGTCGATCAGGAGATGTTTGGAGAGAAAAGACGCAGTGATCATCCGGACACGGTTATGCATAAAACCGGTTTCATTCAGTTCGCGCATACCGGCATCCACGATCGGATAGCCGGTCTGACCATTGCACCAGGCTTCGAAATCTTTCTCGTTGTATCGCCATTTGATCTTGTCGTATTCAGGACGAAAGGCTTCTGTCACCACGCGTGGAAAATGCCAGAGGATCGTTTGAAAAAAGTCGCGCCATATTAACTCACCGAGAAAAGTTTCGCTCAACGCACCTGCTTCGCGGGCCAGCTCACGAACGCTGACCGTGCCAAAGCGGAGATGCACGCCAAGCTTTGTTGTGCCTTTCTCAATACCTGGGAAATCGCGCTGTTGTTTGTAATCCCTGATCGTGGCGGGCTTCCATTTTTCCGGAGGAAAATCCTTATTCACCGGTTTGAAATCCATGGAAGCAAGCGAAGGAATTCTTTTGGGTGCATGTTGAAAAAAGTTGCGGTAATATTTTCCGCAGGGATATGATTTCAGGTAAAAATCATTTTGTATCGATTTCCATTTTCTTGAATAAGGTGTGAAAACGGTGTAGGGCGTGCCATCATCTTTCAGCACTTCATTTTTTTCAAAGATCACCTGGTCTTTATAACTATGAAAAGATACGTTTGCTTTTTTCAGCATCGTTGCGATCTTTTGATCACGGTCCTTTGCATAGGGCTCATAGTCGGTATTGGTAAACACCTTTTCGATCTGATAATCCTTCAGCAGTTCTGCGAATATTTCCGCTGGCTTGCCATAACGCACATCCAGTGTTGAGCCTGCTTTCTCCAATTGTTCCTGCATGTGCACCAATGCATCGCGAATAAACTCTACGCGACGATCAGCACGGTCTTCCAGCTCATCCAGGATCGCGCGGTCGAATATGAAAAGTGGCACTACGGGATTGCTATCTTTTAACGCATGATAAAGAGCGGCGTTATCTTTCAAACGCAGATCACGGCGGAACCAGCAAATATTAACGGGAGACTTCATAGAGTCGAAGAAATTAAGACCAGAGTTGTTGAATAAATTCCCTGTAAATGGATAAGGTTATCCGGTTAGTAAATGATTTATTTTCCATTTGGCCGACCCATCTGATCCCGTTCATGGCATTGGTCAGAAAGATCTCATCAGCCTCAAGTGCCTCGTCTACCGAGATCTTTTTCTCAGAGATCTTATAATCAGCCTGCCGCAGCTTTTCCAGTAACCAGGTTTTCATCACACCTTTCACCCCTCCTTCTCCCTGAGCTGGTGTAAGAATGGTATCATTTTTCACCAGGAAAACATTGGCGATGGTCGCATCTGCAATATTCCCCTCGGTGTTCAGTACCAGGCAATCATTCCATTGCTGTTGTTTGGTAAAACGGGCGGCCATGGTATAAGGCAAATAATTGGCCGATTTCAGCGAAGAAAAAATGTCCATGCTTTTTTTCGCATGTGGATAAACCCCGATCACGAGGCCATTTTCATTCAGGCGGTTGGTGGCGGCATTGGCCGGCCAGGCTTCAATGAGGTAATGGAGGTGATCACCCTCCTGTTCGTAGATTCCCCCTTCACCACGGGAAACCGACAACCGGATTCTTCCCAATGCACTGCACTGATTCTTATTACAAAGTGCTATAATATCTGACCTGAGTTTTTCCGCCGTAAACAGCCGGGATGTGGATAACTCCAGTGTTTTCACTCCATCAAACAGTCGCTCCATATGCAGTTCAAAAAGCGGGATATTACGATTCACGATCTTGATCGTTTCAAAGAGGCCATCTCCATACCGATAGCCTTTGTTCGCAGCCGTAAAAATCCTGTCGGTGGCTTGGAATGTCTTACCGTTGAAGCAGATGTGCATGGTTGTAAAGTAACGACAAAAAAGACCGCGGACCACGGACCGCAGACCGCAGACTATTCATATTGCAGGAAAATATATCTTCTGCGGGGCAACTGTAGAACTTCCGTTACTCCAACTCGTCCGCGGTCGGCGGTCGGTCGTCGGCGGTCCTCTTCCCTACATGAGCTATATCCTGTATAAAAAAAGCCGCCCCAACGGGACGGCTCCTACAAGCAATTAGTATCTTTTAATTCTGCTCCACCAAACCGGCTTTCACAGCATACATGACCAGGCCGGCCATAGACTTTGTACCTGTTTTGGTTTTGAGCTTATCACGAATCGCCTCTACCGTTCTGGGGCTGAGGTCCACGATGTCCGCGATCTCTTTTGTGCTTTTTTCATCGCACATGAGTTTAAGAATAGTAATTTCTTTATCAGTCAGTTGTACATCCTGAGGCATGGAAGATTCCGCAGTGCGTTTGGTACGCAGACCGCTAAGCAATGCCTTATTGGTAAGGTCATTGAAGAAGAAATCCTGCTCATACACTGTCTTGATCGCATCATAGATCATCTCCGAACCCGATTCTTTGGTCAGGTATGAATTCGCACCGATCTCCATCATACGGGAGATCACCGAATGGTCATTGTGCATAGAAAGCATGATCACTTTCACACCAGGATACAGTTTCTTGATCTCGGGAAGCGTGGTCAGACCATCCATGATCGGCATCTGAATGTCAAGCAGTACAACATCAGGCTGGATGTGACGAAGAAGGTTAAGCAGTTGCATGCCGTTCTCCGCTTCAGCCACCATCTGGATATCCTTGCGGCTGGAGAGGGAGGTTTTCACCCCCGTGCGGAATAGAGCATGATCATCAGCGATAGCGACTTTAATAACTGAGTTAGTCTCGTGATTTTTCATGGGTTTGATATTGGTATTTAAAAGGCGGACTTATGTATTAATTCCGGTGCAAGATGAAAAATTCCCACTACATATACCATAGTAAAACTACTTGATTTAGTATTTGTGGAAAGTACCGCTACGGCAGACTAATTGAAATTCTACGATTTGACTATAGTAAATTAACTATACCCTATGTTAGAGAATTTTCTACCCGTTCCGTATTTACCATAATTTTTAAATCAGGGGATAGTGCTCTTGTGCACATACCTATGTGGATATATTTTTGTCTCAGAAAGTTGATCGCTGAGGATGACTCGTTTATCCTTCTCTATCCAATGTCCAAACCGTCCAGAAAGTTATTTCCAATCCTATGTACAAGACCAAACGACACTCTCCGGGCTATCAACTTTCTACTTTTTTTGATACAGTCCCGTTTTGAGTCCGTTCAGTAATGAGAAACACGGTATGATCAAAAACCATTGAACATTAAACTTGAGTCCGATTCCGATTCTGCCCTATTCAACGCTTTTTCTTTCATAACAGTAACGTAGCGCCTCTCCGAAAGGAGGGGCACTTTTTTTTCGCGAATAATTCGCGAATGAGCGCGAATGGGTTCTTATGAAAAGATGGGACTTTATGTGATTTGAAAGACCCGGATTATTCTTGCAGATCTTGAGCCGGACTATTCGGTTACATAAAACGAATGGCGGCCTGAAACCGGGCCGGCATCGGAAATACCTTCGACGATAATGGAGAAGGCACCGGGAAGATCATTGGTGTAAAAGGAGAACTGTGCCTTGCCATTGATCACAGGGATCTGCTGGGACCAATAGACCGTACTGTGCTTCTCGGGATCGGGTGGATTGAACGTGGCATAGTCGGCCACATAGAAATCCTTTGAATAGTAGCGCCCTTTTAACTTGACGAATAATTCGGCCGGCGGACCTGTGTTGCGGCCGGGACAATGATAAACAACCATTCTCCCCTGGTAACTATACGTCTCTCCCTCCACTGCAGGTGATCCGGTTCTGTGATTGGGACAGTTCAGGATATTATACGAACACACATAATCGCTGCAGGTCTGGCTCGTATATGACCCGGGGTCATTGGTCCATGAAGTTATTTTCGATTTTACCACCACCGCAGACAAGGTCTTTACCTCTGCCAGCGATTCATCAACCCATGGCATAACGGCTTTTACGCCTTTTGCTTCGGGATAGTTTAAGGCAGCGAGGGCCTTATTCACGCTATCCGCATCATGATTTACTTCAACCGGGAAATCTTCTTTATTCTTTTCATTCACGATGAGATTGAGTTTCTCATGTGATTGCAATGCGGTAATATCTGCTGGTAAACTGAAACGGCCGGAAGAATCAGTAGTCACCATTTTCAAACCGGAACCGGCCAGCACGGTCAACTCCACCGGCTTATTCCTGTTCCGTTTACCGGATGCTTTTACTTTTCCTGTGATGGCAAGGTCTTTATTTTTTAAGGCGCTGCGTATAACAGAATCAGGTGCCGGATCCTTATATCGTGTCCAGCATCTGATCAGCAATGTCATCTCCAGATCATCGCGATCGCCGATGCCATACATGCTTACAGGTGGGATCACGCCCATATCAATATAATCCTGAAACAGTCTGTATGGAATCACATCTTTAAATCTCGTGGTATCTACGGACCGCGTAAGTACCGTAGCCATGGACACGCTTGCATTTAAGGGTTGCCCTTTTGCATCGTGCACATTCAGTTCGAGATCGACCTTCGAGCGCTTATGATAAGTGGATGAATCTGTAGCGATCTTCACTACCGGCAATGAATCATATCCGGCGATAAAACTGCGCTCAGCCAGGGGCTGCATTGCTGCGTTGAATAAAGTAAGCGTTGCAATGCCGGAGCCAACAAGCTCAGTTGGTATTTTCAACGAGGCAGCCGTATTCTTTAAATTGAGTTCCCACAGATCAAATAACTGCCGGTAATTATGGATCAGCAGATACATTTTTTCACCCGGTGTATTTGATTGTATTCTTACCTGCAACGAATCTGTCACTACAGCCTGTTTCACCTGCATCGTTGCTCCCTTTATTTTCACTTCCGGGAAATTTGCTGACACAAGTTTTTTTTCAGCATCATTCAATGACACAGTATAGGTCTTGCCTGCAACCGGTGCAAACTCGATCACGCCGATTCCTGATGATGAACTTTGAAATGATAATACAGGTTTTCCATCCTGCAATAGGTTCCCTTTTACCGAAACCGGCTTTCCGCTTCTGTCTGTTATTTCAAAAGCAGTTCTTGTTTTTATGCCGTTTATCCAGTCACCACTCTCCGGATACCATCGGATGATCAATTGTTTTTCAAGAAAAGCAAGAGGTAAACGCGTGGCGAATTTTTGTTTTTCCTTTTGAATAACAGCCTGCATTTCCAAACGTGTGAAGGCAGGATCGTCGGGTAATGTGACCGGTACTTCTCCAAACGGGCTGACCACTGAATGCCGCTTCTGCACTTCTTTGTCGTCATTATACAATGCATAATCAAACGAAGCGCCGGTTGCATTCAACATCGCTTTGTTCGTAACGCGTGCAAGAAAACGGATCGAATCAGTTTCTTTTCCCGCTTCAAATTCAACACGGAAAGGATCACCACCGCTGAAACGTAGTGTAACCCGTTGCTGAAAAAGACCCGGACGGTATTCCCTGTTAGCCATATTCGTGTAAGCGATCAGGTTATAATCTCCTGCAGGAAAACTATCGGCCACAAAAAGTTCGCCTGCTGCGATACCGCCGTCCATTACAAATTGACTTGACGCCACTACTTCATGTGTGATCGCATGGGAAAGCGAAACATAAAGGGTATTATACTTTTGAAGGCTGTCCACAGCTTTCAGCAAATAAGCGGTAAACCAGATGTTCTCATTACCGGTATAAACAGTTTTATCGGTATGCAGGTAAAGCTGTGAGGAGGAATACAAGCTGTCGCGATAAGCAAAGCGCTGTGCTGTGGAGTCAAAGATCTGTTGCGCCTGGGCGAATGAGCAATGACAGGAAAAACCCGAAAAGGTAATAACTAACAGAAGCCTGAATAACATACGAAAATTCATTGATCGATTTATTCCAAATACAGGAAATATCGACGAACAACCCTGTGCTCTTTCATCGGCTCAATAGGCAGTTCGTCGGACCGGCCGGGATCAAACCCTGCTGTCATCCAATATTTGCGAAGTAATATATCGTTTTTATGAAAACAAAGTTTCTTTCAGTAGTTATTGCGGTCTCAACGCTCATCTTTGGATCAGCTTCATGCAAAAAGGACGGTACGGGCAATAATCAACATCCGCCGGTGGAGAAAATCAAAACGGAAAAAGGATCGCCTGCCGGAAATGCGATAAGCAAGACGATCGGAGCATCTGGTGGCTCGTTGACAAGCGCTGATGGAAAGATCACGGTTTCGGTTCCTGCCGGGGCAGTTAGTGCCAATACCGTGTTCAGCATTCAACCGATCACAACGACACTGACGGGGAATGAATCCCGTCCCACATTCCGCCTCTTGCCGGAAGGCGTGAATTTCATAAAGAAGATCAACCTGACTTTCCATTACGACGAAAAAGAGCTGTTGGGCTCCAGGGACGATCTGTTGTCTGTTTGCTATCAGACAGAAGACGGTTACTGGAAAGCCGTGCCTTCTTCTCTGAATAAAGCAAACAAAACGATCTCAGTCGAAACTGAACATTTCAGCGATTGGACAATGTATGATCTCCTATCCCTCGAAATAACGAAACCAATATTAGCAGTCCACGAACAGACGGATATCCTTATTAAAGGATACGAAACGGATACAGACCAATTATTAAACGCATATGAAGGCTCGGGGAGTTTTTCGCAGGTGACCTGGACGATGGCAAATGACAGTGGCATGGTGGCAAGCAGCGCACAAGAGCCATTGAAGGCAAGATACCAGGCACCTTTTCCATTAAAACATGGAACAAATGGCGTGGTTCAGGCAGAAATCAAAGGCCGTTTTTCTATACCGGATAATTCCGCCTCGGGAGGCAGCCGGACCTTTACGCAGTTATTGCTCATCGCCCAGATCTCGCTGGCCAATGAAACGTATATGCAAGGGTCTTTCTTAGGTATGACGATTGATGCAACAGACGTGCAGTTGGTTAGCACGGGTGGCCAAATGATGATCAATGGAAGTGTGTCCAATGACTCAAGCTCAGTCGGCTATTCTTTGCAGGTAATGGCAAACGAATCGGGAAAATACAGCTGCGGAAATCTTCTGATCCCGGGAAATGCCGAAGTCGCCGTTTCGGGACAGCTAAAACAACAACCTATAAATTATACCACGCATTATATTAAATGCGGGCCACCTACCGCTCCCGGATATAGTACCGGAAAGGTAGTAATAGACAATTGGGGACCGGTCGGAACTTATATTACCGGTTCTTTTCAGGGTGCTTTATATAAATTACCAGACGAGTGTTCGCCGCCTAATAAGCCGCTCGATCTCAAATTCCGCGCAAAAAGAGTATTGTAACGACTATTTATTCAAGCAAAAGGGCCGGCATTTCTTTGCCGGCCCTTTTGCTTGAATCGCTTTTATCTGAATGCCAGTCTGACCAAGACCGGAAAATGATCCGACGGAAACTTTCCATGATAGGTATCCGTCAGAATTCCATACTTCTCTACCGCAAACTTATCTGAGACAAAAATATGGTCAATGATCTCATTGGATGGATTATTCACCCGGAAGCTGTTAAAGCTGCCATTGTTTGCATAAGGATCTGCTGCAAGCGTGTATGCATCTTTCAGGATCCCGCTATCTTTTATGCGCAGGTACCATTCGGCATCATGTCCGCCATTGAAATCTCCTGTAAACACCACGGGTGATTTACCCGCGATCTGCCGGATCTTTTGCAAAATCAGCTTGCTGCTTTCCTTGCGTGCCTCAACACCCTGGTGATCATAATGCACGTTGAATGCATAAAAGATCTTACTCCCTTTTTTTGTTTTCAGTTTTAACCATGAACAAATACGGTTCAGCCGCGCATCCCAACCTGGTCCAGGTTTTTCCGGCGTGGCAGATAACCAGAAACTTCCGCTGTCAAGTACGGTGAACATTGATCTTCTATAGAAGATAGCTGAATGCTCACCTTTTGACTGGCCATCATCCCGGCCAACACCATAGTAAGCAAAATCGGGAAGGTCTTTCTGAAGATCTTCCAGCTGATTTTTCAGTCCTTCCTGTGTTCCCACTATGTCAAAATCATGAAAGCGGATCAGTGCCGCGGCAACAGGCGAACGGTCTTTCCAGAGATTGCCGCTATCA
Organism: Citrobacter freundii; assembly: GCA_003243445.1. Lineage (GTDB taxonomy): Bacteria > Bacteroidota > Bacteroidia > Chitinophagales > Chitinophagaceae > Terrimonas_A. The sequence goes on from QFQQ01000036.1 coordinate 8,512, forward strand.
CGCGGGTTATCATACCGGAGATTGAATGTACCGACAGTCATCGTTTGTGAATAGCCATTGCGCGATGCGATGATAGCGATCAGTACAATGAAAAATATACGTTTCATTATGGTTAGTTATTTAAAAATTAAATTCAACAATAAAAACCCAATGTCGTTTAGTTAAGGCTTCGACGGTTTGTCATCCCGGCCGGGCAAATTTAAATCACCATCGAACTTAATGTAAGCCGGAGGCGGGATCTCCGCAATTGAGGGGCTCCCGACTCTGGCAGCTTTAAATCTGCATCAAACGCTAGGTTGTCCGGCCGGGATGACAAACTTTTTGCGCGTTAACTAAACGACATTGAATAAAAATCCAGGATGCTGCTTTTATAGTGTTTAATCTTTATAAGCAGCATCCTGAATTTTACGGCAGGACTTCTATTCCAAAGTTATGATCAAATAATGGTTACCATCCCGGGTTTTGCCCCAGTTTTGGGTTGATCTGAAGATCCCCTGTTGGAATTGGATAAAGATATTTTTTATCTTCCCATTTGCGGGTCACGTTATTCAGCCAGGTGATCTCGCCGCTTGTTCCATTGGAAAGTCTTTGCGGATTTACTGATCCGTTTGATAGTGTCGGTGAAACGTTTACAAACGTAACACCACTGATCGGAGATGGTGCTGTACCTGAATAGAACAATACATCGTTCTTGCCATCACCATTAAGATCCATTGGTGTGTTAAGCGCCGGAACATAAAAACCATTCCATGGCATGGTCAGCAATTCACCTCTTTTCCAGCGGATCAGATCAGGAAAACGAAGACCTTCCCATGAGAGTTCAATCCCTCTTTCACGGCGGATCTCCAGGATAACCGGATCAGTGATGTTCGGAAAATAATTAGTCTGCAGATAAGCGTCTACTACAGTTGGCCTGGCATTGATCCCGCCGGTAATACCAGCTCTTGATCGCAACGCACCGATCGTTTGAGCCCATTCAGCATCTGTCAATGTACCAAGTTCAGCCTTTGCTTCCGCCAGGTTTAATAACACTTCGGCATAACGGATCAAAGAGATCGAATTATCATTACGTGTACCGCCGTCATAGTACACATCATCCAGGGTCCATTTGATCGGCTGATAACCGGTGTATGTATAAGAAAATACGGGAGGAGCTGCTTCCGGCGCGCCACCATTTACACGGGTATAGCTACCCATGCGGATCGTTTGCTGCAACCGTTTATCGCGGCCCAGTACTTCCTGCGCAAAAGTTTTTGTCTGATAGTCCGCATCATTTGTAAAAGGTGTTCCATCGATCTTCAGGTATGTATTCACAAATGTCCTGGTAAAGCTAAGGCGTGAACCATAAGTGGCCGAGGTCCAGTACCAGTTCGCGTCATTCAACACGTTCAGTGTTGCATCTGCAACGTTTGATAGAATGACTTCTGAGGTTACGGGCTGTTTGCTGATGAAGAGTTGACGGTAGGAAAGATCTGAACCGGTGTTCAATTTGAACCCGCCTTCCGCCATTAACTTCTGCGCGGCAGAAACGGTTTCCTGTAACCATGTATTTGCCGTGCCGCCCAAACCATCAGCCAGGCCACCGGGAGCACTGTGATACTTGCGGAACGTTCCTTCAAACAAACAGATCCTGGATTTATATGCCAGTGCAACATATTTGGTGATCATGCTGCGCGTTGCATCTGTTGCAGTGATATTATCGATGGCAAAGTTCAGATCAGCCAGCACAGAATCCATCACCAGAGAACGGGTGTCACGTGGTTTGGTAAGCATGACAGAATCGGCAACCCCGATGGTCTTTCCATACCAGGGCACATTGCCAAACCGCTGTACTTTGTCATAATAAAACAATGCACGGAAGAATCTTGCGATGGCTGTGTAGTTGCGGCGTGTTGGTTCAGCCACGCGCGGATCTACGTTATTCTCGATAAAGTAGTTGATATTGCGCAATGCGCCCCAGCTCCAGCCACTACTCTGCTGGGCTGTAAAACCTGTTGCAGTTAAGAAACTTGGAACATCTGTACGCACTCCATAATCTGACATATTATCCGCCCTTACCACATCGCCGCCTGCAGGAAGGTTGTTGTAAAACGAAGCAGCATAAAGTTGCAGACCTTTTTCACTTCCGAATACAGCAGCACCCGACGCTGTGCCCTGCGGTTCCTGGTCAAGTTTTTTACAACCAACTACCAGCAGCGCTATAGCGCTTATAGAAAAAAACAATTGTTTCATGTCGTAATAGTTAGAATGAATTAGAAGGAAATATTTAAACCCACGGTCCAGCCTTTCAGCATAGGATAGTTGTTACCGTTTCCGTTTGAACCATCTGTCAGCACGCGGTCAGATCCCTGGATATTCTCCACGTCAAGGTTATGTGTGATCTTGTACATTGGAGAGTATGTCCAGATATTTTCGGCAGTTACATACAATCTTGCCTGCGTCATTTTGATACGCCCGATCCATTTTTTTGGAAGATTGTAGCCAAGCTGAATATTCTTCAAACGGATATACGCTACATTTTGCAGATATTTTGTTTGCACAGAAGTCAGTGAACGGCCACTACCCTGGGCGATATATCCTCTCAGTCTCGGGAAATAGGTGTTCGGATTTTGCTCGGACCAGATCTCGCTGACCATTTCGGAAGGAACACGGTTGTAAGGTCGGTTATAAGGCCCCCAGAAAGCATCAGCTTCTGCGCCCGGCCACCAATCCTGCTTGCCAACACCCTGGAAGAATGCACTTACAAAAATGTTATTCCAGTCAAAGTCAAACAATGCACCAAAAGAATAACGCGGAGTTGTATTACCAATGATCCGGCGATCACCCGGATCAGCAAGGGTATTAGCACCGGTGTTGATGACGTTATCTTTATTAAGATCCAGGAATTTGATATCCCCGATCATTGTGTTTCCGCCGTTGGAGCTCTTGATCAGCGTTTGTTTGGATGCTTCGCCGATATTAGCAGCAGTGAAAAAACCGTCCGTTACATAACCCCAAACCTCCCCCAGTTTCTGCCCTACATAATAATCACCGAGGTTTTTATTTGGATTATTATACCGCGTGATCTCCGCCTGGTAATCGCCAATGGAAAGACGAACGCCGTACCCAAAATGCTGATTACCGATCTTACCATTATCTCTCCAGCTTACTACCGCTTCCCAGCCGGTTGTTTTCAGGTCGGCATAGTTTCCTTTCGGAACACTTGTTCCGAATACCGCGGGCAACGTCGGACCATTGGTGAACATGTCTTTTGTATTACGGACATACCAGTCAGCAGTCACCTGCAGGCGGTTGTTGAGAAAGCCCATATCTGTGCCGATGTCCAACGTTGTAGCTTTTTCCCACGTGAGGTTTTCCGGCAGTACGTTTGGCTGACCGGTTGTCTGTGGTCTGATGCCGCCAAGCACACGGCCTGACTGACTGATGCCGAACTGCTCAATGAACTGGTAAGAAGCTATACTGCCATTACCCAAAGAGCCATAAGAAGCACGGATCTTGAAATCTGAAATTGATTTCTTTGACACAGTCCAGAAAGATTCGTTGGAAACTCTCCATCCTGCAGAGAATGATGGAAAGAACGCATAACGCTTGCTTGCAGGAAACTTGGATGAACCATCATAACGGCCATTTACTTCAAGCAGATATTTCTCATCAAAATTGTAGTTAACACGGAAGAAGCCCCCTTTCACATTCCATTGCTCATAAGGGCCGCCGGTTGTGATGGCAGTCCCTAACGCAAGGTTGATGCTTTGTGCATCATCATAGATCAAACCGTTACGCTGTGTATTCAACCCCTGATAAATCGACTGTTCATAGTTGAAACCACCAAGTACTTTCACATTATGTCGATTTGCAAACGTGTTCTCATATTCCGCATACACGTTGGATGCGAGATATTGAGTTTCGTTGTAAGTGTCTTTGAGGTCGTTTGTGGTAGTACCCACGTATTCAACAATACCGGGCTTGCGGCTGTAAGGCACCGCAACGCGGATCTGCTTTTGGTTATCATCATATTCCTGGAAGGTGAAGTCAGCTTTCAGACGAAGTTTGTTATTAAAGAACTCCGTTGCAAGTGCTGTACGATTGCGAAGAATACGACGGTCAAAATCGATACCATTGCGGCCGTAAACAAAATCACCAACGGTATAGGCAGCAGAGTAAGAAAGATTTCCATCAGGGTTGAACAAAGGAGACATTTCATGTCCTTCATCCGCGATATTTCGCCAGATGCTGCCACCTTCACCAACGTTCAGCGGGTTGTGATAAAGCATGTTGGAGAAATCAGTATTGTTCTCGATCCTCATCCATGGCAACACCTGGATGGTTCCTTTTGCACGGAAATTGTACATCTTATAGTCATCCGTGTTGTAACGGAACAAACCATTCTGCCCATAATATCTTGCACTGATCAGGTAGCTTGCTTTTTCGTTAGCACCGCTGACAGATACGTTATGATCCATTGCACCTGTATTTTTCTTGTACAGGATATTATACCAATCCGTGTTGCCATAATAAACATACTCACCGGCTGAATTCACGTCAACTTTTGGCAGTGAAGGGTCGGCATTCCGTTTTGCGTATTCTGCTAGATACTCCTGGGAGAACTTCACGGTTTTGTTGACATTCTGAGGAAATTGCGAATAATCATTCCACGCACTCCAGGCATCATTGAATATGGTGGCAAATTCAAAACCGTTGGTTACATAATCCGGACGGACTACAGGAGACTTCAATGAGAAGTTCGCAGAGTAAGTGATATTCGTCTTTCCTTTCTGCGCCGATTTTGTTGTAACCAGCACAACGCCAAAAGCACCGCGTGCACCGTAGATCGCTGCAGAAGACGCATCTTTCAAGACAGTAACGTTAGCGATATCATTTGGATTAAGAAGAGAGATATTTCCTTCCACACCATCTATCAGCACAAGCGCATTACCACCCTGCCCGATAGATGTATTACCACGGATATTAAAAGCAGGAGATTGAGTTGGTTTGCCATCACCCATCGTGATATTAAGATTCGGGATAAAACCCTGGAGTCCCTGGGCCACGTTCGGGATAGAACGGTTTTCAAAAACCTTTCCGGACACCTGATCCACTGCGCCGGTAAGGTTTACTCTTTTCTGCGTTGAATATGCAACAACTACAACCTCATCACTGAGAAGTGCATTGGGCTGTAATGTAACATCATAGTTTAGTGGCATACCCTGCGCAAGGACAAGCGTATCAATCACGCGCGAAGAGTATCCAACAAAAGAAAACCTGAGTGTGTATTCTCTGCCGGCAGGAACACCGCTGATAGAGAAAGTGCCATCGGAAGTTGATTGAGTGGCTTTTTTAACAGAACCCGATCTGTTTTCCAGGGAAACTGTCACACCAACCATTGGCTCGGATCTTTCGTTCTTTACCGAACCATTCAACGTCAATTGTGCATAAGATAAATAAGAGGAAAGGGAAAGTAAAATAAGCAGCGGCGTTTTGAGTTTCATACTTTCAATTTGCCGCAAAACTCAGCAACGCAGTTTAAGAAAATGTTAAAGGACGATTACGCTAGCGTTAAGATCAATGCAGGTTTATGCGCTAAAGATCCTAACACTTGTTTATAACGAATGATTGCAACTCATATATGCTTTTATAGAACAACTAAAACGAGGTATGAATAGAATATGTATACCATCTCTTATTGATTGTTGTTATTCTTAGCCCATTTGTAAACAAGGCCCGAGATGAGACCTCCTGCTGTATACAAAGCAACGGTCAATACTTTAGTTCTTATAGAAGCATTCGTGGCAGATGCATCAAGTCCAAGCTTTTCGGGCAACATTATAGCTCCGACACCGGCCAGCACGCCAAGCGCCGTTCCTGTGGTGCATGGATGTTCCGGCGTCAAACGAATCATTGAAAAATATGCAGCGTTACCAACGATGTCTCCAACGAGAGTTGAATTGTATGTCGTTGCTTCATCAGGTTTGTCGCCGGTTGCCGCTTCCACCGTTTTTTCAAGCGCCTGCATACCTAGTTTATCCAGCCGCGGCGCTTTGCGGACATTGTTTTTCAACAATTGATGAAAACCTGTAAGGACCAATGCTCCGGCCAGGCCGCTCAGAAACGAAATATTCTTTTTCATATCTTTTTAATATAGATCCATTCAAATTTCCTGCCTCACCGTTGTAAGGCAGATCGTCTATTAAAAAATACGATATGGGGAAAACAGATCCCATGATCAGGCTATAATGTGGATGAGTGATCACTTTAGCTGGCTATGTGATCAACCGGGAAGGTTTTGTTCTTCTTTCAACGCAACTCCTGACAATCCAAGCCTGAATGACTCGCTGATGAGATACATGATCTTTTTTGCTGCAGTTGCATAATCTAAACCTGCAGGATGAATATTGGAAATGCAATTGCGGCTTTCATCAGTCAGCCCTGGCCTTGGATTAAAGGTCAGGTAGACGCCGAGACTATCCGCCGCGCTGAGTCCAGGTCGCTCGCCGATCAGTATAACGCTCATGTCTGCCTTAGTCCACCCGGCAATTTCGTCACCGATAGCTACTCGCCCTTCGCAAACCATGCAAAGTGAATTGATCTTTCTGCCTGAGTTTTTCAAAAGGGGAACTAAGGTTTGCAGTACAGGAATGGCGTGCGAATTAACTGCCGTCGCAGACAATCCATCTGAAACGATCAGGACAATGCCGCCGGCGGTAATAGAGCCATCGGTGCAGACCACGGATTGCTGATCAAGTTTTCTTCCCAAACCGGGATCGAGCAGGTATTGCTCCCGGTTCTTTGCACAGCTTGATGCGTGTATAACGGGCAGGCTGAATTGCCTTAATGCTGCTAGCACGTTTTTTTCATCAAGTGATGCATATACCGCGTCTCGTGCATGTGCATGGGCCATCTTTAATGCAAGCACGTCTTTCAATGGTATCACGCCGCCCGTATTGCCAAGGCCGATCCGCGCCGGAGTCAACTTACGCAAAGACGACCATGGATCAGCCTGAATAATTGAATTTGATGCGGGCAGTTTTTCCATTTATTACATTCTTAGTAACGGATGTGATGATGACACAGGCAATCTTTCTCCACGCTCTGTCATAATACCTTGCTGCATTAACCATTGTTCAAATTCCGGCGCCGCTCTTTTTCCCAGCACACGTCTGATATATAAAGCGTCATGAAAAGAAGTTGATTGGTAATTCAGCATAATATCATCCGATCCGGGAATACCCATGATATAATTGCAACCTGCAACACCTAATAAGGTCAGCAGATTATCCATATCATCCTGGTCTGCGCTGGCATGATTGGTATAACAGATGTCTACGCCCATTGGCAAACCCAGCAACTTTCCGCAAAAATGGTCTTCCAGTGCAGCGCGGATAATCTGCTTTCCATCAAATAAATATTCGGGACCAATAAAGCCAACAACAGTATTGACAAGCAAAGGATCAAAATATCTGGCAACTGCGTATGCGCGGGCTTCGCAGGTCTGCTGATCAACCCCTTCGTGGGCGCCGGCCGAAAGTGAACTTCCCTGGCCCGTTTCAAAATACATCAACTGGTTGCCGATCGTTCCGCGGTTCAGCGATAAAGCCGCCTCTTGCGCCTCGCGTAACATGGCGAGGTTTACACCAAAACTGGTGTTTGTCTTCTCCGTTCCTCCGATCGATTGAAATACCAGGTCGACCGGCGCACCGGATCCTATCACTTTCATTGTAGTTGTAACGTGAGACAGAACACAGCTTTGCACAGGCATTTCATATTTACTTCGCAGATCATCGATCAGGTAAAGCAAGCCGGCAACGGCTGCTGGATTATCCGTCGCGGGGTTAATACCGATCACAGCATCCCCACTGCCATACATCAGGCCGTCAATGATACTGGCCGCAATACCTTGCGGATCATCCGTTGGATGATTGGGTTGAAGCCGGGTTGATAATCTTCCTTTCAACCCGATGGTATTACGGAATTTTGTTACGACTTCTATCCGTTGCGCTACATTGATCAGATCCTGGTTGCGCATCAGCTTGGAAACAGCCGCAACCATCTCAGGAGTGAATGCTGCTGATAATTGTGCGAGTGTTTCAGTATTGGATTGATCGCTTAACAACCAATCGCGTAATTCTCCAACAGTGAAATGAGATAATAATGAAAACGATGATTGATCATGGGTATTCATGATCAATCTTGTTACCTCATCTTCATCAAAAGGTATCACCGGGTCCTTCAGGAAATCCTTCAACGGAATATCCGCCAAAGCCATCTGTGCCGCAACCCGCTCCTCATAACTTTCAGCAGCGAGGCCTGCAAGCACATCACCCGACCGAAGCGGGGACGCTTTTGCCAGCACGGTCTTCAGGTCATCAAAAACATAGCTTGTATGTCCGACATTGCAGCGATAGGCCATATATTAAAGTTACTGCAGAATGATACTTTTTCTTTTCAGTATTCTGAAAATGATATATGCGACAAGCATGATCCCCAGGAACAACAGGCTTATCAATGGGTTAAAGTATATTACAGCGATCAGGCAAACTATAGAAAGCAGTAAGGCGATCAGCGGAAACCACGGATAAAATGGTGCGCGGAACGGCCGCTCCATATCAGGTTCCGATCTTCTCAACCAGAACAGGCTGCACATACTGATGATATACATCACCAGGGCTCCAAGTACTGATAGTAAGATCAGCTTATCAGTTCTGCCTGAAAGGATCGAGATGATACCCACCACCCCGCCTGCCAGCAAAGCATAATCAGGTGTCTGACGGCGGGGATGCAGTTTTGCTAATACTCCCGGAAGATACTGTTCGCGGGCAAGCGCGAATACCTGGCGCGAATACCCTATAATGATGCTATGAAAAGAAGCGATCAGGCCAAATAAGCCAATCCCTGCAAAGATCCTGGTAAGCGGGTTTTCCTTTCCAAGTACCTGCCCTATCGATTCGGGCAGGGGATAATCAATTGAGGAAAGTCTTTGCCAGGGGCCAATGCCACCTGTTAGAATCATCACGCCAAGGGCAAGGAACATCAATGTGATGATACCTGAGATATATCCTTTCGGGATGGTTCTCTGCGGATCCCTGGTTTCTTCCGCCACCATGGCAACACCCTCGATCGCCAGGTAAAGCCAGATCGCAAATGGCAGGGCCGCAAATACGCCGGATGATCCGAACGGAAACGCATCTTTTGCAAAATGTCTCCACTCAAAATGAGGCGCAACGATCCCCATATATATCAGCAATTCCAGTACGGCCAGTATGGTAACCAGCAACGTAAACATTGCCGACTCTTTGATCCCGGCAATGTTAATGATCGTGAACAGCACATAGCAGGTAATTGCCGTTGGCACAACCCCGATCGACGGATACAGAAAATGAATATAGCTGCCCAATGCAAAAGCTATGGCTGGAGCTGCGAGCAGAAACTCAAACAAGGTTGCAAAGCCTGCAATGAAACCCGCCGTGGGACCAAGTGCCCGGCGCGCATATTCGAAAGGTCCGCCCGCATTCGGGATAGAGGTGCTGAGCTCAGTAAAACTAAAAACCAGACACAGATAAAGTAAGGTAACCAGAATGGTAGCTACCAACATGCCCCCCGTGCCGGCAACTGCCCAGCCGTAGTTCCAGCCAAAATATTCGCCTGAGATAACCAGGCCAACCGCAATTGCCCAGAGATGGATAGCAGTCAGCACTTTCTTTAATGACGCGGAGTTATTTGCCATGCTTATCAGTTGAATAGTGGCAGCATGCGTTAGTCAACGGAAGATAAGGCAAAATCGCCACAAGCGGTGGTTTTGGCAAAGGCGTTGCTGTAATACTTATATTTGTGCGGTTCACCTGAGATCGTAGTCATATCCCTGATCATTTAACCATTGCTGTGCACGGTTGAATCCGGGCGTTGAACGGATCACCCAAAATTAAATCTCCGGTTCCCCGATGTTCAAAAGCAACTATACCAAGGCAGGGATAAGCTGGCTTAAACTTCAGCAGATCAAGTACCAGCTCAACAGTAATGCACGTTCCGTTAAGCTATTTGGAAGCAGGATCTATTTTACCACACCGCTGGAGTTACTGCATGGTATCCGGGAAATATTTATGGAAGAGATCTACCGGCAATCACTTCGGCCCGATCCCTTTATTATCGACTGCGGCGCCAACATAGGCCTGAGCATTATCTATATGAAGCAGCTGTATCCTGCGGCTACCATCATTGGATTTGAACCGGATGGACGCAACTTTGAATTGCTGCAGAAGAATGTGCTGTCAATGAACTACCAGGGTGTTACGGTCAGGAAAGAAGCGGTGTGGATCCAAAACATCGAACTGGAGTTTGCAGACACAGGATCTATGTCGAGCCGGATTGAACAGGGCGGCGCGCAAAAAACAAAACCGGTAACGGCCGTCCGGCTGAAAGACCTGCTTACACGCCCGGTTGATTTCCTGAAACTGGATATTGAAGGAGCAGAGTATGCAGTATTGCGTGACATCAGGGAGCAATTGCCGTTGGTCAAGAATATGTTCCTAGAATATCATGGAAATTTTGATCAGTCAAGGGAGTTGTCCGAGATCTTTCATTGGCTAACGGAACAAGGTTTCTCCTACTATATCAAGGAAGCGTCCAACGTTTATCATACACCTTTTGAACGCGGAAGGAGGGTATCAGGTTATGATGTACAGTTGAATATTTTCTGTTTTCGGGTAAATTGGTGCGCAAAAAAGCATTAAGCGACTTTTTTAAATATTCTCAAAAGCCTTGCTTGCTTCGGCCCAGTTTCAATATTTTCTGACATTTAATGTAGATGAAAACTAATCAACAAAAACTATGGAACAAAATTTAGAGCTAGTAAGGGAATTGACAAAGTTTGAAGCCTATTATCTTTCGGACTATAAAAATGATATCAAACCACATCAATATGGATTACTTAACGGACTATCTGGAATAATACTTGTTCATTTATCTTTGTTTGAACTGACCAATGAACCGAAATATAAGGAAGAAATTATTTCGAATGTTAATAAAATTATCGAGACGCTGGAACAACAAGAGTCATACACATTTTCTTTTTGTTCTGGTTTAGCCGGAGTCGGTTGGATGCTACATTGCTTGATGGAAAAACAGATATTAGTAAGCTATCCAGAGGACTTTCTCGAAGATTTCGATCAAGTGCTTGAAGAAGAAATAAAAGAACTAGCCGCTAATAAAAATTATGACATACTTCACGGAGCTTTGGGGATTGGGCTTTATTTTATCAAACGAGGGAAGAGAAATATCATTGAATATGTAATTGAATGTCTCGATTCAGATAGGATTGAAAATAATTTCGAAATTTGTTGGTCAAAAACTGAAGACAATGTTACTTTTCATGACATGGGTTTGGCGCATGGAAATGCAAGCATACTGTATTTTTTGACAAAATGTTATGAAAACAAAATCGCCGAGAATAAGTGTTTACACTTGCTAAAAGGCTCAGTCAATTTCTATCTTAGACATATTAAGACGCCTTCAACATCTACGTCATTTCTCCCGTCAAAACTTCTACCTTTTAGCTACCAGGATGACAAAAACAGCGGTATATCAAGACTAGCTTGGTGTTATGGAGATTTGGGAGTATTGCACACCATCCTCCTGGCTTATAGGACTATTGGAGAATATAAAAACGCTTCTGAAATAATAACACTATTGGAGAGAACTGCTAAGAGACAGGATCCGCGAGATACAAAAGTGATGGGGTCGTGCTTTTGTCATGGAAGTAGCGGCATCGCCTACATATTTCTTAAATTATATGAAGAAACTGGAAACTTAGAGTTCGAAAGCGCTGCAAAATTCTGGCTAATCCAGACGTTTAACTATAGGAAAAATGAGCATGAGCTAGATTATCATTTGGATGAAATATCCCTAGAAGAGTGGCATCCTAAAGGAAATCTAATCAATGGAATCGGAGGGATTGCCATTTTATACCTGACTTATGCACATAAAAGAGATACAGACTTATGGAATGAAGCCTTCTTTTTAAAATAATTATCATGCCCTCAACAGATACTCCGCTTAGGGCATGATAACAAAGCCAATAAGTATGTTTACTACGGGCATAATAAACTCCACAAACAAGCCAATCCTGTGTCAGGCGGAGGTGGTGGTGGACAACCATCATCACAAGAGGCAGTAACAATTACTGCACGATTTACTTTTGTGCTTGAGTCATTTAAAGGCACAATAATTTTCTTTTTTAGTTCGATTTTCTTTTTCATTTTGTACTCTCTTTTTCCAAATATAATAAATTAAACTAATCAGAAATGAAATATGAAGCTTTTGAAGAAATTATTTTCAGGTGCCCATCACTGCCGATAACTAATGATGAAATGCCGTCCACAGATGAAATGTATTTGGAAGCTATATACCTAGCTTCTCCGGATCTCTGGGATTCAATACAAAGGCAATCGGCTAAAGATAAAAAAGTTAAAATTTCTATGTTGAAATACCTGAACAGGATGAAAAGCCGATGCACCCCCTTTGGACTGTTCGCAGGAATTGGACTTGGAAAAATCTCACACTCTTCTAACGGAATACAGTTAGACGACTTTTCAAAAAATAGAAACCATATCCGTCTTGATATGGAGTTTTTGAGCACTCTATATGATCAGTTGCTCCAAAATTCTAGACACATAAAAAATATTGCACTGACAACAAATTCATCACTATATAAGATTGGAGACAACTATAGATATCATGAATATTACTTTAAAAATGGAGATAGGCTACACAATCTTGTAGAAATTGAGGGAAATACAGATCTTGACTTGGTTATCTCGGCTTGCAAGTTAGTTACAACGGCGGAAACATTAACCACATTACTGGTTGGTCAAGGTTATGATAAGGAAGAAAGCGAAGGATTTATCGATACACTACTAGATAGCCAGATCCTTATCCCGGAAATGTCTCAACGCCTCACAGGCTTAGATTTACTTGAAGAGCTTTATTTAAAGATACAAGAATATCGAATAGAAAATAAAGTGGGCAGCTTTATTAAAGAACTAGCAATAGACATAAAAAATGTGAACTCCCTGCCGATTGGTAAACGTCAACCGGCCTTAATGGAAATCGAAAGAAAAATAAAACAATCAGAAATTCCGTATAAAAGGAAATATCTTTTCCAATCAGACACCTTTATTAAGCCAATCGAAGCTTCCATTGGTATTGAAATTCTGAAAAGTGTGTCCGAAGGTATTAAGGTTCTGAATGCGTTAAATGTATATGCTCCTAGCTGGCCCTTAGAAGATTTCAAAGAAAGATATTATGCTCGCTACGAAGAAGAAGAAATCCCTTTAGCGGAAGCACTTGATCCTGATGTAGGGATTGGCTTCTCTCGAACCGTTCCCGGAGCCATAGATTTTGGCCCATTGATCGAGGGAGTAATAATTGATAACGCAAATAGTAAATTGAATGAAAAAATAAGTAAAATTGAGCTGTTACTCTGGAAAAAATACAATGAAAGTCAAAAAAACGGCGAAAAATCTATTTTTATTTTTGATGATGATTTAGAATATGATAAAATAACCTGGGATGACTTACCAGAAACATTTGCAGCGATAATCGAAGTTATCAATTCAAATTCTGACCCTCTAATTTTTATCAAATCGGTTGTTGGCTCTTCGTCAGCGAAAACTCTTGGAAGGTTTTCATATCTTGATAGAGGCTTGTCCGACTTTGTCGAGAAAATTTACGAAACAGAACAAAACAGCGTTGGGAATGGTAAAATTTTAGCGGAAATAATTCATTTACCTGAAGCTAGGACCGGCAATATTTTATTTAGGAATATCACCAGAAAATATGAAATACCATATTTAGGGAAATCTTCTCTCTCCAATGAATATTCGATTCCGGTTCAAGATCTTATGGTTTCTGTGCCAAAAGGCAAAAAAATCAAATTACGCTGTAAACGATTGAATAAAGAAATTATTCCGCGCTTAACAACAGCTCATAATTATAATCTCAGTCCACTGCCCATCTATCAATTTCTTTGCTTGCTACAGGATAGCGAAAAAAGAGCATCGCTCAATTTTCAATGGGGAAGTTTACTCAAAACTGAGTCCTTTTTGCCAAGAGTTTGTTATAAAAACATTATCCTATCACCGGCTACTTGGTCTTTTCCAAAAACGGCATTAGGAAGGGTGGGTCGGTCAGAGACGGTGGCTAAAGTTGTGAGTGATTTCAAATCCAAGAACATGCTACCAAACCAAATATTGCTTACAAATCACGACAACAAACTACTGATAGATTTCAACATCCCAGATTCATCCGAAATGTTTTATAACGAAGTAAAAGACAAATCATTTGTTATTGAAGAATTTCTTTTCGACCCAAAAAATCCCTTAATTTATAAAAACAAAGATCCCTATCGGAATGAAATTATTTTAAGTTATTATAAAAAATAGATGATGGATATAAAAAGACGATTTATTATCGGCGAAGAATGGCTGTATTTAAAAATCTATTCAGGCCCAAAGAGTATAGACAAAATTTTACTAGAAGACATTATGCCTTTAGCAGAACGAGAGTTTAATGCTAAAAATATATCAAAGTTTTTCTTTGTAAGATATGCTTCGGGGGGAGAACATGTGCGGCTTCGATTCGAACTACGCGATGTTAGCTTCGCCCCCATCCTCATTAAGGAATTATCTGCTTGTCTAGTACCATATGTAAAAAACCGCATAGTGTCCGAAGTCTCGGTGAATACATACAATCGAGAACTAGAGCGATATGGTTTAAAAACTATCGAAGACTTTGAAACAATATTCTGTAGCAGTAGCTTCGACGTACTTAAAATATTCATGCAAACTGAAGATTATCAAATGCGATGGCTCCTTGGGGTAAAATGGCTAGATGAGCTGTTTAACAAATTCAACCTTACGCTATGGGAAAGGCATGCCCTGTACGACAATCATTATCTTGGATTCCTAAAAGAATTCGGGCAATTCAACGTAAATAAAGACGTTTTAAAAAGAAAGTATCGAGAGGTATCGGGCGAATTTGCCAATATTATGAAGCAAAGTTATCCATTATTCGCAGAAAATGGCTTGAATACCGCTATCGAAAACATCTTGAAATTGCATTCAATTAATAAACTCGAGCGACCTTTGTATAACCTTATGGCAGATATTGTCCATATGCATTTTAATAGAATGTTCCGCGTCAATGCTCGAACCTATGAACTTGTCTTGTCGTATATGCTCAGTAACTATTATAAGTCTGAGATGATAAGAACGAAAAAATCATTGCCTTAAATAGGTTAAAAGTCAGGTTGCCTTTTTTGCGACTAAGTATGCTCTCTGATCTCCAAGTGCAAACTTTTTTCTTCCTGGAATGCTAAATATTTCTTGAATTGCGAATCCACAATATTCAAGCATTTTTTGAAATTCAGCAATTGAAAAAATGTAATCTACACCCCTTTTTATTTCAGCATGATTATCCGGAAAAATCATCGTGCACTCACTTTCAATTCTTGCGGGAAAAAATAAATACTTGCAATCTGACAAAAATTTTACACCATCCACCAATCCCCAAGTTTTTTGCTGAAATGTCTTCACTGCTATTTCGGTTAGCGACCATGTATTTATAACTAAATACCCACCAGTTTGCAGACGCTTATTTACAGATGAAAGTATTTTAATCGTGTCATCCTCGTTAAAAAAGTTCAGACTATTTCCCATGCAAATGGTTAAGTCATACTTTTGATCGTCTTCAAAACTTAGAATATCTGAATGGAAAGTTTTGACCGGCAAATTCTCCTGATTTGCGATTAGTTTAACCTCTTCTATATAAGAAAGAAGATTATCGACCGCTGTTGTGACAATCCCTTTTCTGGCCAACTCTATTGAATGCCGACCATATCCACACATTAAATCAAGCACTTTGGAAGATTGTGTTAAACTGAAATGCTCAATAAAGAAACTAACTTCATCTCTGGTAAGTGCTTCGGGAATAATCGCCCTCCATATCTCTTTGTAATAGCCGTCGAAGTACGCGTCATTTATATTAAACATATAACGTCTTATTTATCTTTTACTCAAGCAACTTATTTCGCATTGCATACATGACAAGGCCTGCGATAGTTTTTGCCCCCACTTTCTGCTTCATGTTCTGTCGAATGGTCTCAATGGTCCGCGGACTCAGGAAAACCTCCTTGGAAATCTCTTCCGTGGTCTTGTCCTCGGCGATCAGTTTCAGGATGCGGATCTCCTTTTCTGAAAGCTTGACCGGATTGGGATAAAATTGTCGTACCGTTTTCTTATGCTGGAGCTTTAATAGTACTGCCTTGTTGACCAGTTCGTTGAAATAGAAATCATCATTCATACAGGTCAGGATGGCCTGATATATTTCTTCTGGATCGGTAGTCTTGGTAAGATAGGCGTTCGCACCCATTTCCATCATCTTGGTGATCATTTCCTGGTCATCATACATGGTAAGCACTATGATCTTCACACTTTCGTACTCTTTTCTGATCATATTGATAGCATTGATGCCATCAACTTCAGGCATACGGATATCCATCAGAATGATGTCGGGAAGCTTAAGCTGCAGTTTGTGCATCAAATCCTTTCCGTCCTCTGCTTCCCATATTATCTTCAGATATTCCTTGTCTTTAAGTGACATACGAATACCATCGCGGAAAATCTTGTGGTCATCAGCGATAGCCACTTTAATCTGCTGGGTTGTCATAGTAAGCTTTGGTTTATTCGATCAACTGAATGGCAGCCTGTCAGCAGAACATGCGAAAAACGGCAGACAGGTGGATGTATTTTTCCGATGCCAAAAGTAGTTTTTTTTGCTTTCTAAATTTTTCAGTTCCAAAAAATTGGCTGCGCCAACGGTTATCCCCAAAAAACCGCATCCATTGGTTACCGGTGCTCACATAATCTTTTTTATTTCGTACTATTCACAGCCCTTTTATAGAAACCTTACGATAATACGCGTAAATGCTGACAAAAAGAAACAAAGCATTACTTCTCTTGCACACATTATGCTGTGGATATACTTTTGTTGCAAGTTGATTGACGAGGACAGCCCTCCAATCCATCCAATATCCTGTAATCCCGCTAACCACGGGTGAAACCGTCCATAACATGATTTCCATTATCCGTTGAAAAGCCAGCGAGATCCAATGTCAATCAACTTATTTTTCCTTTCCTCTCGACCCTTCGCGGGCAAAAAATTGCCCATCCTAAACGGTCTTTTTACGCACATAGGTGTATAAATCTCCCCGAACAGGAATTTCCTAAGAAAATTTCCTATTTCGATCATGGTAAAAATACTATTTTTACTTGGTAAAACCACTTTATTTAGGCCGGTGTTTTCCTAAGTACTTTTCCATGAAACCCTTTACTGTAGTGCATTTCATGCGATTATAGGGGTTTCACAGTAGAAAAGTGGCAGTAGAATAACCCGCCTTTCAACGCAATTTTTACATCCGGAATCGATTCAAGCACCTTAAAAAAAGCGTTACTGTTATGAAAAATTTCACCGTGTCAAGGGCTGTGATTAAGATTGAGGATCTTTCAGGTCTTATCTGGGAAGAATAACTCAATTAAAGTTTTAAACCTTTAAAAGTTTTTCTATTTTTGGCCAAAATCCAAACAATAGAAAAACTTTTTTACTATATAGTCACGTTCTCATACCTTGTCTTTCCACTGTTCTATTTTTTCTCAAAAGATAAAAAAGGTCTTCCGTTACTTCTGTGCATCTACGGAATAGTAGTTTGTTCATATTTGAACATTTTTGAGTATTTGCAAGATCAGAGAGAATACAAGGTAATGGCAGTACTTCAAAACTTGTTTACATTCTCTGAATACCTTGTCTTCACTGCTATCTTTTACATGGCTTCAGGAAAGAAGAAAAGAGTCTTGTTTATTGGCTTATCCGTAGGGTTTATATCAACTTTGATCTTTTTAATAGTTCATCCTATTAAGCTGAAGCCGCCAATTTTTCTCGATACAATTCCCATTAGCATAGAGACAATGCTAATATTTATTTATATATTCTTCTTTTTATACGACTATTCCAAAGCCGACAGTCCCGAAAGTATTTTCAACAATCACTTGTTCTGGATATCTGTGGGATTGCTGTTGTACCTGGGTGGATCTTTCTTTTTTAATATTCTGGCCAATCAAATGTCACGTGCAGAATTCGATAACTATTGGCATTATACCTACATAGCTGAGATCATCAAGAACCTTCTGTTCCTGGTAGCCCTGTTCAAAATCACAAACGTTAAAAAAAAAGAACTGATCCCACAGGTCCGGATGCCCTACCTCGATATTGATATGAATTAATTCCCTATTTTCATTTTATGTTCTTCCTGCAAGCCACCAACCCTTCATCTGGAGTATCTTCTGTGCTCTTCATAGGCACAATGGGTATGCTCGTGCTGACCGTCGGGCTTGTATTGTTCATTATTTTCCACCAGCGAAAGGTATCACGCTATCAGCGTACCCTTCAGAAAATGGAAGAAGAACAGCAGAAAATACTGCTCAACGCATCCATCAAATTACAGGAAGAAGAACGCCAGCGCCTGGCCGCCGATCTTCATGATGATGCCGGCCCCCTCCTGGCGACCGCCCGCCTTTATCTCAACGAAAATCTTGTAAACCAGGATAAGGCCACCCAACTTCAATCGATCTTCCAGGCCCGTCAGATCATAGACGATACCATTCAACTTGTACGCAATATCAGCCACAGCCTGATGCCACCCACGTTGAAGAATTTCGGACTGGAATCAGCCGTTAACGATCTTTTCCAGAAGATCAGCGGATCCGGAAGCATGAACGCCAGCAGCCGGTTCCATGATTATAAAGACCGGCTCAAACCTGAAAAAGAACTGATCGTATTCCGTATCGTTCAGGAACTGGTCAATAATATTCTCAAACACAGCAGCTCGAGCTTTATACATCTCACACAAAACGTACATGGCGACAAATTCTACCTTCGTATCCATCATGACGGACGCGGTATCATCCAGACTGATTTCGACAAACTGAATAAAAGTAATATTGGCCTTGGATTAAAAAACATCAGCAGCCGCCTGCGGGTTGTACAGGGCAGTATCTACTTTGAAAAAGATATTTCGCAGACTTATTATAAAGTAACCATCGAATTACCAAAGGACGAACCCTATCAATAGTGCTGTTTATTTGCTAATTTTATCTTTTATCTGATACTTATGGGAATCATCAAGGTAGCAATTGCAGACGATCATAAAATCTTCCGAAAAGGGGTGATCCTTTCCTTGCGTCCATTCACCAATATCAA
This sequence comes from Citrobacter freundii, assembly GCA_003243445.1. Classification (GTDB taxonomy): domain Bacteria; phylum Bacteroidota; class Bacteroidia; order Chitinophagales; family Chitinophagaceae; genus Terrimonas_A. The sequence continues at coordinate 27,811 of QFQQ01000036.1, forward strand.
GTTTGTACAGGAAGCGGAGAATGGAGATGAATTACTGAATGGCATTGCACAATCAGAACCTGATGTTGTACTCATGGACCTTCGGATGCCCGGAAAAGACGGCATTGAAACCACCAAGATCATCAGCAAACAATACCCAACCATCAAAGTACTTGTACTAAGTATGTACGAAGATGAACGCTTCGTTTATCACCTGATGGAAAATGGCGCTAACGGTTACATGCTTAAAAATGCAGAACCACAGGAGATCAGGCGCGCCATCATGGAAGTGTTTGAGAAAGGATATTACCTGAACAATTTTGTCAACCGCATCCTGCTCAAGAAATCACATTCAAGACAAAAGGTAGTTCCTTCACTCAATAATGAGATCACCCTCAGCGATAAAGAAAGGGATGTTCTTCGCTTCATCTGTATGGAGTTCACAGCGCAAGAGATCGCGCAAAAAATGGAGATAAGCCCACGTACCGTGGAAGCGATCAAAGACCGCTTAATGGAACGTTTTGGCAGCAAGAATACCGCGGGGCTTGTATTCTTTGCTGTAAAGAATAACCTGATCGATTAAACACCGGTAAATTTCATCTCCGGTACAGCGGTTTTTATTACCAGCCGCCCAGCGGTTTTATCTTTTATTTCATCCACACTCACACCCGGAGCTCTTTCCAGCAGCTCAAATCCTTCATTGGTTACAGCCAGCACAGCCAGGTCCGAGACAATCTTCTTTACACAGCCGACACCCGTCAATGGAAGGGTACACGCCGGTAGTAATTTAGACTCCCCCTTCGGATTAGTATGCATCATGGCCACTATGATATTTTTCGCGCTCGCGACCAGATCCATCGCGCCGCCCATGCCTTTTACCATTTTGCCGGGGATCTTCCAGTTGGCAATATCGCCCTGATCGCTCACTTCCATAGCGCCAAGCACCGTAAGATCAACCTTGCCCGCCCTGATCATACCAAAGCTCATGGCCGAGTCGAAAAAAGCAGACCCGGGGATCGTAGTGATCGTTTGCTTACCCGCATTGATCAGATCAGGATCTTCCTCTCCTTCCCATGGAAACGGTCCCATGCCCAGCAAACCGTTTTCACTTTGCAATACCACATTGATCCCCTCCGGTATATAGTTTGCCACCAGTGTTGGAATTCCAATACCAAGATTTACGTAAAACCCATCCTGCAACTCCTGTGCAATACGGGCAGCTATCTGTTCTTTTGATAAAGCCATTGGATAAAATTGTAGGAAAGTGAAATCAGGCAGATGTTTTCTTACGGACCGTTCTTTGCTCGATACGCTTCTCATATCCCGATCCCTGGAAGATGCGGTGTACATAAATGCCCGGCGTATGAATGTTATTGGGATCAAGCTCGCCTGCAGGCACCAGTTCTTCCACCTCGGCAATGGTTATTTTCCCTGCCATGGCCATCATCGGATTGAAATTGCGGGCCGTTTCCTTATAAACAAGATTTCCCTGGGTATCACCTTTCCATGCTTTCACGATCGCGAAATCCGCATCAAAAGCATACTCCAGCAGGTAATCTTTTCCTTTGAAATTCCTTACTTCTTTGCCCGCCGCTACCTCTGTACCAACGCCTGCCGGAGTAAAGATCGCAGGCATACCATAACCTGCCGCCATACAACGCGTTGCCAGCGTGCCCTGCGGGATCAGCTCAACTTCCAGTTCCCCGCTTAACAATTGCCTTTCAAATTCTGCATTCTCCCCTACATACGAAGAGACCATCTTTTTAACCTGCTTCTGACGCAACAATAACCCGATCCCAAAATCATCAACACCTGCATTATTTGAAATACATGTCAGACCGGTTACGCCTTTACGTACAAGCGCTGCTATACAATTTTCGGGAATGCCGCAAAGACCAAAACCTCCCAGCATCAGCACACTTCCATCTGTGATATCCCGGATCGCGTCGTCGGCTGTTTTAACCTGTTTATTCATACAATCGTAGAAATAATTAGAGGGGATTGACTTTCTTTTCGCCAACAAGCTTTCTGATACGGTTCAGCCTGTTGCGCAACTTCATTGTATCTGCCTTTGGCTTTTTGACTGATGTATCCACTTTTGCCGCAGAATCAGCACCTGGCGGCTTTACCGGCTGCTCTACACGGATTTTCGCGATCGAATCCATTACTGCTTTCATAAGCATCGGATGCTGCTTATAGTAGGCATAGCTCTTATCAAACTGATCCTTTGAAATCTTATGCATCGCAAAGATCTTCTTATTCCACTTCTCACTTTCTGCAACCTGGTCAACAGGATCTCCTTTGAAAAAAACATAGTTGTTCAGGAAGTCGGCGCCACGCATCAAATCCCACATCACTGCCTGCATTTTGGGCTGAGGCAATATGTCCGCAGGCATTTTCTTTTTATCGGAACAAGCCTGCAGCAATCCCAGTATCATCAGTAAAACAAATCCATTTCTTGTCATCGCAATTCTTTATAGGCATTGCCATTGGTAAGATCGATCTTCCCGAGAATGTCTGCCGCCCGCGTTTTTTTATCGCGGTCAGCTTTGCTGAATACCTTGACCAGTTCCGCACTTTTTCCCTGCAAAAAGAATTGCAGGATCATTGAATTAGGATTCTCCGTATTAAGTGTATTCAGGAAGTTCAGGCTATTCAAAATACCATTTCTGGCCTCATCCTCATTTTCATAAAAAAGATCCATACCGGAGCGATAGTAAGAATACACTGCATCGTGGATCAATGCGTAACGGTTATTGTTCAGATTCTCTGCAAGCCAGTAACGATTACGCTGACTTTCATAAGAACGCCAGCCCGTAATATCACGGCTTTCAGGTGCATTGTTTACAATATTCCAGGCTTTTTGAAAATACGTATCGCCACCGCGAAGGGAGAACGAACCATAATCGAGACCCAGGATAATGTTTACATAATACGCCATGACCGCAGGAAGATTCGCCACTGCAGGATCATTTCCCTGCACCCTGTTCTCATTGAACTCAACCGGCTGAAATTCCTGATAACGGAACACCACGTTATCATCAATAAAATTGATCAACGGAGAATCATATGCACTATTGAAGACGGGCCTTGCAGCCTGCACAGTCAGTGTGCCCTTATATATGTTATTGCCCAACTCCTGCTCCACATTCAGCAAAAAATTACACTGGATCTTTTCATTTGCCTGAAACGCGTCTTTCGTCCATTTGCGGTTATTAACGAAATTGGTCAATGTAGTTTGTAAGGTTTGAAAGATCTTCTTGTCCACACTCGTGCTGATCTTACTGGCAAGCACAGTCAGCCTGGCCTGGATCTCCTGCGCATTTGCTGCGTTTACAAGTACAGCAGCAAATACAAACAACACAATTCGTTTAAGCATAATAAGAAGTGATTATAGTATCAACAATATCTTTCGCCACAGCTTCTTTTGATTTTGTATCAAACTTCGTTTCCTTTCCGTCACGCTGAAAGATCGTCACCTTGTTCGTATCCAGTCCGAACCCTGCTCCCGCATCATTGAGTGAATTCAGTACGATCATATCAGCATTCTTAGCCTCCAATTTACCGAGCGCATAGTTTCTCTCGTCTGTTGTTTCCAGCGCAAATCCTACCAGTATCTGCTCCTTTTTCTTTATTTCACCAAGACTTTTTAAAATGTCCTTTGTCCTGGTCAATTCCAGCTGAAAAACATCTTCTTTTTTCTTGATCTTCTCCAGAGCTTTTTGCACAGGAGTATAATCTGCTACCGCAGCGGACATGACAGCAAGATCAGCGGTCCTGAATACTTCCTGACAGGCATTATACATTTCTGCTGCGGAAGTCACCTTTATCAACCTGATGCCATTCTCTGAAAACGTTGTATGCATAGGGCCAGCCACCAGCGTAACCTCAGCGCCACGTCTGTGCAATTCCTTTGCAATGGCAACCCCCATCTTTCCCGATGAGTGATTTCCAATAAAACGCACGGGGTCAATAGCTTCGTATGTGGGTCCCGCAGTTACCAGCGCTTTGCGTCCGGATAACGGCTTTGTAGTTGAAAGCCGGTCGGTTAAATATTGCAGCAGATGCTCTGGCTCGGCCATCCGGCCATCACCGAACAGCCCGCTGGCGAGTTCCCCTTTTTCAACGGGAATGATTGTATTACCAAAAGATCCGAGCAATTGCAGGTTCTTTGCCGTGGAAGGATGATGCCACATATCTTCATCCATTGCCGGGGCAACAACTACCGGACAGGTTGCGGAGAGATAGGTAGCCAGCAACAGGTTGTCGCACTGCCCATGAGCCATCTTAGCGAGCGTATTGCAGCTCAGCGGAGCGATCAGCATGATATCGGCCCAGCGCCCGAGCATCACGTGGTTTGTCCAGCTTTGCTCGTCAAACAGCCCGGAGAGGACCGGGTTGCGGCTTAAGGTCGATAAAGTCAGGGGAGTAACAAAATCCTTCGCGGCGGGAGTCATCACCACCTTTACTTCAGCGCCTGCTTTCACCAGAAGGCGTACGAGGTGGACCGATTTATAGGCGGCAATGCTGCCGGTGATGCCAAGCAAGATTTTTTTTCCTTCGAGCATAGATGTTCAAAAATACCATATAAAACACAAACGATCCAGCGGTCAGCTGGATCGTTTAGTTATTTAACATCCGCGAATGCGGAAATTAATCGAACAATTGGTCTTCTCCCTTGCGGAAGTAAACTTTGCTGTCCATGAACTCCTGGGTAGCCAGCAGTGCAGGATTTGGCATTCTTTCATATGCCCTTGAAATTTCGATCTGCTCTTTATTCTCGTGAATTTCTTCCAGGCTATCTGTATGGCTGGCGAATTCGTCGAGCTTATTGTGCAATTCTTCTTTCAGGGAAATATTGATCTGGTTAGCCCTTTTAGCAATGATGGCAATTGACTCATATAAATTACCCGTTCTGCTTTTCAGGTCATCCAGGCTTTTTGTTTCCACATTGTTAGCGATGCCGGCGCTAAGCTGGCGTCTCAACTTACTCATGTATTGCTATTTAAGTTTTTAATATTTGTTTGTGACAGCGCGATATATTCCTCAACTTCCTTACGGAATTTACTCTCAGGAAAACGGTCTACAAATTCATGGCAGGCATCGATCACATCCTCATACCGTTCAGCTTTCTTTTCCTCGATACTCATTTCTGCAAAGCGATAATACGATTTTATTGCCATTAATTTATATTCATCCAGCTTTGAAGACTCAGGGTATTGAGAAACCAGCGCTGTAAATGCCACACCTGCTGCACGGAACTGGCTCATGTTATAATAAAGCACAGCGCCTTTGTAGTCCTTTGTTTCCAGTTTACCGCGGCAGATTTCAATGATATCGGTTGCCTCTTTGTTACGCTCAGAACCAGGGTGAGTGTTGATGAACACCTGCATCATTCCCATAGCTTTGATCGTATTGGTCTGATCGAGTTCTGGTTTTGGCGATTGCTTATAGTAGCTATAAGCCCGCATATAAGCCATCTCTTCGGCTTTTGTACTGTTCGGGAAGATCTCCAGGAAGGTCTTAAAGAGATTTTCCGCGTTCAGATAGTCCAGTTGGTTATATGCACAATAGGCATATTTATAATAGATATCCTGGAACTCCGGCCTCGTCTTATAATAAGGCATTACATCTTCGAACAAAATCTGCGCCTTGCTATATTTTTTCTGCACGAAATATTTCTCCGCCACCCGCAATTTGTATTCGGGATCAGGACTCTTCAAAATCTTGGTCATGCTTTTACTGCAGCTGGCCAGTAAAAACAAGGCTATAATTACAGGTACAAAACGCATAAAGGTGTGCAAAGTTAATAGATACCGGCAAAACTTAAGCAAAAAAGATATACGGCCAAAATGAGGTAGTTAAGGTTTTGATAAAGGAAGGGCTGCCCTGCGACGCGTTGTCCGTTGTCGGACAAGCATTTATCAGTATAGAATAAGCATTCGTCCGGTTATTGTGAGTGGTGGCAGATAGCCTTCAGCTCCAATACTACCACCGGGAATACTAGCTGTTTTCCTCATTTGCTATTATTCGTGTCCATTCGTGACCAATTCGCGAAAAGAAAAAACCCCTCCGCAGAAGCGGAAGGGTTTATATCTATCAGCAAAAAGTAACCTAGTTTATTTTTTACGCAGGTTCGGGTGAGGAGGAGCTACAGTTGCAGGTCCGTCTTCGCCGGCGCTAGCACCACGCAGATCAACGGTATTGCAATCGCCACCTTCCTGGCCGTAGTTGAAGATAAAGCGGTCAGAACTGATACCTTCTTGCTCAACAAGTTGGTTGATCACTTTATTTACGTGATCCCAGCTCAGTTGCTGCTCTTTTTTGCTTGAAGAGCAATAACCTACTACTACCACTTTACATTCTGGGCTGTTGCGCAGTCTTGCAGCTACAGTTGAAAGTACAGCTTTCGCGTCAGCATCCAGGCTGTTGGAACCTGATTTGAATGTTACGCTTGGCAGAGTTCCAAGTTTAGTAGCGCAATCGTCAGTTTTGATCATGTATTTGCTGAAGCAAGTTGAATCAGGGCATGGGCAAGTACCTACGCCGTCAGCATCAACAGGCTGGCAATATGTTGGAGTAACCAGTTGTTTGTCTTTGTAATCAGGTACACCATCACCATCAGTGTCAAGAGCAACACCATGAGAGTTAACCGGAGCACCAGCAGGAGTTTGTTCCTGGTCGAACTGGTCAGTGATACCGTCACCATCGCTATCAGGCAGAACTGGTTTTGGCAGTCTCATCAGGCGTGGGTTGCGGATCTCGCTGTAAGCATAATCCAGTGGGTTCAGCCAGTACAGCGGTTCAACAGCTTTTTTACCGAGGTTATAGTTCAGACCCAGTGACAGGAAATGAAATGCATCATAGTCACGAGTCAGGTCACCTTGTTCAGCCCAACGCTGACCGTCCAGCAGATCATCTTTCACGAATGTCCAGCGATCTTCCAGGGCGATATTCCATTTGTTGCTGAGTTTGAATGCGATACCAGCACCCAGTGTGAAGCTTGGGCGGAAGGTGTCATTAAATAAAGTAGGCAGAACTTGTTTGTCATTTTCTGCACGTGTTTCGTAAGAGTCATCCAGCGCATTTTTCAATGCTTTACGGGTGTCTTTACGGTTCTCATACACGTTACCTGCGATCGCGTTGAACTCATTTGTGTAGATGGTACCAGTCGCGTCGTTGGCAGCGTTGATCCTTGCATCATAGATCATCCCGCCGATACCACCGAACAGGTAGAAGTTCATACCGGTTTTCGCTTTGTGAAAACGAATGTTATTCAAGGTAATAACACCTTGCAGGGACAGATCCTGAACACGCGTTTTGTAGTTGGTATAGATCAGCTGACCAGGTGCATACCCATCAGTAACCCATGGAGTATTTGGATGAACGCCAGTCTGTTTCCAGTTCAGGCCTCTTGGTTCACCAAACACATACTCCAATCTTGCAGAAAACACATAACCAAATGATTTGCGGATGTGTGCACCGAAGTTCGGAGCTGTAAAAAACACAGACGGGATATCGCCTGCAATATGAGCAAGGCCATATTTAACGCCTATTTCCCATTGGTTGCGAGGTTTCGCAGGGAAATTGTAAGTGCCGTTCAGAAATTCGGTATGCTGAGGCATCCTCTTAGACGGAACAACGGAAGAATCAGAAGGGTCATAACTCCCACCAGTTTTCACCTGGGCAAAGCCATATGACGCCAGAAGGCAGAGTGAAGCTGCCAACAGTGTGTACTTTTTGCTTACCATAACTTAAGGATTAAGATTTACGAAAAAACAATGTCCTAACAAAGTGCAAAATTATGCTTTGATGCTTAATTACCAAATTTTTGTGAAAATTCTTTCAGGCTTTTCCTGTTAGATGTCAAGTACTTAGTCAAAAAAAATGCCCAGATTGATGCATAGTGCCACATTTATTTTTTGCGACGTAAATTGCCGTTTTATATTATGAGCCTTCCTGTCGGACTAATCGAAAACGAACTGAAAATCTTCGAATCGCGTTTTAGAGACGCGGTGAAAAGCCAGACTCCATTGCTGGACCGTATTATGCGTTACATAGTTAAGCGCAAAGGAAAACAGCTGCGGCCTATGTTCGTGCTGCTGTCTGCGAAGCTTTGCGGAGAAGTATCAGAACCCGCCTACCGGGCGGCTTCACTCGTAGAAGTACTTCATACTGCGACACTTGTGCATGATGATGTAGTGGATGATTCTGAAGAACGCCGTGGTTTTTTTTCCGTTTATGCGCTTTGGAAAAATAAAGTTTCCGTGCTTGTCGGAGACTATCTTCTCGCAAAAGGACTGCTTCTTTCACTCGATCATAATGACTATCGTATCCTCCATATTTTGTCGGATGCAGTACGAAAAATGAGTGAAGGAGAGCTCTTACAACTGGAAAAATCACGCTCACTTAACCTGCGCGAGGACATTTATTTTGAAATAATCCGCAATAAAACTGCTTCTCTCCTCGCTTCGGCATGCTCTGCCGGCGCCTGGTCGACGAGCAAAAACGATGAAATTGCAGAAAAAATGCGCCTATTTGGGGAAAAAACTGGCATCGCTTTCCAAATAAAGGACGACCTTTTCGACTATTCCAGTGACAATGTTGGAAAACCAACCGGCAACGACATCAAAGAAAAAAAACTGACCCTACCTCTTATATATACCCTGAACAACACGGATAAGAAAACCCGCACTGAGATCATCTATATCCTGAAAAACAAAAATACCGACAGGGAAAAAGTAAACTGGGTGATCAGTAAAGTGAAAGAAGCCGGCGGAATACAATATGCCACGGATAAAATGAATGAGTACAAACGTGAAGCGCTGGACATATTACATCAATTCCCGGAATCTCCCATCCGCAAAGGCCTGGAAGATCTTGTTCTCTATGTGACGGACCGCAAATACTGACCAGCAGCCGCGCCTAACTCAGGTTTTACCACCATACGAGTTTAAAAGTTTGAAGGTTTAATGTTTGAACTTTCCTGTTTTACCGAAACCAGGGGTCAACATTAGCCTTTTAAACCTTTAAGCTTAAAACCTTGCCCCTTTATGACGCCGAAAAGATGGAATATAAAAAGAACTGATGCCGACGCCGCCCACGCATTGCGTCTTGCACTCAAAATACATCCCATATTGTGCGAACTGCTTGTACAACGTAATATCCGCACTTTTGATGAAGCCCGCGATTTCTTCCGGCCGGATATCAATCATCTCCACGACCCATGGCTGATGAAAGACATGGAAAAAGCTGTTGATCGCATCATTCGGGCTGTTGGTGATGAGGAAAAGATTCTTGTATACGGAGATTATGATGTAGATGGAACTACGGCTGTAGCCAGCATGTATTCTTTTCTAAGGAAAATCCATCCGCATCTCGACTTCTATGTACCACACCGCTATCGCGAAGGATATGGTGTGAGTAAGGCAGGTATTGACTTTGCCAAAGAGAATGGCTTCAACCTGATCATCTCACTTGATTGCGGAATCAAATCTATAGAACTGATAGCCTATGCCAAACAGCTGGGCATTGAATTCATCGTATGTGATCACCACTTGCCGGATGAAGAATTGCCTGATGCAGTAGCCATACTTAACCCCAAACAAAAAGATTGCCCTTATCCATATAAAGAACTTTGCGGCTGCGGTGTTGGCTTCAAATTAATGACCGCACTTGCAGATAAACTGGATCTTCCATCTGCATGGGCCTTTGAATACCTGGACCTCGTGGCAACCGCGATCGCAGCTGATATAGTACCAATGACCGGCGAGAACCGCGTGATGGCTTTTCATGGCTTGAAAAAAGTAAATGAAAATCCGAACAATGGTATCAAAGCATTATGTACACTGAGCCAATTGCAGCTTCCGCTGGATATAAATAACCTCGTGTTCATGATCGCTCCACGCGTTAACGCTGCGGGAAGAATGGACGATGCAAAAAAAGCTGTGCAATTATTTGTGGCTACTGAGTATGCTGATGCGTTGCTTTATGCGGAAATGCTGCACAATGATAATTCTGACAGAAAAGAAGCCGACAACAATACTACGCAGGAAGCGCTTGCGCTGATCGGTGAAAATACAGCCTGGATCTCCAGTAAATCAACTGTTGTTTTTCAACCGCACTGGCATAAAGGTGTAGTCGGTATTGTTGCATCAAGGCTGATCGAGAATTATTACCGGCCGACAATTGTGCTCACCCGATCCGGCGATTATGCGGCAGGAAGTGCACGAAGCGTTCCGGGGTTTAACCTGTATGAAGCCATTCATGCATGCCGCGAACACCTATTGGGTTATGGCGGCCATTTCGCTGCCGCAGGAATGACGCTGGAGATCCACCAGGTGGAAGCATTCCGGCAGAAGTTCGAAGAAGTGGTGGCGGCCACGATCGATCCTGACTTACTGATCCCTGAAATTGTAATCGATGCAGAGATCCGGTTCAGTGATATCACACCAGGATTTTACAGTATTCTTAGCCAGATGGAACCATTTGGACCGGAGAATTTGCGACCCGTCTTTATAGCGCGGAGTGTTACTGACACTGGTTTTTCCAAAGTTGTAAAAGAATTGCACCTGAAGTTTTCCTTGCGTCAGGGAGCATCCACTTTTACCGGCATTGGTTTCAATATGGCAGATAAAATGTCTTTACTTGAAAATAAAAAGCCGGTCGATGTTGTATTTAAACTTGACGAAAACGAATGGAACGGACAAAAGAATCTGCAGATAAGGGTCATTGATGTCCGGCCGGCACAGAGCTAAGTCCTTGAAATATCATTCCAGCAAATACCTGCATCCTTCCTCCTTACATTAATACGGAAGGATGCAGGTATTATTGTTCACGCCAATGCCGACGGCACAAAAAGGCTTAGCAGGTTATATTCTTTTGCCAGCCAGGACATACTATCCTATTATCCATTGGTAAGAATTATTTCACACCTTCCTCCTGTTTCATATCTGTTTATTACTTAGCTTAGTTTCCCAATCCTCGAAGAACTATCTCTGATAGTAGTTAGCCACCCCGACAAAATCCACCATTTATATTTCGACCCGTACCCTGATCATCGTCCGGTTGCCCTGCGCAATTGGCCATAAACTGTTTTTTCTTTTCATAACATAACATGGTTCTTATTCACCAAACAAATGAGTATGAGAAAAATCTACCTGCAATTGCTGGGCTGTTGTCTGGCAGTACTTTTCAGTTTTTATGGTCATGCACAGGTTGTGATCAGCCAGGTGTATGGCGGCGGCGGTAATTCCGGTGCCACATTGAAAAATGATTTTATTGAATTGTTCAACCCGACCAGTTCAACGATCGATCTTTCGGGTTGGTCAGTACAGTATGCCAGTGCCTCCGGAACAGCCTGGCAGGTAACACCCTTATCAGGGTCGATTGCTCCCGGCCACTATTATCTTATCCAGGAAGCCGCTGGCGCCGCCGGCACACAGGATCTTCCAACACCGGATGCCATCGGTACGATCCTAATGTCAGGCACGTCCGCAAAAGTCGCCCTCGTCAATAGCACCGTTGCATTGGCAGGCGCCTGCCCCAGCGGAGTTATCGATCTGGTTGGTTTTGGTACAGCAAACTGTTTTGAAGGCTCCGGTGCGGTTGCGACGCTTTCCAACTCAACTGCGGCAATCCGTTCGGCAAATGGATGTACTGATACCAATAATAACACCAGCGATTTCATAACCGGCACCCCTAACCCGCGCAATTCAGCATCACCGGCAAATTCCTGCGGAGGCTGTACTCCTCCGAATAATCAGCCAACCGCCTTGTCAATCACTCCGGCTATTACTTCTGCCAATGGCTCATTCACTGCAGCTGCAGCCGGTGCTGTGGCGGCTGATAATTACCTCGTATTATACAGCACATCGAATACATTGTCCCAGACACCTGTTTCCGGCAATGCCTATGCCGCCGGTGAAACGGTGGGCAATGCAATTGTCGCGGCGTTTGGAGCTTCAACTTCCTTCACCATCAGCGGTCTGTCCGCGTCCAGCACTTATTATGTTTTTGTTTTTGCAGAAAGCAATACAGGCACCTGCTACAATACCAACTCTCCATTGACGGGTTCATTTACTACAGAAGCAAATCCAGCCCCTGTAGCAAATATTGCGGCTGGTACCAATGCAGCAGAACCTTCCACCAACGGAAGCTTTGTTGTTGCGCTCACAAGCCCGGCGCCTGCAGGAGGTGTCAGCATAACCTATACACTTGGAGGTACTGCCGTGATCAATACAGATTATACAGATCCGCAGAACGGAATACTGGTCATACCAGCGGGCGCGGGCAGCGGCACGATCCAACTCAACGTAATAGATGACGCGATCGCAGAAGCACTGAAAACGATTACTGTTTCACTGACGGGAGCGAACAATGGATACATCATTGGCACCGCCACCGCATCCATTGGCCTTTCAGATAATGATGTTGCCGCTGCAATTCCACTGGCAAATCCTTATACGCAGGACTTCAATTCCCTGGCAAACACGGGGACTGGCATTACCTGGACAGACAACACGACCATTCCCGGATGGTATTCAAGCCGGGTGATATACAACGCAGGTAACGGCGGAAGCAATGCCGGCGCACTTTATAGTTTTGGTGCAACAGGTTCGGCAGACCGGGCACTTGGCAGCATCGGTTCAGGCAGTACCGGAACTGTATTATACGGAGCAAGATTTGTAAATAATACAGGCGGCGCAGTCACTTCTTTGAAGGTCGCTTATAAAGGAGAACAATGGAGAAATGGTGGTGTGGCTGCAGTGCAAACTGTGAACTTCGCCTATCAAAGCGGAGCAAGTGTGGCTTCATTATCAACCGGCGATTGGACCGCGGTAACAAATCTTAATTTCAACAGCCCGGTCACAGGAACAACGGCGTCAGCGCTCGATGGAAATTTACCTGCAAACTCAACCATTGTTGTATATACCATACATGGACTGAATATTCCTGCAGGCAATGAGCTCATGATCCGTTGGGAAGATATCGATCACAGCGGTGCCGATCATGGCCTTGCGATCGACAGCTTCAGTATTGAAGCAAACCCGCAGGATCTTATAGCACCCGTAGCTGTTACGCTTTTCCCCGCAAACGGCGCAACAGATGTTTCAACAAACACCTCGTTGTCCGTTGTGTTTGACGAACCAGTGCAAAAAGCGAGCGGGAATATTATTATCCGTAAAGTATCTGATAATACAGTCATACAAACATTCAATATTACTGATGCGGCAGTGATTGTTTCAGGCAATACGTTGTCATTCAACCTGGCCAATCTCGCTGCAAGCACTGCTTATTCCGTTGAGATCACGAATGGTGCAATTGAAGATCTTGCAGGTAATGACTTTGCGGGTATTGCACCGGCAAACTGGTCATTCACCACAGGAATAACATTCTATACCGCCGCCTTCAATAGCTGTACAACAGGGTTGACTGATGGATTTACGCAATACAGCAGCATCGGTGATATCGTTTGGGCATGCACAACATTTGGCCGCGACCCGAATGCACCCGCTGGCACGGCACCATTCCCGAATGCTGTGCAGATAAATGGTTTTGCAAATGGCACGAACGTGCATAATGTGGATTGGCTGATCTCTCCGTCATTCAACCTGCAGAATACAACATTCCCATTACTGAGTTTCTGGAGCAGAACAGCATTTAACGGGCCACCATTGCAATTGAAAGTGTCTACAGATTACAATGGAGGCAACCCGGATCTTGCAACATGGACGACCATCAACGGTAAGTTCCCCGGTCAGACTTCCAATACCTGGACGTTATCATCAGGAATAAATCTTTCTGCGTTCAAGGGAACCAATGTTCACTTTGCATTTGTCTACAATTCATCGGAAGATGATGGTGCACGCTGGACGATTGACGATGTAAACATCGCCGACTCCCCGGTGCCTCCGCCGCCAGGTCTTACAGTCAGCACCACTGATATCCGTTTCAATTATGTAGCAGCCGGAGCAACTGCTGATAAAAACTTCAGCTTTACGGGTAATGACCTTACATCAGGCGTTTCGCTTTCAGCAGCCGGCGATTTCCTGTTGTCAAAGGACGGTGTACAATACAGCCCATCACTCGTATATACGCAGGAAGAAGCAAACAATGTTGAGCAAACTGTTCATGTAAGATTTGCGCCTTCTCAGCAAGGTCAGCATTTCACCGGAACGATCACGCTCAATATGCAGGATACGTCTGCAGTTGTTACACTGGCCGGCACAAGCATCGATCCGCTTACAACACTTGAAGTGGTTAACTGGAATATCGAATGGTTTGGCAGCCCCGTCGAAGGCCCAACAAACGATGATCAACAGGAACAGAATGTGAAAACGATCCTGCAAAATGTAGGCGCGGATGTGTATGCGCTGGCGGAAGTAGTGAGTGAAGAACGCCTGGCAAATATCGTTTCGCAAATGCCAGGGTATTCTTACGTGATCAGCAATTATGGTTCGCACACCAATACATCAGTGAATCCTCCGTCTGCTCTTGCGGCGGCTCAGAAACTTGCTTTTGTATATAAAACATCTGTGTTGAGCAATATCACTACGGCCCCATTGCTCTCACAGGGGATCAACTCTTCAGCAGATATCAGCAATCCTGCATATAATTATTGGGCAAGTGGCCGCTTCCCATTCATGATGAGTGCGGACGTGACGCTGAATTGCGTTACAAAGAATGTCAAATTCATCATCGTTCATGCAAAAGCAAATACCTCACCTACTGCCACTTCTTATGACAGAAGAAAAAGAGGTGCAGATACATTGTACCAGTTGCTGAATACGCAATTTGCGAACGATAACATCATCATCCTTGGAGATTTTAACGACGATCTTGATCAGTCTATAACTGCAGGGTTCACCACTACTTCATGGAATACGTTTGTAAATGATCAGACCAACTATGATCCATTGACCTTACCACTGAGTCTTGCCGGTAAAAAATCAACCGTCAGTTACAATGATGTGATCGATCACGTGATCGTATCGAATGAAATGTCGGCTTATTATATGGACTCAACGGCGAGCATCCTGAATGATGTAACCGGCCTGGTGGGCAACTACGGTTCAACCACCACGGATCACTACCCTGTATTCACCCGCTACCGCTTCGGCAACGGTACACCTCCGGTGATCACTGTCTGCCCGGCACCGCAATCCTTCTGTCCGGGTACGGATGGAAACTACACCATTCCTGTTATTGAAGCCACTGATGATTGCGGCGCAGTGACAGTCACCTACAACATCACCGGTGCCACTGCACGCAGCGGAACGGGTACGAATGCGAGTGGCACATTCAATACAGGTGTAAGTGTGATCAACTGGACGGTAAAAGATGCGCAGGGTAATACCAGTACCTGTCAGACTACCGTAACTGTAAACGAAGCACCCGCGGTGCTGATCCCGGATGCGTTTGCACTATCAAGTGGAACAACCGCTAATACAGTTTACCAGGGCTATGCTCCTGCTTCTTCGATCACATTGACTGCAACGGGCGCGGGCAACTACACATATGTTTGGTCAACCGGCGCAACAACCCAGAATATCACTGTAACACCGGCTACAACGACCACTTACACTGTTACAGCAAAAGATGCCAATGGCTGCCAGGCAACTGCCAGCAAAACCATTATGTTGAAGGATATCCGGGGCGGACGTAAACTTGACAAGGTGTTGATCTGCCATAAACCCGGTAACATCAACAGTACGCTGGAAGTCGACCAGAACGCAGTTGCAGCTCATCTCGCTCATGGCGATGCGCTCGGAAGCTGCGGACCTGTGCAGCAATATCCTCCGCTCAACGTAACGGCAAGTCCGAATCCAACGGTAAACAGCTTCCTGATCACGATCAGGGGAGGCAATCCAATGGATGCGGTGAGCATGAAAGTGTATAATATCCTGGGCAGGCTGGTTGAGCAAAAACAACATCTGCAGACCGGCCAGTCGTTCAGAATTGGCCAGGATTATAAAATTGGTTTGTATCTGGTCGAATTCAGCCAGGGCAGGGATAAGGAGATCCTGCTGTTGCTAAAACTCAGATAAGTAATTGTTTATTAATGGTTTCAAGACCCGTTTTCCGATCTGGATAGCGGGTCTTTTTATTACCGGGCTATTACCCTGAGGGCTCGATTTTTACTTTTAAATTTTTACTTTTGACTTAACATTTCACAGTACTTGGCTCCTTCACCGGATTTTGTTACTTTTGCAGCCCCAAATCTGTATTCGCAGATTCCCTGAAAGCCTGTGCTGACAGGGTCCAATGGTTAAATCGAATTTTTAATCCCGGGCGTAAGTCCGGAAAAACAGAGGTAAAATGAACAATTACGAATTGATGGTGATTTTTACCCCGGTTTTGAGCGATGACGAGTTCAAGGCAGCACAAAAAAAATATGTTGCCCTGGTTACCGAAAACGGTGGCTCTGTTGTAGCAGAAAACCCATGGGGTCTGAAATCACTGGCTTACCCGATCCAGAAAAAAACAACTGGTTTGTATTGGGTTCTTGAGTACAGCGCTCCTGCTGAATTCAACGAGAAGCTGAAAATCCAAATGCTGCGCGATGAGAGTATTCTCCGCCAGCTTTGCACTAAACTCGATAAATACGCCGTCGAGTACAATGCTAAGAAAAGAAGTGGTGTTAAAACCGGAACTGAAAAAGCAGTGGAGGCTTAATCATCATGGCAAAGAACGAAATTAAATACCTGACCGCCATTAAAAGTGACAAACGCGTTAAGAAGTTTTGCCGCTTTAAAAAATATGGCATCCGTTACATCGATTATAAAGATGTAGAATTCCTGAAAAAATTCCTGAACGAGCAGGGTAAATTACTCCCTCGCCGTCTTACCGGAAACAGCCTGAAATATCAGCGCAAAGTTTCTGATGCGGTGAAAAAAGCACGTCAGATGGCATTGTTGCCTTACGTAACAGATCTTTTAAAATAGGCGAAATCATCCCTAACCTTGTCCCGGGCCTGACCCGGGATCTGCGGACAATGAAGCCTTTTAATTCATTGGGATAAAAAACAATCAAAAATGGAAATCATCTTAATTCAGGATGTTGACAATCTGGGCGCGGCCAACGAAGTTGTAAGCGTAAAGAGTGGTTATGCACGTAACTTCCTGCTTCCCCGCAAGCTTGCTGTGGAGAACAATCCGAGCAATGCAAAACAACTGGAAGAAAGGTTGAAACAGGTGCGTAAGAAGGAAGAAAAAATGCTGGCTGAGATCAATAACGTCATTGCTAAACTGAAAGAAGCTCCGTTGAAACTCGGTGCTAAAACAGGTACAAGCGGTAAGATCTTTGGTAGCGTAACTTCTCTGCAGATCAGCCGTGCGATCCGTGAGCAACGCGGTTACGAGATCGATCGTCGCAAGATCAGCATCGCTGATGAAGTGAAAGAACTGGGAAGCTATAAAGCAAATATCGACTTCGGAAGTGGCCACTCAACTGAGGTAGAATTTGAAGTTGTTGCTGAATAATCTTTCTGAAAATACCCGTTAAAGCCCCTCTTTTTGAGGGGCTTTCTTTTGCCCTAGCAGCTAAAAATCAGCCGCTTAAACCCCAAACCCGCTACCCGTAAGGGCTTCAGCCAAATATTTTGATATATGTCAGAAAAAAAGCTCTACATTCGTAGTGATTTGGTGTTCTTTACAGTTTCACAAGTCCTGAACGTTTCGAAAAAACGGTAAATGTTCATTGGTTACTGTCAGCTGTTGACACTTTTAGTTTTTTTTAAAATTTCTCAAAATGAACATTTACGTTGGAAACCTCAGTTGGAACCTGAAAGACCAGGACCTGTTAAACCTTTTTGCTTCACACGGCGAAGTTGCTTCTGCTAAAATCGTTCTTGACAAATTCACTAACCGCAGTAAAGGTTTTGGATTTGTTGAAATGACAAACGATGATCAGGCTCAGGCTGCGATCAGTGCTTTGAATGGTACTGAAGTAGACGGTCGTAACATCGTAGTAAACGAAAGCCGTCCAAAACCTGAAGGTGGTTCTGGCGGTGGCGGTGGCTTCAAGAAAAGAAGCTTCGGCAGCGGCGGCGGCGGTGGCGGCTTTAAAAAAGGCGGCTCAGGCGGCGGCGGTTATAACAAAGGCGGCGGCGGTGGATACCGTGACCGTGGTGGATACGGCAACGATTATTAATCGAACTATATTCATACAAAGCGAAAGTCCTGCATAAATGCAGGACTTTTTTATTTGGCGTTGTTGAAAGACAAACATGATCTGTATTCTGTCATCGTAAAAGATAAGTTCAATTTTCTTCCTGGCGAATTGCTCCGCAAACACATAGCAGTTATTCGCATTTTCCCCGCCTAATTTTGCTGCATCAACAACATGGCAATACGTCAACACTGTCCGGTGCCCAGGCTGTTTTTCAGCTGCTCCAGTTGTTCCAGAGGGAGACCTGTGCATTGCTGGATTATTTTTACAGAAAGTCCCGCTTCTATCATGTTCCTCGCAGTCTCAATAACTCCCTGTTGAAATCGCAAATCTTTTCTTATATCATATACGATTGGCATTTTTTGTACCTCCTCTATTATTTTTTGTTGAAGATTATTATTGTCACGCAATCCACTTAAGATCTCCAGATCCCTGATCCTCTCTGCTATCTCTGATCCCTCAAGCGGTAATAATTTTTGAAGCTGTGTAAGTATCCGCCGTATGATCTGTCGCCGGTCATAACTATCTCCCCCGGCAAGAATGGCCAACACAACTTCTTTTGATTTATCGGATCTCAAAAATATTTCCGGATCCATTTCCCTGATATCAATCATCCTGCACGCATAATGATTGCCATTAAAACTCACCGTATTCTTCATCGTCATTGGCCTCTCTCCTGTATAGATCACTGCGCTCACTACTTCCATATCATATTTCAGATGAAGCATAAAATCATAAGAAGCCATTCTCGCAGCCATTTTGCTATCATTCGTTGACTGAAACTCCAAATGAAAAATGAATGGCTCCTTCCCTTCTTCCTTCAGTAAAACCAATGTGTCTGTTTCCTTTTCAAGAATGTGTTGTCTTATTCTGTTAGGCATAGCCTCCGTTTTTAATTCCGTCTTGTTAAAAAAATAACTTAGCAGAAGCTGCCCCGGTCTCTCCAGATTCTCACGCAGTACTTTGTCGTATCTGCCATCACTCACACTTTCCACAAGCTGCTGCATCTGCATGCAAAGTATCAATACACGAATTTGAAACCATGGTGTTTTCACCGGAGAAAAGATGTTTTTTCCTGATTTACTAAAAAGAATAAAACTCGATTAGATTTAGAAAATAGTTTATAATAGAAGATTCTAAAAATGATGAGCGATAAAATAAACGCGATCTGCGATAGTTCTATCTGCAATTACGCAAACACACATTGCCTCATCCGGATATAAAAACATAGGATATAATGTTGAACAATTGCAACATCTTTCCATCTGCATCATCTAACAAAAAAGTGTATTCATCCCTGAACAATTCTGATTTTCCCTGTTTAGTATTTCTGCTCTTTTTCACCGTATTATTAACCTAAACATATTACATCGCTAAACCGCTTATTAACAGTAAGGTATACTCCTTAACAGATTCTAAGATCTACATTAGGTCATTTCTAATGCATTCACCCTTCATAATCAACATAGAAATCCTACCTTTCAATTATTCGCTTTCAGTCCTTTCAATCGGACCGGCGAATGGCCCATTTTCAGGCCCGATGTTTGACAAACATAGGCGTGTGTAGATTATGCCACAGGCATATTGATAGCGAGCGCCATTATTAATCTAAACCAAGAGGAGAAACTCATGCTCACAGTGATTATTCCAGCACTGAATGAAGAAAAAACTATTGCACAGGTTATCAAATTTTGTTTTGCGGACAAACTGGTTTCAGAAGTGATCGTGGTAGATGATACATCAGAAGACAATACTGTATCTATTGCCAAAGAAGCGGGCGCAAAAGTATTGATCAGCGCGGTAAGAGGAAAAGGCATTTCTATGAAAGACGGCATTGATGCAGCTACAAACGATTTTGTCGTATTCCTTGACGCGGATATTGATCCATACCCGGAACATTCCATCAGCAAACTCGCTACACCCCTGTTCGAAGACAGGGCCGATTTTGTGAAAGGCGCTTTCGCAAGAAATGCCGGCCGCGTTACAGAACTCGTGGCAAAGCCATTGCTGACCATTTTATTCCCCGGTCTCGCCCATTTTTCCCAACCGCTTAGCGGTATGATCGCCGGGAAAAAAGCATTCTTCCAGAAAATTGATTTTTTCAACGACTATGGTGTTGACATAGGTATATTGATCGACATGTATCTGATGAAAGCGCGCGTGGAAGAGGTAAATATTGGCTATATTGAAAACAAAAGCAAGCCCTGGGAAGCATTGGGTAAAATGAGCAGGGAAGTATCCCGTGCAATACTCAGTAAAGCCCAGCGTCAGCATAGCAACGAATTGTCGTTAGAAAGCGTAAATTCGTTGGAAGCCATCCAGAGAGAAATGAACAATGTGCTTCGTGAAAATCTCTCTTCCTACCATAAGATGCTGATCCTTGACATGGATGATACGATCCTGAAGAAAAGGTTCATCAATGAATGCGCAGATGCATTCGGCTTCCGCGCAAAACTGGATGAACTCCGGTTCAATGAAAAAGACTCTATCATCCTTACTAAGCGTATCGGTTTGCTATTAAAAAACCGTACCATGGACGAACTGCTGAACGTTGTAAGTAAAATGGAAATGGCAGAGAATATCCGCGAAATGGTGAAGCACTATAAAGAGCGCGGATACCTTGTTGGCATAGTAAGCCACAGCTATACATTGATCACAAACTACGTGAAGCAACAGATCGGAGCTGATTTCTCTTTGGCACATCAGCTTGAGTTCTTTGAAGGAAAAGCGACCGGCGAAGTAAGCCTGCCTTCTTACTTTTTCGGATCGCCGGATAGTGTGTGCGGCCATTCATTCTGCAAAACCAATGTATTGCAGCATGTATGTGAGAAATACAATGTAAAAATGAAGAACTGTATTGCTGTCGGCGACAGTAAAGATGACCGTTGTATCATTACATACGCGGGGAAAGGCGTTGCATTCTGCACCACCGACGAAATGCTTGAAAAGATCGCTGATAAAAATATCCGTGAAAGAAACTTCGAGCCGCTATTGGAGCTTGCCTGATGAAATAAATTAATACCGCTGGTATTGTAACCTAAAAACTAGTGCCTATGCCAAACAAATTGTATAACATCCTTGTGCCGGTAGATTTCACTGCGAAAAACAAATGGGCTATTGCAAAAGCATTGGAACTCTCCAATACTTTTCATTGCAATGTTCACCTGGTTTACGTGAACAGGAAAAACAATTCGCGGGCGGGCGGGACAAAGAACCAGGAATTGATCCTTCGTAAACTGGATCATCTTAAATCACTTTATAAACATCAGCTTTGCGGTGAAGGCACGCTGGAGATAAGTGTGCTGAATGGAAATCTCAAGCAACAACTGACGGATTATATCCAGCAATACGAAATGGATATCGTAGTGGTGGGTTTATCAAAATTCAACCTGTTGGACCGTATCGCTTCATCCGTTTCTATCAGCAGACTTGCGAAGAAAACACAGGTCCCTGTACTGGGCGTAAGAGCGAGCGGACTGGTATGTCACTATAAAAAGATCGTATTGCCTGTATCCGGTGAACTTCCAATGCGTCAGATCAGGCTGGCTGCTTTGCTTGGCCGCGCATTCAAGTCAACCGTTTATTTTGTTTCGCTTCGCAAACATGCTGAAGGGAAAAATCAGAACGTGATTGATATGGCGCTCGAGCTGGTACAAAGCATTTCAACCATACCGGTGCAATGCTTCCTGCTGGAGGGTCAGAACCTTGCGCAAAGCACGCTGGAATTTTCGAAGAAGATCAATGCAGATCTGATCATGGTCAACCCGGTGAAAGACTTCCGCTTGCCAGGATTGTGGAACAGGATAACAAATAAGCTCCTGTCCTACGGATCCAGGATCCCGGTTGTTACCGTCGCCGCCAAACACTCACAACACGAATGAGGCGCAAATGAGCGCGGATGATCACGAATAGTGTCTTATAGTATTTGACCAATATGAAAAGAAAAGGTCGCTCAGAATTTCCGAGCGACCTTTTTGTTTGTTCAATTATGTCATTAGCTATTCGCGTTCATCTGTGTCCATTCGCGCATTATTCGCGAATGATGCGAATTGTACCAGCTCCATTATAGGAATGATATTCGCCATTATACATCGCATCCGCACTTACCGGCCCCATTTTATACTGCCCCGGGGAAACGGCACGGACTGCATAATAGTAAGTCTGTTTGTTATTATAAGAATCTACAAACAAATGCAGTCTGTCATCACGCACATCTATGGCTGTTGGATTGGATGCATCTTTGATCCAGTCCATTCCAGGGATCTCTTTTGTTCGGGGGTTTTCAATTTCAAAACCTGCAGGAAGAAGGTCGGTGATCACAATGTTCTCGACATTTCCTGAGAAAGTTTTTTCCAGTGTTATACCGATGATCACGAGATCATTTTGCTTGAAGGTGTTACCGGAGATCGGTGTTCCGAATCTGTCAAAGAAGCGTTTTCTTACTTTCAGATAGCTGTCTTCCTCAACATAATCTCCCGTTGCGCTGATACCTTCAGCTTCCCAGAAGTAATACAGGTCACCGGTTCCTTTCGTTACAATCTGGATATTAGTACCATTCAATACCGCTTTATTTCCATGCCATTGACCGTTATCTGCTTTGCCAACAGTTTTTCCATTCACTTTCACCTCCGCCGTAACGGTGGAATTATTAGCGCTCCTCGCGTGCTTACCAAGCGCCAGGAAAGAAAACGCCCTTTCCTGCGTGCTGAGCCAGCTACGGGATCTGAGTTTCTCTGCTACATGCTTGATCATCACGCCAACCTGTTTATTACCCGGATCAACTTCAAGCAATGCATTCAGCGCAATTGCTTCATCGCGTATTGCAGAATAGAAGCTACCGCCGGTTTGCGGCACTGATTCTTCGCCAGTGAATGAACCAGGCAACATTGCCATAAATGATTTCCTGTCGCCAGCTGTTGCGTATGCTGCAGATAAGAGATAGCGGCTATCCAATGCAAGCACCGATGGATTCGATTTGTAATAGTTCATCGCAGGAATATTTGTTCTTCCCGCAAGCGCCAGTACATACAAACCATAGGCAACTTCCTTGGGAGCGATTTTCTTCTGCTGATCACGATTATAGTAATAAATGATCAGCTCCCGGTTCTTGAGGCGGTTATTGATATAGCTCAGCATTGTTTCGATCAGGCTGTTATCTACATCAAACCCTGCTTTTCTTGCTTCCAGTAAGAAGTGGGCGGCATACACCGTCGTCCACCAATCCTCTTTCCCCTCTCCATCCCAAAGCGTGACCGCGCCGTTGTAGAGCTGACGCATTTTTATTTTACGGATCGCTTCCAGCACATTTGTATTGGCATTAGTTTTCTCCTTGCCGCCCAGCTGCATGAGGTCAGCCAGATCGCTATAATACAGTTGCGGGAATGCGGCAGAAACGGTCTGTTCAGTGCATCCGTAGGGATACTGAACAAGATAGCGAAGCTGCTCACCCAGCTCAAGCACAGGTGACCTGCTGACCGTCAGTTTATAATTCGCGCTGGATGCAATAAAGTCGCTAAAACCGATATTAACAGCCTGCGTGCTGCCGCCCACGATCTTTCCGCTGCCGGTACGCTTTTGCAAGGTGGATGCGGGCCGTATGCTGATCTCCGTTTCATCCTCAAACTTCTCACCCGCTCCATTCGCCTGGATCTTCACCTTCCCGATACCGATCACCGGATCTGCCACGATACGGAATGTGGCACGGCCTTCAGATTTTGCATTCACCGGGATCGACTCCGCTGCTCCGCCCACAACCCTGATGCCGCCTTCAACTTTGATATTCGCGGATACGGTTGTTGCCTTATCCGTTGTGTTACTAAGCGTCACCGGAACACTCACCGTATCGCCGGGGCTCAGGAATCTTGGCAATGCAGTGCTGAGTACGATCGGATCAGCAACTGTCATGGTATTCTCCCCTGAACCAAACTTTTGTCCTTTATAAGAAACGGCCATCAGGCGGATCTCACCACTGAACTGCGGGATATCGATCTCAAACTCGGCATTACCGCTTCCGTCTGCTTTTTTGATACCACTCCAGTAGCTTACCACTTTGATCCTTTTCGCAGGCATGGGATTCACGCGGCGATCCATACTCAATTCACCATCACCACCGGTACTGCTTGTTCTTGCACGGACTTCAGCAAACAGCAACGGATACAGGTCAAAGGCATTTACCTGCAACGCTCTTTGCTGATAGAAATAATTGTATGGATCCGGTGTTTTGAAATCACTCACCTGTAATACGCCATTATCCACTGCGGCAAGCGTTACATAACTACCCGGAGCCGCTTTTACTCGTATCTTCTGAAGTGTTTTTGAACGTACAGTTTTCTGCGCGTCGATGGTCACCGGGATAAGCCTGCTCTTCTCCTCTACTTTTACATTCTGGAAGCCATGAGCGACCGTCAATGGAATATCCGATACTTCATGCGGCTTGATCAGGGTTGCAGTGATGTACACATTCGGCACATGCTCACCGGTAAGTTTCAGATCAAGACTTGCTGAACGCTCAGGAACGTCTACATACTGATGAGAGATCAAATGATCCGTTTCCATTGTCACCAGCATACGCCCACTGAATGGTGTTTTGAACAATGCCTTTACCGACTCGCCTGCTTCGTAAGATTTTTTCTCCAGGGAAATATCAATGTTCCCTTCATTATTTACTTCAAAAGAATTGTTATCACCACCCCAGCTTCCATAGCTGTAAAAACTGCGGCTTACATAACTGTTCGCGCCTGAACGATACACCCTTACTTCATAATCACCAGGTGAGCGCGGAATATAGTTGAATACCGTTCCTTCACCAATATTCAACTGCACTTCCGTCATCATCTTGTCCTGTTTCTGTGATTCATAACGGAAATAACTTCCGCTCTTTGAAAGCACAGTACGGTACTCGTGCTTGATCACCTGCACACGCGCGGTTGAATTAGACACCTTGCCATCCTTATTTACAGAGACCAGTTCAAACTTCGCAGTTTGATTCAGCGGGAAATAATACATCCAGTCATACTTGATACCATAAAATATATCCTGTGTATAAATGTCTGCCGATGCCATCCGGCTGACCGGCCTTCCAGTTTCATCAAAAACAGTGGTGTAGAAGTTAGTCTGCAGCGCACCCATGTTCTGATATTCAGTCGGCACCTGGTATGTTTCCGTGGCATTACCTTCCGCATCAGTCTTCCCTTCTTTCACCTGCTTATCAAAGAATGTATTCTGATTGGCCAGAGAAAAATCATAATTGCTGTATTTCTCAGGCGAGAATTGCTTTTGTTTAACCTGGATCTCTGTTTCATAGTTTCTATTGGCGGCTGGCGGGCCAAAGAAATTCATAGCATTAATCTTAAGCTGTGATGATTCACCCGGCTTCAGTGCATTACTGCTTAATTTTGTTGAAACACGGATACGATCCGGAACGAATTCCTCGATCGAGAAGTTGCGTGAAGCAAGCAGCACATCATTCGAGGTATAAACTTCCAGCGTATAGCTACCGGTGATCGCGGATGTGGCGATATCGATATTCCCTTCAACAGAGCCTTCTTCATTCAAACTCTTACGGAATGATTTCAGCTCCTTGCCATTGGGCATAACGAACTTCATCTTCAGCGGGATCTCTCCCGGTGAATTCCACTGACGATCACGGATGATCACCGAGAAGTTGACTTTCTCGCCCGGTCTGTATATATCCCTTTCTGCATAAACAAATGCATCCAGCCCTGATGGATTATTGCGTTTACCACCAACGGCAAATCTTGACGTATTAACTTTTGTATTATTAAAAGGAAGATAGTTGAAATCATCTGCGGTCTTCGCAATGATCATGGCTGGTTTGAAACCGGTCATATCTTTTTTGGAATAGCTGATCGCAGCCACGCCGTCTTTATCTGTCGCACCTGTACCGATCAATTGATTATTGGCAGCATACACAGTTACATTCACACCGCTGACCGCATCAGCGGTTTTGATGGAATTGGCAAATACAAAGATCTTATCCTCTCCCTGCTTCGCAATCAGACCAAGATCAGAAAGAGAAATAAAGCGGCTGTCTCTCACCCAATAATCTTTTTCAGAGCGGATCATTACATGGTAAACGCCATTGAAATCAGGCAACCGGTCTTCAAACTGTGAAAAATTCAGCAGGCGGCCGCCACCGCTTTTGGGCAGTGAACGTGTATCGATCTCTTTTTCATAGATCACATCACCGAGTGAAGTATTGATATACGCATCGTCATAATAATCGCCGCCGTATTCTTCGTCATAGGAAGAACCCGAAGAGCGTGATTCCTGCGGATAATAACCGTAACGCTGTGCCATCAACAGGTTGTTCTCATAAATCTTTGAAATGACCAGTTTTACTTTTTCCACGCTGGTGATCTTTACCTCAATATTCTTCGCCCCTTTTTTTGAAAGATAAACGGCTTTATTATTTGTAAAGCTGATGCCCGGTTCCAATTCACCAAAAGCAATGCTTCCATTATATTCTTCTTTCAGGATGCCACCGATCTTGCCTTTCAATCCTTTTGATATAACGAGCGTGTAACTTTTATCTACGCTGAACTGGCTGCTGCGGATCGTAAATCCTGACTCATTGGTCGTAACACTGAACGGAACTTCCGGATCGATCCTGATATATGATTTCAGATTCTCATCGTTCAATTGCTGGCTGGTGATCACATTCACAATACCATCCGTACCATCATGCTCAGGCTCCAGGCTTTGAATGGTTAGAACGAATGGAGAAGGAATAGTGATCGCAGAGCTCAACGCTTCTTTGGTGGCATTCTTTCCACCTTCCGGTTTAAGCCCCTTACCTATCGTAATTTTTGAAGAGAGATCTTTATCGGAAGACTTTACGCCATTCAATCTCACCGAGATCTTTGAATCGGGCGACATGGTCAGTAAAGTATATTCCTGCTTCTTTCCATCCAGTTCTATTTCCAGCAGTTCTTTCAGGTCTGCGGGATTAACACGATAGTTAAAGAACAGGTCCATCTGCGGCGAAGCGGTCGTACTGGTTTCACCAACCCAGATCACCTGCGAATTTTCCAACTGCAGGGCCGGTGTATGGAATTTGATCTCATCACCGCCACTCACTTTATTGTATTTGCTGAAGCGAAGAACGGACGCCTTGATCTTTGCCGTATAGTCTGTTGCCGGATCCAGCGGTTGCGCCGGCGAGAACACCAGCTGATCCGGGCTTTCCCAGCGGTATTTACCTTTAATAGCCGGTTCGAATGAGATATAGTCGGTCGAATCCCAGACGTTCAATAGTGAGTCGGCCACCATTCCCTGGTCAAAGCGGAATTGCAGGTTTCCGAGCAGGGGAACTTCGTCTTTTGCGTTGGTATAACTGAGAACAACAGCACTGCGATTACAGGCTGTCAAGATGAAGGCAACCGGAAGAAAGATTGCCAGGAATCTTTTGAAATACATAAGGTTTGGTTGGGTTCTGTTTTGTAAAGAGAAGGTAAACAAAAACATCGAATTGTTTGACACGCATTTAGTCTTTTTCCATAAAGCGTATGCGGTTTACAATAAACTGTGGGTAATCCGTGTTAGGGAGGAATGCTTTTGCCTGCAGACTGGCAGTGATCAGCAATCATTGTGAAGAAATTTGAAGCAAGGTAATGAACAGCGAAGGGGTTGTCCTAATATTTCTAAATAAATATTTGTTAACAGCAATATGTTGTTAATGCATGCAACTAAACCCGCCATCTATTTAGTCTCGCGAATTAATATCTTTACCCGCAAGTCATCTATTATGAGGATCAGGTTCAGCATTACCAGGAAGGGCATCATCCGTTTTCTCAAACGTACCGGCATCGCCATTGCCGCATTGATCGTCCTGTTCTTTTTGCTGAACTGGATCTTTCCCTTACCTGATAAGATCGATTACTCTTCCATACTGACCGACAGCAAGGGTGAAGTGATCAACGCCAGCCTTACCCATGATGATAAATGGCGGATGAAGACCGAACTGAATGAGATCTCTCCCTTGCTCAGAAAGACGATCATTGCAAAAGAAGACAAATACTTCTACAGTCATCCCGGTATAAATGTGATAGCAGTTGGCCGGGCATTTTTCAAAAACATCTTTCGCTGGAAGCGGACCTCTGGCGCTAGTACGATCACCATGCAGGTAGCGCGTGCGCTTGAACACCGGAAACGGACTTTCCCGAATAAGATCGTTGAAATGTTCCGCGCCTTTCAACTGGAGCTTAAATATGATAAGGACGAGATCCTTCAACTCTACCTGAACCTTGTTCCCTACGGTGGCAATATTGAGGGGGTAAAGGCGGCGGCATTATTGTACTTCAACAAGAACCCGGATCACCTTTCCCTCGCAGAGATCACTTCGCTGAGTATTATTCCGAACCGGCCATCCAGCCTGGTGATCGGCAGGCATAATGGCCGGATCGTTGAAGAGCGTAACCGATGGTTGCAGAAATTTGCAGCCGATAAAGTTTTTACAGACAAAGAGATCGATGATGCGCTTGCAGAGCCACTGACCGCCACACGCCATACAGTACCACATTACGCACCACATCTTTTTTATAAACTATCCAGGCAACAGAAGGGAGAGATCAGCACCCATCTTGAGCTGAACACCCAGCTGAAAACCGAAAAGATCGTTGAGGACTATATCCGCGCGCAGCGGCTGCGCAATATCCGTAATGCGGCGGTGATCATTGTGGACAACCGGACGCATAAGGTGATCACCTATGTTGGCTCATCCAATTTCTATGATACGCTGGATGGCGGGCAGGTGAATGGTGCTGCCGCTATCCGTCAGCCCGGCAGCACGCTGAAGCCGCTACTGTACGCCCTGTGTTTTGACGAAGGATTGCTCACGCCCAAAACAGTGATCGCCGATGTGCCGGTGAACTATGAAGGTTATGCACCGGAAAATTACGATCAGCGATTCAATGGCTATGTATCGATCGAATACGCACTGGAGCATTCACTGAATATTCCGGCGGTAAAAAGCCTGAGCTTATTGGGCCAGGAAAAATTGATACAGCAACTGATCCGCTGCCGTTTCAGGCAGATCGAAAAAGACAGGAAAAAGCTTGGTCTTTCCATGATCCTTGGGGGGTGCGGCACTACCCTGGAAGAACTGACCGGTCTATTCTCGGCTTTTGCCAATGAAGGAAAATTTATCAAGCCGTCATTCTCCGCCGCAGATACAATACAGGCTCCGATCCAACTGATCAGTCCGGCAGCAGATTATATGGTGAATGAAATCCTTTCCAAAGTAAACCGTCCCGACTTTCCGCTTAACTGGATGGCAACCGAGCGCATGCCCAAGATCGCCTGGAAAACGGGCACCAGTTATGGGAGACGTGATGCCTGGAGTATTGGTTATAACAAAAATTATACTGTTGGAGTATGGACCGGAAATTTCTCCGGTGCCGGCGTTCCCGATCTCAGTGGCGCAAATATTGCCACACCACTATTATTCCGCATCTTCAATACGATCGATTACAACAACGATAAAGAATGGTTTCATCAACCCAATGATATAGACATACGCCAGGTATGCAGTGAAACGGGACTTCCGCCATCAGAGCATTGCACCAGCATCACGACTGATTATTTTATCCCTCTTATTTCCAGCACACGCACCTGCAGCAACTGGCAGGAAATAATGGTCCGCCCGGACGAAAAGATCTCTTACTGTAAAAGTTGTGCGCCGGCAACCGGCTATAAAAAGAAATGGTATAAGATAGTCGAGCCTGAAATGCAACCCTGGTTTGCAGAGAACCGTATTTCATATCAGCAGATCCCGCCGCATAATCCGGATTGCGAATTAATATTCAAAGGCAGCGCACCGGCGATACAGTTCCCGGTGAATGGTGTGGAATATCTGATCAATAAAAAAAATCCTGAGCCTTTACAATTGATCTGCAAAACAGCCAATGATGTCAGCAAGGTATACTGGTATATCAATAATAAATTCTACAAAGCAAGCGCTGCGGGAGAAAAACAATTCTTTATACCAGATGAGGGTCCGGTAAAAATATCCTGCACAGATGATAAAGGCCGGAACAGGAATATTACGATCTATGTGAAGATGGTCAATCTTTGACTTGATTTCAGTTATGGAACAGGTGATTCAGGCAGTACAAGAATGTATGTTGAATGATCATGTGAAAACCGCCCTCAGTCATTTCAGCACCGGGAATCGTCAATTCATGCAAGTGAAAAAAAATGCGGACAACGGATCGAGATAACTGCATGTCAAGAGAGATGAACCAAACCAATCCCTATTCGTGATCCGATCATTCCTGATTGCAGTATTACTGCTAAGCATTAACACCTGCGCATTTGCGCAAAACGGTTTCTACAAGGTTTATCCTTTACAAGATTCCCGAAGTATCACTGATCTGCTGATACTTGATGACGACAATTACTGTTTTATTACGACACATTATTTTCATATTACTGACGGATCAGGGAATATTAAAGTGCAGAAAGAACTCAAAGAAGGAAGTTATTCGATCCTCGAATCTGTGATCAGGGACAATGAAAAGAACTTCTGGATCGCAGCCTTTGTATCCGATAATGGTATCGACTCACGCAAAGTTTTGTTCAAGCTGAATGCGGGCGGGCAATTAATTTCCACGATCTCATTAAACGATCAAAGATCATTTGAGACCCTGAAATTACTCCCGTCCTCCGGCAATAACTTTTTTCTTGCATTTAAGGATCGTGGAGAAAACGGCAATTCCGCCGTCAGGGTGTATCTGATGGATAAGAATGGTAACAAACAATGGGACAAGCAGGTGTCTGATACGATCTATAACACTTACCAGATAAAAGCCGGTCCGTCAAATTCCGCATACATTTATTATCAGCATACCGAAAGCCGCGAGGGCGAAATGATCAATCTTACCAATGCCGGAACCATCACAACACACCAGGTCAGGCTGGATGATCCCGTTGATGAAGACTATTACACATCCGACTTTAACACCACAACCGACGGATTTATTTTTTCCGGAGGAGTACAAAAACGAGCAGGGCTTGAAACCGACGGACTGATCTATAAGACGGACCAGAACGGAAATAATATCTGGACAAAAAAGATCAACATCAAATCAGGCGACGCAATTTTCACCATCCAGCCTGTTGCAGATGGTTATATCGGATTGGGGAGTTCCGGCACAGTCAGCAACGGAACGTTCGATTCAGACGCGGATATTCTTTTGATAAAGTTTGACCTTACCGGCAAACAACTTTGGCGAAAAGCCTTTGGCGGATCCGGGAACGATTATGCAAGATTCCTGCACGTAACAGCACAGCATATTATTTTCGCCGGACAAAGCTCCTATCCCAGCGAAGTCGCTTCTCTCCCGGCCTTGTGCAAAACAAATATGAATGGAGAACTTCCTTCTGCTATTCCCTTTCAACCGGATGCTGCTGCACTAACCCATTTAACTATACCGGGTAACAGCTATGCAACGATTCTTGCCGGCATTGCTCCCGGGCCCGACGGTGCTGTTTTAAGTGGAGTAAACCTGCTTTCTATTGATGAAGATATCTATTATCCATTTGCCATACGGCATGATAAAACAGGTAAGAACGAATGGGCAATACAATTGTCGGCCAGTCAGGGAATATTGAAAGTTTTTAAAAAGATAAGAGCAGATGAATACATCGCTGTTACTGAAGTAAAAGATCTGTTTTCCAACTGGTATGACGTTTACAAGTTGAATGAAAAAGGCAAGATACTCTGGACGCAAAAAATCCGTGCCAGCAGCGTCAAAGATGTGGTAGCGACAAGCGACGGAGGAATGCTTTTTACGGGCGCAGCAGATATATCTTTTATAAATTATGAAGTTTTGCTGGTGAAATTTGATGCTGCCGGAAATGAACAGTGGATCAAGACGATCGGAGAACCCGGTTTATGGGAAACGGGCCGCAAGATCATCGAAACACCGGAACATGATTTCCTGATCGTCGGTAATTCCCAGAAGGAATACGATATCATTTCATCACTCTATATCCTGAAAATCGATAAAAATGGAAATAAACGGTGGTCAAAGACATTTGCCCAGGGAATAACCAACGATGTTGGCTTTGACTTGATCATTACACCTGATAATGGTTATCTGTTTTCCGGTACATCCAACGAGCGGCCATTCATCAATAAAAATCTCCTGCTGATAAAAACCGATAAAGACGGAAATCTTGCATGGCGAAAAACGCAGGATATCCACCTGATGGATGAAGGGTTTCGCGTTATCAACAGAGCCGGGGGAGGCTTTCTGATCGCAGGCACAACCGCTGAACCGCCCGCTGGTGTGATGGAAAAATATGTTTTTGTAATGAAAACAGACCAGGAAGGCAACCGGGAAGGCGCAATTTATTTCGGTAAGACAGCACGTCAGACAATGAATCCGAACCTGACCGTAACATCTTCCGGAGATACACTACTTGTGGCCAATACACAGCAGGAGTACGGGAATGAATTTGTGTTCATGACAAAGCTCAATAACAATATTCCAACCGGAAACCCGCGTGAACCCCTGAACGGTTTTATAACGCTTTATCCGAATCCATCCACAGGTTTATCAATACTAAGGATCACACAACCCGTCACAGGGAGCGTGACGGTTGCAGTGTATGACCAGGCCGGCAAAAAGATCACAACTATCAACAGGGAAAAAACGGGAGATCCACTGGAAATAAGCCTCACTATTCCCGGCCTGCCATCCGGCGTGTATTATGTGAAGGTTTGGGTAAACGGAAAAGGAGAAACGATCAGGTGGATGGTGGTGAGGTAGAGAAGGTTCAAGGGGTTCCAGAGGTTTCAAAGGTTCCAGAGGTTCCAGAAGTTCCAGAAGTTCTTCGGATCGCAATGAGCTCTTTAAATGTGAGCATTTCAAGTCGCGGCAGCAACCTCTGGAACTTCTGGAACCTTTGGAACCCCTGGAACCTTTCTTACGCAATCTTCCCCGCTGCCGCCTCTCCCGTATTCACCGCTCCTTCCATAAACCCCTGCCAGTCCGCCAAATGTTCGCCGGCGAAATGCGTGTGTATATGTGAGCGCTCCAGTTCAGGGCGGAGACAAAACCACTGGCCTTTTCCATAGATCGCATAGGCACCGCGGGAGTATTCATCGTTGCCCCAGAAATAGTTGGTTTGTTTTTCGAGCAGAGAGGATACATCACCAAATGCAGGTTCCAGCGTTTGTTTGATCATGGCGGCCTTCCATTGATCACTCTGGTTGGCAACTACCGCTGCTTTGTCGCCAATGGTATACGATATCAATACGCCTTTATCCGACGCCTGATTTTTTGTGGCGTGATAAAAATAATGCGGCAACTGATCCGTCACCATATCAAAATCTTCTGCATTCCAGAAACGCCTGGTGAATAAAAGCGGGTTCTTGTTGATCCGCGCATATTGCAATTGATCAAGTGCCATCAGTTGTTTTTCAGGGAGACCGGGTTGCCAGTCGATCTTTCTTACAGCAAATGCCGGTGCAGTGCAAATGATCTTGTCTCCTTTGAATACTTCGCCGTTGCTGCAATGCACTTCCACGTCTTTCTTTGGATGCTGGATGATCTTTGTTACGGTGTATTGCAGTTTTATCTTATCCATCCCGATCGCTTCAGCCATTTTTTGCGCCAGCATACTATTACCGCCCCTGATCTTATAATCCATTTCATTCTTTTCGCTGCTTTCTGCGTATTCGGCGAGTGCGGCAAATGCAGACACCTGGCGGATGGATTCGCCAAAATCCGTACTATCCAGCAACTCACGAATATCAAGATCTTTTCCTTCACAACCATTTTGTACGAGATATCTCCACCAGTCAATCTTATCCAGTTTTTTCTTATCAGCTTCACTCATCTTTCCATATCCTTCCAGCAGCCCCTTAAAGCGGGTTTTCCAGTCTTCGCTGTAATCCCATTCCCCTTTTGGATAATACCTTCCTTTATAGATAAGATGTGAATTGAACTGGTTATTATCCAGCACTAATCCAAATTCATTGCAGAGATCCTGCAGACGCTTGTGTGATGCACCCACCCATTCCGCACCGAGTTCTACAACCAGCTTTTCCTTTTCATCAATAGTATGGGAGAATACGCGTCCGCTGATCCTGTTGCGGGCCTCAAGTATTACGAACTCAATTCCTTTTTTATGTAAATGATAGGCTGCGGAAAGCCCCGCGAATCCGGCTCCTATAATAATGACCTTTGGCTTTTTGCCAATAAAAAAACTCCCCCAGGACGAGGAAGCCACTAACATGCCGGCCGTAGCCAGGGAACTGTCTTTGAGGAATTGCCTGCGTGAGCGCATGGGATAAGGTTGGTTTTGGTTGCAGACCATCGATGATCGATGGTCGATGGCCGATGGCCGATTTGCGGGCAGTATGCCCATCATCAAATTGCCAGCCTATTAAAAATAATAAAACCCTCGTGTAAAAGAGGGTTTTATTTAGTTTATTGCTGTAAAGAATGAGCAACGGACAACATACAACTGACAACGGACACCCGGCTAGTCCTCTTTCTTCACGCTGCCTGCTCCGCTCTTATCAATATTCGCCTGCGCGTTTCCTTTGTACCGGATGGTTGAGGCACCGCTGGTCTGACCATTTATTTTTACGCTGGCATATACACTGACATCGCTGGCGCCGGAAATATCTATATCGGCGGTTTCTGATAAAAGTTCAAATGCGTTGATGCTGCTGCTGCCGGAACCGTTTACAGAAAGATTTTTAGTCTCTCCTTTAACAGATGCTTCGCTGGCACCGCTGGCTTCGATTTCGATATTCGGAGCATTCAGGTCAAGATCAGCATTGCTGGCACCTGTCAGGTCCACATCGATCTTTGCCTGGGATGTCAGTTTTGTTTCTGATGTTACTGTGCTTGCACCGGATACTTCGATGCTCACAAACGATGGCGCGGTAACATATACTTTGACCTTTCCCGTCGCATCCAGGTTTGTATTATTAGTTGGATGGACACGAAGTACAGAGCCATCTTTTCTCACTTCTATGTACTGCTGCAGGTTCTGATCAGTCACCACTTTCACAGCATAAGTATCTCCCTGTATAAGGTAAAGATCGATCGCTCCGCTAACATCCACCCCTTTGAAGTCGGTGATAGGATGTGTATTGGTAGTCACATTTCCATCACCTTTTACCCGCTTGCCCTCAAAATAGTGGCATGAAGACAATAAGATCATCAGTCCGGCAAATAACGCCCATGTACGTTTCATAAATCTATGGTTAAGTTTGGTAATACGGTTTCAGTGTTTCAAAAGTAGCCTATTGTTTGATTGGACTACGGGAATTCTGAAAAGGTTACAGCCTGGAGGAACGATGTTCGATGGTCGCGAGTGGGAGTATTCCTGTATCCTGCTTTTCCTGATCCCAGAGTGCTTTCTTGCGGATCCGACCATCGAACATCGATCATCGAACATCGATTCTCCTACGCCCGGAATTTCCTACCTTCGCAGCACCATGACGGAAAAGATTCTTATTCTCGACTTTGGTTCCCAGTATACCCAATTGATTGCCAGGGCTGTAAGGGAAGCAAATGTGTACTGCGAGATCATCCCCTATCATAAGACAGTAGTAATTGAACCCGGTTTGAAAGGTATTATCCTTTCAGGGTCGCCTTTTTCAGTGAATGAACCCGGTGCTCCGGATGTGGATATCGAGGCGATGATCTCCAAAGTACCTGTGCTCGGCGTATGCTATGGTGCTCAGTTGACCGCCCGCCGTTTTGGTGGTGTTGTGGCAAAAAGTAACAAACGCGAATACGGCCGCGCCCAATTGCAGAGGACCAAAGATGATGTGATCTTCCAGGACGTGGCGCCTCAAAGCCAGGTATGGATGAGCCATAGCGATACCATTAAAGAAATGCCTGCTGGCTTTGAACTGCTCGCTACCACTGAAAGCATTCCTGTTGCCGCTTTCCGCAAAACAGCATCGACAGCTGCGAACGGAACGACGCATTCCCTGTATGGCGTACAATTTCACCCGGAAGTATACCATTCAACCGAAGGAAAAAAGATCCTGAAGAATTTCCTCGTGAATATCTGCGGTTGTTCGCAGGACTGGACACCCGCTCACTTTATCACCGATACAGTAGAGGCATTGAAAAAACAGATCGGCGACCGTAAGGTGATCATGGCACTCAGCGGTGGTGTTGATTCTACTGTTGCCGCAACACTGATCCACAGAGCGATCGGCGATCGCCTCTTTGGAATTTTTGTCGACAATGGCGTTCTCAGAAAAAACGAATTTGAAGAAGTACTGGAAACATATGCAAAGATCGGCCTGAATGTAAAAGGCGTGGATGCCAAAGAACGCTTCTATAGCGAGCTTGCCGGCAAAACAGATCCTGAAGCAAAAAGAAAAACGATCGGTAAACTCTTTATCGATGTATTCCAGGAAGAATCACAACATATTGAAGGTATCGGGCTGCTTGGTCAGGGTACGATCTATCCTGATGTGATCGAAAGCATATCCGTACACGGACCTTCCGTTACGATCAAATCCCACCACAACGTAGGCGGATTACCGGAGAAGATGCATCTCGAACTGGTAGAGCCGTTGCGTTTCCTGTTCAAAGACGAAGTAAGAAGAGTTGGCCGTGAACTGGGCATTCCTTCCGAAATGCTGGACAGGCATCCTTTCCCGGGACCAGGTCTTGCGATCCGCATCCTTGGCGAGATCACTCCCGAAAAAGTCCACCTGCTTCAGGAAGCTGATCATGTGTATATCAAGGGCTTAAAAGATAACAATTTGTATGCAACGGTTTGGCAGGCCGGTACTATCTTGTTACCGGTTAAAAGTGTAGGTGTGATGGGTGATGAA
The DNA here is from genome assembly GCA_003243445.1 of Citrobacter freundii. Classification (GTDB taxonomy): domain Bacteria; phylum Bacteroidota; class Bacteroidia; order Chitinophagales; family Chitinophagaceae; genus Terrimonas_A. Next base: position 64,805 of record QFQQ01000036.1, read on the forward strand.
CGTACATACGAATTCACCGTCGCCCTCAGGGCTGTGACCAGCGTTGATGGTATGACGGCAGACTGGGCTCATCTTCCTTACGAGTTTTTAGCCAATATCTCCAGCGAGATCATCAATAATGTACGCGGGATCAACCGGGTGGTATATGATATCAGCAGTAAGCCACCTGCCACTATCGAGTGGGAATAAGATCCGCGAACAAAAAATGATTTGACGGCTGGCTGTTAAATCGACACAAATGAAATTATTTTTTTCGCTTGTACTGGCTTGCGTTGTGTGCCTGCAAGGGCTGCATGCACAGGATAGTGCAACAGTTGCCAAACCTAAGATCGCCATTTTCGCACCACTGTTCCTGGATTCGGCTTTTGATGCAACGAATGAATACCGTTATGCCAAAACTGTATTCCCCAAATTCATCAATCCCGGTCTGGAATTTTATGAAGGTGCTAAGCTTGCTCTTGATTCTCTCTCAAAAGAAGGATCTGCACTTGAAGTGTATATATACGATACGCGTTCAGGAAAGGAATCACTGGAAGATCAATTGAAAAGACCTGAATTGAATGATGTAGATCTCATCATCGCGCATTGCGCCAGCAATGAAGTACGGTTGTTTGCAGAAGTGGCTGTTAAAAGAAACATTCCTGTTATCAATACCACTATTCCCAATGACGGCGGCGTTAGCGGCAATCCATATTTTGTTGTGCTGAACCCTACACTGCGTACACAGGTAGAAGGTATTTATAAATACGTTCAGAAATATCACGCCACCAAACAGGTAACGGTATTCCGTAAAAAAGGAATGATCGAAGACCAGATCAAACAATTGCTGGATGATTATTCCAAAACAACAAGCTCCGTTGCACTGAAAATAAAATATGTTGACCTGGTTGACAGCTTCAGCGTAAACCAGCTTAAGGCACAGCTCGACAGCAACCGCAGCACTGTAGCAATTTCAGGTACGCTTGACGCAAACTTTGGAAGAAGGCTTGCACAGCAATTGGCATCCATCAGCAAATCCTATCCGCTTACACTGATCGGCATGCCGACCTGGGATGGTATCCGTGATTTTACCAGACCTGAATTCGCCGGTCTTGAGATCATTTATGCAAACCCGTTCTATAATCCCAAGTCTGACAAAGTAAGCCAGGATCTCACCACCTATTTCAACAATGCCATGTATGCACGGCCCAGTGACATGGTATTCCGCGGCTACGAAGTGACCTGGAAATTTGCGAAGCTGCTGATCAAATACAAGAATGACCTGGCGTCCAACCTCGGCGACAAAAGCAACAAAGTCTTTACCGACTTTGACATTCAGCCCGTCCTCGAAAAAACGAACATGACATTGCAGTATTTTGAAAATAAGAAGCTGTATTTTTTGAGATGGCAGGATGGGTTGATCAAGGGAGTGAATTGAGAGAGAGAGACCGCAGAGGACAGACCGCGGACGACCGACCGCAGACCGCGGTACCAGTTTGATTATTGAAGTTGTTTTATAGAATTGAAAG
>QFQQ01000119.1 GCA_003243445.1 Citrobacter freundii
ACAACTGCATATACTGATAGCAAGCTGAGTAAAATTTTAGAATTGGTGCAAAATGCTACTGCTCAAAAAGCACCGACAGAATTATTCATTAGAAAGTTTGCAAAAATATACACACCGATAGTTGTACTGTTAGCTATTCTAATTACAGCATTGCCCTACTTCTTTGTAGAAAATTATGTGTTCAGCCAATGGTTGTATCGTGCTTTGGTATTCCTTGTTATCTCTTGCCCTTGTGCATTGGTAATAAGTATTCCTTTAGGCTACTTTGGCGGAATTGGGGCAGCGAGTAAAAATGGAATATTGGTTAAGGGAAGCAACTTTTTGGATGTTCTTGCCAGCATACAAAATGTAGTAATGGATAAGACAGGTACAATGACGGAGGGCGTATTTAAAGTTCAGGAAGTTGTATTTGACAAGGCATTTGATGAGAAAGAAATTTTAGAAATGGTCAATGCTTTGGAAAGCCATAGTAGCCACCCCGTAGCAACTGCCATTCAAGAATATGTAGGCGATGTAAACCACAATATCCCATTAGAAAATATAGAGGAAATTGCAGGACACGGACTAAAGGCTAATGTAAATGGGAAAGAATTATTGGTAGGGAATTTTAAGCTGATGGATAAATTTTCTATTACTTATGACATAGACCCGAACAGCATTGCCTACACGGTAATCGCAGTGGCTTATGATAGAAAGTTTGTTGGTTACATTACCATTGCGGACAGCATAAAAGAAGACGCACAGGAAACCATAAATCTATTGCATAAGCTCAATGTTAAAGCTACTATGCTTAGCGGAGATAAAAGTACGGTTGTAAAGTATGTAGCGGAACAGTTGGGGATAGATAATGCTTTCGGAGATTTATTGCCTGAAGATAAAGTAAACAGAGTTAAAGAAATTAAAGCCAAAGGCGGAAGCGTTGCTTTTGTTGGCGACGGTGTAAACGATGCGCCTGTTGTGGCTTTGAGCGATGCGGGTATTGCAATGGGCGGTTTGGGAAGCGATGCGACCATTGAAACGGCAGATGTGGTAATACAAGACGACAAACCGAGTAAAATACCTATGGCAATCAATATAGGCAAGCAGACAAAGAAAATCGTTTGGCAAAATATAGCTTTAGCATTCGGAGTAAAAGCTATTGTACTAGTTTTGGGAGCTGGGGGCTTAGCGACTATGTGGGAAGCTGTTTTTGCCGATGTTGGGGTTGCCTTATTAGCTATACTAAACGCAGTAAGGATACAGCGGATGAAATTTTAAGATTAGAACATCCTAATGATGAATAAAACAGACAATTCGTAAGAAAGGCAAAAGTTATCAAATGTCAATTTGTCGAAGGAGAAGAAGAAAAGACCTTCGCTCTTTATGATACTTTTTGGGATATTTTTTAGCTCTGTGTCTTATTGCTTTGATATACATAAAACTAGACACTATTATATCTATCCCTATCACTAAAAATGGACTTATTAGTTCTGTATCGAGCAAAAACCAAAGTTCCAAAAGAGAAACCCGAAAATGCAAATTTCTTTCAAATATGACAGTATTTGGGCTTCTCTATTATTGTTTAAAAAATAGATTTAGGATAACGGATGGATAAATTTTATAACGAAACGCTGGCTAAGCTGGAAAACGAAATCAAAGAATTTGAGATTGAAGCAGACTGTTCGATAGAACGCATTGAAGCAGTTATACAACTTATTATCAAATGTTTATTCGACGTAAAAAAATATATTTTAAAAAGAGGATTTAAGAATGTTGATGAAGAAATTCGCTTTTTTAAATATCAAAAGCCAATTATCGTTTCAAAGCTCATCTATTATAATGCCATCTATAAAATCGAAACGAGAAGACCGTATGGAAATAAGCGTACCAAGAAATATTTTGTCAAAGAACTGAAAAAGCTAAAAAGGTTCTTTGAAAATAACCTTGATTTTTATAAGTATTACCGTAGCAATAATTCTTTCTTTGACGAACAATTTTTTGTACGTGGCAAGCACGATATAAGACTATGGTTAGACACTTTTTATTTTGAGGCAGACCATCGCTTTTCTACTTCGCACGATTATAAGGTTGCCAAGATAATTGCTAATGACCTGATACAGGTATATTTGGAAGACAGGTTAAATAACATCAACGTTAAAAAGGTTTCAGATAATTCGTTGATATGGACAGCAAGCAAAACTGCACTCACGGAACTCATTTATGCACTGTACTCCCACGGTGCATTTAACAATGGGAATACAGAAATAAAATTGATAGCCAAAACGTTTGAAGATGCCTTCAATATTGAGTTAGGCGACTTTTACCATACGTTTATGGAACTTAAAGCCCGCAAAATAAACCGAACGAAATTCCTCGACAGGCTGTGTGAAGCACTGATAAAGAAAATGGACGAACAAGATGAAAAACAGTAAGTATATATGTACACAGGCTTTATTCCTCTTGGCAAGAAGTCAGAGTAATTAAACTTAAATTGTAAATTTGTTTATTGCTTATGTATTAAATACTAAACGTAGTCAGTAAATAAATATGAATACAATCTTTATTAAAAATATGGTTTGCGACCGTTGCATTATGGTGGTACAAAACGAATTGGAAAAACTGGGATTAGATGCTAAAAATATAAAACTGGGCGAAGTTATTCTTTCCAAAGAAATAACATCTCTGGAAAAAGAGAATTTGTCCAAAACTTTAGAGCCATTAGGATTTGAAGTAATTGACGATAAAAAAGGCAGGATAATAGAAAAGATAAAGAACATTATCATTGACCTGGTACACCATCAGGATAGTGATGTAAAAACCAACCTTTCCGATGTATTGAGTGACAAATTGCATCACGATTACAATTACCTGTCCAATCTGTTTTCAGAGGTAGAGGGTACAACCATTGAAAAATACTTTATCGCCCAAAAGGTGGAGAAAGTCAAAGAATTGTTGGTGTATGATGAGTTGTCATTAAGTGAGATTGCGAACCGCCTAAATTATTCGAGCGTGGCATATTTGAGTAACCAGTTTAAAAAAGTTACCGGGCTAACACCAAGCCATTTCAAACAGATTAAAGAGGATAAAAGAAAACCGTTGGATAAAGTGTAAGTAAATCTTACAAATCAAATCCAAAATTTCACACCAGTACCCATAAATATAATAGCCAATTTTGTATTGTAAATTAAAGCAGGCAAATATGGCGACAAACAGAGAAAATATATACATTCCATTGGAGGATGTAGAAAGCGAACACTGTGCATTAATCGTTGAAAAGGGATTGGCACAGGTAAAAGGCGTAGAAACCCATAAAGTAGAGCTGAACAACCGAAGGGCAGTGATTACAGTAGATAGCAATGAAACCGTAGGCGAGGCTGTTAAGGCAATTAAAGATTTAGGTTACGGAGTTCCTACGGTTAAAAGTGCTTTTCCGGTATTGGGCATGACCTGTGCATCCTGTGCGGGCAGTGCCGAAAGCATTGTGAAATACCAACCGGGAGTAGTTAATGCTTCCGTGAACTTTGCAACGGGCAATCTTACCGTGGAATATCTGCCCAATATGACCGATGCCTCCACCCTGCAAAAAGCGGTTCAGGGAGTAGGTTACGACCTATTGATTGAAGACGAAACCAAGCAGCAGGAAACGCTCGAAGCCATCCACGAAAAGAAATTCCGAACCTTGAAAAACAAGACCATTTGGGCAATTATCCTTTCCCTGCCCGTGGTAATCATAGGAATGTTCTTTATGGATATGCCCTATGCAGACCCGATAATGTGGCTCTTTTCCACGCCCGTTGTAATATGGTTGGGCAGGGATTTTTTTGTAAACGCTTGGAAGCAGGCAAAGCACCGTTCCGCCAATATGGATACGCTGGTGGCATTGAGTACAGGTATTGCCTACCTGTTCAGTGTTTTCAATATGCTGTTTGCCGACTTTTGGCATCAACGGGGACTGCATGCTCACGTATATTTTGAAGCGGCTGCCGTTATTATCGCATTCATCCTCTTGGGAAAACTGCTGGAAGAAAGAGCCAAAGGCAACACCTCTTCAGCCATTAAGAAGCTGATGGGCTTGCAGCCAAAAACGGTCATCGTGGTACAGGCGGACGGAACGGAAAAGCAGACCGCTATCGAAGACGTAAGCGCAGGCGATGTGATACTCGTAAAGCCCGGTGAAAAGATTGCGGTAGACGGCATGGTCATATCGGGCAATTCGTATGTGGACGAAAGCATGTTAAGCGGTGAGCCTGTACCTGTATTGAAAAAAGAAAAAGAAAAAGTATTTGCAGGAACGATTAACCAAAAAGGCAGCTTCCGGTTCAGGGCGGTAAAAGTGGGCAAAGAAACCATGCTTGCCCACATCATCAAAAGGGTGCAGGATGCACAGGGAAGCAAAGCACCCGTACAGAAACTGGTCGATAGGATTGCGGGCATCTTTGTTCCCACAGTGATAGGTATTGCCATCCTGACATTTACGCTATGGTTGATTTTGGGAGGCGAAAACGGGGTTGTTCAAGGTCTGTTGGCAGCCGTTACGGTATTGGTCATTGCCTGCCCCTGTGCTTTAGGCTTAGCGACACCCACCGCTATTATGGTAGGCGTTGGTAAAGGTGCTGAAAATGGCATTTTGATAAAGGATGCCGAAAGTTTGGAACTGGCCAAAAAAGTAAATGCCATCGTTTTGGACAAAACCGGAACCATCACCGAGGGAAGACCACAGGTAACGGGCATTAAATGGCTGAACAATGAGGACACTGCAAAAGAAATCCTTTTGAGCATCGAAAAGCAATCCGAGCATCCATTGGCAGAAGCCGTAGTGAAGCATCTTGGCGATGTAGCGACCACCTCTTTATCCATGTTCGACAGCATTACGGGCAAAGGCGCAAAAGCAGACCATGACAACGAAACCTATTATGTAGGCAACAAAAAGCTATTGGCAGAAAACAACATTGCCATTGCCGGAGAATTACAAGACCAGGCCGAAGAATGGGGCAAACAGTCTAAAACCGTTATCTGGTTTGCAAACAGCAAAAAGGCTCTTGCTGTAATCGCTATCGCCGATAAGATTAAGGAAACATCGGTGCAGGCTATCCGGGAAATGCAGGAAATGGGCATTGACCTGTATATGCTGACCGGAGATAATGAAGCTACCGCTAAAGCCATTGCGGAGCAGACAGGCATCAAGCATTACAAAGCCGAAGTTTTGCCACAGCACAAAGCCGACTTTGTGAAAGAACTGCAAAGTAAAGGAAAGGTAGTGGCAATGGTGGGCGATGGTATCAACGACAGCACCGCATTGGCAACAGCCGATGTAAGTATCGCAATGGGCAAAGGCAGCGACATCGCAATGGACGTAGCCAAGATGACCATCATTTCGTCCGACCTGACCAAGATACCGCAGGCAATACGCTTGTCCAAACAGACCGTAGCCACCATCAAGCAAAACCTGTTCTGGGCGTTTATCTACAACGTAATCGGCATTCCGGTAGCGGCAGGCATCCTTTACCCTGTTAACGGCTTCCTGCTCAACCCGATGATTGCGGGTGCGGCAATGGCATTGAGCAGCGTGAGCGTGGTCAGTAACAGCCTGCGGTTGAAGTGGAAGAAATAAAACAGTAAATCTCACAAATCAAACAAGAAATTACACAACAATAACTAACTGAATAGTACGGAAATTTGCATTATCAGATAACTCTAAAATTTGTAAACAATGGAAAATAAACAATTTCAATTCAAGACGAACATCAATTGCGGCGGTTGTATCGCATCTGTAAAGCCGCACTTGGACAAGGCAGAGGGCATCTGCCATTGGGAAGTGGACACGGCCAACAAGGACAAGGTACTTACCGTGAAGTCCGAGGGCATTACCGAGCAGGAAGTAATATCGACCGTGCAAAAGGCAGGCTTCAAAATAGAACCTTTGGATGCCTAAGCCAGCAACTTTTTGAAATGCCCTTTTTCCGACCGAATTTCCATGAGGTTGGGTTGATGAAAAAGGGCATTTTATCAATTCTGAAAAAAGGCGATAGGTTATTGCGTATATGGCATTATTTTTCCATATAGCAAAAAAAACGTAAAACTATATAAAAAACCAATCTAATTTGTAACTTTGTTGCGTTGAAAAATTATAGAATACATATAGGCATTTTGACATTGTTCTGTTTGGTTTTCTTTATGATGCCAAGTCAGAGCTATGCCTGTTCCAAAAATTCAACAAAGACCGAGCAGTCTTCCTGCTCAAAGGAGAAATCCAAAAAATCAGAACATAAAAAAGGTTGCAAGAGCAAATCCTGTAAAAAATGCAAAAGTGACAAATGCGGGGGCGGTTGTTCACACAGCTCTTGCAGGTGCGGTGCTTCAACCACTTCCCTAAATGTCCCAACCATAATCGAATTAAAGGCAAAAAATCACTTAGCAGCGGCTAAAAAGCACAAATTCGGTTTTAAAGAAGCCTACTATTCTTCGGGCTTTTTCTCCATTTGGCTACCGCCTAAAATAAGCTAAAACTATGGCCTGATAGCCATAGGTGTGTCCTGTCAGAAGCTGTTCCGGCTTTTGCAAATCCCCTATTTGTATCATTTATTCAAAATTTAAAACAGAAATGGGTTTATCAATCCCCCGTTTCTCAAAATGTAATTATTATGAAATCATTATCAAAAATAGTGATGGTAATCGCCGTATTACTATCATCAATAAACGGCTTCGCACAAATCAAGAATGCGAAAACAGAAACCGTAAAGATTTACGGCAATTGTGGTATATGCAAAACCACCATCGAAAAAGCAGGTAACGTAAAAAAGGTAGCCAGTGTTGACTGGAACAAAGATACCAAGATGGCTACGCTCACCTATGACGGCGACAAAACAAATCAGGATGAAATCCTGAAACGTATCGCTTTGGCTGGTTATGACAGTGAGAAGTTCCGTGCGCCGGATGACGTATATGCTAAACTGGCTGGTTGCTGCCAGTATGATAGACCAGTGAAGACGGTTGCCAAAAACAAGGAGGCGGGAATGGACATGAATGCCGGACATGGCAATCACGACCATAGCCAAATGGCAGCTAACAAAGATGCAGCCCAAAACCAATCACAGCTAAAGGCTGTATTTGACAACTACTTTTCAGTGAAAGATGCTTTGATAAAAACCGATGCGGCGACCGCATCTGCCAAAGCCGCTGAATTGGCTGCATCCCTTAAAGCAGTCGATATGAATAAGCTATCGGCAGAGGAACATACGGCTTGGATGAAAGTGATGCAGGACTTGACGGCCAATGCGGAAAGCATTTCAAAATCAAAAGATGTTGCAAAACAAAGAAGTGCTTTTGCGGCACTTTCGGAAAGCATCTACACACTTGCCAAAGTTTCTAAACAGGACACCCCCGTTTATTACCAGCACTGCCCTATGTACAATGGAGGTAAGGGAGCCAATTGGCTAAGTAAAGAGAATGCGGTTAAAAATCCATATTACGGCTCACAGATGCTTACCTGCGGCAGTACCGTTGAAACCATTAAATAACAGGTCTGAAAGCTATGGTACAGTACAATGACATGGTGCAGGCGCTTAAAGACCTAAGACAGCGTGGATACAGTATGGACTTTAGTCTGTTGCCGGACTGCCTGTACTGTGCGTCAAGGAGCCTGAAACTAAAACCGGAGGATTTTACGGTTACGGAAACCCATAGGTTTGAAAGCCTCGACAGCAGTCCTGATAACAATGCCGTGATTTATGCCATATCGTCCAATGATGGTAAGAATAAAGGCGTACTTGTGGATGCCTATGGTGCTTATGCCGAAGAAATGACCCATGAGATGGCAAAAAAATTAAGTGCAACATAACTTTTAAAACCCCTTATTATGAAAAAATACACGTGTCCTATGCACCCACAGGTGCTAAAAGACGAACCGGGAAAATGCCCGCACTGTGGCATGGCATTGGTTCCCGTTGGCGGTGCGTCAGCTTCTCATGAACACACATCAGGACATGGGCATTCCGGGCATTCTCAACATGGCCATGCTGACGAAAACTTTAATAAACATGAGGGGCATCATACAGGCGATTTCCTCACACGTTTTTGGATAAGCCTTGTCATTACAATCCCTATCCTGCTCCTGTCACACATGATACAGCAATGGTTGGGTTTCTCCCTTGCTTTCAATGGCGATAAATATGTGCTGCTGGCATTGGGTACGGTGATTTATTGCTATGGAGGCTTACCGTTCCTAAAGGGAATGATTGGCGAGGTGAAAGCCAAAGCCATAGGGATGATGACACTTGTTGCCATTGCCATATCCGTAGCCTATGTTTATTCCGTAGCCGTTGTATTTGGCTTGCAGGGTATGGACTTCTTTTGGGAACTGGCAACCCTAATTGACATCATGCTGTTAGGGCATTGGCTGGAAATGCGTTCCCAAATGGCTGCTTCACGGGCATTACAGTCATTGGTGGCTTTGCTGCCCAACGATGTTACCGTGGAACGTGGCGGAGAAGCTGTAAAGATAAAGCTCGAAGACCTGCAAAGCGGTGAAACGGCTATCATAAAACCGGGAGAAAAAATTCCAGCCGATGGATTGGTACTGGAGGGGCTTTCGTATATCAACGAGAGTATGCTTACCGGAGAAAGTATTCCCGTGAAAAAGGAAAAGGACGGAAAGGTCATCGCAGGCTCTATCAATGGCGATGGTGCGCTGAAAGTTAAGGTAACAGCCGTTGGAAAAGACAGCTACCTGAACAGGGTTATCAATCTTGTGCAGGAGGCACAAGCTACTAAGTCCAATACGCAAAACCTTGCGGACAAAGTTGCCAAATGGCTCACCTTTATTGCCATTGCCGTTGGCATAGGCACATTTGCCTATTGGTATGCAAGCAGTGGAGATATTGCCTTTGCGCTTGAAAGAATGGTAACGGTAATGGTAACGGCCTGCCCGCACGCATTGGGCGTGGCTATCCCGTTGGTGGTCGCCATTTCCACAACGCTATCGGCGACCAATGGTCTGCTCATCCGCAACCGCACAGCATTTGAAACCACCCGAAAACTTTCCACTGTCATTTTTGATAAGACCGGAACGCTCACCAAAGGTTCCCATGCCGTAGAAAAGGTTATACCGTTAACAGACGAATATAATGCCGATGAGGTTATCCAGTATGCTGCCGCAGTACAGCAAAATTCGGAACACCATATCGCCAAAGGCATTATGGCTACATTGAAAGAAAAGAGCCTTGCCTTATGGAAGTCTGAAAACTTCAGCTATATGCAGGGCATAGGTGTTAAAGGTGTTGTGAACGGGAAAAATGTCGTAGCTGGCGGCCCGAATTATTTCACCGAAAACCACCTTTCCCTGCCTGAAATTCCAAACGAAATCAATCAGGAAGCAGAAACGGTCAACTTTGTCCTCATTGATGACCGGGTAATCGGCCTCATTACTTTGGCAGACAGCATCCGTGAGGGGTCGGCACAGGCGATTGAGGAACTCAAAAAAATGGGCATCAAGTCCTTTCTGCTCACCGGGGACAACGACAGGATTGCTGCTGCCGTAGCCGGAAAATTGGGTATGGACGGGTATTTGGCTAATGTGCTTCCGCACAACAAGCAGGAGAAAGTAAAGGAGTTTCAGGCAAAAGGCGAAATCGTAGCAATGACTGGTGATGGTGTAAATGATGCACCTGCACTGGCACAGGCAGATGTGGGCATTGCCGTGGGTTCCGGTACGGACGTGGCTGCCGAAACAGCGGATATCATATTGGTAGACAGCGACCCGAGGGATGTGGTCAAACTGATTGACTTCGGCAAACTTACCTACAAAAAGATGGTACAGAACCTGATATGGGCGGTTGGCTACAACGTGGTGGCAATACCGCTTGCGGCAGGCGTACTCTATCCGAATTTTGTTTTAAGTCCCGCTATGGGTGCTGTGCTGATGAGTGTAAGCACCATTGTAGTGGCTATTAACGCAAGTTTTTTAAAAATCAAAAAATAAATAAAAATGAAAAATCTAACATTATCAATCATTGCTGTTATCATGGCATTTGTAACAGTATCATGCAATCAGGCATCCAACAAAAACGAGCAGTCTTCAA
>QFQQ01000279.1 GCA_003243445.1 Citrobacter freundii
GATATCTCAGTCCCGTACAGTTCGAGCAAGCTCAAGAAGCTTAGGTCGGTGTCAACGAGACCGGCAGCAGCCCAGGTCTGTCGCACGCTTATGTGACTTGGCTCGAACAATTATCAAGTGGTTATACCCCGCCTTTAGATCGGTCCTGAGCAGGTCAACAGCCTTATCAGCAATGGAATGATCGGACAGCTTAAGATTGTATTCTCGTACAGGGTGAAACTCTATACCCTTGAAATATCCATCAAGTTGTGCATCGCGGAGCGGATAGTTGTAAATTATCTTGCCAGCAAGAGCGAGACCATCCTCCCGAAATGGAGTCGCTGTGAACTGAACACAAGGCTTGTCCCTGAAAGCGATCTTGATCCGACTCCAACTAGTGGCCGCGACGTGGTGGGCCTCATCGATCATTAGGTGGCTGCACATTTCGACTAGCGCACGCAAGGCAGGCTCATCGAACAGTTGTAGAGCTTGGGGGGTAGCCACAATGATATTGGCAGTAGTCAATTCAGCAACTTGCACTGCTGACAATTTCGACTCTATAGAATCGACAATTGGATTGTATGCAGCATTTGATACTGCTCCTACGTTCCGAAGCGTCTTCAGATCAGCACATTTTTTCACCAATTGAGTTCTGAGGACATCTGACGGGACAAGAATTAGTACCCGACTCATTCTTGCAGCAATGACCAGCCCAAGCATTGTGTCAGTTTTGCCTGTGCCTGTGGGCATTACAACGGTGGCGGTAGTGTTGGGGTCGATTACCAGATGGCCTAGGGTGGCGTAAAGTGCTGCTAACTGTGGCTTTCTCAGGCCAGGCGTCTTGGTCTTAGGATCGTCCAGGCTGAAATTGAAGAGATGATTTTGCCAACTCTGATAAACATCCGAATACTTCATTACTGAGTTGTCCATATATGTCACCTGTGAGTAGAAAAACTCTTGGCTAGGGCCGTGTGATGCTAGTACGCCCCAGAGTGCTTGTATGGCCTTAACGGCACAGTCTTAAATATCAGGCAGTCCGATTTTTCCATGCGGGATCGTCGAAATGTTTTGGTTGTTTTTACCGCTGTCAAACTTTGGCTTTTAATGTTCCGAAGTGTATCCTGTGGCGGTTTCATGGATCTGACGCTGTGCCGGAGGCTGTCCCCAGCGCGCGACATGGCGGCGGCTGCCGCCTCTTGAGATGTACGGTCCCTGGAATTCATGGTTCAATCTTCAGCCCAGAACAGGGGAAAGCTCATATGGCCGTGCATTTTCACAGCCATAGTCTTAGTCATA
>QFQQ01000280.1 GCA_003243445.1 Citrobacter freundii
TCGCTGCAGCGCTGGGTGTGACCAAGACGCCGGGCATGGCGGCCGCCAACCGGTTCCCGGCCTACGTGGATCTGGTTCGCCGCCAGTTGGCGCGCGACTACCCGGAGAGCGCGTTGCAAGGCGCGGGCCTCAGCGTGCTGACCGGCATGTCGCCCTCGGCGCAGGCCTACGCGGAAGCCTCGGTGACACGCACGATCAAGGCACTGGAGAACAAGCGTCGGCCGCCTTTGCAGGCCGGCATGGTGGTGACCGACGTGCACGACGGCGATGTGCTGGCCGTGGTCGGTAGCCGCAACGTGTCGGAGGTCGGCTTCAACCGGGCGGTGGAGGCGCAGCGGCCGGTCGGTTCGCTGCTCAAGCCGTTCGTGTACCTGCTGGCGCTGGCCCAGCCAGACCAGTACTCGTTGGCGTCGTGGGTCGACGATTCGCCGGTGACCGTGCAGTTGGGCAAGAACCGTCGCTGGACACCGGCCAATTCCGATCGCCGCAGCCACGGCACCGTGCGCCTGGTCGATGCGCTGGCGCAGTCGTACAACCAGGCCACCGTCCGCGTGGGCATGAAGGTCGAACCGGACCGCTTGGCGCAGTTGATCCGCGTACTGGCCGGCATCCAGGCCGAGCCGAATCCGGCGCTCATCCTGGGGTCTACCGACCAGAGCCCGTATGCGATGGCGCAGCTTTACCAGTTCCTGGCGTCCGGCGGCGAAATCCAGCCGCTGCACGCGGTGCGTGGCGTGCTCGATCCGAACGGCAAGCTGCTGAAGCGCTACGACAAGACGCCGGCGCCGGCGCAGGAAGGCGATTCCATTGCCGCCAACCTGATCACCGTCGCGCTGCAGCAGGTGGTGTCCAGCGGGACCGGCCGGCAGTTGCTCGGCGACGGCCTTGGCCGCCTGCAGTCCGCGGGCAAGACCGGCACCAGCAACGATGGTCGCGACAGCTGGTACGCCGGCTACACCGGCGATCACCTGGCCGTGGTGTGGATGGGCAACGACAAGAACGAGCAGACCGGCCTGTACGGCGCGACCGGCGCGATGCGCGTGTGGTCGGGCCTGTTCGCACGCCTGCCGAGCGCGCCGCTCAAGGCCTCGGGCAAGGGCCTGGACTGGCAGTGGGTGGTGTCGTCGAACAGCACCGACCCGGGTTGCCCGGGTGCGCGCCAGCTGCCGTTCGTGTCCGGCTTCGCGCCGGCCTACGCGGCCTGCGTGGTCGAACAGCCGCCGCTCGAAGGCGAAGAGGCCGACAGCGGTGGCGGCT
>QFQQ01000281.1 GCA_003243445.1 Citrobacter freundii
GCTTGACCATGTAGAACAGGTAGGAGACGACGACGCCTGCCAGTGCCAGCCAGAACGGCGCGGCCGTGAAGCCGTGCAGTGCCATGGGCACCCAGCCGTGGATCTTCTCGGCCAGTTCGGCCATGGCGCCGTGCTTTGCGCCATCGACGTGGATCACGCCCTTGAAGAAGTCACCGAACAGCATGGGCATCAGCGCGATGGCGCCGATCACCACCGAGGGGATGGCCAGCAGCATCAGCGGGCCGGTCACGACCAGGGGCGACTCGTGCGGCTTGGCATCGTGGCCATGGCCGTGGTGGTCGTCATGGGCATGATGGTCATCGTGGTGCGCGTCCGGGTTCTGGTCGTAGCGCTCCTTGCCGTGGAAGACGATGAAGTACAGGCGGAAGGAGTAGAAGGCCGTGATGAACACGCCGGCCAGCACCGCGAAGTTCGCGAAGCCTGCGCCCGGCAGGTTCGTGGCGTGCACGGCTTCGATGATGGCGTCCTTCGAGTAGAAGCCCGAGAAGAACGGCGTACCGATCAGAGCCAGGTTGCCCAGCAGGAAGGTGATCCAGGTGATGGGCATGTACTTGCGCACGCCGCCCATCCAGCGGATGTCCTGGTTGTGGTGCATGCCCATGATCACCGAGCCGGCGCCAAGGAACAGCAGGGCCTTGAAGAAGGCGTGGGTCATCAGGTGGAACACGGCCACCGAGTAGGCGGAGGCGCCCAGGGCCACGGTCATGTAGCCCAGCTGCGACAGCGTGGAGTACGCGATCACGCGCTTGATGTCGTTCTGGATGATGCCCAGCACGCCCATGAACAGCGCCGTGATGGAGCCGATCACCAGGATGAAGCTCAGTGCCGTGTCCGACAGCTCGTACAGCGGCGACATGCGCGAGACCATGAAGATGCCGGCCGTCACCATGGTGGCGGCGTGGATCAGTGCCGAGATGGGGGTCGGGCCTTCCATCGAATCGGGCAGCCAGGCGTGCAGCGGGAACTGTGCCGACTTGCCCATGGCGCCGATGAACAGGCAGATGGCCGTCACCGTCACCAGCAGCCAGCCGGTGCCCGGCAGCAGGGTGTTCTGGATCTCGGGCAGCTTGGCGAAGATTTCGCCGTAGTTCATGGTGCCGGTGTAGGCGGCGATCAGGCCGATGCCCAGGATGAAGCCGAAGTCACCCACACGGTTGACCAGGAAGGCCTTCATGTTGGCGAAGATGGCCGTGGGCTTGTTGTAGTAGAAGCCGATCAGCAGGTAG
>QFQQ01000120.1 GCA_003243445.1 Citrobacter freundii
CTTGTTACGCACCAAGAAAATATAGCAAAACTGATTTTGAAACGAAAGTTTTAGGGGCAACAAACAAAGAAGGAGATTTCGAAAAATACCAGAAAAACTGGAAAGACAAATTTCCAAATTGGGAAATGTACGTAAACCACGAAGTATCACCGGAACAATTTACGCTAATTCAGAGTTTGGACGGCGATACTTCGATTAAGGGTATAGACCAAATTCTTTCTATTGTTGATGAACTTGTATCAAGTAAAAAAAGAAAACTTGCAGCTTATTTGGGGATTGAGAACTTTTTTATACAGGACTATATTCAGGAAATTATTAATGACTTATTGAATGCTTCAAGCGAAGAAGATAAGGCTCTGCATTTCGACAGGAAATCATTAGTCCCTCCCCAAAAGAAAATCGAACTCAACTTTGAGCAGGAAGATTGGGATGGAATGAACTCGGAAATGGTACTGGTTATGGCAGAATTTAACACGATTACCAATATACTTTCGGGATATAACGATGATGAGATTAATACCCTGAAAAGAAGAGTTATAAATGATTACAATAAACTTTCAGGAAATTTCAA
Organism: Citrobacter freundii; assembly: GCA_003243445.1. GTDB lineage: Bacteria > Bacteroidota > Bacteroidia > Chitinophagales > Chitinophagaceae > Terrimonas_A. The sequence goes on from QFQQ01000120.1 coordinate 572, forward strand.
GGATAGATTATATAATCTAACCGACCAATATACAACAGCATATGGAAACATTAAAGATGATGAATATGTGAAGTGTGTAAAATCTATATTGCTTTATATGTTTGAGCAGTGTTTAATAGGCAGAAAAACAGAAAATGAACTATGATATTACCGCAGCCAGAAAGCAATCTTAAAACCAATCTTATGGTATTGGGAGCAGATATTATTAGTATTATGGGCAATTCCCCTTTTAAAAACAAATATACCATCGTGGATGATATAATGAATAAGTTTTTAAACAGGGATAAAGATAGAACACCCGACCTTTTTCTGTATGCTTTAACCTTTTTGCATACAATTGGCAGTATTGAGAAAAAAGGATATAAAATTAAATTGGTAAAGAAAGAAAGCCAAGAAGAAAATCAAACAAGTTTATTCGACAATGTTAATTAGAATATATTCAGAAACCAACCTTATAGATGCTGTTCCATTTCACAATGGAATAAACATCATATTGGGCAAATACTCTGGGGATAAAGAAGCACGAGGGATTAATGGTATTGGCAAATCTACGTTGGTCAGGCTTGTTGATTTTACCTTACTAAGCGGTAAAGCAGAAAAAAGATTTGCTCAAAAAAAGTATGACTTTTTACGTGAGGATGAACACACGATTACTTTAGAAATTGAAGTACAGGAACAAAAATATTTTCTCAAGAGGGGCTTTGCCGATACAAAAAAAATATTTTTCGGGAAGCGACCGGATGCTCTCGATGAATATGAAAAATCTGAAATGCCGAAATTGCTGGAAGGGATATTTTTTCCGACAGAGAACAACGAAGTATTCTTTGAGGGAAAAAGATATGGAACGTTGATGGAATTTTTTGTTAAGGATGACTTGCAAAGTCAGCAGAGAGTTGACCCTTTAAATTTTGTTTCTTATAACGCCAATGCAAGAGAAAAGGCGTTGTATAATTTTTATTTGCTTAATCTCCCGACTAAAACACTTTTAAAATATAACGAAGTTTCTTCTGAATATGAAAGATACAATAATACAGTAAAATCATTATCAGAAAAGGTTAAGGCAGATACAGGGAAAGATATTCAGGAGTTTAGAACCGAGCGGCTAAAAATCGAAAAAGATATTGTAGCACTTGAGAATAGCCTGAAAGAGTACAACTTTCTTGCTAATCACAAAGAGATAGAGCAAAAGCTAAATCAGGTTATATCTGAAATTAACGAGCAATCTGTCATCTATCATAATACAAACCGTAAATTAGAAAAACTCAAATCCTCTTACAATGATGTAACATCTATCGACCTGGACAAAATTCGTAAGCTCTACAATGAAACCGTATCTACATTTGGCAACTTTGTAAAAAAGAGTTTAGATGAAGTTATAGACTTTAAAAAACAACTTCTGGCGAATAGAAATAAATATTTATTGGAAGAAGAAAAGAAATTACAATCATCAATAGACCAAAGTTTAACACAGCTTGAAAAATTAGAAAAGAACAGGAGCCAATTATTTTCATTGCTAAAAGAGAGAGGTGCATTGGACAGGATTGAGAGTACCTACGAAAGATTAGTGAATGAAAAAACACTTTTAGAACGGAACACCTCAATTGTAAGGGAAATTGACGAAATAGAGGAAATATTAGGAAATTCCAATATTGTCATTGCAGAATTAAAGAGAGATATTGTTAGTGAACTAAATAAGCAACAAACCTATCTTGATGAGTTGAGATTATTATTTCAGCAAATTCTTGAAAATGCTATCTATTTGGATGAAGAATTTGATAATTCTTATTTTAATATCACATTAAACTCTACTTCGCCAAGAAATCAGTTGCCATTTAAAATAAGTCTGGAAATTCCAAAAGCAGATGCTTTGGGACAGGAACGTTTGAAAATTGTAGCGTATGATTTAATGGTATTCTTAAAAAGCAGGATTGATAAACGCAATATCCCTGATTTTCTTGTACACGATGGTGTATTTCACGCCATATCATACAAAACAATATCCAATGTCCTGAACTATATGTACCACAAATCGAACGAGCTGCATAACTTTCAATATATACTTACTTTCAATGAAGATGAAATTGATTTAAACGGCGATGAAAATAAGTTTGGAAAGTTTGATTTTGATTGGTCAAAACAAGTGATTGCTGAATATTCAGATACCGAACAGGAAACAATTTTTAAACGATTTTTTTAGATGGCGAACTATCAACTACCTCCTTTAAAAGATGAAAGGTTATTTGAGGAACTTACTTGTGATTTATTCAATTTTGTAGAGAATACTTCGTCATATGAGAATACAGACTTTCAGACGTTTGGTGTAAAAGGACAAAATCAGAAAGGAATTGATGTCTTTTCTACTAAAACCAAAACGGTTATTCAATGCAAATTGAAGAGCATTGGAAGAAAGGATGAAACTATCAGGAAAAATCTAATTCAGGATATAAACACCGATTTAGAAAAATCGAGGGACTTAGCTATTGATTTCGACAAATTTGTTTTTGTTTCTACCTTCCGTGACGATGTGCAAATACAGGAATACCTCAATCAAATCAGAAAAGAAAAGGAACTTCCATTTCATTTATATTATTGGGGATGGGACACCGTTACAAAGCATATTGAACAATCAGAGGCTTTGCTACATAAGTATTTTCCAAAGTTTGTAAAAAAATCCAAGCCTGTAAAAGCAAAAATTGAATTACCTGACGGAGCATTGGGGAAAGAGCTTTCTAAGAAGAACTATATTGATTATTTAAAAAAAAGATATGGCGATTGGAAACAAATTGAACTAAGTAAAAAGGGAGAAAAATTCAACTGGGCTGCTTTTACTATTTCATTATCTAAAAGATATAAAGCATCAGGAATTAATTATATTGATGTTCGGCATTTTGATGATTTAGCATCCTATCTAAAAAGCCGGATTGATTGCACAATTATGGGAAAAGTGAACAAGTCTAAAGGAATAAAAAACTATTCTGCGTTTGAAGAGTTCTCGGAAAACGGAATTTAAAAAGACAAAGGGAAGTCTATAAGAACTCCCCAATGTCAAAATTCCCCAAATCATTTTTCCGCAAGGTGGAAGAACCGGGTTCTGTTTCAGTTGAAAGGCTACTATCCAAAAGCTCGGCTATCTTTCGGGAAGCATCCGCCACAGAATTTTCCAATAGGCTGAATAGTTCGGTTCCCTGTAATTTCTGAACTATGGCTACCGCTGTTTCCTTTTGGGCTGTTTCCAATTTTTCTTTTTGGAGCAATACCCCCACGGAGCTTAGTTCTTCGAAGGTAACCCCTTGGGCAAAACCGTCATCGCCATTGGGTATTCCGTACCTGTTCCAGTCTTCTTCCTCATCTTCCAAATCAGGTATATTGCTGAAAACTTCGTCCAGTTCTTCCTGCGGAATTTGAATGCTGACGTTTTCGTTTTCGTCATATTCAATGTCTAAATTATCAAGGTTTATCTCCACTTCCTCTATTTGGCTTTCATTGGCAGTGTTTGGCACTGAATGGCTTAATTTCGGTTTAGGCTGCCCCATAATATCGGGAAGGTGCGGATTGATTTTTCCCTTTGTCGGCTTTTGCTCCGACCTTTTCTTAATGACAATCTTGTCCTGCAAAAGCAAGGCAATGACTATCAGCAGGCATATTACAATTACAATCTCCATAGCTCCAATTATTAAATGGGTTTATACTTATCGTTATAGCTCTTGGTAATCTGTTCGCCAAATTCCTGAAAGTGATAATCCAACAGGTTATCCAAATAAGCGTAAATACTAATCTTGTCTTCACCAATTACTTGTATAATACGTGTCAGCTTTTCGTGAAACTCTGGTCGGATATAGACCGTTTTCCCATCACGGGCATTGGTTTCCGACTTTTTGAAAAAGATACTTTCGTAATCGGCTTCGGTTGCCTTTTTGGTCCTGCTCTTCTCTTTAACCGCAGGCTTTTCCCTTGTCGGTTCTTCCCGCACACTTACTTTCTGCTCCGGTTCATCGGCGGTTTCTGGCGGAAGCTGTAAGCCCTCTTTTTTTACACCATCTACCATCAGGTTCATCATCAGCTCCTCGTTAATATCGGGCGTTACTTTTTTCTTATTGTCTTTCTCCATAGGACTATAATTGAATGATTTTTAAAAATTCGCTCATAAACTCGTCCAACTGGCAGGCTTTCATCAGCCGCTCATCGGGCGGCATCAGGGTTGAGCGAAATATGGTTTTGCTGTTTACTTCGCTTTCCTTGCGGAAGCGTGTGCTGTTTTTGATTTGGCTTTGCATCAGGCTTAACCCTAACTGTTCGATAAGCTGATTATATATACCGTATAGCGGGGTACTTTCCCTTCCATCCACTTGGTTCCAAAACAGGTTAATGGTTTTTATATCGGTTTCTCCTTTCTTCATAATCACGTCCTGCAAAAGCTGTGTGAAAATGAGCGTACTTTCCATTACCACACGGTCTGCCGTAATGGGCGTAAAAATGTGGTGCATTCCTGCCAGTGCTTTCAGGATGCCGGGTGTGTTCACCGTTCCGGGCAGGTCAAAGAATACCACATCAAGTGGCACTGAAGAGCTGCTTACAAATTCGTGGGCTTCTTCCAGTACGCTGTTTGCCTTGTGCTGTATTATTGGATAGGCTTTTTTGTTGATAGTGGTAAATTGTTTGTACGCCAGCTTTTTCAAAGCCTCGTTTTCCATTATCATTTTCAAATCACGGTCTTTCATTTTCATCAGGCTGTGCTGTGGAAAATCCGCATCGAATACGGCAACATTGTAGCCTAACCGGTAGTGCATTGTACTTGCAACAAGCGTAGTAAAGGTGCTTTTACCTACACCGCCTTTTTGGGATGAAAAGGCGATAAATACTGGTTTTTGTTTTTCGTTCATATTACAACTGTTTTTACTTATTTATATACTCAATTACTTATGTCCGTATCTCCGCAGGCTTCTACCTATATCATCCTGTACATAGGCATATAGGTATGTAATTACTTAGGCAGGTATGCGCTCCATTAGCGATGTACCTGAATACTTCTTTAGGATTGTATGCAGATATGCAGGTTTGCATCTGCATATCTGCCGATATGCGTACCTGCATTTTTACTTGCTCAACTATCTGTTCAGGTATGTCGGCAGGTATTTTTCTATCTCCGTACAATTGCACTTAGCTACTTTTTTAATCAGGTACTTATGTTGTTACCTGCATACTTATCTGCGCCCTTATCTCTGTTTCTATGTACAAAGAAATGCAGATAGATAGGTGCTTATTTCATTGTGGCAGTGTTTGGCGTTCAAAGGCAGTATTTGTCCGGGTATCGCATTGCAATACTCTTAATAAGAGGTAGTTACTTTGTAGAATGATTTTTATTAACGGATTTATGCAAGCATATTTTGACAAATCGGAAAAAATGGGGAACGGCATCGAGCCGTTTTTCCCTGTTACATTCAATCCGTCCCGCAGGGCGGATTTTTGTGTTCAACAGAACACGGCAAGTTGTGTTCTCAGCATCTCAAAAGTATTTTCCGATGCAGAACAACTTGCCCTTGCAGGGGGCTGGAAAACACCTTCCGAAGTCAGGGTTTTGTATAGGTTAAAAATGGATTTATTATGAACGAGAACAACAAAAGACAAGTGAGAAAACCCATTGGTCGTCCACTTAAAACAGACCCAGCGATATTCAGGTATTCGCTTTCTCTTAACGAAGAGGAAAACGCCAAGTTTCTTGCCCTGTTTGACCAGTCGAATATGGATGTAAAGGCACACTTTATCAAATCCCGCATCTTTGACAAGACGATAAAGACCATTCAGATTGACAAAGGAACGGTTGATTTTTATATGCGGCTGACCTCTTTTCACAGCCAGTTCCGCAACGTTGGCGTGAATTACAACCAGATTATTAAGCTGCTTTACAAGAATTTTTCACAGAAAAAAGCATCGGCTTACCTCTTTAAGCTGGAAAAACAGACGGCTGAAATGGCGATGTTATGTAGAAAAATCATTGAACTGACCGAAGAATTTGAAGCAAAATACCTCAAAAACCATTCTAAAAAGTGATAGCAAAAATCGGTAGGAGCGGAAATTTATATGGTGCATTGGCATACAATAACCTGAAAATTGAAAAAGAAAACGGACAAATTCTGTTTGCCAATAAGATGATTGAAACCGCAAGCGGTCAATATACGGTTGCGCAATTAGCCCAATCTTTCGCTCCTTATCTGATAGCCAACCGCAATACCGAGAAACATACGCTGCATATTTCGCTCAATCCCGACCCGAAAGACATCGTAAATGATGATAAATTTCGGGAAATGGCACAGCAGTATATGCGGGAAATGGGTTACGGCGAGCAGCCTTTTATTGTATTCAAGCATACTGATATTGACCGCAGCCACATTCACATCGTATCGGTATGTGTGGACGAGCAGGGCAAAAAGATTTCGGACAAATTTGAGAAAATGCGGTCGATGAATGTATGCCGGGAACTGGAAAAACAATATCATTTAATACCGGCTACGGACAAAGAACGTAACCAGACTGATAAGGTTTTCCGTCCGGTAGATTATCGGGCGGGCGATGTAAAAAGCCAAATAGCTTCGGTCGTTCGCCACCTGCCGAACTACTACCAATACCAAACTTTGGGCGAATACAATGCCCTGCTTTCCCTGTTCAATATTACCACCGAGAAAATAGAGGGCGAATTACAAGGAAAAATGCAGCAGGGCTTATTATATATTCCGTTGAATGAAAAAGGCGAAAGAGCCGGGCATCCGTTCAAGGCTTCCTTGTTTGGCAAGAGCGCAGGGCTTCCGGCTTTGGAATTGCATTTTGCGAAATGCAAAACGGCATTGAAAGACAATCCTACCAAGCAGACCCTAAAATCTGCCGTTACCATAGCCCTGAAAACCACAAGCGATGAACAGGCATTTAAAAAGCAGTTAGGAGAACAGGGCATTAACATAGTAGTGCGCCGGAATGATACAGGACGTATTTACGGTATCACTTTTATTGACCACAATTCCAAAACGGTTTGGAACGGTTCACGTTTAGCAACAGAGCTTTCTGCCAATACCTTTAATGATTACTGGAATAACAACATTAAGCCGGAGATAAAAGAGCCTGATAAGCTAATACCGAAAATAGCAAGGACAAATGATGCAGATCTTCCTGCGGAAGAACCCCACCATTTGTTTGATTTTGTTACTACCGATAAAAATGAAGACGGGTTGGTTGAAGCGTTGGGCGGTTTGCTCATTCCCGAAGCACAGGGCGAGGATTACGAGGAACAGGATTTTGCCAATAGAATGAAAAAGAAAAGGAAGCGCAAACGAGGTCAGTAACAGGTTTTTCTTTGCCTATTATGTAGAAACTTTCAGCCCCAACGCATAGCTCCAATGCAAAATCTTAGGTGCAGTAGGTGTTTTGAATTGATAAATACCGTAGATGTATAATGCGGAAAGTACAAACGCTCCCCAGCTTAGCCCGATACACCATATACTATCTCGTTCTGTCACGCTGAACATACCAGCTACTATTGATTTTATAATGAATGCAGGAACAATGCAGCATAATAAAACACAGATAGCCCACGGTAATATCCATAGCCTCTGGTTCTTTCTCCGTAATCCTATAATAGTTCCTTTCAAAAAATAAACGATGCAGAAGATGAGGTAGGCAAATAATAGGGAGAATGCCCAAATCTTAAAGTTATCAGTTTCTTTGCCCCACAATTTTTGCGACAGCAAAAACCCGGCGTAAAAGAACACGCCGAAAATAGCCGCTATTTTTAAGCCGAAAAGAAAAAACTTTATTATCCCAGACATTAATCCGGTGGCAGCTTGGCTTTCACCTCTTTTCCGAATTTCATATTCTTCTTCAGTTTCTCCGGGATAAGCATCAGGATTATTCCAATTCATAGCATTCCTCTTTTAAATCTTGCTTGTTCCAACAGACGAGAATAGCAAAATGGTTTTCACGAGTATAAATTTAAAAAAAATCATTGGATTACCTGAACGGTATTGAAGGCTTTATAGCCTCTTAATGCCAAACACTGCCATTCACTGCCACATTCTTATAGCCACACAACACAGCTTCTAAATTCACGCCCGAACATTTAAAATTTTACAAAAATGCAGGGAGAAGACGATTTAAGAGGACTTGCCAAGATAATGGCTTTTATGCGGGCAGTAAGCATCATCATAGTGCTGATGCACCTTTATTGGTTCTGCTACGGTTTCTTTATAGAGCGTGGCTGGACATTGGAGTTAATCAATAAAATATTAGGCAACTTTCAGCGAACGGCAGGGCTGTTTTCGCATACCTTATATACCAAAGTCTTCGCTTTGGTTTTGTTGGCTTTGAGCTGTTTGGGAACAAAGGGCGTTAAAGATGAGAAGATAACCTGGTCTAAAATCTATGTGGCTTTAGCAATCGGTATTATCCTGTTCTTTCTGAATTTCCCTTTACTAAAGCTACCGTTATTAATCGCTACATTTCTGTATATCTTAACCACAGGTTTAGGGTATATCGCCTTAATGGTCGCTGGCGTTTGGATGAGCCGTTTGCTTCGCAACAACCTGATGGACGATGTTTTCAACAACGAGAACGAGAGCTTTCAGCAGGAAACCAAGTTGATGGAAAACGAATACTCTGTCAATCTTCCCACGAAGTTTTATTACAAAGGAAAATGGAACAACGGCTGGATTAACATCGTCAATCCATTCAGGGCATCAATTGTGTTAGGCACTCCGGGTTCGGGTAAATCGTATGCGATTGTAAATAACTACATCAAGCAGCAGATAGAGAAAGGTTTCAGTATGTACATATACGATTTCAAGTTTGACGACCTTTCTACCATTGCCTACAATCATTTACTGAAGCACAGGGACAAGTACAAAGTACAGCCAAAATTTTACGTGATAAATTTTGACGACCCACGCAAGAGCCATCGTTGCAATCCACTCAATCCCGATTTTATGACCGACATATCCGATGCTTACGAAGCGGCTTATACCATAATGCTAAACCTCAACCGAAGCTGGATACAGAAGCAGGGCGATTTCTTCGTAGAAAGCCCAATTATCTTATTGGCTGCCATTATTTGGTATCTGAAAATCTACGAGAATGGTAAGTATTGTACGTTCCCACACGCCATTGAATTGCTGAATAAAAAGTATTCGGACGTGTTCACGATTTTAACCTCTTACC
>QFQQ01000282.1 GCA_003243445.1 Citrobacter freundii
GCCATACTATCTATAACAACTTTACCCGTGTTTTTTTCCATTGTACCCCAGTGGAATTGAACAGTACCGGTGTCAAGATTAGTGAACGTTACAGCAACTGAACCAAACCAATTTTTATCTGAAAGCTTAGAATCTTTTGTAGTAATTGCCTTGATTTTTATAAACCCTTGCTTTGTCTTTCTCCACGCCGTAGTTAAATACTTTTCTTCACCACTAGAATTAACATAACGAGTTAATTTAGCACCACTTTTTTTACTCTTTTGACCAGAACTATAAGTACTTCTATTAGAGTAATTACTACCACGGTTCGAACTCCTTTGCGCATAATATTGAGCTTTTTCAGCGTCCGAGTATTGTCTTCTTTGATAAGCCATTTTTTTTAATTTTAGATGTTACCAGAATTTTAATTTTCTTTGTGTTTTTCTATCAGCAACGAACTCAACGTATAACACGAAAAGTACGATTAGACCTAAACCAACGTGCCAATATTGAATTTTTGAACCGGCACTAATCGGTTTTGTTAGAAATGCTTTAGCTTTATCAATTAATGACTGTTGAGAAGCCGTTGTAGGGTCAGTTGGAAGAATACTTGCAACAGGAGTAATCACTTGAGCTACGGCAGTTTGAGAGGTCGCACTTACTTTACTTTGCTCTGCAGTGGTGCGAAGATTATTACTTGACATATTTTCTTTTTTTTTGAATTAATTATTTTTTCTTTTCAGCCATCAACAACACAAGACCAACAAGACCAATACCGCCAATAATTAGCATTTGATTCTGATTTTGCCCGTTATTAACGCCAAAAGTCCAACCTCCTATTTGACCACCTATATTAATAGGGTCTGAACTGCCAAAATTAGTAGTGCCAATAGTGCCCACAGTGCCAGTAGTTGTAGTACCCGTATTCTGAGTAGTATATTCAGGCTCATAATCAGGACCTTGAGTGCCATAATTAGTAGAAGTATTACCACTAGTAGACGGAATATAAGGAGGATTCGTAGGCGGATTTGTCGGCGGATTATACGGAGGATTGGTAGGATTACCATTAGATGGCATCATCTTATAACTTACTATTCTAGCCACGTTGTAAGTATCTCCCCATTGTGTAATAGTGATATAATTTTGTTGATCTAAATTAAACCACTCACCGAATTTTTGAACTTGCGCCTCAGTCAAATCAATCATTGCTCTAGTTCTTTTTATAGAACATGCGTTGTTAAGATTTGGAAGATGTCGCA
>QFQQ01000283.1 GCA_003243445.1 Citrobacter freundii
GCCATACTATCTATAACAACTTTACCCGTGTTTTTTTCCATTGTACCCCAGTGGAATTGAACAGTACCACTGTCAAGATTTGTAAAGGTCACAGCCACTGATCCAAACCAATTTTTATCTGAAAGCTTAGAATCTTTTGTAGTAATTGCTTTGATTTTTATAAAACCTTGCTTTGTCTTTCTCCAAGCAGTGGTTAAATACTTTTCTTCACCACTAGAATTAACATAACGAGTTAATTTAGCACCGCTTTTTTTACTCTTTTGACCAGAATTATAAGTATTTCTATTAGAGTAATTACTACCACGGTTTGCACTCCTTTGCGCATAATATTGCGCTTTTTCAGCGTCGGAGTATTGTCTTCTTTGATAAGCCATTTTTTTTAAATTTTAGATGTTACCAGAATTTTAATTTTCTCTGTGTTTTTCTATCAGCCATAAATTCGACATACAGCACAAATAGTAGAATTACACCTAAACCAACGTGCCAATATTGAATTTTTGAACCGGTAGAGATTGATTTTGTTAAAAACGCTTTAGCCTTATCAATTAATGACTGTTGAGAAGCCGTTGTAGGGTCAGTTGGAAGAATACTAGCAACAGGAGTAATCACTTGTGCTACGGCAGTTTGAGAGGTCGCACTTGCTTTACTTTGCTCAGCAGTGGTACGCAGATTATTACTTGACATATTTTTTTTTTTTTTTTTTTAAATTAATTATTTTTTCTTTTTTGCCATCAACAACACAAGACCAACAAGACCAATACAGCCAATAATTAGCATTTGATTTTGATTTTGCCCGTTATTAACTCCAAAACTCCAGTCTCCTAATTGACCAGATATAGTAATCGGGTCGGATGAACCTAAATTTGCTGTTCCAGTAGAGACTGTGCTAGGCGCTTCATAATCTGGGCCTTGAGTACCATAATTACTAGAAGTATTAGTAGTTGTAGGAGGAACATACGGAGGATTATTAGGCGTTTGAGTTGGTGGATTTGTTGGCGTCTGAGTTGGAGGATTATAAGGCGGATTGGTAGGAGTAGAGTTAGATGGCATCATTTTATAACTTACAATCCGAGCCACATTGTAGACATCTCCCCATTGTGTTATAGTTATATAATTTTGTTGATCTAGATTAAACCACTCACCAAATTTTTGTACTTGCGCCTCAGTCAAATCAATCATTGCTCTAGTTCTTTTTATAGAACATGCGTTGTTAAGATTTGGAAGATGTCGCA
>QFQQ01000284.1 GCA_003243445.1 Citrobacter freundii
TACGCTGAACCTCAGACCAATTATTTTTAACCCATTTTTAAAGATAAAAAAAACGTCTTGAAAGTGAACGCTAGAATTGGAGTTGCTACCTTTGCAGTGGACAAAAAAAAGTTAAGCCCTTTGCCCTAACTTTACAAAGTGATGAGTACAAAAGAGAAGTTATTAAGCTAAAAAGCAATGAGCTTGGTAGCATAGCTGGAATTGAATGTTAGAAGATAACATCAAGCGATGGAAAAAGGAGTTTAGCCAGGGAAGATTAACAAATAAATCCGTTTTGGTCAAAAGCTCTGAAGAGCAAGAATTGATTAGATTACGTAAAGAATTATCCGATATAAAATTAGAGCGGGATATATTAAAAAAGCTGTTGGCATCTTTTCTAAAGGTGACAGATAAAGTATCAATTTATACAAGGCCATAAGCATGAATTTCCTATTGAGAAGAGAGAAGATGTGTAAAGGTTCTTAAAGTAAGTAAAAGTGATTACTATAAAGGCTGATTAGAATCCCATCGAAAAGAGAATCTACAAACAAATTTTGCTAGAAGAGATTGAAAAGGATTTTCTATTAAAGTAAAAAACGGTATGATAGTCCAAGAATTGTCAAAGAATTAGAGATGTCAGGATTTAAAGCATCTAAACAATTCGTTAGAAATTTAATTTTTACAAAATATTATTAAACAAAAATTCAAAGTAACAACAGATTCATCACATTAATATCCAGTAGTTGAAAATAAATTGAACCGAGAACTTACTGTTATCAGAGAAAATCAAACTTGAGTATCAGAGTAGATCAGGGTTGGCTATACCTAACATATGTAATTGATTGATTTGATAGAAAAGTTATTGGATGAACATTGAGTGCGACGATGAGAACAAAAGACATTAATAAAATGGCTTTAATTAATCGTCTAGCAGAAAGCTTTTTTAAAATACTATAAGTAGAACTAATTTATCAAAATCGTTATCCAAACTAGACAAGAAGCAAAATTATCAATTTTTGAATATATTGAAACCTATTATAACACAAAAAGAAAACACAAACATTAAAAAAACTTAACTATTTTAGAAGACAAAAATCAAATATAAATTATATCCAGACCAAATCAACCAGGTATGCTTTAAATTATTAATTCTTAGTTCTAGAGCAAAAAAAAACGCTCATCAATTACTTGATGAGCGTTTAAAAAAAACTGGCGGCGACCTACTCTCCCGCTTTCGCAGTACCATC
>QFQQ01000285.1 GCA_003243445.1 Citrobacter freundii
CTTGCCGCAGGCGCGCCGCAACTGGGGGCCGGGGCAGCCCTTGGCAGTGTCGCAGGTGCCGGTGGGCTGGCACTCATGGGCGGCGCAGCGGCGATGGGCGGCGCGCGCATGGCAGGCGCTGGCGCGATCGGCGCGATCCGCGCCGGAACGAGCATGGGGGCGGCCACCGGGACCGCCTATCAGCTTGGCCAGGAAACCGCCGGCTCCGCTACCCTCAAGGCAGGGCTGGGCGGCGTCGCGGCGGCCGCAGGAGCTCGGCTTGGCCGCATGGGGCGGGACGCCCTGGACTTTGAAGAGGCGGTCGCGCGCGGGCAGGATGCTGCCTGGTCGGCGATGGGCCCCGCCATGACGGCAGGCGCCGCGCGCGGCGGCGCGGGGAGCGCGGTCGCCCGGCCCGATCGTGCCGGGCAGATGGGCGGACAGGATAGCGGCATGGTCCCGTCCTGGGCACAGGCCATGCAGCATCGCCAGGACGCGCGCCATCATCGGCATCTTGCCGCCCAGACCCTCAAGGACGGCGATCGGGGCGGCGCTTCCCTTACCCCCGACATTGCAGAAAAGGAGGATTGACGATGGTCTTTCGCAGAAGTGTGGAACGTTATGGGCGCACGCCTGCGCCCGAGACGCCCTATCAGCGCGCCGGCCAGCTCTGGGACGAGCGGATCGGTTCCGCCCGCGTTCAGGCCCATAACTGGCGGCGTATGGCCTTTGGTTGCCTCCTTCTCTCCGCCGGAATGGCCAGCGGGCTCGTCTGGCAATCGGGCCAGAGCCGGATCAAACCCTATGTGGTGGAGGTCGATCGCCTGGGCGAAGCGCGCGCGGTCGCACCGGCCGAGCAGGATTATCGACCCACCGATCCGCAGATCGCCTGGCAGCTCTCGCATTTCATCCAGAATGTGCGTGGCATCTCGCTCGATCCCGTGCTCATCCGCCGCGCCTGGCTCGAGGCCTATGATTTCACGACCGACCGCGGCGCGCTCGCCTTGGGCGACTATGCCCGCAGCCGCGAGCCGTTCGCGCGGCTGGGCGAGCGGACCATATCGGTCCAGGTCGTGAGCGTCCTGCGCGCCTCCGATCGCTCCTTCCAAGTCAAGTGGATCGAAAGCGAATATGTCCGCGGCGCACCCGCCGGCACCGCGCGCTGGACCGCGATCCTCACCCTCGAGACCCGGCCGCCGCGGTCCGCCGATGCGCTGCGGCGCAATCCGCTCGGCATCTATGTC
>QFQQ01000286.1 GCA_003243445.1 Citrobacter freundii
CGTCGCCGCGGCACGCACGACCAGCGGATTGCTGCCGCCTTCCACCCGGTTGAGGTAGTCCAGCGTCAGCGCGGTCTGCGCGCCGAGCAGGCCGACGATCTGTTCCTGTTTGATCTTCCAGCGGTCGACAGTGAAGGTGAAGTTGCCGAAGCGCTCGGGGATGAAGGTCGGCTGGAACACCACGCCGTACGAGGTATTGGTGCTCTCTTCCGGCTCCAGGTCCGGGTTGCCGGCCACCAGCAGCGAGGCGCCCGCCGTGTTCTGTCCGCAGGCACTGAACGACGCGATGCGGCCGGCGCGCAGGTCGGCTTCGCAGCGGATGTGGTCCACGCCACTGGCCAGGCGCGAGTACTGGGTGGCGTTGGTCTGCTCAAGGTTCGGCGCGCGGAAGCCTTCCGAATAGGAGCCGCGCAGGCGCACGCCTTCCACCACGTCCCACGCCAGCGCGACCTTGGGCTTGGCCACCGAACCGAAGTCGGAGTAGTGCTCGTAGCGGCCGGCCAGCTGCATGTCCAGGCGATGCACCAGCGGGATGTCCATGTCGGCCGAGACCAGCGGCACCGCGAACTCCACGTAGGCCGAGCCGACGTTGCGCGAGCCGCGCGTGTCGGGGTTCGGGCTGACCGCAGCCACGTTGCTGAGGTTGGTCTCGCCGGTGACCATGTCGGTGAAGGTGTAGGTGCCGTCGAGGTTGGCGTCGCGGTCGTCCTCCTGCGTCTCCCGGCGTGCTTCTGCGCCGAAGGCAACGCCCACTTCACCGGCCGGCAGGGCGAACAGGTCCGCGCGGCTCATCTTGAAGTCGGCCATGGTCAGCGTGGTACGCGACTTGCGCACGAGGTCGAACACGATGGCGTCGATCGCCGCCTGCGAACTGGGCGAGCAGTCGCTGTGCGTCGGCGTGTCCACGCAGCCGCCGCTGAACGGGTTGTACGCATCGGGCGTGGCCAACGCGAGCTGCTGCTGCAGCGCGGTCATGTTGATGTTGGGCGAGCGATCCTTGGCTTCGGCTTCGGAGTACAGCAGCGCGGTTTCCCAGTTCCAGCCGTTCCACTCGCCACGCAGGCCCGCCAGGAAACGCGCCTGGTAGTTCTCCACGCGCACGCGCTGGAAGCCGGTGTCGACGTAGCGGTAGTTGCTCATCTGCACGGGCAGGCCGGCGGCGGGCACGTTGGTCAGGCCGGGCAGGCGGTTCGGGTTCGGCGAGCCCTCCGGCAGCGT
>QFQQ01000287.1 GCA_003243445.1 Citrobacter freundii
CTCCCATGCCCCGCAACGTCCTCTTCATCTGCACCCAGAATCGCCTGCGCAGTCCGACGGCGGAGCAGGTGTTCGCCGACTGGCCGGGGATCGAGACGGCATCCGCCGGTCTGGGCCATGAAGCCGGCACGCCGGTCTCACCGGAGGTGCTGGCGTGGGCGGACCTGATCTTCGTGATGGAGAAAGCCCATCGCAATCGCCTCGCGAAGCGGTTCCGCGCGCACCTCAACGGCAAGCGCGTGATCTGCCTCGAGATCCCCGACGACTACGACTTCATGGATCCCGTGCTCATCCAACTGCTGAAGCAGAAGGTCACGCGGTTCCTGCCTGCCAACGCGGGGCTCGCATGAGCCGCCCCTTGCAGACCTGGACCGGCAGCTGCCACTGCGGGGCCATCCGCTTCGAGATCGACACCGACTTTCCCGAACTGACGCAGTGCGACTGCTCGATCTGCCGCAAGAAGAACGCGCTGATGGTGAAAGTGCACGAAAGCGCGTTCCGCCTGCTGGCCGGCGCCGACGTGCTCGCCGACTACCAGTTCCACACGCACACCGCGCACCACCATTTCTGCAAGGTGTGCGGCATCTACCCGTTCCACCGCAAGCGCGTCACCCCGGACTACTACGGCATCAACGTCTACTGCCTGGACGGATTCGATCCGGCCGGCATCCCGGTGAGGATGACGGTGGGTGCGGGCATGCCGTGACCGCCGGCCCGACATTGGGTGGCGGGCTAGTCACATTGAGTTGGACATCGGGTTCCGAACCCCATCGACGACCCTCCGAGCTTCGCGCGCAAGGCCCAGAATGCCAACGATGGGGCACTGGAGCTCCATCGATGGCAATCCGAAAACCATCGATCGCACGCAAAGCCCCATCGATCACATTCCGAGCTCCATCGATCGAGCTCCCCAGCCCCATCGATCACACGCCGAAAGCCATCGATGGCATGCACGAGCTCCATCGATCGCATTCGGAAACCCATCGATGGCATTCCGAGCCCCATCGATCGCACTCGGAGCTCCATCGATGGGGCTCCGAGCTCGATCATCGGGATTCCGAGCTCGATCTCCCCCCGGATCGGTCACGCCTCGCGCGAGCGCCGGTACGGGTTGAACAATTGCAGCAGCCACGGCTTCTGCGCCAGCACCAGGCTGACGCCGACCCGGTCTTCGGCCGGCAGCGTCGCGTCGCGGGCCAGCAGGGCGTCGAACTCGCG
>QFQQ01000121.1 GCA_003243445.1 Citrobacter freundii
GTGTTTCTCTTTTGAGATCCTTCGACAAGCTCAGGATGACAGTATTGTTGTCCTGAAGCGCTTTCTCTGTCCTGTTGAGCGTAACGCAGTGTAGTCGAAACATCTGTTTTTTTCATCGTAGAGATCCTTCGGCTTCGTTGCACTCCGTTCAGGATGACATTGTTTTTCTCTTTTGAGATCCTTTGACTTCGCTTTGCTCCGCTCAGGATGACAGTATCATCCTGAGTTTGCCGAAGCATTTGCTTATCTAGTCCGGGCACGCCTGTGTGGTCATACAGTGCCAAGCCATCACGGTGTCTCCTTCTTTCAGAGTGTATATTTTCAGACACTTATTGGTGGTGTCATAAACCATCATTCCTTCTACAAAGTCGGCTGCGCTTATACCTACCGGCACATCCGGGGTAGCAGGGTTGTTATCCGCATCCGAGAATGCTACACGGTTTGGTACAAAGGCTTTGGTTTTAGATTCCAGAGCAATGTGCCCACCTTTACGCACCATTGGCCAGTTGTCCGGATCATCCGCTCCTGCTCTTTGCAGAGAGGTAATCCCTACTTTGGTATCCAGCACTTCGCCGCCTGTGGTAGCGCCCGGCTTGTAGCACCCTGCGGTACAATCTTCGTCTGCTGCCACCAATACCGGTGTTCCTACCGGAGAATAGCAATTGTTGGCCGGATCAAAGAAGAATGGAAAATATTCACCCATTCCTACATAGGTAGGATCTGTAATCCTGACACCTGTATGATTGTTTGTATAGTACCAAACTATTTGTGCTCCGGGTGGTGGAGTGCTTTGCGGCAGGGCTGTAAGATCCACTCTTGGATAATTACAGCAAGTATTGGAAACCACCACTACTTTGGTACCCGGGCTATAGCAGTTGTTAGCCGTATCATGGTAAAATACCCAGTAGTTGACAGGCGTGCTGGTGGCCATTACTGTACCATTGCTAATTAAAGTAGAAGCAGATGGTGTAGCAGATGTATGCCATTCTCTCACCGATCCTGAGGGAGCTCCAGAAATCAAAAATCTGGTATTCAAATTAACAGATACCGGGTCTGCTGCCATACAAGGGTCGCAAGGTGTGGCTGTTACGGTAACGGCCGCCGCCGAGGAGTAACAATTGGCGGAACTGCTATAATAAAAGGCATAATAAGTCCCTGCTCCTACTGCTTCAGGATTAGTCACCATAGTAGTACGGGCCGCATCTGTGAACCATAACAAAACGGTGTTTGCTGGGGTAACACCTGTATAAGCATGTGTGTTCAGATTGACACTGCTTGACGGACATTGTATGGATATATTGGCTTTAACCGCAGGTGTTGTAGTGGCTATGGGACAAAGAACGATACCAAAGTTGTTGTTACAAGTTGTTTTATAACCACTCAGTGCGAGTGCATAACCTTTCTGCGGCAAAACAGGCAAGGTCTGGCTACTGCCGGCAGGCAAAGGTTCTGCAAGCTGCACGATATAGTTTACCGTAGGTATAGATTGTATGGTGACATCATCAATATAGAAGTAGTCACCGTCTATTCCTGATGTCCTGAAACGGATGGTCATACCCGGACCTACTGCCGCAGGTGGAATGTTATAAACCTTTGTCCCGTTTGTAAATCCAGTGATACTATTCAATGTTCCAAGAAGTGTCCAGGGTCCGGTAGCAGATGGCGCTACTTCTATTTCCAGCTTTTCAGACGGAAGGCCATCCAGATTTGCGGTTTTGAAACTAAATGACAATTGGGCATTGTTGATAGGCGCAGTAACGGATCTACTGATTGAGGCCGCAGTATCACCGGTAAAGCGAAGCTCACCATTCAAAATTTGAATGTTACCCGCTGTAGGAGATGATGTCCCGTCCCCGGTTTCTGTCCAGCCGGTAGACCATCCTGTTCCTGCAGTATAACTAGCTGTAGAGAAATCATGGGAAGCCTGAATAACTGGTGTCGGAGTAGGACGTTCGAAGACGTATGCACCCGTATTATTTGTGGTTACCGATTGTATCGGGGTGCTCTCGGCAGTATCTAATACTCCGTTTCCGTTGGTATCCAAATATAGATTAACGGTATGGGCAACGCCCCCTTCTCCATTTTCATATACGCCGTTTTTATTTGCATCATCAAATATCTTACCTGTCAGAATGTGCTTCAGTTCTGTATCCAGACACCCTACATCTACAGTCACAATGGCGGTGCTGCATAATGATCTGTCTGAGTTGCAAACCTGATAGCTAAAGGTATCGGTACCGGAAAATCCGGGCTTTGGCGTATAGGTTACCGTTCCGTCCGGATTGGTTACCACAGTTCCGTTTGATGGCGGAGATACTATGGTAACAGTATTTGGGGATACTCTTCCTATATCATTGTCCAAAATATTGATAACAACAGGCATATTGGGATAGGTTTGTGATCTGTCGTCATTGGCAAATATGACAAAATCTATACATTGTGGGTCTAAAGTAAATCCCACATCAAGTGTATTGGTACCACTTGCAGCAGCAACAGATGAATCCTGTCCATAAACAGCTGAGATAGGTGTTCCGTCACAGGTAAATAAAGACATACCGCTGTTACCGGTGCTGGTAAAGATTTTCTGGGATTGCAAAGCAGACAATGGGAAGGCTGCGTCATATTTCAAACCACAAGGGCTTATAGATCCGGATGCAGTGGTAATAACGCTTCCGCTGTATTTAACATAGACCGTAGTTCCTTTTGTAGGCGTTACCCATAAAGGGTTGGCAGCTCCTCCGGAAGCCAGGCCGGGAGCCCAGGCTGTTGTTGTAAAGTTGGTCAACTGATTTTCGGGGATCATATTAAATGCCCAGTCGTAAGCGGAACCAGTGGTATCGGCATCAATAATAGTCACAGCCGTGTAACTTTTTCCATTGGCACTCTCGAACCTGTAGCCGGTTGCCTGGCTCATCTGTAACGAGGTATATCCCTTGGCCGGAATGGTGATCGTTCCGCTGGAACCGAGACCGTTTTTCCAGTTAACCGTAATGGGATCGCTCAGGATGTTTGAGAAAACGGCATATACAGGTTCTGATGCAGAAGCAGTATAGACGGGCGAATAATAGGTGCTTCCGTAAAAGCTTCCCGGCAGCAACGGTATGTTTCTGGTTCCATAGGCATCTATCCCGCCAAAAACAAGATCTACACCCACCGGCTTGTTACTAGTGATCGTTGCACCGGATTTGATATCATTGGCTTTATTTACATCAGTGGAGGCATTACCCGGCGTGGCAGCAGTTCCGTCATAGAACCAGACCATCCCTTCCGAGAGCGTTGGTGACGTAACATCTATCGTACCGTCTCCATTGTAATCCAGCTGCACTACCGTACCGTTTTCTGCAGCTGTTACAAACAGGGAGGTGTAATTGAATACCGTTGTAGAAATTGACGGGTTGGCCAGCGTATTGATATTCTCCCCAAAAGGAACAACAAACAGACGTCCGAATTTGTTTGTATCGATCACATTACCTTTGGTACTCTGTACCGTGAAACTGGCATCGCTACCTGTAACTTTGGTAAGGGTCAATAACTTGGTAGAGTATATCTTGTCTCTACCGTCATATTGTATTGCGGTATCGGTAGGGGTTCTCCCATTCCCTGTCCTGTATGCATAAGTGTTGTCTATTGTAATGATGGCCCCTTCCGGAAACACATCTGTTGGATAGCCGGGAGCAATACCGTTGGTGGTATTCCCGTCTCCCCAAACTTCGGTTGTAGTTTGGGTACGGCTTCCTACAGTAGGCTCATAGCCATCTTCCCAATGGTCATAATAGATGACCGTATTAGAATAGTTAGCACGGATACCGATGATCTTTCTTGCGCTGGCAGTATTATTTGAAGTAGTATTTCCAGCACTTCTCAACGCTTTTTTCAATTCTGTATTTTCCGGAAATGGAAGATAGAATGTTTTTGGAAGACTGGCGGTACTGCATACGTCATTAAGATTTGGTGCAATATTAATAGTTACCGTAGCCTGGCTGCAGACTCCGGAAAGAGCAGTACAGACCTGATAGACAAATGTATCAGTACCAGAAAAATCACCATTCGGTAAATAAGTTACTATACCTCCCGTGCTGATCTGCAAAGTACCGTTCGCCGGTTGTGTAACAATCGTTAATGTATTGGGATTGGGGTTACAAAGGTCATTTGCCAAAACATTGATGGCCAATGGAGTGGCGGCATCTCCTGAAGCAGAATCTGCTATAGCCTGGACTGCTGCTGTGTTTACCACGTAAGTAGAAGAGGAGGTTGTGCTGCATCCGCTTGCCGTGGCGGTGATTGTTGAAGTTCCGTTCCAGTTGGCAGCATAGGTCACCTCACCCGTGGCAGGGTTGATGGTGGGCTGTGTTCCTGTTCCTGTATTGGCAATGCTGTACGTGATGCTGTCTGCATTGGCTGCTGTGGCTGCATATGTTACGGTGCCGGCGCCGGTACATCTGGCTGCAGACAGTCCTGCACCGAATACCGGCGCCGCCGGCGTTGCTGCCACGGTGACTGTCAACGTTGCCGTTTCCGGCGTACCACAGCCACCATTGGCGGTTGCTGTTATAACAGCCGTTCCCGACCAGCCTGCGTTATAGGTAACTGCCCCTGTAGAAGTATTGATAGTACCTGCAGCAGCTGGCGACAGGCTGTAAGAAACAGTACCGCCGGAAGACGTTGCAGTATAGGTTACCGTACCGGCACCACTACACCTGCTTGTAGGCAAGCCGGCATTGAATACAGGAACACCTGCTGTTGTCATTGCATTTACTCCACAGACATTAACCGAGGCTGTGGTGTAATTATAGGGGGCACTATACACATTAACTCTTCCAACACCATCGCCTATATTGCCATAATATTGAGAGCCCGCCCAACCGTAATTCTGGTTACATGCACGAATCACCATAGTCTGATTCTGTCCGGACTCCACTGCAAGCATCCTGTCTGTATTGGGTGTTGACGGGTTATGATTACTATAGTTCGAGTTATTTTGTCCGCCAAAATTTGAACCCCAATTATATACCTGTCCTGCATTAGTAAGTACACCAATATTCTTTTCAGGACTGTTTGTACCGCCAGCATGTTCAGAAGGTGAGATCCATGTAATATTATTCATCAAAGTACCTGACGCCGAATTATATCTGGGTTGTACCCATGTTGTTTTAGCAACAGTCGTCCAATCACCTAATTGACCATAAGAATTATCTCCCATGGTATACAGATTGCCATCGGTATATAAAATATAATATGATGAAATTCCGCACGTCATCCCAATCATTTTGATGGTGCCGACAGGATTAGGCAAAGTCATTTTAGTAGCTCTACTCCTGTTTGCATAAGCTGTACCATCTCCCAAGTATGTGTTATTCCCCCATGTCCATAGTGTGCCATCAGCACGCAATGCTATCAAAGAGGTATATGCACCTCTAAGAGCTATTACATTATCCAAAGTAGGGTTGCCGGCTTCTGAGGTAGTAACACGGTTCCAGCTATTATTTGCTGTTGCCAGCCCGGCTCCTGCTGTATTGGCACCCATTGACAATACCCAAGCCTCTCCAGTACAAGTTAATAAAGCTATTGTTGAATGTGAGCCAAAAAAACTTTTAACTTGTTGTGGCGTCACACCCGGAGGTAGGTCATAAGTATTACTTCCTGCTATACTCACTCTGCCAAAGGCAGTTGTAGATTTAACTGTGGGTGATACAAGGAGGTTTGTAGTCCCCCAAGCATATATACCTTCTGTAGTCAAGATAACGGCTTGGTTTCCTGGGTCGTAAACTCCTGTTAAAGCGATTTTGAGCACGGTGCCTTGCAGACCCGGGTAGTTGGTGCTGTTAATTACTTGGGGACTAAGTGCATGCGCACCGGCAGCGCCGCTACTCATCATATTCATACCCCATACCTTAAATGTGCCATCGGCTTCCCGGATAGCGTTATTTGCAAAACCCGATACCATATTGTCATATTCGATTTCGGAAGCAACATTGTTGGAGTTCAAGCCGTAATTGCTGTTGCAACCTGCCGGGCATTGTGCTTGTGCATTTGGTATGCTAGCAAAGAATAAAATTGAGAATAACAGTAATTGTAATTTCAATACATCACCATCTTTTCTATGAAATAATTTAATTGTAAAAAATCTTTTCATTATTTATTTGTGTTTTTATATGATTTCATTATTCATACTTAGATACCTGATTTTGTCAGATTCCGGGACAGAATAAAATCATGTATTTGCTGTAATGAAACAGCTATTTCAAAAAATTCGTCGTCAAAGAGCCGCATTCATGAGGAGAATGCGGTAACAGTTATTTAAAAATAACTTAGATGAAGCGCTTAAATCGTACCTTAAGAAAAGTAGAGGGATTAATCATTCGTGTGTGTGTTTTTTTAGATTTAGTACTTGAAAGTTATGTTGTTTTAGAGATCATGCCAAAAAACAAATAAGTTTGCAAATAAATATAGTTTTACAGAACCGTTGCTAATTACAGAGGTGTTTTTTTCGGGAAATCGACACATCTAAATATTGGCATATTTTTGTTTGTTTTAGAGGTTTTTAAGAGTGTTTTCCGGTTCTTGACAATTTTCACTCTTTAACTTCGTTTTGTTTTAAGTCATTTATGAAAAAAGAAGGAGATATTCCTGTTTCTTTCTTAAATACTACGGCAAATACTTCCCGGGATGCAAAACCACAGCTTTTTGCAAGATAGCTGATCTTATATTCTCTGTATTTTGGGTTGCTTTGGAGGATTTCTATAATGTATTTGATTCTCAGGCCGTTGATGTAATCACTGAATTTTTTTTCTTTGTGGGTTTTAAGAATTTCCGACAGATATTTGGTGTTAACATCCAGGTAGCTTGCCAAGCCGGAAAGGCTCATGTCATGCTTAAGATATTTTTGGGATTTTTCGAATTTTGTTAATCTTGCCAATACATGCTTTATGGTTTCGTCATTAATTGTAATGATAGTCTTGGGCTTTTCATCTATTGTGTATCCGGAATCGGGATTAATGAGTTTTAAACCATTATTGTTTTCCAATGAAAAATTTTCATCTACCATGTTAAAACTTTCCAGAGCATTCTGATATGAGAGGGGAGGCATTTTTTTTCTTTTACCGAGGTAATAACCGAAAATAAAGAATATCAGAATTATAAAAATAAATAAAAGAAGATTGTTGTCTGCAATATTTGCTATTTTGGATATATAAATGCTCTTTATGGATTTGGTCCCGGCATTTACATTACTTGTTATTCCGGAGGCCTGTGTGGTTTGTAACGGATCTGAAATAGCAAATATGCCCGAATGTAAGATGACAGACTTGTTTAAACGTAAGGGATGCATGAATTCCTTTTTCGTTTTTAGAAAAATTGAATCTTGATTGCTTATTATTTTTTTCGGTCTCATGTGTGTGTTTATTATGTTCAAAATAATAAAAAGCGTTTCTAAAATACAATCTCATTATAGAATAATTACTGAAAAAGTGCTGTTGTTTCTTTGTGTTTTTTTTATGTGTCATTTTATTTGTTTTACAAATTAATATCGTTGATTAACAGGTTTTTAAGTATTTTTTTGATTTCCGTCCATCTCTATGTTTATTCCGAAATAAGTTGTGATTTTTTTTGGAATTACTATGCTGTAAAATATTGCTGCCTGCATAAATAATATTGAAATCGGTCTTTTATTTTTACTTTTGTGCGATAATGATTTTATCATAAAGTGATGAAAATTAGAAAAAAAATTATTTTATTTTATTTGTTTATAGTATTTTTTAATGCCCATAGCCAGACTGTTCATTTTACAGAAGCCGGGGTTCTGGCTGAGTATGAAAAAACCGGCTCAGGCAATACCGACAGAATAAAGAAACTATATTATTACTCCAAAGCGAAATCCTATAAAAGAGGGATGCTTGCCGGGCTGCTGGAGCTACAAAAAATCTATCTTGAAAAGGGAGATCATACGGTTTCCCTAAAATTTGGCGATGAAGCAGAAAAACTTGCCATATTACTTGATGATAATGAATCATTGAGCACCATCTATCTTTACAGAGGGCAAGCCTCGGCAATCTTAGGTTTGTTTAAAGAGGCAAAAACATACCTCAATAATTCTGTCCGCTATGCTAATAAAATTGGTAATAAAGCCGAACTGCATTTGCAGCTTAGTACCATCTATGCCAATTTTGCCGGGATGTACGAAGGGGAAGAACATGCCAATGATTCTATTGCACACTATATGCAAAAAAGCCTTCAAGTCATAGAACAGACTCCGGTGATTAATTTGAGCAGCTCCCAAAAAATAGATTATTATAATTTGCTAATTACGGGCTACATGAATATGGGTACGCTTTATACTCATCTTCTTCAACCACCAGATTTGGATAAAGCAAAACCATATTTTGATAAAGCTTTGAAGTTCTCGGAAACAGAACCGGCATATTTCCAATCAATGGCCTTTGATGTTTATAAATCTGTCGGTGTTTTTTATAACATTAAAAGAGATTTTCGGAAAAGTGTCGTTTTTTTCGAAAAAGCATTAGAAATAGAAAAAACTGAAAGCAGGCCAAGATTGCGTTTGATGATTTATAGAGAAATTGCCGCTTCTTATGATTCGTTAAAAGATATTTCTATGCAAAATCAATATCTTCAGTTATATTCTAAACTGAATGACAGTATTAAAAGAAGTGAAAAGCTTGCCATCATAGAAGAATCCAAACATCAAATAAGAAAGTCTGTAAATAATGCCAGGAACGATTATAGTAATAAGCTGCGGCTTGTTTTGATTTTTTCTTTTGTAATCGCCGGACTTGTTATTTTCGTAATGTGGCTGTTTTTTTTGAAAAAAAATAATGCGAATAAAAACAATTACAATCTGCTTATTGATAAAATTAAAAAGAATCATATTGAAAATCAAATTCCGGAACAAAATGATGATAACCCCGGAAAAGGAACCGAAGCAGATCAGGAATCTAAAACTAAAATAAGCATCTCCACAGATACAGAAAGAAAAATCCTCAAAAAGTTAGAAGTGTTTGAGGAGTCTAACCGATTTTTAAAGAAAGATATCAGCCTTACATCACTGGCTCACCAACAAGGCACCAATCCAAAATATCTGTCGGAGATTATCAGAATTCATAAGAGTCAGAACTTTAACGGATATATCAATAAGTTAAGAATTGATTATATTGTTAAAAAACTATACGAAAGCCCCAAATACCGGGAATATAAAATAAGCTATCTTGCCAGTGAGTGTGGTTATGCATCCCCACAGGTTTTTGTTATCGCTTTCAAAAAAGAAACGGGAGTGACTCCTTCTTATTTTATTGAGCGTCTGATTGATTATGCTGAATGAATGGTATTGCAGGGATAATGAAAAAGCCCGGATTGGATGGTCCGGGCTTTTGCTTTATAATTAGATTTTTCGGCTTCACTTCGTTTCGCTCAAAATGACAATTGAATTGGGATTAAGCCATTTGGATTTAGATTTTTCGGCTTCACTTTGTTTCGCTCAAAATGACAGTTGAATTGGGAT
>QFQQ01000288.1 GCA_003243445.1 Citrobacter freundii
CCAGTATTACGTGGATGGCGACATCACGGTGGCCGACGCTTACTGGGGCGGTCAGTGGCGCACCATCCTGGTCGGTACGATGGGGCGCGGTGGACGCGGTGTCTATGCGCTGGACGTGACCAACCCATCCAGCGTCCAGCTGCTTTGGGAAAAGACCGCGACCGACATTCCGGCAATGGGCAATTCGCTGGGCAAGCCGATCATCGGGCAGGTAGCGGACGGTGATTGGCGCGTTTTCATCGGCAATGGTCCTAATGGCAGCGGTGGTACCGCGCAGTTGGTTTCGATCCGGCTCAACAACGGCGCCGTCACGACGGCGAGCACCGGTGTCGCTGGCGACAACGGTCTGTCCGGCCCGAACGTATGGAACACAGGCGCAACCGACTTCGTCGACCGGGTCTATGCCGGCGACCTGCGCGGCAACCTGTGGCGGTTCGGCAACCTGGCCGGCACGCCGACGGTGACCTCGATGTTCCAGGCGACGGATGGCGCCATCGCCCAGCCGATCACCGCGGCGCCGACCGTGTCGCGCAATCCGAACAACAACGATACGTGGGTCTACGTTGGTACCGGCAAGTATGTCAATGAAGAAGATCTCTCCGACGTCCAGGTCCAGAGCTGGTACGGCTTGATTGACCGAGGTGCGGCGATCAGCGGTCGCAACGTGCTGCAGCGCGTAGCCATCACGGGTGAATCCACCTTGGCGAATGGACTTGGTGCCCGCGTGATCGACGCCGTAACCACGCCCAGTGTCAATGGGTGGTACATGGATCTGGTCTCGCCCGTGCGAGGTGCCGAAGGTGAGCGCATGGTGGTGCCGAACATTTTCCAGGGCTTGGCGCTGATCGGCACGACGCGCATCCCGGACAACACCAGCGTGTGCGACCCGAGCGGTCGCGGGTGGATCATGGCGATCAATCCGTTCACGGGCGGACGGTTGAACTCCACGTTCTTCGATCTGAATAGCGACGGAAGCTTCAACAACAGCGACTTGTCCAATGGTGCGGTGGTGTCCGGCTTGGGTCTGCCCAGTGGTCCGAACAACCCGATCTTCGTGGGCAACGTCATGCTCACCAACATGGACAATGCGGAGAGCAACGTCATCAAGACCAATTCGTCCGTCCTGGCGCCTGCACGTGTATCGTGGCGGGAAGTGGTGGGCGACTGATGCAACAGGGGGATACAAGCATGAAGCGGCTTTTCACGGGCG
>QFQQ01000289.1 GCA_003243445.1 Citrobacter freundii
CAGGCGCGATCCCCACCACACGCCCGGCTCAGCCTGGTGGATGCGCACGGTGCCCACGACCTGGTCCGTCTCGCCGGCCACGCAGGCGCAGGCCACGAGCAAGGTGGCGTGTTCGTCTATGGCATCACGGTCGTCGCCCACGAACACGCCCTGCTCCACGCAGAACACGGCGCGGCGCAGCGCATGGGCATCCCGCCGTTCCCAGGCCTGCGTGGCCTGCTTGACGCGGAACGCCGTGGGCACGAAGGCCGCGGGCAGGTCGCAGAACTCGTCCGTGCGCCAGGCCCGTGCGGCCGGTGCGGCATCGATCAGGGCGGTCGTGCTGGATAAAGTCATGGCGGCTCCATGGTCAGGTCCAAGGGCGTGCGAAACGTGACGCTCAGACCTCGAACATCGACAGTGACGAGCAGGCGCCGCACTTGCCGCAGCCCGCCTTGATGTCAGACGAACGCAGGCCCGCTGCCGCCACCATCGCACCCAGCGGCTCCAGCACCGAGCGCATGAAGGCCGGGTCGGGCGCGGGATGGCCTTCGAGGGGCGTGCCGCTGATGGGCACGAAGGGCACGACAAAGGGATACACGCCCAGGTCCAGCAGGCGCTGGCCCATGTCCAGGATGGCCTCGCGCGTGTCGCCCAGGCCCGCCAGGATGTAGGTGCTGACCTGTCCGCGCCCAAACACCTTGACCGATGCCTCGAAGGCGCTGAAGTAACGCGACAGCGGCACGCTGGCCTTGCCCGGCATGATGCGCTGGCGCACCTCGGGCGTGACGGCTTCCAGGTGCATGCCCAGCGTGTCCACGCCGGCCTCTTTCATCCGCGTGAACCAGGCGTCGTCATCCGGCGGCTCGCACTGGGCCTGGATGGGCAGATTCACGGCGGCCTTGATGGCGCGGGCGCTGTCCGTCAGGATCGCGGCGCCCCGATCCGGCGTGGATGGTGTGCCGGTGGTCAGCACCAGGTGCTTGACGCCATCGAGCTCGACCGCAGCGCGCGCCACTTCGGCCAGCTGCTCGGGCGTCTTGCGGGCGATGGTGCGGCCAGCCGCCAACGACTGGCCAATCGAGCAGAATTGGCAGGTCTTGCGGCGGCTGTCGTAGCGGATGCAGGTCTGCAGCACCGTCGTGGCCAGCACGTCCCGACCGTGCAGGGTGGCGATGTGCGAGTAGGGAATGCCATCGGGCGTGCTGCGTGCGTAGAAGCGCGGC
>QFQQ01000290.1 GCA_003243445.1 Citrobacter freundii
GCCTCTTCAAACATTTCCTGAACAGTTCGGCTTATCTGTTCCTTCTCGTGCTTGCTGGCGTCAGTGTTGATCGCCGGCAGTGTCATCATCGGCTTAACCCGAACATCAGCATCGGGGAAGACCCGATGAACCCTCTTAGTTAACTCGCCCAGAATGATATCTTTTGCACCGGGCAGTCCATCAAAATTCCTTTTGTCATAAACGAGTTCCACGAACATTGCTTATTGCCTCTTTACTGGATGAATATACAGTATTTATACTGTGTTTTTATCCGGTATTCAAGAGAGGGCGTAAACATGGGATTTCCTTCACCTGCGGCAGATTATGTTGAAACACGAATCTCCCTCGATCAGCAGCTAATCAGTCAGCCCGCAGCGACTTATTTCATGCGGGCATCGCGTTCACATTTCAGGGAAGGGATAATCCAGGGAGCGTTGCTTGTTGTGGATGCGTCACTTACTGCCTGCGATGGTTCACTGCTGATATGTGCAATCGACGGGGAATTCAGGATCAAGCGATATCGGACTCATCCTCAGCCGCACCTGGTTAATCTGGATAACGGGAGAAGGGAAGCGCTGCCAGCAGATGATGATGGTTACAGTTCTGCACCCGCTATATTTGGAGTGATCACGTACATCATTAATGATGCCAGGAATGCGGAGTTTGATGACTGCCCGGTGATGTGAGCACTTCACTGTTAAGTGAAGTATGAAGTGTGGTTACGTGGTTGAGGTTAATTATCATTTCTGTCTGGATTGTTAGACAAACCAATCCCTACCTTTACTGTAGCGAACACCATGATACATAGAGTGACTATTACAGAAGATATCAATGAGAGGCTAGTGATCATAACGCTTCTTAATGTTAGATGGATTCGACTATTAGACTACTACATTGTGGAAAGGTTCCTGGTAATTCTCGCACACTCAATAAAGTAGGTATTGTCGACACCCCGGATGCAAGAATGTAACTCGGTGTGCTATGGATATAGACGACTTGAAGACGTGACTTGTGGGGCATACTTGGGGCAAAAATGTCTGCTTTGGGGCATTTTGGGGCATGAGTGGGACATTATTGCACACATGAAGTTTACCGAATTTCATGTGATGCTATTTTTTAATGCTTTGAATATACTAAAGAAAACACATGCTCTTGGGCGTTCTTTAGTGATTTTTAAAATGCCCGCGTCACGCAGTTAA
>QFQQ01000291.1 GCA_003243445.1 Citrobacter freundii
CTGAGCAGCTATGACGCCCGGATCGAGGGCGAGGAACCCTGAGCGATATCAGGGTGAAGGCGGCGTTTCGAGCGACTGAAGCGCGTTCAGCCGGAACGCATAGATGCTGCCACGACCGCCGATCTGGCCATTTCCCCCAGCTTGACCGGCACGTCCCGCCTTGCCATCATCGCCATCACTCCCGCCGCGACACATACCCGGCCGCGAACCGCGCGATCCGTGCGATCCGCCTGCACCAGCGGCTCCTGCTCCGCCGCCTTTTCCAGCCGCTCCACCACTTGTCAAAATGTCACCCGCGGTAAAGATATCCGTCACCACGGGTAGGCCGATGACATAGACACGACCGCCATTGCCGCCATTGCCGCCATTTCCTCCTGCGCCGCCATCCCCGCCCGAACCACCGCGCCCACCATTGCCCCCATTGCCGGGCCGCCTCTCGCAGACTTTCCAACTCGCTCTGCCGTCTTGTCCGCCAGCGCCGGCTCCGCCTTTGCCGCCCGAACCGCCGGCTCCCCCCGCGCCGCCCGGCACGCCTCGAAAGTCAACGGCAATGCGCGCCTGGTTGATCTGCTCCGGTGTATTGATCGCCTCCAGCCGCCCAGCGACAATATAGATGTCGGGCACCGCGATCGTGCCACCGGGGCGGCCATCGGTGCCGCTGCCGCCTTGACCACCAGAACCGCCATCAGCGCCCTTGCGCTGGCCGTTACGCCCCCGAGCGCCGATTGCGCCAGCTTGGCCCTTCGGCCCTGCCAGCAGCGCCATGTTGCGTTGAATGCTCAGCAAAGATTGCGGGTCTTCGATCCGCATCCGTCTGGCAAACAGCAATACCCAGGGGTGCGCGCCGGTAAATTCGATCGTCGAATTTTTCTTGAAAACCATTTCCTTGGCAGCGATCGTCTGGCCCTTCACCTTTTCGACGCCCCGTATCTGCACCGTCTCCGTGGCCCAATAGGCCCGGCCGATCGCGGCGCGCACGTCCGGTGGCAACGCGGCCAGGTCGGCGGTCTCGATCTCTGCCCGCGCCTCGGCCATCGGTGCCGCCTCCTGCGCCTGCCCCGGCAGCGGCGCCATGACACCCAGCATCAACCATCCGATCCTCTTCATGACAGCCTCCGTCCACGCACCGGCCCCTGTGCCGGCGGCGCGATGAAGGCCCGGATCAGCGCCTCTTTTCAATTGTCTGGACCAGGCAAG
>QFQQ01000292.1 GCA_003243445.1 Citrobacter freundii
CTTCGCGCGCGCGGACGGCGCCTTGCGGCTGGAGCTGGAAACCGACCACGACAACCACACGGCGCAGGCCCTGTACCACGCGATGGGCTGGACGCTGTACGACGGCACACTGCGTTATCGCCTGCCGCTCCGCTGACGCGCGATTGCGTTACCCTGCGCGGCATGAGCCATGCCGATGAACTGATCCCGTTGCAGTTGTGCGTGCTGACCGTCTCGGACAGCCGCAGCCTGGCCGAGGATCGCTCCGGCGATTACCTGGTCGATGCGCTCGCGAATGAAGGCCATCACCTGCATGCCCGTGCGCTGCTGCCCGACGACCGTTACCGCCTGCGCGCGCAGGTGTCGCAGTGGATCGCCGATCCCGCCGTGGACGGCATCCTGGTCACCGGCGGCACCGGCTTCACCGGCCGCGACTCCACGCCCGAAGCGCTGCTGCCGCTGCTGGACAAGGAGATGCCGGGCTTCGGCGAACTGTTCCGGCAGATCAGCTTCGAAGAGATCGGCACGTCGTCGTTGCAGTCGCGCGCGTTCGCCGGGCTGGCCAACCAGACCTTCCTGTTCTGCCTGCCGGGTTCGACGTCCGCCTGCCGCACCGCGTGGGAAGGCATCATCCGCGCGCAGTTGGATGCGCGCACCAAGCCCTGCAACCTCGCCACGCTGCGTCCCCGCCTGAAGGAATGAGCCAGGAGATCCGCGATGTCGCTTGATACCACCTTGCGCCTGCTCGCCAAGGCGAGCGGCCTCACCGCTGCAGACCTCGCCGCCGCCATCCCGCGCGCCGGCGTGGCGACGGTGAAGTCCTGGATGGCCGGCGACAAGCTGCCCGGCCGCGACCAGCTCAATGCCCTCGCCCGCGCGCTCGGCGTGCCGGCCGGCGCGCTGCTGTCGGAACTCGCGTCCACGTTCGACCCCGCACGCACGCAAGGCGAGCACGACCTGCTCGCCGCCTACCGCGCGCTCAACACGCGCCAGCAGGGCGCGCTGCTGGAAGTCGCGCGCGGCATGGCCGGACACGCCTCACGCCGCAAACGCTGACCTTCCCCCCGCCGCACAGGACGATGCGATGAAGCAGTTGAAGCGCAAGGATTACGAAGCTCGCCTCAAGCCCCTGCAACTGGAACTGGCGGCGATGGCCCGCTGGGCCTCGCACTGCGGGGCGCGCATCGTGGTGGTGATGGAAGGCCGCGACACC
>QFQQ01000293.1 GCA_003243445.1 Citrobacter freundii
CAATGCGGACTTCACCGTCACGACCACCGGCAACCTGCCCCACCCCGGATCCAATCTGGGTGCCTGCGCATCCACCTCGTTCCCCTCCAACGTGGTTGCTACGGGAACCTGGGCATATGCGCTGGGAGGTACGCCGGCCAGCTGGGCTGCCAATACCTATACCAACGTCATCACGTATACGGCCCAGGGCATCTGATGGACAAGGCATTGCCTCGCCTGCTGGCCGCAGCGGCCCTCTGCGTTGTGCAGCCGCCCGCGCAGGCCGTGTTCACCATCGTGACCGACACAGACCTGCTCAACTACAGCCTGACGCTGCGCGTGGGCACGACCGGGGCAACCGTGGACACCGTGGCCTTCAGCGTGACGGGAGCCAACGCCGGCCTCACGCCCGTGGCCGTGACGGGCACGCCCAGCATCAGTGTCTCGGTGTCTCCCACACGTCCCGCGCTGGGCACCGCCGTGGCCCGGCCAGTCACGCTGGTCGTCGATTCATCCACCGCACTTTCCTGCCAGTCGGGTGGCTGCGGCAGCGCGACCATTCCGTTCAGCAAGATCAGTTGGGTGGCATCGAACAACGGCAATGCTGCGTCCGGCGACATACAGAACGGGCGCTTCACCGCCAGCGCCGGCCAGTCCATCGCCAGCTACAACGCGAACGCATCCGTCTGTTCTGGCGCGCTGTGCCCGGTCGCTGGCTGGACCGTCCAGTCACGGCAACTGACCGGCACCGTGCTGCAGTTCACCTACGACAACGACGTGGTCTACCCGGGCGGCAACTACAAGGGCACCGTGCGCTTCACGGCATCGATGGTATGAGGCCGCTGGCCTGGCCGCTCCTGTGCATGGCACTGGCCTGGGCCACGGCCCTCGCGGCGCATGCCGAAGTGGCGCGGCTGGACGACTCGGCTTCGCCCCGGTCCCAGGTGCGCAGCGACTTCGCCCGGGCCAGGGTCGTCGGCGAGCGGCTGCTGGAGCTGCCCATGGGACGCATCGAATACCGGCTGGCCACGGCGCCCCATGTCGGCCGCACGGCGCGCATCTTCTATGTGATTCCCGCCCTGGTCACGGGCCTGCGCTCGCCTGCGGGCATGCAGGTGCAGTGGCGCGGCAATGGCGTGTTTGCAGGTGGCACGGGCCGGCCCGGCGATCGGGTCCAGGTCTGGAACGGCGTGGTGCGCACGCCGA
>QFQQ01000294.1 GCA_003243445.1 Citrobacter freundii
TCGAAGCACTGACGGAGCAGGGAAAGACAACGATTGAATTATTTATTAAAAATCTATAAGGCATGAAAAAGATATGGTTAATTACAATGTTAGCTACCATGTTACTGGTGGTAGCACCTACGCAACAAAGCCACGCTGTGGTTTGGGTTGTAGTAAAAGCTGCCGTCAAAAAAGTGATCAAGGCAATTGACCTGCAAATTCAGAGATTGCAGAATAAAACGATCTGGCTGCAAAATGCCCAGAAAACCTTAGAGAACACTCTATCCAAATTGAAACTGGATGAAATTTCAGATTGGACAGAAAAGCAAAAAGAGCAATACCGGAAATACTATGAGGAACTGGCTAAAGTCAAATCCATTATATCGTATTACCAACGCATCAGGGATATTACAAAAAAACAACTACGCCTTGTTGATGAATACAACCGTTCCTGGTCGCTGATCCGGCAGGACAGACATTTTACAGCAGAGGAAATTTTGTACATGGAAAAAGTGTATTCCGGCATTCTCGACGAAAGCCTGAAGAACATTGACCAGATCAGCCTCATCATAAAATCCTTTACGACGAAAATGAGCGATGCCAAAAGGCTGGAGCTGATTAACAACGCAGCCGACCAGGTAGATGTCAATTATTCGGATCTGGTGCAGTTCAACAGGCAAAACACTTTACTAAGTCTTCAACGTGCCAAAACTGAGACCGAAGTGCAGGCAGTAAAAAAATTATATGGACTTCCTTAAATCAGAACGTATGAAAAAGATATTCTTGTTTCTATTGCTGGTTGTGTCGGCAGGGAGTAACCTGCAAGCACAAACTTTTGCAGAATGGTTTCAGCAAAAGAAGACACAAAAGAAATACCTGCTTCAGCAAATTGCTGCGCTCCAGGTGTATATCGGCTATGCTAAAAAGGGCTACAACATAGCCAAAGATGGGTTGAACACTATCGGCGGCTTCACCAGGGGAGAATTTAACCTGCACACGGATTACCTAAATTCTTTGAAGTCCGTGAACCCGGAAATCAGGCGGTATGCAAAGGTTGCGGATATAATCGCCTTACAGGTAAAAATTGTACAAAACTACAATCGCACTTACGGCAGGCTTAACAGCAGCGACGCCTTTAGCAACGATGAGCTGGCCTACATCAGAAGGGTCTTTGGTCGGTTGCTGGACGA
>QFQQ01000295.1 GCA_003243445.1 Citrobacter freundii
GCGGGCGAGCGTCAGCGTGCCGGAACTGGCGGGCCAGACTGCGCACGTCACCGTGTCCGCGGTGGACGTGGGCATCCTCAACATCACCCGCTTCCCGGTCCCGGATGCGAATGCGCAGTTCTTCGCCCAGCGTCGCCTGGGCGTCGACGCATACGACATCTACGGTCGCGTGATCGAGAGCTTCGAAGGCGGCAGCGCCAAGATCCGCTTCGGCGGCGACATGGCGCTGGAAGCGTTGCCGCAGGCCAAGCGCCCGACGGCGCGCGTGCAGACGGTGGACCTGTTCTCCGGGCCGGTGAAGCTCGATGGCAAGGGTAATGCCCGCGTCGCGCTGAAGGTGCCCGACTTCAACGGGACGCTGCGCGTGTCGGCGTTGGTCTATTCCGACACACGCTACGGCAACCGCGACCGCGAGACCGTGGTGCGTGCGCCGATCGTGGCCGAAGCCAGCCTGCCGCGCGTGCTCGCGCCGGGCGACAAGAGCACGGTGACGCTGGACGTGCAGAACTTCACCGGCAAGACCGGTGCGTTCAAGGTCCTGGTAAACGGTGAAGGGCCGCTCAACATCGGCGAAGGCAACCGCAGCACCGACCTCGCCATCGATGCCAAGCGCACGCTGACGTTCCCGATCACCGCAGGCGAGGGCTACACGACGGCACAGGTCCGCGTTCGCGTGGAGGGCAACGGCTTCAAGGTAGACCGCCGCTACGACGTTCCGGTGCGGGCGGGTTGGCCGGCCGTGTTGCGCTCGCGCACGCAGGTGCTGGACAGCTTGTCGCCGGTGGAGATGGGTGCGGGGTTCGCGGATGGATTGATGTCCGGGTCGGTGACGGCACGCATGACGGTCAGTGCGCTGCCGCCGATTCCGTTCGCCAGTGCCTTGAAGGGCGCGCTGGAGTATCCGTATGGCTGCGCGGAACAGACGACCAGCAAGGGCTATGCGGCGCTGGAACTGGATGACGCCACCGCGAAGCTGTTGGGCATCGATGGCCTCGACGCGAAGAAGCGCCGCGAGCGCATGGAAGGGGCGTTCGGTCGCCTGGCCTCGATGCAGGTGGCCAATGGCCACTTCTCGATGTGGGGCAATGATGACTACGTCAATCCAGGTCTGACGCCCTACATCGCCGAATTCCTGCTGGATGCGCGCGAAGGCGGGTTCGACGTGC
>QFQQ01000122.1 GCA_003243445.1 Citrobacter freundii
TTAATGAAAAATATTTTTACTGCGGGTCCGGATCTCTATTGGATACGCAGATTTCGCAGATTAGTTGCTGATAACAGACAGTCATCTGCGTAATCCGCGCATACTGACATGGAAATTTTCACTTTATAAAATGATATTTCGATAGCAGGAAGACAAATCTGCGAAATCCGCGGGCTGTGTCCGCCGTAGCGAAGCGGAGGAGGGAACCTTACGCCATTCGAATTACTTAAAAGATATGGGTACATGGTAGTCCGCCGCGGCGGAGAGCTTTAGACGGGGCTTTACGCCACTTAGAATGATTCAGCCTAACCTGTCGGCCATGAACAATCCTTATTAAGTTCACCCGATCTGCATCTACTTTTTCAGCAACGGCATCACCTTTGTCCCGATCAATTCAATCGAGCGCATTAATTGCTCGTGCGTTAATCCCGCGTTATCCATCTGAAAGGTGAACCGGTCGATGCCACCCAGGGCTTCACTATGACGCAGTAATTTTTCCGCTACGCGTTCAGGTCCGCCGACAACCAGTACGCCTGAAGGGCTGATTAAATGATCGAACTGTGCTTTTGTTACAGGCGGCCATCCGCGTTCACGGCCAAGTTTGGTCCAAAGTTCTGCATAGCCCGGATAGTATTCCGCCTCAGCCTGTTCATTATCCAGCGATACATATCCCGGCGAATGCAATCCCACTTTCAGTTGATCAGGTGTGAACCCTGCCCGGTGGCCCGCTTCACGATACAGATCGACCAATGGGCGAAACCTCGAAGTGTTACCGCCGATGATGGCCACCATAAGCGGAAGACCTAATTGACCAGCGCGTACAAACGATTCGGGCGTTCCACCTACACCCAGCCAAACAGGGAGTTTGGGTTGAACAGCCCTCGGGTAAACAGGCAGATTGCTGATCGCCGGACGGAATTTTCCCGACCAGGTAACAAATTCATTGTCGCGGACCTTCAGCAGCAGATCCAGCTTCTCCCTGAACAATGCATCATAATCGTCCAGGTTGTATCCAAACAATGGGTATGCTTCCACCGAAGAACCACGTCCTACTACCAGTTCCGCCCTTCCTTTTGAAACAAGATCGAGCGTAGCGAACTGCTGATATACACGAACGGGGTCTGCCGTGCTTAATACACTGACCGCACTGGTCAGGCGGATCTTACTCGTCCGTGCGGCAGCTGCGGCGAGGATGACTGCTGTGGCGGAATCAAGGAACTGCTTTTTATGATGTTCGCCGATACCAAACACATCCAATCCTACCTGATCGGCATGCACCATCCGCTCCAGCAATTGATCCATTGCATCCACACTGTTCAATGATTGGCTGCCATACATCGCTGAGGCAAAGCTGTCTATTCCTACTTCCATGCTGCTGTTTTTTGTTGTTATGAAATTACATAAGACGGACCTTCTCTGTTTCGTCCCCATTATAACAAAGAATTCTCCGGATGGTTTGAGCCGGCGTCAAGAGTCAACAGTTCTGTCAAAATCAATAGCTTTAGGACGGGTTTTCTGAAAAGTATATAATTTATTTGAACATCCGGTATACTTTCGATCGTGATAAGTATTGCTTCCAGACCGCAAGAAATGAATGCAGGTCAGCGTATTCAGGTCGCCATACACACTAAATGACTGGCCCAAAACCTAGGTCCATATTTTCTTCTATGTGTTTTAAACTTGGTACTCGTGACCCTGATAGCAGCGGTGGATTTAAATGACTCGTTAATTATGCCATTTTAAAAGGATCTGTGCACGTGCAGACATATCTTTAATTATGAAGAAGACGTTTATACAAACACTGATTACTGCTTGCCTGTTGATGGCCATTGTAAATCCGTCAGCAGGACAGAATAAAAAGCCTTTGCGCGTATTCCTGATCGGCAACAGTTTTTCACAGAATGCTTCAAGATTTCTTCCTGCGCTGAGCGAGGCGGGTGGGCATTCGGTGATTATCGGCAGGGCAGAGATCGGCGGATGTTCGCTGCAACGCCATTGGGATTCGGTTGCTGTAAATATGGTGGATTCAAACAGGGGAAAAGCTTATAACGGAAAATCGTTGAAGCAGTTGTTGTCGGAAGGAACCTGGGACGTTGTTACCATTCAGCAGGCGTCGGCATTTTCCAGTGACGTGAGAACCTATCAGCCTTATGCCAGGAAGCTATATGATTTTATAAAGCAATTACAGCCGAATGCAAAGATCGTATTGCACCAGACCTGGGCTTATCGTGCCGATGCGCGAGAGTTCGGCAGGATCAATGGGCATGGATATACGCAAACCCAGAAGGAGATGTGGACTTTTTCCCGCGCAGCTTATCACACTGTTGCTGATAGTCTTGGTATCGAATTGATTCCTGTTGGCGACGCGTTCTGGAAAGTGGCTTCGGATGCAAACTGGGGATTTGTCAAGGATACTTCTTATGATTATCTGAACCCTGTTTACCCTGATCTTCCGATGCAAAAGCATTCTTTGAATATAGGTTATCGTTGGGATAAGAATAAAAAACTGGTATTTGATGCGAATCATGCGAATGACGCTGGATGTTATCTCGCAGGCCTGGTATGGTATGGATTTCTCTTCAATGCGGATCCGAGCCGGCTCAATTATATACCAAAGGGTATAGACCCTGACTTTGCATCCGCAATGAGACGGTTTGCGGCAGATGCATTAAAAGAGGTTCATCGCAAATAAGTTATTATTTATCAAGTGCATTCATGACGGTTTCTTTCGGATGCATTCCAGTTGGACTTGCCTTCTTTCCGTAGCGGTCGCAGCCCCCTGCCAAAGTTTGAATATCACGATCCGGCATATTAAAACGACTCACCACTATGAAAATAATAGCCAGTCCCTTCCGAAGTAAACCCGATGTCTAATCTCAGGAAAATATCTTTCTTCGGAAACAGTAAATACCTTATACCAAATCCGCCCGAATAACGGATGTTATTGATACGCATGTC
This sequence comes from Citrobacter freundii, assembly GCA_003243445.1. Lineage (GTDB taxonomy): Bacteria > Bacteroidota > Bacteroidia > Chitinophagales > Chitinophagaceae > Terrimonas_A. The sequence goes on from QFQQ01000122.1 coordinate 2,959, forward strand.
GCCGATCTTTGGTCCGACTACGGCGGCGCCGGCAAATAATGACCCTCCGAAGCGTTTATGAAAAGCGAATGGCAGCATTCTGAATTCTGTTTGTGTACCGATCAGGTTCTTATCGCGGAAACGTCCCTGGTAATAGCCGCGCATCATCATATCTCCGCCCATTAAAGCGAGCTGATTGAACGGCGGATCACCGTTTACAAATGTTCCATATACCTGCCAGGCCAATACATTCCGTTTGCTGATGCGATGGAATGAACGCAGATCAGCATTGATGGTATTGAAACTGAAATCGCTTGCCAGCGAGTAGCGCAGGAAAGCAAGCTCTGTAAATATGCCTTTGCGAACGTTCAATACATTGTGCCGTGTATCATATACCAATGTCAGGCCAAGTCCAAGATTGGTAGAACCATCGCTGCCCGCAGGCAATGCATGCGGCTGTTGAGCAGGCTGCTTGAATGCCCCATTCCACAACGTTTGAAAATCCACTTCAGGGCCGATGAAGAAATTGCTCTTTATTTTACGGAGCACGCGTTGACGGATGATGATATAGTTGGCGTCAACAACTGCGTAGTTGTCGGGTTTTGAATCAGGTCCGATCCCATAATAATATAAAGGAAAACGCTGAATAGTGCTGCGTCCAAGGAAAAACCATTTGTCCTTATCTCCATAGATCGCATTTTCAAACATGGCGCCATATTGTCCCTTGAACGTGAAGAATCCTGTAGCCTTCATCTCGCTCATACGGTTGCCAGGATCTTTTTTTACACGGAAAAGTTTAAGAATAGAGCCGCCCATTTCCACACCTGTTTCCGGTGAGTAACCGAGTGAAGGGTAGTAAGTAAAACTTGGTTGATTATCTGCCGCCGTATCATTGAATACCCTGTTGATCTGCCGCCTGATGAAGGATGGCCGGCGAGGGATCGGATCCGCATCCTGCGCCTTCGCTACCGGACAAAAACAAAGTGAAAGAATCAATACCAGGACCTGATCCGGAATTCTGCAAAGATGAGGTTGTTTCACGTGCGGAAGATAAGGCAAAATCTATTGCTGATCTTTGAATGGCAGCTGATCGGCGAGCGTGCAGTGGTGAGTCTGCTTTTTGTTGAATAAGCATTCTGCGCCGCTGAAAATGTACGGACATGCCATTTGAAAAGTTCCCCAATGACCATCCTTTCACAAGAGGGCATGATCAATGAATATGGTGTTTTGTTTCTTACTTCCCGCTCTTCCCGTCTTGCCGGTAAAAGATAAAACGATAGGGCGGGAATGATGGAAAGATCGGGTGAGTCAACGGATACGGGATCCTGAAAAGTCCGGTCTCCCGCAAGACAAAATGGCTTCAGCCGGCATTCTGCGGTACACGCGGCGGTATGGATGCAAGCCCCGGATATGGTTAATCACATTACGGATCATTGCAAATGAATCACTTATTTATTTGTTAACTCCCACGGCAGAAACTGTGGATTTTTATTTGTGTATTAATGACACTAATAAGAACTTTTGTATTATCTTACCTGACCATATTTTCTATAAAAAACTACGGCCGTTCCCCTTTTATTTTACTGATTCACTTTTTCAAAACTTGCTGCATGAAAAGATGGCGTAGATTTTTTCAGTGGATTTTCTTCCGTGGATTCAACAATCCGGAACCGATCCTGCCAGTGTATTCACTACATTCTCCTGCTCCTGATATGGATGTGCTTCGTCAACAACTTGTTTCTTTTTACCAGGAAGCCGTGATGGGCGATATTTATCTTCTTGCTTTTTCTCCGGATTATTCGCAGATCGTAGAAATGCTGCGCATGGAAGGCTGGTTTGTTGAAATGACGGTAAGTTGGGATGGACAGATCATGTATGAGATCCTGCCAAAGACCACAAGCGTGGATCTGCGGTTTTTGAGATTGTCCTGATCAACCAACCTGTTTGAAGTTTATTACTAAACAAGATCATCCTGCGTGCAGAGACCGATCTTTACTTTTGAACCTCGTTCCCGCGCGGACTGCTGTCTCTTCATTCTCTTCAGCGTCCACTCACAAACCTGTATCCAATCCCTGATTCCGTGATCAGGAACACTGGTCTGTTCGGATCATCTTCAATCTTCTTCCTGATCTGGGCGATGAACACCCGCAGGTATTGTGACTGATTGATAAATCCCGGACCCCAGATCGCACGAAGTAAAAATTGGTGGGTTAAAACCTTTCCATCATTGCGGGCAAAGAGTGCAAGCAGGTTGTACTCGGTAGCTGTCAGCTTGATGAATTCTCCTTTTTTCTTTACTGTTCTGTTCGACAGATCTATCTGCAGATCCGCCGCATCGATCTTCATTTCGGTTTCTTCCGTGAAGCTGGAGCGTAGTGCAGACCGGATCCGCGCGAGCAGCTCGCCCATGCGGAAGGGTTTGGTAGCGTAGTCATTTGCGCCTTTATCAAGCGCGCGGATGATAACGTCTTCATCATTTTCCACGGAGATGATGATCACCGGACCGGTATACCATTTACGCAGATCGTCCAGCAGATCGAGGCCGGGCTGATCGGGAAGGCCAAGGTCCAGCAGGATAAGATCCGGTGGATGGTTGGATGCAATGATCGATCCTTCGCGGGCAGTGCCGGCTTCCGTGACGGAGTATTGGTTATTGCGGAGGGTAAGGCCAAGCATCCTGCGCAACTGAGGCTCATCATCTATGATCAGTATTTCAGCTTTGTTCATAATGGCAAACTAAGGGTTGATGTTTTAACCGGGATCCGGATGAGGAACCTGGCCCCGCCGCCACTGCGGTTCGTTAAAGAAAGATGACCATGTAATACCTCCACAAATCCTTTTACGATCGATAAGCCAAGGCCGGTACCCGCAGCGCCTGTTTGTTTTAACCGGTAGAATTTATCAAACACATTTTCTATTTCTTCCGGTGGAAAACCTGTTGCATTGTCTTCCACCGTCAGCTCCAGCATATCTGCCTGAAGCAGGACCGTAATATCGATCAGCGTTCCGGGCGGCGTATGCAATCTGGCATTATTGAGCAGGTTGTACAGGATCTGCCCGATCATCATCTTGTCGGTTCGTATCAATGGCAGGTCTGGTTTTATATGAATATTGATCCGTTGTGCAGGTTTGTACTCTTCGATCTTTTTGACAGCATCATAAACCAGTTCATTCACATCATACCAATCCAGTTTCAGTTTTACAAAGCCTGAATCAAGACGTGACATGTTCAGCAGGTTCTCTACCTGCTGATTCAATCGCATTGCGGCTCTGGAGATCTCGCTTACCAGTTCTTCATGGTGTGAGCCCTTTGGTGAGAATTGATCGGTCTGCAGATTATCCGTAGCGGCGATGATAGTAGCGATTGGAGTTTTCAGTTCGTGCGACAGAGAATTAAGCAATGTTTCATATACTTGCAGTTTCTCTATCCGCTCTTCTTTTTTTCTTGCTTTTTTTTCGATCAGGCGGATCCTGAACATCAGCACGCTATTGATCATTGCGATCACAAAATACATCAGCAGCAAAATGATATCTTCTTCTGCTCTTATCTTAAACGAAAACCTTGGTGGAATAAAAGCAAAGAACCAGATGAATGCGCTCATGCTTGCTGCGATAAGTACCGGCAGGATATCGAACATAACGGCAAGCGCAGAAACCGTCAGCAACAGGATAAAAGCGATGACCCTGTACCCCACGTACGCTTCAATCAGCGAACACAGTCCAGACACAGCCAGCACTATGCCAATGCTGAGGAGGCATTGCCGCAGCTGGCTTTTGGGCTGTTCTGGTCTGATAGAGGTAGTCATGCGGGGCAAAGGTATGTTATGGAAGCGATGTTGGGTGTTCGATGGTCGATGGTCGGGCTTCGCGTTTTGATAAGTAATGACCGGTCAGCGATTCTGAAAATAAGAGGAAATGGTCTGAGCAATAATGAGATGTCGAACCGCGAAGCCCGACCATCGACCATCTAACATCGATCATCGAACATCCTCCCTCGCTCTCCCGTATAAAGATTTTATAAAGATTTCCCCCTGCATCTCCGTTTTACTCCCATCTTCAGATCCGCTGATCTAATTTTGCGCTCCCAATACACCGCAATTCATGTCATTGAAACACAAAGTATCCCTGGCGGGTCTGCTGATCGCGCTTGGGATCATTTATGGAGATATCGGTACTTCCCCTTTGTACGTATTGAACGCGATCATGAGTGGTAAACGCATCAGCGATGAACTGGTGATCGGTTCACTGTCCCTTATCATCTGGACGCTGACGCTTCAAACCACTATCAAGTACGTTGTATTAACGCTTAATGCAGATAACCGCGGTGAAGGCGGGATCTTCTCTTTATTCGCACTTGTCAGGAGGAGAAAAAAGTGGCTGGTGATACCGGCCATGATCGGCGGAGCAGCCTTGTTGGCGGATGGTATGATCACGCCGCCGATCTCGGTAACATCTGCCGTGGAAGGTTTGAAGCAGATCCCGGTCTTATCGGATATCAGCCAGCGCAGCGTTGTTTATATAGTGATCGGGATCCTGGCTGTATTGTTCTTTATACAACAGTTTGGTACTGCTTTTATCGGACGGTTCTTCGGGCCTGTAATGGCCTGTTGGTTTGTTATGCTTGCCATCCTCGGTTTGATACACATTGCTGACGATCTCAGCATCTTCAAGGCGTTTAACCCGTATTATGGTATCAGGTTGCTGACGCAGTATCCGAATGGCTTCTATATTCTTGGCGGTGTATTTTTATGTACAACGGGTGCGGAAGCGCTGTATTCTGATCTGGGGCATTGCGGTAAATGGAATATCCGTCATTCCTGGGTGTTTGTAAAGACCTGCCTGATCATCAATTATCTTGGCCAGGGAGCATGGTTGCTGAGTGTGTACAAAGGCCAGGTCATTACAGGTGAAATGATCAATAAAGGATTCAATCCGTTTTATGGTGTAATGCCGGGATGGTTCCTGTATTTTGGTATTGCGATCGCAACGGTCGCGGCCATCATTGCCAGCCAGGCATTGATCTCCGGATCGTTTACATTGATCGCGGAAGCAATGCGGATGAATCTGTGGCCAAAGCTTCGTATTCAATATCCAACCGAGGCAAGGGGACAATTGTATATTCCCGCGATCAATGGCGTGTTGTTTGCGGGGTGTATCGGCATTGTCCTTTATTTCCAGAAAGCTTCAAACATGGAAGCGGCGTATGGCCTGGCGATCACGCTGTGTATGATCGCGACATCCATTTTATTCTCAAACTATCTTGTCTTTAAACGCGTAAATGCATGGCTGATCTACCTGTATCTCGCGGTGTTTCTTACGATCGAATTCAGCTTTTTGTTTGGTAACGTACAGAAGTTTCCGCATGGAGGATATGTAGCGTTACTGGTAGCCGGTTTGTTATTCCTTGTGATGTTCATCTGGTACAGGGCGCGTAAGATCAAGAACAGGTATGTTGAATTCGTACGGCTGGACCACTACCTGCCTAAACTACAGGAGCTGAGTGGAGATAAAGCTGTTCCTAAATATGCAACGCACCTGGTGTATCTGACCAGTGCGGACAATCCAAAAGAGATAGAGCATAAGATCATTTATTCCATTCTTAACAGGAAGCCGAAACGTGCGGATATTTATTGGTTCGTGCATGTAGACACATTGGATGATCCTTATACATCCGAATATAAAGTGGAGCATATCATTCCGAATGATATCATCCGGATCGATTTCAGGCTTGGGTTTAAAGTGGAAACGAGGATCAACCTGATGTTCAGGAAAGTGGTGGAAGATTTGGTAGCGAATAAAGAAGTAAATATCATCAGCAGATATGAAAGTTTGTCCAGCTCCAATGTGGTAGGCGATTTTCAATTTATGGTAATGGAGAAATATCTTAGCCAGGATAGTGAATTGCCATGGATGGAACGCGTGATCATGCGGTTGCATTTCTGGCTGAAGGATATCAGCCTGTCGGAAGAAAAAGGTTTTGGTTTGGATCCGGGATATGTGACGGTGGAGAAGTTCCCGCTGCAGGTGGGAGCGCTGCCGAAGATTAAAATGAGGCGGATTTTGGAATGATTGGCGTAAGCTCCCGCAGATTTACGCAGATATAAAACACGCAGATGCGCAGATGGTGTGTTAAACAAGGGAGTCATCTGCGTATCTGCG
>QFQQ01000296.1 GCA_003243445.1 Citrobacter freundii
AACGCGGCCAGCACGGCCGGAATGTGATCGTTCAACTGGGTGCGGGGAAGCGCCTCGCCGGCGGTCAGTGCCGGGTCCCGCCTGACGGCCTTGCGCCATGTCTGCAAGAGTCCTTCGCGCTGCGCAGCGAGGGCGTCTGCCAGTATGCAGAGTTCATTTCCTTGGCTTGTCATGGATCGGCATCCGTGGCGGTCTGTAGAGAGGGGAAAAAATGCGTTGCGCCAAGGATGGTAAGGCCAAAAACCCGGCCGATCGGGCTCGTGCCGGCGCGCCTACAGGCCGGTGGGAAAGTGCACGCCCGCGCGCTGGGCAGCCTGCACGATGTGCGTGGCCATGGCCTGCTGCGCCAGTTCGGGCCGGCCCTGGGACAGGGCCTCGATGATGGCGGCATGCTCCTCGGCGGTCGCATGGCGCGCGCCGCGCTTGTAATACGGCAGGCGCTGGCTTTCCTGCATGACCTCGCCGCTGCCGCGCAGCACGTCGGCAATCGCATGGTTGCCCGAGATGGTGGCGATCTGCAGGTGAAACTCGAAATCCAGGCGCGTGGCCTGCACGAAATCGGCCAGCTCGATGCTCTGCTGCATGGCCTGCAGGTTGGCCTGCAGGGCCGCCACGTCTTCGGGCTGCACCACCAGGGCGGCCAGGCGTGCGACAAAGCCCTCCAGCGCATAGCGCAGCTGATAGACATCGGTGAGCGCATGCGAGTCGGCAAAGCGCCAGGCCTCTGCGGCAGAGGCCGGGGCGTCGGTGGCCTCGGTCACGTACATGCCCTTGCCGGGCCGGGCCACGACCAAGCCCAGCCCCTGCAGCGTGGACAGCGCCTCGCGCAGCGAGGTCCGACTGATGCCCAGTTGCTCCGACAGGTCGCGCTGCGACGGCAGCAGCGCGCCCACCGGATACACGCCGCCCTCGATCCACTCGCGGATCACGCGGGCGGCATTGCCGGCAACGGCGGTGCTGGCGGAAGGACTGGAAGCGGTGCTGGGTTCCATGCGTTGGCAGGTCTCGGGGTCGGGGGCGGCAGGTGCGCTGATCTTAGCGACTGCGCACCGCTACCGCACGGTCGTGTGGTCGTGTGGTCGTGTGGTCGTGTGGTCGTGTGGTCGTGTGGTCGTGCGGCGTTGGTGCCTCTACTTGTTGACCAGCTTGGCCGGCAC
>QFQQ01000297.1 GCA_003243445.1 Citrobacter freundii
TACCACGAGTGCCTGCTGCGCCGCAGCGTGTTCTCTGCCTACGACAACTATGCCGTGCCCCATGCCATCGAGGCGCTGGAGCGCCTGGGCCTGGCCGCACGGCTGGACCGCAGCGTGCTGTGGTCGGTGATAGGCGCGCTGGAGATGGAGACCGGCCACAGCCTGGGCTGCAATCTGTCGGCCGCCTCGTTCTGCGACGACGCCTGGTGGGATGGCGTGTTCGACTACCTGGAGGACCGGCCCGAGATCGCCCAGCGCCTGGTGCTGGAGATCACCGAGACCGGCGCCTTCCCCTGCGAGAAGGCCGCGCTGGGCCTGGTGCGGCACCTGCAGATCCTGGGCGTGCGCGTGGCGCTGGACGACATCGTGCCCCGGCGCGGCGGCCTGGACATTCTGGGCAAGCTGCGCGCCAACATCGTCAAGATCGACAAGTCCGTGCTGGACCAGAGCCTGCAGGCCCGGCCTTCGGCCCGGATGATGCAGGGCCTGGTCAGCCTGTGCGCCGACCGGGGCGCCTGCGTGATCGTGGAAGGCATCGAGTCCGCCCAGGGCCTGGAGGCCGTGGCGCTGGCGGGAGCCCATGGCGCGCAGGGCTTCTTCATCGCCCGGCCCTCGCTGCATGGCCTGCTGGACCAGGTGGTGCGCGTGGAAGACGTGCTGGAGGTGCTGGAGGCGACCGAGGTGCAGGACGGCGACGAGCTGGACATGGCCCTGAGCTGGAGCGGCATGGAGCGCATGTCTGCCCTTGTGGCGGCCTCAGCCGTGTCTGGTGGAGCCGAGGTGTCGGCCGCCGAGACCGGCATGGGCACGGGATTTTTCCTGCGGGCGCGGGCCTGAGGCCTGGACCGATACCGGCCCTGGCCCGGGCCGGTGCGGCACCTCACTCCAGCATCAGCGGGGCGGCCTTGCGCCGCGCCATGGCCAGGCGGAACAGGTCCATGAAGCGCGGGGCCACGTTGGAGATGTGAAAGCGCTTGCCCGTCTCGCGCGCGGCCCGGCCGTAGCGCTGGCGCCGGGCCGGGTCGTCGCGCAGCTGGCGGATGGCGCCTATCCAGGCGTCGTCGCTGTCGGGCAGCAGCAGGCCGTTGACATCGTTTTGCACCAGCTCCGGCACAAAGCCCCAGTTCGATCCGATCACGCAGCCGC
>QFQQ01000123.1 GCA_003243445.1 Citrobacter freundii
TTATCGCGGATGCCGGAAGTCAATGAAGCGATCGCGATGCCGCTTGGGCATGGCGCTCTGGAAATTGGTGAACGGCGTAAGCTCGGTCATAGCCTGCGTGAGAGGCGCTATGACCGCGCTTATGTGCTGCCTAACTCGTTTAAATCCGCGCTGGTGCCCTTTTTTGCAGGTATTCCGCATCGTACCGGTTGGCGTGGTGAAATGCGCTACGGCCTGCTCAACGATGCGCGCGTGCTGGATAAAGACGCATGGCCGCTGATGGTCGAACGCTATGTGGCCCTGGCCTACGATAAAGGCGTCATGCTGTCGGCTAAAGATTTGCCGCAACCTCTGCTGTGGCCACAGTTGCAGGTCAGCGAAGGTGAAAAGTCTCTGACCTGTAGCCAGTTCTCCCTTTCTGCCGAACGCCCCATCATCGGTTTTTGCCCGGGTGCGGAATTTGGTCCGGCGAAACGCTGGCCACACTACCATTATGCTGAACTGGCAAAACAGCTGATCGACGAAGGTCATCAGATTGTGCTGTTTGGCTCGGCAAAAGATCATGAAGCTGGAAATGAAATCCTGGCAACGTTAAGCGTTGAGCAGCAGGCCTGGTGTCGTAATCTGGCGGGCGAAACGCAGCTGGAGCAGGCTGTTATTCTGCTTGCCGCCTGCAAAGCGGTCGTCACCAACGACTCTGGATTAATGCACGTTGCCGCAGCGTTGAATCGACCTCTGGTAGCGTTGTATGGCCCAAGTAGTCCGGACTTTACCCCGCCGTTGTCGCACAAAGCGCGGGTCATTCGTCTGATTACGGGCTATCACAAAGTGCGCAAGGGCGATGCGGCAGAAGGCTATCACCAAAGCCTGATTGACATCACACCCCAGCGTGTACTGGAAGAACTCAACGACCTGTTGTTACAAGAGGAAGCCTGACGGATGCGGGTTCTGATCGTTAAAACGTCGTCTATGGGCGATGTACTGCATACGTTGCCCGCATTAACCGATGCGCAGCAGGCTATTCCGGGTATTCAATTTGATTGGGTGGTGGAAGAAGGATTCGCGCAGATCCCTTCCTGGCATGCAGCCGTTGACCGGGTCATCCCAGTGGCGATTCGCCGCTGGCGTAAAGCCTGGTTTTCAGCGCCGATTAAAGCCGAGCGTAAAGCGTTTCGCGATGCGGTACGTTTGCAGCAGTATGACGCGATAATTGATGCGCAGGGTCTGGTTAAAAGTGCGGCGTTGGTGACGCGTCTGGCACGTGGCGTCAAGCATGGTATGGACTGGAGTACGGCCCGCGAGCCGCTGGCTAGCCTGTTTTATAATCGCAAACATCACATTGCTAAACAGCAGCATGCGGTAGAACGTACGCGTGAATTGTTCGCCAAAAGTCTGGGATATGCCAAACCGCAGTCGCAGGGTGATTACGCTATCGCTCAGCATTTTGTGAATGAATGTAATGCTGATACAGGCCAATATGCCGTATTTCTGCATGCCACAACACGTGATGATAAGCACTGGCCAGAAGCCAACTGGCGGGAGCTGATTGGGCTGTTAAATAATACGGGCATCCGTATTAAACTCCCCTGGGGCGCCCCTCATGAAGAAGAGCGCGCCAAAAGGCTGGCGGAAGGTTTTCCTTACGTCGATGTCCTGCCGCGGATGAGTCTGGAAGAGGTTGCTCGCATCCTGGCGGGAGCAAAATTTGTGGTGTCGGTTGATACAGGTCTCAGCCATTTAACCGCCGCTGGCCCGACAGACCCGGGATTGATTGGTGGATATGGGAAGAATCAGATAGCATGTATTTCATCATCGCATGACCTTGAAGATATCCCATCTCAAGATATACTGGACATAATAAAAACAAATATATGCATTTAATAAATTGTGGATCATCTTTTTTATGATAAATAGAAATAACGCCGATAGCATAATGTATTCAATAACAATGGGATTATGTTTCCTTGCGTTATTGCTTTTACCATTTGAGCAAGGCTTTGCCTTAAAATCGCTAAGAATTGCTGGAGAAATTGCATTACTAGCTATCATAATTTCGCCAAATAAATATTTAAAATCAGAACATAGATATATAGCACTCAGTCTCTTAGCCCTGTCAATTTTGTCATTTTTATGGTTCAGGATATATAAAACACCAGATTCAGAATATGTAGGTGCTTATATGAACTATCGAGACTGGAGTCTGGCAGGGTTATTTACAGCATTTACAATTCCTGTCGTGACCAGTATAAGAGATCGCTCAGAAAAGATAATGAAAAATATTCATCTTTTCATCGCTCTATTAGTTAATCTGATATATATAGTATATGCGTACTATCAATTTTTCATCCTTAATGAAAGCAGAGCAACTTTATCATTGGCGTATGGACCAAATGCAACAGGTGCAGCATATACAATTACTTTTATTTCATTGTATGCATTAATCGCGATATCAACGCTTGTCACAAAATTTAGATTACCACTGCTTATAATTTTTAGCTTTGCAAACTTCATTGCTATTTCTGCAACAGGCACAAGAGCAGGAATTATTATATATCCATTAGTTATTATCTTTATTTTTTGGAATGAGCTAAAAAGACACAGTGTAAAAGCAAGAAAAACCAGTATCTTCTCTATTATTGTACTTGCGATGTTCTCCAGTGTATTATTATATAAGCCAATTATTGAAAGGGTGAACAATTTAAAGTCAGACATAGAGCAATACCATGAGAATAACACAGTGACGTCTGTGGGAGCTCGCTTTGCGATGTATAAAACGGGTATCGAATCCTCGTACAATAACTTCACAGGACAATCGCTTGAAGAACGAGGATATAAAATCAAAAAAATTGTCGAAAATAATAAGGAACTATCTGGAGCACTGTTATTTCTTAACATTCATCTTCATAATCAGATAATTGATACACTATCAACCACTGGTTGGTTAGGCGTAATATTGAATATCCTATTCTTAATCTCTATAATTACATTCATACACAAGAAAAATATACCGATGATGTATACTTATGTGGTGGCAATAGTATTATATGGATTAAGTGACATTTTGACATACGCAGTCCCAGTACCACTCGCATGGTTATTAACATTAACATTAATATGCTCACTAGTTAATAAAAAAGAAAAAATCTAACAAAAAAAGCCAGAATTATAAAATCCTGGCTTTTTATTATATAAAGCAACCAAGTAACACCCTAAACTTATATCGCCACAATAGCAATTTGGAAATTAAATAGTTTCTTTTTTTTACTTTAGTTTGGTTTTTTTTATTAATACGACTATTTTCCAGATGTGAGTTCAATGAGTTAACCAAGGGATGAGAAACTATATCACAAAAATAAATATCATTCATCACACCATTATCTAATAGAATTTTTCTATCATCGACCAAATAAAAGCCATGGGTGGAGAGTAATAATAAAGCTCGTTGACAGTATTGTCTATCAACAATATAACAGCACGTCCGCGTTACTTTGTGCTTCTTATATGTTGCCTTCCGAAAATTAACAGGTCCAATCTTTGAAACATTAAGTAAACTTAAACCAAAAAGCTGATGGTCAGAAGTTCCCTGTTGACCACCAAGTACATATGAGCAACCATTCTTAAGTATATCCGTTGATTGAGAAAGTGTGTGTACCACAGCAGCCAACCTGGAATCAAATGAGACATCATCTTCAAGTATAAGAGCCCACTTGAAATTGTTATCTAATATTTTTTGATACACACTGAGATGGCTTAATGTACAAGCCATTTCTGGTTCAGTCATCTCACCATATACTTTCCCTGAGTTAATAGGGACGTTCCTTTTTTTATCTTGAAATAATTCGCTCCGGTAATCAATTGCATCAAAGAATTCATAGCCAATATTTACATTGGCAAGAAGCCTCGAGATATTTTCTCTTCGCTCAACATCATTCTTAAGAGAAATGATAAAAATAGGAAAGTTATTATTCATAGGTATAGTATTCACTGCATTACAGCCTAATTAAAAATCTTAATTTTTTGATATAGAAACAATGAACATAAAGCTTTTATATAACTCCTTTGATATATATAGTGCTTATACTCTTCTTTATATTCAGGTTTCGTCTTTGCCTTCAAATACCTGTCATTTTTCCATGGTGTTAACTCATAAACAGTCCGGAAATAACTTGAGGCGTCATATGCTCCCCATTCATGCCATGGTTTCGTGACACCTGTATAATGAATAAAGACGGTTTTTTCTGTAATGTATTTTTTATAATTACTTTTATCTTTTTTTTCAAACTCAGACTTCAACGGATAAATTGAATTATATATTCTATCGAGATAGACCAACCGCCCGCGGAAAATTATATTTAATGCATCTTGATCAGGATATTTTAAATTATTCCCCTCATTTCTAATTAGAGAAAATATTTGATCTGAGATATTTTTTTCTTTCCACTGCTGCAAGTTAGCAAGAATAACACCTGAATTAAAATATTTACCTTGAAAATCAATATTCAATCGCTGCTGGTTCCGTTTCTGCGTAGATTCAATATCAGGGATAACAGCGGCAAACTTATCGCCTAAATACAACTCCTCTAACTCTGTCAGTTCATTTTTACAAATTACATCAGAATCAAGATAGAGGAGCGCATTCATACTTTGAGATAGATAATCAAATGCCAATAACCGGTAATATATTGACAATGGCCATATTGCACTTACTGGCAATTTACCGAGAACTCTCTCATCAATCGTATAAATATTAATGACGGCATCAAACTGCTCCGAAATTAACTTCAAGCGCCTAGCGTATTCTTCTGATATAGTATTAGTAAAAACATGGAAACAATAATTTCGTTTTCTTTTTTTATTATTTTCGAGAATAGATGCTATGGAAATTGCAGCTCCCATCTGGTAATTAGCATCTGTACCATATGCAATGTTAAAGTAACCATCTTGAACCCGTAATAGATTATTATTAGTAAATGAATACTCTTTCTTAATATATTGTGTTAATACATCCATATTTTCCACCCAAAAGAAATCAAGCAAATCGTTGGATTTGAGACTACCAAATTACTTGATGATTGCTTTTACTTTATAGGCATAGTATTTTCCCCAACAGAGAAATGCTTGAGTAAATTTTTTCTGTTTCAAAAAATGCTTAGCTGCATACCTACTTTGCACTGTATTTTGAGGTTCAAAAAGTTTTGTATTCTGCCACGGTGAAGCATCTTTTGCCTGATAGAAAAAACTTGAGACAGGATAATCTCCCCATGAATGCCAAGGCTTCGTTGGCCCGATATAGTGTACAAGCACAGTTGAATTTCGTACCGGGTTTACAGTAATGTCTTTCAATTCGTAGTTAATACTATATTGAGTATTAAATTTCCTATCTATAAATTTGATTTTACCCGTTAGCAAAATATTCAAAACATCCTGATCAAAATGTGTAATTTTGTTCGTTATTTCTTGATCATTCAACAGTTCAATAGCATTTGAGGATATTCTTTGAGCAGCCCAAACAGGTGGCTGAATTAAAAGAAAACCGGAATTAAAATACCCATCAACTAGACCCGGTGTTGATAAATGCTCTGCCCTCCGTTTCCACCATTTTTCATCGCCCTCAGCAACAACAGCAGCAATATCATCAGGATCAAAGTTGAAGTCAATTAACTCTTGAATGCTTCCTTTACAGACAATATCAGCATCAAGATACAGAATCCTATCAAGTTTATCAGAAAAATAATCAGCAATAATAAACCGAAAATAGATCGCATAAGACCAACTTCTTGTACTAGGGAGTGTTTTTAGCGTATCTCCGTTTATTAAGTATATAAAAATACGAGTTTTGTATTTTTTGGCCAACATTTCAAATTCTTCACGAAAATCCGTTGAAAAATAGTCCGTGAATACATGAAAAGCAAGTTTTTCTTGTGGATTATTAATCAAAATTGAGGCAATAGATACACCACATCCAAATAAGAAATTTTTGTCCAATCCATAACAGACATTAAAACATTCCGTCTCATCATATCCAGAATAATTATAATCTATTTGAGAAAGGATAAATCTATTATCATTTAAGCACATACGATTTACTTCTCACTTTTATGGACTACAGATAAGATGGTCTCATTCATATTTTTATAATATACAGAATCATAAAATTCAAACATTGATTCTTTGATTTCTTTCGCAGATATAGTAAGAGGTTCAGAAATAATTTTATTTAATAGCATAGTAAATTCAGTTAGGTTACCCGGTGAATATAAAAAACCATTTATACCATTCTTTATTATATCTTCAGGACCAGACTCACAATCAGAACTGATGCATGGTATGCCATATGACATAGCCTCTAGCAATGTCATAGGGAATCCTTCAAAGGATGATGTTAGTAATAATGCACTAACATATTTTATCTCATTTTTTACCAGAGCCCAGGGATCCGATTGCCAACCGTGCCAAGTAATATGATTATCAATTTTAAGCTCCTTAGCATAACTCTGGCACTTAATAAAATCTGAACCATCACCGATGACATGAAGCTTCCATTTTCCGTTCGCATTAGAAAGCCCATCAAGTAAATCTTTTATTCGCTTCTGTCCTTCAAATTTCATACGGCCGATATAGAGGAAGGTTGTTACATCTTCTTTACCTGGTGATGGAATTGTTTCTTCTTTCCTAGCGATTGGATTGTAAATGAGACTGACCGAGTCTTCTGGTACACCTCTCGCCATAATCTGCCGTTTAATACCAGAACTGATTGCCAGATGATGATCGGCATAGACTATGTTCTCAGCATACTTCTTATGATCAAGAGAAAAATGTGGCCATGAAAAAAGTTTAAAATTTACCCCTGACTTCAATCTGGCCTTATTTACTAGAAGACAGGATAAAACATCGATACAAATAACAGCATCAGGATTATTTTTTTTAAGCCATTTTTTAAAATCAGAAACTTGTTTCATCCGTCTTAAAAAGGAAATTTTTTGCCTGGAGAGAGAGTATTCGACATTAATTCCACGCAACCAATTTTTATCCATTTTATCATTTCGACAAAAAAAGAAAACACTGCACTCATCAGGCTGTGATTTGGTCTGAAGAGTACTGATGACATTTTTAATTACTGTCTCCATTCCACCGAATCCGGAAACAGCTTCACCGACGAATGTTATTTTCATAAAGTTAGTTTATTATATTTTAAAGAGATTTTCGTTGTGTACGTTCACGAATTTTTTCAGCTTTCATCTCTGTTTGGGTCAGCAATTTTTCTTCCCGAGAAAGAACATTTCTTAGAGATATGCCAAAGTAAGTTTTCATAAACCGGAAAATATCGCGCTGCGTCAAACCAATATTCATTGATGAAAAATAGAGCCCTATCAGGTCTTTATCTCGCCAGCGGCGAGGAACCTTACTGCGAATCTGAGCACGATGCAGGTCAATAATAGAAATCTTTAAATCATCCTCATAACCAGTGAAGGGTAAATGCAGTAGGAAATGACAAATATAGCAATCACGATGGTTAATCCCTCCTGCGTGCATCTTACGGACCATCGTGGCGACACGATTTATAATTATCCGCTTCACTTTGATATCAGGAGGATTCATCGCCCAATCGGCACAATAATCTTCCAGACTAATCGTTGGCGTCAGATCCTCTGTAATAATGAACGACGTTCTGGTCAGAGGATTCAACCCCTTTTCGCCAAAACCAACGCCATGCATCGTATCTACGCCTAAATTACTAAGCCGGTGAATAGCATTCCACTCTCGATCCGCACCTAAAACAGGCATGCGAAAAGAGAGCAGATTTTTCACGATCTCTTTAAGAGAAGTACCCCGATGCCATTTGAGGAAATAGCTTCTTTCAGCTAGTTCAAATCGCAAAGTTCGGCGAGTTTCCAGCTCTCTGAATACTTCACCCTGCAATGTTTTGACTTCCTCAAAAGCATCTTTGCCGCGCCAAAGTGTGGTCAACGGCTCTTTCAACTCAACCATTCAAACCACCTGTAATGAGGTCTGCCGCTTTTTCCGGCAAACTATACAAATCCTGTGTATCCGCATAATGCCGTGCATTTTCTGCCCACGCAGCACGCAATGAAGGTTGCGTCAGCGCTTCACATAAAACCTTGTTTAACATGTCCTGCCGGAAGGGCTCTTCAATTACCACACCACAATTTGCATCCTCAATATAGTGCGCATATCCACATACCGACGATGTCAAAACTGGCAACCCCGCAGTAATTGCCTCCAGAAGCACAATACCCGCAGCCTCCTGGTACGCTGGATGCAAGAGCAAATCGGCAGCAGCCATTAATTCTGCGACATCATTCCGCCCAGAGAAAAAATGGACATTAGCCTGAACTCCATGCTTTTCCGCCAACACTCCAAATTTTCGCGGTTTATCCTGCCCAACAATGAACAACAACGTATTATGCCGCAACATTTCGGGCAGGGATGCCAACGCCTCAATAGAACGGTCAACCCCTTTGCGGGTAAAATCAGACCCCACCTGCAGCAATAAATTCTGCTGCTCCGTTATGCCGTTTTTCTGGCGATAAACTTCACGGCTATTTGGGATCTGTTGGCTATATTTTCTGTCCGGATAAATTCCCGGAGGGAGAATATGAAAACGCCCAGCCTCGGTCTGATAATGCTTCTGGAAATCAGCAATCTGTTTGTCAGTTAGCATT
The DNA here is from genome assembly GCA_003243445.1 of Citrobacter freundii. Classification (GTDB taxonomy): domain Bacteria; phylum Bacteroidota; class Bacteroidia; order Chitinophagales; family Chitinophagaceae; genus Terrimonas_A. Next base: position 8,664 of record QFQQ01000123.1, read on the forward strand.
AATAGCTGTGTCGGTTTACCCTGCGCAAACGTCGCGCGTTCAAAAGCAGCATAGTGACGATAACGTGACGTTAGACGGTAGAAAAAACCTTTTTCTTGTGCCACTTTCTCGGCATAGCAGACGTCTGCAGCATAGTAAACGTCCAGCCCCGGCATTTTATTAAACCCCACAACGCGATCGACAGGATGTTCACGTAAGTGCACTTGTACCCATGAATAATACTCAGCATTACGACCATGATTCGTTCGCGATTTAACCGGAACCCGAATCAATTCAAAAACATCAGGGCATTCCCCTTCCCAAAACTGAGTGTAGATCCGAACGTGGTGTCCGCGGGCGGCAACAGTTTGAGCAATTCGCATAAAATCCCGCTGCAAGCCACCAAACGGGAAATATTTATATAAACAGAAAGCGACGATCATAGCGGTACATCTCGGATGTCGGTTTGCACATTTTGCGGTAACATTTTTTCCGTAGCAGCAATCACATCTTCGGCGGGAATAACGGAAAGATATCTGTTATTCCGATCGAGCTCGTTTCTCTGTGGCATAGGTTGATAATTGCCTGCCCAAAACTGAATAATATCGTCAGTCCAGGGACGCCAGAAAATATGATCGGTGGCACCAAACAGGCAAATCACTGGCGTTTTTACCGCTGCAGCAATATGACCAGGCGCAGAATCGACGCCAATGAAGAGATCCGCATGGTCAATCAATGCTCCCAACTCGGGGAAAGTGGTTTTGCCAGCAAGTTCCGTAACGGGCCGGGTTTCGCATGCCTGTGCAATTTCTTCCACACAAGCCAGGTCATCTGCCGAAGGGCCTGACGTCAGAATAACCTTGTATCCACGACGATGTAGTGCATCAATTACACGAGAAAATTTGTCGTTATCCCAGCATTTAAATTGCTGTCTTGCGGTTGGCTGAATAACCACATAGCGCCCTTTAATTCCCAAGGTATCCAAATTTTTATGAATTTTCTGCCAGTGCTCGGGAGCATAGCTCATAGTAGTATCTTGATAAAAATCAGTGATACCTAAAGGCTCCAGCACAGATAAATTACGCTCAACAATATGAGCACCATGAATAGGTGCTAATTGTGTGAAACTATTTTTCCAAAAACCATGCTGTCGGTGGCCATAAAGCTGTGAGATTTTCACACGAGCAGAAAGACAACGAACAATGACTGCAACCATCCACTGATCGGTGAGATTGACGACAAGATCATACTGGTTGGCGCGCAAAGTTTTGATCAGCGAAAGGGCATTTTTAATCTTATCTGTGGTTTTTACCCCCTTATTACTGATCCCATAAAGTGCATTAATTTCAGGGTTTTCAGATAAAATTGGGATCGTATCCTGGTAAAGCAGCACATCGATTTTAGCGTCAGGATAATTCTGCTTTAGCGTACTAATAACAGGAGTTGTTAACAACATATCTCCGTGAAAACGCATTTTTATGACCAGGATTTTTCGAAATTGCTTTTCCACAAGCGACTCTTTTGTTGTGATTGTCTGGTTAAGTTAAGCAGAAAAAAGCACGCTACCGCCCCAGGCTCAACAGCTACCTGATTACTGATATCGCACTGATTTTTACGTGCTAGTGTATCACTTCTTTTGCCATGTTCCGACTCGAATAATCTTTGCACAAATAATGTTCTTTATTCTTTTAAATCAATATGTTGATATGTTACATGTTTTTGAGTTTTAGCACTATATCTCGACTAAACCTGAAAATTTCAACAGAAAACGTAAAGATGCAAAAGATGTTGTTCCCATTGGCAGTTCCCACAAAGGGCGCTATTTAATTTAAAAATAGGAAAAGTATTGGTAAAGCCACAGCTAAATACATAGAATCCCCAGCACATTCATAAGTCAGCTACCATTATGCTCGAATTGCTTTACACCGCCCTTTTCTACCT
>QFQQ01000298.1 GCA_003243445.1 Citrobacter freundii
TCCTTTTCTTAGATGCCTTCGGTATCTCAGGGCCATCATCTTCAGCAGGTGTCTGCCTTTCCTTTTTACCGTCTTGTTTAGCTGACTGGCTTTCACCTTCAGACTGCTGTTCTTTTTTCGCCTGTCTGTTATCAACCCTTTGCATACTGCTATCATATATGTTGATTGTCTTGAATTGAGGGTTAGCTTCGATGTATTGTTTTTGCTCCGCACCGTTGATCTGAAACGTGGCAGATTGCAGGTTCCCTTTTTTAAGGGAATCCATCAGATTGGATTTGTATTCCTCGTTACCTAATTCCCTGATCGGATGCTTGGATAAAACCGCTTCCAAATCGTAGCCGTAGTTTTCATGATAGTGCTTCAGCTTGAAATTGCCGTTATTATCACTTTGTTTAAAGTCCATCTGTACCCAGGCGTTGTACACCTGTCCTTCTTTATTGGTGAGGTCTTTATTCACTGACCTTCCTTCCATCAGGTTATAGCCTTCCTTCAGGGTAATGTTGTTGCCTTTGTTGATGTAGAAGGTTTGCTCCATTGTTTCAGAGCTATTTTCCTTTTGCACTTTCACCTGATAGGAATTAAAGAAATACATATCGCTTTGCTTCGATTGGCTGAAATTCAATGTGGCGTTTACAGTATCGTTGCCATACTTCGTTTCATAGGCCAATTTAAACTCCGGGGTTCCTTCCTGAATTTTTTGCTTCAGGTCGTTTTCCAACCCTTCACCGAACCCGGTGTACTTTACCTGGTCACGCAGGTATTCAAAATTTTTCTGATTCATAACTTCTGAATTTTGATTGTTATTTAATTGTTCTCTTTCTAATCTTTCGTAACGAACCGCTACCATCAGGGACACGTCAATGATGCCCTCCCTTTCAATCATTAGTTTGCTGTTCTCGGCAGCTTCCTGCATAGTCTTATATGCCGACCGTATTGCCAGAAAGTTGTAAAAGTCAATGTCGGTTGACATTTCGTAGCAGAACTCCCTAACATCGTATTCTGTGGGGAATGTGAATAGATCTTCTTTAGTTACTGGAGAAACATCATCGAGAAAGGCGACAAATTCCTCACCTTCCCAACGCTTTTTAGTCAGGTATTCAAGAATATCCTTGTAGTCGTCTTTCCTTATTTTCATAACATAT
>QFQQ01000124.1 GCA_003243445.1 Citrobacter freundii
CGCTTCGCTACGGCGGACAGAGCCCGCAGATTTACGCAGATATAAAACACGCAGATGCGCAGATGGTCTGTTAAACAAGTGAGGCATCTGCGTATCTGCGCAAGCAAATAGAGAAATATTCATTTCCTTCAGGACGCTTCAACAGAAGTAAGCGTAAAATCTGCGGAATCAGCGGGCTCTGTCCGCCGTAGCGAAGCGGAGGAGGGAACCTTACGCAAGTCCGAAAATTTGGGTAACGATTAGCTTCAGGATGTAGTCTTTATTATTATACGTCAAAAGAAAAAGCCTCCAAAAAGGAGGCTTTATAATTCCGTTTGATAAGTTCTTACTTATTCATCATCTGCTTTGCTTCGATGCTAAGTGTAGCATGTGGCACAGCGCGGAGACGTGCTTTGTCGATCAGTTTTCCTGTTACGCGGCAAACACCATAGGTTTTGCTTTCGATGCGCATCAGAGCCTTCTCCAGGTGATCGATAAAGGTGATCTGGCGGCTGGCCATCTGGCTGAGTTGTTCTCTTTCCATACTTACGCTGCCATCTTCCATGGTCATGTAGCGGGCTTCGTCCATATCGCCTCCTTCATCACGGCGCGTGATCAGGCCCTGCAGGTAAGCCAACTCTTTCTTCGCAGCGTCTAATTTCTTGTTGATGATCTCCCTGAATTCATTCAGGTCGGCATCGGAATATCTCATTGTAGGTCCTGTTGTCTCTGGCATAGGGGTATCTAATACTGATTTTGTGAATTCGGGTTCATATTTAACAGCACTTTTCACCGTTGTCTTCGGTATCACAATCTTGGCGGGTTTGGGCGGCTCTTTTTTCAGAACCGGCTTTGGGGTTGGCCTGATGGATACCAGCGATTGCGGATCGAATGCTGCGGGTTTCTTTGCTGGTGGTGGCGCTGTTTCGGTTGGCTTTGGAGCGGCGGCGGCAACGGGAGCTGGTTTTGCTTCCGGTTTTACTGCGGCCGGCTTTGCTGCCGGTGCCGGTTTCACTGCGGCCGGTTTAACGGGCGCTGCTTTTTTTGCGGGCTCTGCCTTTTTAGCCGCAGGTTTTGCAGCTGGCTTCGCCGCCGGCTTAGGCGCGGGTTTAGCTGCTTTCGCGGGAGCTGCTGCTTTTGCTGCAGATTTTTTCGCTACCGGTTTAGCGGCAGGCTTTGCTGTTTTTCCAGCTTTCACCGCTGGCTTAGCCGCCTTTTTTGGAACCGGTTTTTTCTTGTTAGCCATACAATTAGCCTTTTTTTGAAACAATCGCTTTTAACAAAACATCGTTTACTTCAATTTCAATACCATCACTTACTTCAGCCACTATTTCCAGCTTATCGGCCAGAATTTCGGCACAAATATATTCCTTGAACTGTACGAGGGATTCCTTCATCCCATTCGCCACAGATACAATCACTTCTATCCGGTCTGTCAGGTCAAATCCGCTCTCTTTACGGATCTTCTGGATCCTGTTGACGAATTCCCTGGCATTGCCTTCAGCTTCCAATTGGGGGGTAACGGTTACATCGAGGGCTACAGTAAGGCTGCCTTTGTTGGCCACAGTCCAGCCGGGAATATCCTCACTGCTGATTTCCACTTCGTTAATCTGTAATATTACGGGTTCGCCATCAATTGACAAACTATATTGGCCCTCTTTTTCCAGCTTCGCAATGTCCTCCTGCGTAAATTGTGCTAAAGCTGTGGATACCGCCTTCATCTTTGGCCCGAGCTTTTTACCCAATGCCACAAAGTTTGGCTTGATCTTCTTGCTGATAAATGTATTATCAGGATTCAGATACTCCACTTCCTTCACATTCACTTCGGCCTTGATCAGGTCTTCCACTTTCTGCAACTGCTCCTTCATCTTCGGATTCAATGCCGGGATCAGCACTTTCTGCAATGGCTGCCTCACCTTTATATTCACCTTTTTACGGAGCGACAGGATCAGCGATGAAGCATCCTGCGCCAGCTGCATCCTCTCTTCCAGCGCTGCGTCTATCGCTGCTTCATTGGCCACCGGGAAATCAGTATGGTGAACTGATTCCACGCCCGGAAAACGATTCGTAACCGCATTCAGGTTTCTGAATACCGCATCACTGAAGAACGGAGAGATGGGTGCCACCAGCCTGATCACTGTTTCCAGACATTCATATAATGTCTGATAAGCACTGATCTTATCGGCACTGTACTCACCTTTCCAGAAACGGCGGCGGCAAAGACGAACATACCAGTTGCTGAGATGCTCATCCACAAAATCTTCCACGGCACGGCCTGCCTGCGTTGGTTCGTAATCATCCATCGAACCCGTGACCGTCTTCACCAGCGTGTTGAGTGAAGACAGGATCCAGCGGTCGATCTCCGGCCTTTCTTCAACCGGGATGTATTTTTCCTGGAAGGCAAAACCATCCACGTTTGAATAAAGCGCGAAGAACTGATATGTATTATAAAGTGTGCCAAAAAATTTGCGTTGCACCTCTTTGATACCGTCAATATCAAATTTCAGGTTATCCCAGGGCGATGCATTCGTGATCAGGTACCAGCGCGTAGCATCCGCACCAAACTTTTCAATGGTCTCGAACGGATTCACCACGTTGCCGAGGCGCTTACTCATTTTATTACCGTTCTTATCCAGCACCAGGCCATTGCTCACAACGGTCTTGTAAGCCACTGAATCAAATACCAGGCACGCGATCGCATGAAGCGTATAGAACCAGCCTCTTGTCTGATCAACACCTTCCGCGATGAAATCAGCCGGGAAGCTTTGCTTGAATGTCTCTTTATTCTCGAACGGGAAATGCCATTGGGCATAAGGCATCGCACCACTGTCAAACCAAACGTCGATCAGATCCGGCACACGCTTCATTGGTTTACCGCTTGGGCTTACCAGCACGATCTCATCCACATAAGGTTTATGCAGATCGAGAATGCCTTCATGGAGATAATGTTTATTTACATCACCACCCAGCACTTCATTCGCTTTGCGGATACCTTCATTGAGTTCTTCGATTGAACCGATACAAACTTCTTCATTCCCGTCTTCTGTCTGCCATACCGGGAGCGGCGTTCCCCAGAAACGGCTACGGCTCAGGTTCCAGTCGACCATGTTCTCCAGCCAGTTGCCGAAACGGCCTTCACCGGTGGAAGCAGGTTTCCAGTTGATGGTTTTATTCAGCTGTACCATCCGGTCCTTGATCGCCGTTGTCTTGATGAACCAGGCTGACAATGGATAATACAACACTGGCTTATCAGTTCTCCAGCAATGCGGGTAGCTGTGCTCGTATTTTTCTACTTTGAATGCGCGGTTGTCCTTTTTCAGTTTTACGCTGATGTCAACATTCACATCTGCGTAGTCCTTTTCATCCTTATAATTCTTTACATAACGTTTGCTGAACTCACCAAGGCCATCTACAAACTTTCCTTCCAGGTCAACCAGCACCAGCTTCTCCCGCTTGCCGTATTTATTGATATGGGTGAAATGCCCAATCTTATATTTTGTACCGACCTTATAGTCATCCGCACCAAAATCAGGAGCAGTGTGCACGATACCTGTACCGTCTTCTGTTGTTACAAACGTGTCGACCAGTACGCGGAATGGTTTTGCGTCTTCAACACTGTATTGGATAGAACCCTCAAATGAGTTCGCTTCAAATGGGAGAAGTTGCTCATAAGTAGCCCCTTCAAGATCTTTTCCTTTGAAGGAGGTCAGGATCTTCCAGGGAAGCAGTTTTGTTTCAGCGGTATACCCTGCGAAATCACCCTCCTCTCCCTCTGGTTTGAAGTATTTTCCGAGCAATGCTTTTGCAAGCACTACGTTCACCGGCAGGTGCGTATAGGGATTGAATGTCCTTACTAAAACATATTCGATCTCCGGGCCAACGGTCAGGCCGAGATTGGAAGGGAGCGTCCATGGCGTGGTCGTCCAGGCCATGAAGAACACTTCATTGCTCGGATTGCTTTTGTCAAGCGCATCGAACAGGAACTTCGTTTTACCATCATTCACCGCTTTGAACATTGCTACGGCAGAAGTGTCCTTTACATCTTTGTAAGTACCCGGCTGGTTCAGTTCGTGTGAACTCAGCCCTGTTCCCGCTGCGGGTGAATATGGCTGGATGCTCACGCTTTCATACAACAATCCTTTTTTGTACAGTTCACTCAGCAGCCACCAGAGCGTTTCGATGTATTCGTTCTTGAACGTGATATAGGGGTCATTCAGATCAACCCAGTAACCCATTTTACGGGTGATATCATCCCATTTGTCTTTATAGCGCAGAACGGCCTCGCGGCATTTCTGGTTATATTCTTCAACGGAGATCTTTTTGCCGATATCCTCTTTAGTAATTCCCAGTTCTTTCTCTACTCCAAGCTCGATCGGCAGACCATGTGTATCCCAACCGCCTTTGCGCTTTACCTGGAATCCTTTCATGGTTTTGTACCGGCAAACCAGGTCTTTCAGGGTCCGGGAAATAACGTGGTGAATGCCGGGCATACCGTTCGCGCTGGGGGGACCTTCATAAAAAACAAAGGGTGTCGCGCCTTCACGCAGCGAAACACTTTTCTCAAATGCCTGTTGCTCAGTCCATTTAGCTAAGATTTCCTGCTCTGTTGCGGGCAAATTCAGTCCGGAGAATTCTCTGTATGTAGCGGCCATAATCCTTTTCCTGCCTGGTTTTTAAGGTGTGCAAAGTTACGGGAAAACGGCCGGAAATCGGCGACTGGCACGGCGGAGATCGATGTTGGATGCGGATGTTCGATGATCGATGGTCGAAGGACTTCTGCCTGTTTGCCTTGCCCGGATAGAGGATGATAAGAAGCGACCACCGGTGACCGGTATTCCCTTCGACCATCGATCATCGAACATCCAACATCGAAACTTTCGAATCAAGTCATTGTCACTCACCCGCATTTCAGTATTTTTCCGTCATGGAAAACACCTTCACCGCAGACCTTACCAACTGCGATCGCGAGCCTATACATATACCCGGAGCGGTACAGCCACACGGATTTTTACTGGCGCTGGCACCCGGTACCCTGATAATTGAAAAAGCATCGCTTAATACAAAAGAATTCCTGGATAAAGACGCGCAATCGCTGATCGGGCAACAACTGACTGCGCTGGAACAACACATCATACCCGTCAAAGCCGGTTCTTCACTGATGGAACTGGTGAGGCTGGCGACTATCACCAGCAACCTTGAACAGATCAACCCGCAGCCTGTATTGGTGAACGGCAGGGAAATGCTCTTTGTCATTCATCAATACCTCGATCATATCATCTGCGAATTTGAACCCATGCAGAGTAATTATGACACGATCACCCTGCAGAAGATCATGACCACCGCATTGAGCGTAATACAATCTTCAGCATCTTTCCAGGAACTGCTGCAGCATGTATCAACACTGGTAAAAGAGATCACCGGGTACAACCGGATCATGGTATATAAATTTCACAAGGATCAGCATGGGGAAGTGATCGCTGAGGCAAAGGATGAAGAACTCGAAAGCTGGCTTCACCTGCATTATCCGGCAAGCGATATTCCTTCGCAGGCAAGGGAATTATACAAGCTCAATCTCGTGCGCATTATTGCAGATGTAAATGCCCGGCCTTCCGGTTTGATCTCTTCGCCTGATAGAACTGCGCCGCTTGATCTTACGCACAGCGTACTGCGTGCCGTCTCACCTATCCATATCGAATACCTGAAGAATATGCAGGTAGGAGCGAGCTTCAGCATTTCGCTGATCAGCAAAGGAGAGTTGTGGGGATTGATCGCCTGCCATAACAGCACTGCAAGATTTATTGATTACAATTCGCGCGTAGCCTGCAAGTTCATCGGTCAGTTGTTCTCCGCAGCACTTGAATTCAAACACAGTGAAGAATTTGAAGAAAAGAACAATATCTACCGGGATAAACAACAACAGCTCCTTGAACAATTGATGAAGAGCGATGATCCGGTGAAAAGCCTCGTCGGTAATGAGACGAATCTGCTTGACATCAATAGCGCAACGGGGGTTGTGTTTTTCTATGAAGGAAAACAGCACTGTCTTGGCACTGTGCCATCCGAAGAGGAAGTGGATGAATTGATCGGATGGCTGAAGAAACACGCGGAGGGCACTTTCTTTCAAACATCCAGCCTGCCGCTTCAATTGCCGGCTGCTAAAAAAATCGCCTCAATAGCCAGCGGCGTCATGGCAACGGAGATCTCGCATGATTTCAGTGAATATATCGTATGGTTCAAACCCGAGATCATTAAAACAGTTGATTGGGCGGGTCAACAGCAAAAAGATACCACGATCGCGGAAGATGGAAGTATACGCATCAGTCCAAGAAAAAGCTTTGCAACATGGACGCAGGAAGTAAAGTTCAGTTCTGATGAATGGACAAACAATGAAATTGCCGCGGCGATAAAATTGCGGGAGGATCTGATACAGGTGATCAATAAAAAAGCCGGCGAGATCAGAAAGTTAAATGAGCTGTTGAAAGAAGCCTATGACGAACTGGATACCTTCAGCTTTACGATTTCGCATGATCTGCGCACCCCGCTGTCATCTATAAAGAATTACACGGAGATCATTATGGAAGATCACGGAAAAGATATCTCCGAAGAGGCCAGACTTCTTTTTACAAAAGTGATCAGCGCGGCTGATAAAATGGCGGGGTTGATCCGTGACGTATTGCAATACAGCCGTGTTGGCCGTGCAGAAGTGAGCAGTGATCCGATCGATATGGGCAGGATCCTTAAAGAAATTAAAGAAGAGTTAATTTCTTCCAGAAAAGAAAAAAATCCTGTCCTGGAAATTAAAAATACACCCGACGTATACGGCGATAAGACCATGATCCTGCAGTTACTTACGAACCTGATAGGCAATGCGGTAAAATATTCCACACTTCCAAACCAGATCTCGCGGGTTAGCGTAAATGGACAGGTCAAAGACGGTTTCGTCACGTATACGATTGAAGATAACGGGATTGGGATTGATATGCGGTTCGCAAATCGTATTTTCGAGCTTTTCAAACGAATGGACAATGCAAAAAAGATCGAGGGAACGGGTGTCGGACTGGCCATTGCAAAACGGATCGTTGAAAAACATGAAGGAAAAATATGGCTGGAAAGCCAGCTTAATCATGGCACAAAATTTTATGTTTCATTACCTGTAAAATAGTTCCGATGCCCAAAAACATTTTATATGTAGAAGATAACCAGGATGCAATTGCGTTCTTCAGCCGTGTGGTAAACAAACTGGGGGATTACAATTTCGTTACCCGTGAAGACGGAACTTCTGCAATTGATCTGCTTGAAGACAGGAAAGGGTTTGAACCGGAAATGATACTGCTGGATATCAATCTTCCGGGTATGAATGGCTTTGAAATTTTGCAATATGTAAGATCAAAGACAATGTACAAACACGTTCCGGTGATCATGTTCACTTCTTCAGACGATCAGGGGGATGTCAAAAGATCATACGAATATGGCGCAAATGCATATCTCGTAAAGCCAGATAGCCTGCAATCGCTTAAAGAAGTGCTGCAGGACACATTCAACTTCTGGCTAAAACATAACGTAGCATAAACACACACACACAACTGATGCCCGATCTGAAAAAAATATTTATCCTTGATGATGAAGAAGAAATATTGGAATTGCTGGAAAGGATCCTGGGCAATCAATATGAGGTATTCACCAAGAGTACAACCGACAATATCGAGAATGATCTGCTGGACTTTAAGCCCGATGTGATCATGATCGATCACTTCATGGGTGATAAAACAAGTAAAGACATTTTAAAAAAAGCGCTGGTATTATTTGAAAATGTACCGGTCATACTTCACTCTGCACATGAAGATATAGAAAGACTTTCGCAGGAAACAAATGTGGCTGGTTTTATAAGAAAACCGTCTGGCATAAGGGAGATAAGGGAGAAAGTTGCGGAAGTGCTGGGGTGAGGGAGGACCGCGGACGACGGACCGCGGACCGCAGACGATGCGTTTAGATCGTAACCTACCATTTGTTCGAAAAAATAGTTGATACAGTATGGAGATAATTCATGCTGTATTTTTTTGTTTAGTGACAGGATGATTATTCTTTCATGAGAATGAACCGGCGGTCGGCGGTCATCCCTCCCTCACTAATCCATACTGTATTATTTCATGCAATAAAGATCGCGTGTTCAATTTCAAGAAATAATCCGGCGGTCGGCCGTCGGCGGTCATCCCTCTCCCTCCATCCATTGCTGGAACAAACGAAATGTCTCATCTGCGCCTCTTACCACTTTTTCTTCGAAAGCAGGATCATCATTGTGGCTGTCAAGTTTTTCTTTGAATGATCGCCACATGTCCTTTCCGTTCTCTCCATAACCATAGAAGAAGCGGGTGCTATCTTCATTTACTCCGGCATATTTGATCAGCATATTCGCAACGATAGAGCCGCCTTGCGTGGATCCTTCGGTTACGTAAAAACTTCCGAGAGCTGAAGGCAGTGAATCGATGACCGGTAAGGCTATCGCAGCGTCTGCCGGTTGAAGCGCATCCAGCGCGCTGAGATCATCCAGTATCAGTGATGCTTTACGCCGGGAAGGATAGGCAGGCACATTCAAGTCGTTCAGAAATTTATCCTGCAACAGCTCAAGCGGATGATGAAATCCGTAAAATTTATGCAACAGTTTTATGTATCCTTCTTTATCGCGGATTGATTTGATGGCACGTACAACAACTACTTCGAGCGATTGATGGGATGCCTTGGTACGTTCTTTTAAGAGAGATGATAACATGTGTTGGGTTGAATGTTCAAATATAGGTGATGAAGCAGGAATAATGCCATGCTGTTCGGGTATTCGGCTGGCGTAGGGTTCCTCCTCCGGCGGACACGTCCCGCAGATTTACGCAGATATAAAACACGCAGATGCGCAGATGGTCTGTTAAACAA
>QFQQ01000125.1 GCA_003243445.1 Citrobacter freundii
TTCAATAATTCGTCGAACCTCGGCGACCCATATAGCCCACAATTTCAATTGTGGGTGGAGGAGATTGCGAATGAAAGGCGTTCGTGGAGGATTTGCAAGCAAACCGGCCGTGTAACACGGCAATCTTCTACAAAATAAAAGCGTAACTTTGAACTACCTCACCATCTACAAACACCTGCCTATGCCTGATAGTTATATCATCTTTCAAACAATCGCTTTGGCAATACTGATCGTTTATCGCCGAAGGCGGTTAAGAAATCATTGATCGGTTATCAGACATATTTATGAGATCGTCTGATCGATCTCGATCACTATCCCCGTAAAATAGCCTCCATTCCCCTGGTGATCGCGCTGTAAAGTGCCTCCGCCCCTCAGCCATCTTGTTGCACCATCCTGATAATTCATTACCGGGAATTCCATTTCAACCCTTTCTCCTGTTTTCATTACACCATTTAATTTGTTGATAACATCCGGGCGGAAATCGTCCCGGATCTGCTGCATACAACCTTCATACGATAGTACTTCCTGCGGTCCGAAGCCGAACAATTCGCGGAAGCGATCCGATCCCTGGAAGGCGAGCGTTTGCGTATGTACGGAAAATGTGCCCATCTGCGCAGCTTCCACGGCGAGGCGCAGGCGCTCTTCTGCCTGCTGGATCTTTTGCCGCGCGATCACCGCTTCCGTCACATCTTCAGCTGATTCAAGAATGCCGGTGACTGCGCCATTTTCCCAAAGCGGCGTATAGGTAACGTTATAGTAGCCCTGAAACGGCCTACCATCCCTGATGAACCGGATCCGTTCTTCTTTGGCGCGGTGTTCCTTGCCTTTCCTGAATGTGTCGTAGATCACCTGCAATACCGGCTGACCTTTTAATTCCGGCATTATTTCCATCAGGGGTTTGCCTTTGATCGTTCCATCTTTTCCGAGCAGTTGCAACATCATCGGATTGACCTCTTCAAAAACAAGTTGATCTCCCCGAAAGATCAGCATCGGTACGGGAGATGAATCAAATGCCTGCAGATCTTTTTCCCGCTGCGCCACCTGTCTCCGGCGTTGCACAGCCCCGGTGACTTCAATTAAAGTTTGCAGAATACAATAAGTCTTGCCGGTCTTATCCAGTACAGGAAAATAAACAAGATCGAAGAACACCGGCATGCGCATGCCATCCACACGCATGAGCACATTCTCTACGTTCCTTGCTTCGCCGGTTTGCCAGACAGTGTGAAGCAGTTCAACATAATCGTGATCTTTCAATTCAGGAACTACCTCCAGCAAAGGCTGACCTATGATCTCCGGACCTTTGCCGAACATCCGGATCAGCCGTTCATTGGCAAATTGAATGTAGAACTGTTCGCCGGTATAGATCGCGGTAGCGTCCTTGCTTTTCGCAAAGATCTCCAGTAATTGTTCTTCTGAAAAATGATGATGAGATGAGTTGGTTTGCACAGTAACGTTTTAACGGAACTAAGCACAATTATACCGCCAATCAGCTTACACGGATGCTTGTAGAAGTTTAGGAATATTCTACGAGGAAACCTTTACTCACCTTACTCGAAACGGATCAGTATGGCGCAATAAGAAAACCCGCATTATTCCACAATGGGCCGTTTGGGAATATTGAAATATCTCACTCTTCAAACAAAAATGGCCCGCGATCAATCGCAGGCCATCCAATCTCTTTATCTGTGATTCAATTTTAAAACGCCCTATTACTCGCCTCCGGCTTTTCAATCCTTCCGGCCCCGATAAACCTGCGCATATAATACGGATCAAACATATCACTTACCGTCACGCCCTGCGATGTGGACGCATGAATGAATTTATTGTTCTGCAAATAAATGCCGACGTGAGATACGCCGCCGCGTGTATTGAAGAACACCAGATCGCCTTCCTTCAACTCAGTAGAAGAAATGATACGTGAAGCTTTGTATTGTTCTTTCGCAGTACGTGGCAGTGTTAACGCGAATGCGGAAATATAAACCGCCTGCACAAATGCAGAGCAGTCAATACCCGCCTTGGTAGTGCCGCCTAACCTGTAACGGGTACCATACCATTCGTCTACATGGCCGAGTAGCTGATCCCCGTCAAGATTCTCTACTTCAGTATCCAGCAGGATCGCATATTTCAATTGCAGCGGAGAAGCTTTCTCAACAGCTACGGAAGAAGCATTGATGTAGTAATGATTTTCCTTGGCAGCGGCTTTTGACGAAGACTGCGTCTTTGGCGCTTCGTATTTCAGCACTGGCGGGGCAGATTCCGTAGAGATATCGCTAAGGAATTCAACCTTTTCCACTTTAGCGGATTTAGCCGTTGAAGTGCTTGCAGATTTTGCTGTAGAATTCACCGGCCTTAGTGAGGAACAGCTGGCAAAAAGTACAATGATGGCAAAAGCAGTAGTGAATTGTCGTGTCATCAGGCCTTTTTTAAAATTTGGATTTGCGGTTTGATCAAAAACCGTGCAAAAATATAGGACTTTTTAGCGAAATATCAACAAACAGCTAACGAAAATAAAAGTTTTTAATTGTGCAACAAAGGTATAGGGGGATTTTCCGAGCCTGCTGTATATTGATATGATGACCTGGATCAATGAGTGAAAGATATTCGTAATATTAAAAAAACCGGATGCCTTTGTTACTGATCATCCCTATTTGGATCATCCTGGCAGGTTGCCAGGGACCAGTCAGCGCAAAAAAAGTCGCGAGTACCCCTTTTCCTGATTCCGCCAGGCCGGTATTGGTGCTGGCAACGGATACGATCCCCGCAGATACCGTTGTAAAAACAGCCGTTCCGCCTTATTCCAACATTTTTTATGAAAAAACCGAACTGCTCAAAGCAGCACCGGGTACGAAGTCCGTGCTTTTTAACAGCACCGGCTCGAAGCTTTATGCGATGAACCTTGAGGGAATGAGTATTTACGAGTTTGATCAGCCCTCACGGAAAGTGATCCGCGAGTTCAGATTCAAACCGACAAAAGGCACTGGCTGGGATTATACCACCGACAAACCCATTCCTTCCTACGAAGAAAAACCGGTGGAAGCCTGTCTCAGTCACGATGATAAATTCCTCTGGGTATCATTACACAACGCTGAAGGCATCGTTCCGATCAGGGTGGATGACCTGGCAGCGAACAAGTTGGAAGCCAGTGCCAAACCGCGTAAACATATCACGGTCCGCTATCCGGACCGTGCCAGCACAGACTCATTCTTTGTTCCCCTGATCAAAACCGGTAAGACCCCGAAAGTGATCTCCCGGACTGCAGATAACAGGCATCTGCTGGTGAGCAACTGGCATTCCTATACCGTGAGCATCCTGGAAATGGATACAACGCAATTCCCGGTTGCAAAGTTGGTAGACACGCTGCCCGTTGTCGCCATTCCCCGGGGCGTGGTGGTGGATGATAAGCGAAAAAAATCATATGTGGCGATCATGGGCGGATCGATCATAGATGTTATCAACAACGAAACCTGGGAAAAAGAACAGCCGATCCAGGTTGTTTCCAACCCCAGACACCTGGTGATCGACACCGCCGGACGACTGTTCATCTCCTACAATAAACTCGCAAAGATCGCTTGTGTAGAGCCTTCCACGGGAGAAACACTTTTTACAGCAGACACGCACGCCCAACCCCGCACGATCATATTATCAAAAAATCAGCAATTTCTTTTCGTTACCTGCTACAGCAGCGACTTCATGGATGTTTATAAAATTAAAGAAACACAGTTCGAGAAAGTGGCATCTTTGCCATGCAAAGGACACCCGGTCGGCGTAGACATTTTTGAGGACGACAGTAAACTCGAAGCATGGGTTTGCAGTTATACAAATGGTTCGATTAGTGTGTTTAGCTTTAGGAAGAAAAAATAATACCCGTTAAAAGTTTGAGAGGTTTAAGAGAGACGACGGACCGCAGACCGCGGACGTGAACTATAAAATGAACGTTTTCGTAGTTTTCGGGAATACTTTTCCATTACTGCAGGAAAATTCATTTCAAAGGACTGGCACTGCGGTCCGCGGTCTGTGGTCCGTCGTCTCTCTTAAACCTGAGTGAACATATTTATGAAATTCTCTCATCTACACGTACACACCCAGTTTTCCCTCCTGGACGGACAGGCTTCCATCCAGGCGCTCTACAAGAAGGCGATCGCTGATGGTATGCCTGCGCTGGCCATCAGTGATCACGGTAATATGTTCGGTGCTTTCGAGTTCGTATCCGAAGCATACAAGCACAAAGATGCCAATGGTAACCTGAAAGTGAAACCGGTTGTGGGTTGTGAATTCTATGTGACAGCCAACCGTCACCAGAAGATATTTACCAAAGAACAACGCGATGTCCGTCACCACCAGATCTTACTGGCGAAGAACGAACAGGGATATAAGAACCTCGTAAAGCTGACTTCACTCGGCTTTATCGAAGGCCTGTACAGTAAGTATCCTCGGATCGATAAAGAACTCATCGTCCAGTACCACGAAGGACTGATCGCAACCACCTGCTGCCTTGGTGCATCCGTGCCGCAGGCCATTCTCCGCAAAGGCGAAGAAGAAGGGGAAATTGAGTTCAAATGGTGGCTGGATCTTTTTGGAGATGATTTCTACGTGGAATTGCAACGCCATAACATGGCCGAACAGGATAAGGTGAATGAATCACTGATCAGGTATGCCCGTAAATACAATGTAAAGATCATCGCGAGCAATGATTCCCATTATGTGGATCAGTCAGACTTCAATGCGCATGATATCCTTCTTTGCATCAACACCGGTGAAAAGATCACCACACCGGCCATGCGCGACTTTGCAGATGATGATATGAACATGAAAGGAAAACGCTTTGCGTTTCCCAATGATCAGTTCTATTTTAAAACGACCGCTGAGATGGGCAAGGTCTTTCATGATCTTCCCGAAGCGTTGGATAATACCAATGAGATCGTTGACAAGATCGATCTGCTGAATCTCAAACGCGATATCCTGCTCCCCTACTTCCAGACGCCGCCGGAATTCTCCACGCAGGACGATTACCTGGAACATCTTACCTGGGAAGGAGCCAAAGCGCGCTATGCAGAGATCACACCCGATATCGATGAACGCCTGCGGTTTGAATTATACACCATCAAAACGATGGGATTTGCGGGTTACTTCCTTATCGTGAGTGACTTCATCAAAGCAGGCCGTGATATCGGCGTATTCATCGGACCGGGCCGTGGCTCTGCCGCAGGTTCTGCCGTTGCGTATTGTATCGGCATCACGAATATAGACCCGATCAAATACAACCTGCTGTTCGAACGGTTCCTTAACCCGGACCGTAAATCGATGCCGGATATCGATACGGACTTCGATGATGAAGGCCGTCAGAAAGTGATCGATTATGTGGTGGATAAATATGGCAAGAGCCAGGTGGCGCAGATCATTACGTATGGTACCATGGCTGCGAAAATGTCCATCAAGGATGTGGCGCGCGTAATGGATCTTCCATTGGCAGAATCGAATGCGCTGGCGAAACTGGTGCCTGATAAACCGGGTATCGAATTAAGGCGTGTATTGCATGCGCCGATGAAGGCCAAGGATGGAGAAAAATCACTTGAAGAAAAGGATGGCCTGGCAAGTGAAGACCTGGATAACGTAAAACGCATCCGCGATATCTATAACCAGCTGGAAACACCGGCCAGTAAAGTATTGCATGAGGCAGAACGCCTGGAAGGTTCCGTGCGGAATACAGGTATCCACGCCGCGGGTATCATCATTGCGCCAAAAGATCTGACAGAACTGTTGCCTGTATCTGTTGCAAAGGATTCTCCGCTTTGGGTAACACAGATCGAGGGAAGCGTGATCGAAGAAGCAGGTGTTATCAAGATGGACTTCCTGGGTCTGAAGACCCTTACCATCATCAAGAATGCGCTGATCATGATCAAACAGAATCATGGTGTGGATATCGTGATCGATGATATACCGCTGGATGATCCGAAGACATATGAATTATATCAACAGGCAGCAACCGTGGGTACGTTCCAGTTTGAAAGCCCCGGTATGCAGAAATATCTCCGCGAGCTGAAGCCCGATAAATTCGGTGACCTGATCGCGATGAACGCCCTGTACCGCCCTGGTCCTATTGCGTATATCCCTAACTATATCGACCGTAAACACGGAAGAGAAGCGATCGCGTATGACCTTCCTGAAATGCAGGAATACCTTGAGGAGACTTACGGTATTACGGTGTACCAGGAACAGGTGATGCTGCTCGCACAAAAGCTTGCCGGCTTCAGTAAAGGTGATGCGGACGTACTGCGTAAAGCGATGGGTAAAAAGCAAAAAGCGGTACTGGATAAAATGAAGGCGCAGTTCATCAAAGGCGCTGTGGCGAAAGGACTGCCGGAAGATAAACTGGAAAAGATCTGGACCGACTGGGAAGCGTTTGCACAGTATGCGTTCAACAAATCGCACTCTACCTGCTACGCGTTTGTAGCGTACCAAACTGCTTACCTGAAAGCACACTATCCGGGAGAATATATGTCGGCCGTATTGAACAACGCCGGCAGTATCGAAAAGATCACCTTCTTTATGGAAGAGTGTAAACGGATGGGCATAAAAGTACTTGGTCCGGACATCAATGAATCCCTGAAAGGCTTTGCGGTGAATAAAGCCGGTGAGATCCGTTTTGGTTTGGGTGGATTGAAAGGTGTGGGCGAAGCAGCGGTGGAAAATATCATCGCGGAAAGAAAAGATGGCTACAAGGATATCTTTGATTTCATCAAGCGTATCAATCAGCGTGCGGTAAATAAGAAAACGATCGAGAGCCTTGCTTATGCAGGCGGCTTTGATTGTTTCACTGAACATCACCGCAGGCAGTATTTCTATACCCCGGAAAATGAAACCGCAACCGGCCTGGAACGCGTGATCAAATACGGGCAGGTGATCGCCAACCAGAATGCAAATTCCGGTCATACATTGTTCGGGGACCTTCCCACAATGATGGAGATCCCGGCACCGAAGCTGCCCGATTGCGAACCCTGGTCGCTGACAGAGCAGCTGGATAAAGAGAAGGACGTTACGGGCATGTTCCTCAGCGGGCATCCCCTGGACCATTACCGGTTTGAAATGAAGCACTATGGCATGACGCCGATCGCTGACTTCAATGAATTCAAGGATTCTATAAAACTGCAGCCCAACCCCGGAAGGATCTTCCGCATGCTGGCATTAGTGGCCGATGCGCAACACCGGATCGCGAAAAGCGGCAATAAGTTTGGCAGCTTTGTAATAGAAGATTATTCCGGGAAGATGGACTTTGCCCTGTTCAGCGAAGATTATATCAAGATCTCGCCTTTCCTGCAACAGGGAACGACGGTCTTCATCACCGGTTATCTGAAACCGCGCTGGAATAAGGAAGAGTTTGAGTTTAAGATTCAACAGGTTACGCTGGCAGAAACGATCAAAAAGACGCTGACCAAACAGATCAATATTGAAATTCATCCGCAGGATCTGAACAAAGACATTATTGATTTTGTTGAAAGCAACCTGCGCAGTTACCGCGGCGGTAACACAGCGCTGAAGTTTATTCTGACCGAGCCCAGGGCCCAGATGAGGATCAGCCTGGTAAGCGGCAATAACGGGTTTGAAATGAATGACGAATTCATTCATTTTCTGCAGAATAAACCGGAGCTGAATGTGCAGGTGATGGCTGGATAACGTGACTGACCGGACGTGGATAACGGCATTATCGATCGTTAAAATATTTAACAGTCTGATAAATAGAATGTTAAAAGAACAAAATGGCAGATTTGAGCGAGTGAATATGACATTTTTTGCACAACTTTCTGCCACCGGTTCCTGTTATTTATATCGGACTTAAATTTGCAGCCCTTACAGAAATTTCTGAAACAAACTTAAAATAACATACAATGGCAAAAGAATTCAATGACTCCAACTTCCAGGCTGATGTTCTGGCTTCTGATAAACTGACCGTAGTTGATTTCTGGGCCGAGTGGTGTGGCCCTTGCCGCGCGATCGGACCGGTAATTGAAGAGTTGTCAAAAGAATATGAAGGCAAAGTGAACGTAGGTAAAGTAAATGTGGATAATAACCCACAGGTTTCTATGAACTATGGTATCACTTCTATCCCTGCGATCCTGTTCATTAAAGATGGCCAGGTTGTAGATAAACTGGTAGGTGCACAACCTAAAGGTAACTTCGTTAAGAAGATCGAAGCGCACATAGGGTAAGTAAAAGTCAACATTAAAAAGTAAAAATAGCCCGGCTGGTAAAGCAGATGATCCTGCACCAGGCGGGCGTTTTTTTGAGGATCATTCAGCCGGCTTAACAATCTTAGCAGTGTTAAACATTCAGACAGGGATTTTCATTCAATAACACGTATATGTCTAGCAGGCCGGACATAGGTGAGGCACAGAGAAGGTCTCGTTATGGTCCCGTCAACGTCTCGTCAACGTCTGGTCAAGGTCAGGAGAAGGTCAGGGCAAGATCAGGAGTTCGTCAGGCAGAGGTCAGGAATAATATTGCTATACGACAGTATTATTGCTTCCGGATAAAAGGCACTTTCAAGTAATAAAACCGTAATGTAATATACTAACATTATCGTTATGCTCTATTGCTGTCCGGTAAAACCTGACGCTTAGCAGCAGGTCAATATAAGGTAATTAAAGTTTTTCGTTTATGTGTTTGAATTGAAAGCTTATCACGCGTCACGATCGCGCATTCCTCACCCGGAAGTAAAATTCAATGTCGTTTAGTTAGAAAAACCAGCCTGAATTGCCTGGCATGGGACCCCTCTAAATCTCCCCCTTCAGGCTAATCGTTACCCAAATCTATGAATGGCGTAAAGTTCCCGCGGATTTCGCAGATTTGTCTTTCCTGCTATCGAAATATCATTTTATAAAGGGAAAGTTTCCGTATCAGTATG
>QFQQ01000126.1 GCA_003243445.1 Citrobacter freundii
GTTCCTCCTCCGGCGGACACGTCCCGCAGATTACGCAGATATCTTCAAGTTATCAGAAAATTATCTGCGAGATCTGCGGACACTAATAAAACATAGTCGTTTACAGGTGATCGTTTCATTTGCCGGACAGATAAATCTGCGAAATCTGCGGGACGTGTCCGCCGGAGGAGGAACCTTACGCCATGCAGATTTAAAGCGGCCAGAGCCTGGGCC
This sequence comes from Citrobacter freundii, assembly GCA_003243445.1. GTDB lineage: Bacteria > Bacteroidota > Bacteroidia > Chitinophagales > Chitinophagaceae > Terrimonas_A. Next base: position 214 of record QFQQ01000126.1, read on the forward strand.
CTCATTTGTGGAGATCCCTGCTCTGGCAGACATTAAGTTCAATAGTGTATGAAAATTGCCCGGCCTGCCCGCAGAAGCCTGGCGTAGGCGGTGTCGGGATGACAACCTGATAATTCGCTTAACTTAATAACATTGCCCTTACAAAAGTCATCTGTAAAATCGCTGAAACATTGGCGACGCTGATCAATTCATTTTACGGTAAAACATTCTCCGTAACTTTGGCCCCGAATTCGCTGAAATACTTTATTCAGCATAACCAAAAATTAAAACATATATATGGCATTCACATTACCTGCGCTCCCTTACGCGCCTGAGGCACTGGAGCCGCATATCGACAAACAGACAATGGAAATCCACCATGGTAAGCACCACCAGGCTTATGTTGACAATCTCAACAAAGCGATCGCTGGTACTGAACATGAAAATAAATCTCTCGAAGAGTTGGTTGCCAATGCAGGCAAGATCTCTCCTGCTGTAAGAAACAATGGCGGTGGCCACTGGAATCACAGCTTTTTCTGGGAGCTGCTTTCTCCAAATGGCAGCAAGCCATCCGGCAAACTCGCTGAAGCGATCACTTCAACCTTCGGTTCATTGGAAGCCCTGCAGGAAAAGGTCAACACTGCGGGTACAACACGTTTCGGTTCAGGCTGGGCATGGCTGATCGTAAAAGACGGCAAACTGGAAGTAACATCAACTCCAAACCAGGACAATCCGCTGATGGACGTTGCTGAAGTAAAAGGCACACCGATCCTCGGTATCGATGTGTGGGAACATGCTTACTACCTGAAATACCAGAACAAGCGCCCTGACTATTTGAAAGCGATCTGGAGTGTGATCAACTGGGAGAAAGTTGGCGAACACTACGCTAACGCGAAGTAAAAAGTCAAAAGTCAAAAGTAAAAAACCTCCCGTGTCGAATAGTCGAAGCGGGAGGTTTTTTACTTTTTACTTTCGATTTTTTACTTTCTACGGTACCGGATCATACCCACTTCCTCCCCATGGATGGCATCTCGCGATCCGTTTGATGCTCAGCCAAAGCCCTTTGAATACACCATGTTTTTTGAGCGCTTCAGCAGCATAGTGTGAGCAGGTTGGGGTGTATCTGCATTTCGGTCCAAGCCACGGCGAGATCACTACCTGATAGAATTTTATCAGCAGTAAAAACGGGAGGGCCAATATGCGTAAGACTGTTTTCACTTTATCCTTGTCATCAATTTTTGAATAGCATCTGCAGTAGCTGTATAAACCTGATCATAGTCCGGCAGTTCCCTGCCTGTATAAATAAAGAAAACATTCAACCCGATATTTTGTTGCTCCAGCATCTCATACACCACCTGTTTCTGTAATCTCCATGCCTCACGCCCCAGCCGTTTGATCCTGTTGCGGTCAACCGCTCTTTTAAAAAACCTGCTGCTGGCACCAACTCCAAATTGTAATCGTACTGCATCCTTTGATAACTCTTCCTCCTTCTTCAGCACAAAAAATACCCTCCACAACGATACATTCAGTCGTTGCCCCTCCTTGAACAGCAGTTCGATCTCCTTCCTGCTCTTCAACCGTTCTTTCTTATTTAAACTCTTTTTCATCACTCTTCAGATATGATCACCTCTTCTTTTCCCAACAATCATTTCCAGCCACCCGTTCCCCGAGGTTATCCGTAGTCTCCAGACTACGGATGCACTTAGTCTCCAGACCACGGATGCACTTCATGCAACAAAAATAGCTCCCGCGCAAACGGAAGCTATCAAATATCTGTTATAAGTAGTCTGCTATAGCACAGTAGTCAGGAGACTACCGATATCCCTATTTTAATTTTCTTTCGTCAGAAACAGTCAGTTTCTTACGACCTTTTGCACGGCGGCTAGCCAATACCTTACGGCCATTAGCTGTTTGCATACGTTTACGGAAACCGTGAACGGTTTTACGACGGCGACGATGAGGTTGAAATGTACGTTTCATTATCTTTTACTTTTTTCCTGATCCACCGTAGCTTTAGCGAAGGCGGAAGTCCGCATAAGCCAAACACAGGCGAATAATCTTTTTTTGAAATATGGCCCGGGAGAACGGACCTGGTTTCATTTTCGTACCTGCGGATCACCACACCCGCTGGCCGTGAAAGGACGGCAAAGGTAGGGTAAGAAGGGGATATTTTGAGGAAAAAATGCTGAAAAGTCGGAAGAAATAGATGGCCGATGACCGAGGGCCGATGGCCGGCTGGGTCGTTTGGACCTGTGACCTACCTATTGTTCTTGACACTCAAATAAGTATACTTTTACCAACACGGGCGACCATCGATCATCGACCATCGACCATCGACCCTCCCGCCTCCAGGTCCATATGCCGCGACTTCACCGCCTCTCCAAAGAACACCGTCGCATGGCTGTCAAAATCCTCCGGGGAATCGGTTGTATAGAACACGCGCTGGCCGTTTTTGCTGCAGAGTTTTTCGATCTCAGGGTGGCGCTGGAGATAATCAGCCAGGCTATGCGCGACGATCTCACCCTGGCTTACCAGTTTTACACCGGACGGCAGGTGAGCGGCAATCTTGTTCTTTAAAAGCGGGTAATGCGTGCAGGCCAGCAGGATCGTATCAATGTCTGCTCCTTTGCTGAAGATCTCATCAATATTCTTCTTGATGAAAAAGTCGGCGCCTGCGCTTTGGTGTTCATTATTCTCCACCAGCGGCACCCACATGGGGCAGGCCTGCTGATAGACTTTCAGCCCGGGAAAGAATTTAGCGATCTCTACCGGGTATGAATTGGAGGCGACCGTACCATTTGTAGCGAGTATGCCGATGCTTTGCGTTTCGGAGAACTGGCCGATGATCTCTGTTGTCGGCCGGATCACACCCAGCACTCTTTTCTCCGGAGCGATCTTTGGCAGATCCTGTTGCTGGATCGATCTCAATGCTTTTGCAGAAGCTGTATTGCAGGCCAGGATCACCAGCGAACATCCCTGTGCAAAAAACCACTCTACGCATTCAAGTGTGTAATGATAGACCGTTTCAAATGAGCGGTTGCCGTAAGGTGCACGTGCGTTATCTCCCAGGTAGAGATAATCGTATTGCGGTAGTTGGCGAACGATCTCTTTCATCACAGTCAGCCCGCCATAGCCCGAATCAAAAACACCGATTGGATTTGCTTTCTGCATATATACAAAAATAAGCCCCGGACCAAGATCCAGGGCTGAATTATTTATGTGTGATCAGTTCTATTAACGGATACCGCCGCCAGCAGGTGCTTTGTAGCCAGGGAGCAATTGCGGAGGAACTGTTACTTTCAGCTTCGCAGCTACAGCTTGTAACAGGTTATCTGTTTCAGGCGCAACCAGCAGGCTTTCGCGTGTTACCACGTAAGTATAACCTTTTTCTTTCGCCACTGCATTGATCGCATCGTTGATCTTTTTCATCACTGGTGCGAGCAGGATATTTTGCTTGTTGGTATAAGCTTGCTGGGCAATCTCCTGCCAGTTGCTCAATGTTTGAGTCAGCTGACCGAGGTCTTTACGATATTGCTCTTTTACTGCAGCAGGCAGTGGGTGAGCGCTATCGCGGAAGATGCTGTCTTTGTACTGATAGGTCTGCATCAGCGATGTGTATTCAGCACCGATTGAGTCAACCTGGAACTGACGCATCTGAGAATCGATCTTAGCTACATCCGGCATCAGATACAACACTGTTTCAGCATCGATATAGCCGATTTTTGTTTGAGCCTGGGAAACATTCGCGACTAACACCAAGCAAACCGCCGCTACTACTACTTTCAATTTTTTCATTGTTGTTGTTTTCTTTTTCCTCCTGAAGAGGATTAGTCAAATTTTGTTCTAAACAGATAATATAGGTTGAGAAAAAGTTGCGTGTTCTCTTTTATTTAACAAAGCCCGCCAAAGTCAACATTAAAAAAAGGCCATTTTTATTAAACAGCAAAGCGGCCAGCTGTTAATTTTTACTTTTTAATTTTGACTTTTGACTTATTTAACCCCCAGTTCCTTCAACACATCCTCACTCTTATCCAGTTTGGGGTCGGCAAATATAATGGTAATTCCTTCACTTTTATCCAGCACAAAGTCATAACCCCGCTGTGAAGAAATTTTCTGAACCGCGTTGTAAACCTTGTCCTGTATGGGTTTGATGAGTTCCTGGCGTTTTTTGAATAGATCACCTTCAAAACCAAAACGTTGACGTTGAAGGTCCCGAAGTTCTTTCTCTGTTACAAAAAGCTGATCCTGTCTTTTCTTCTTCAGATCATCGCTCAGCATTACCTGTTCTGCATCATAATTTTTATATAATTGATCGAGCTTGGCCTGTCTGCCATCGATATCCCTTTGCCAATCCGCCGCGATCTTATCCAGTTGTTCCTGTGCGGCTTTATACTCCGGCATTTTGTCCAGGATAAAGCGCGTGTCGATGATCGCATATTTCTGTGCGAACACGCTGAAAGTCCCCATCAGGGCGATAATGACGAATAAACTGATCTTCTTCATGATGAGTAAGGTTTTATATGGCTGAATTATTCCGGTTCGAAGCCGAGCATGAATGTAAACCTGGATGCATTCTTGAGACCCTGGCCAGGTTGAATACGGTCAAGACCGACACCATAGTCAAATCCAAGCAGACCGAACATCGGCAGGAAGAACCTCATACCCACACCCACGCTGCGGCGCAGACGGAATGGGTTATAATCTTTATAATTATACCAACCGTTCGCCGCCTCGAAGAAGGTCAGACCATAGATCGTACTTCCGGGATTGGTCACTAACGGATAGCGAAGCTCCAACTGGTATTTGTTGAATATAGTAAAGAAGCGTGAAGCCGAGCTGCTGTTATCAGGGTTTACTGTAGGATCAGATGTCTGATACACAGGATAACCACGATGTGCAATGATATCGTAACCAAGCAGACCATAGTTATTGGTCAGACCTGCGTCACCCACCTGGAACCGCTCAAACGGAGAGTAATCCAGTTTGCTGTTGTAACGGCCCATGAAACCATATTTCGCGGCCATCTTCAACACGAACTGACGGTTCTTTTCTGCACCCATTGCTCTTCCGATAGGTACATACCATTCCGCGTTGAAACGCCATTTGTGGTATTCGGGGTTCTTATATGGATCCTTTGAGTTAACAAGATCCGGATTGAATAATGAATACGGTGGGGTGAACTGCACGCTCGCCATAATGTTTGAACCGCTTCTTGGGAAGATCGGATCGAACACGGAAGAACGCGACAGTGCGATCTTAAAGCTCAGGTTGTTTGAACGGCCTGTTGCATCCACACCTTCAAAGATGGCGTAGTTACGACGGATATACTGTGTGAAGTTCACAGAGTATACAAGGCTGAAATAGTCATCCGGCCATTTCAACTGTTTACCCAGCGCAACGGAGAAACCGTTTACTTTAAGATAGTTGGTATCAGATCTTTTCTGATCGATCTGTCCGGTATACGGATCAAATGCGTTGGAGTATTTACTGTTGTTATACGCCAGCGTCAATGAATTTCTTTTCTTACCACCCAGCCATGGCTCGGTGAAAGAGAAGTTATACGAACGGAAGGCACGGCCATTCGATTGCACGCGCAAGCTTAGTTTCTGACCATCACCTGTTGGCAATGGATCCCATGCTGATTTCTTCCAGATATTCTTAATAGAGAAGTTATTGAAGGTAACACCCAGTGTACCGGTCAGACCGATACCACCACCCCAACCGGCAGACAGTTCCAGCTGGTCAGAAGATTTCTCTTCCACTTTCCAGTTGATATCAACCGTACCGTCATCCGAATTCGGAACAACACCCGGGTTGATCGTTTCCTGGTTAAAGTAGTTCAGGTTCGCCAGCTCACGCTGAGAACGGATCAGATCTGAACGGCGGAACAGTTCACCCGGCATGGTACGGAGCTCACGACGGATAACGTGATCTTTTGTACGTTCATTACCGGCAATGGTCACATTCTTGATCCTCGCCTGGGGGCCTTCCGTGATACGGATCTCATGATCGATCGTATCATTATATACCGCTGTTTCCACCGGTTCCACACGGAAGAAGAGATATCCATCATCCTGGTAGTATCCGCTGATATCACCGCCGTCCTGGGACATTTCTTTACCAAGACGTCTGTTCAGGATATCCACGTTATAGATATCACCTTTGTGAATACCGAGGATCACATTCAATAAGGAGTCAGGGTATTTCGCATTTCCTTTCCAGGTAATGTTACCGAAATAATATTTGCGGCCTTCGTTCACACGGATGTTTACATAAAGGCGTGCATTTGCAGTATCAGTTACCAGCGTATCTTCTACAATGGTCGCATCACGGTAACCGAGAGAGTTATAATATTTAACCAGCTTCTCTTTATCTTCCTCATACTTGGTCGGGTTGAATTTAGCGGAGCTGAATAATTTAAAACGGAAATAAGGATCGAGCACGCGTTTTGTCTTGCTCAGGGAAAGGAAGCCCCAGTCTTTCACGTATTCTTTGAAACTGGTCTTATTTTTTGAAGGGCCATAAGGGCCAACATAGCTGGAAGGATTGAGCGTGAGCTTCGTCATCTCCTTCGTACCCTTCATTTGTTTTTTGAGTTTGAGGGCATCCACCATTTCATTTCCATAGATGCTGATACCGTCGATCTTTACTTTCTTACCCTTGTCCACATAGATCATCATGGAGTTGGAGTTCGCGTAAGCCGGATCAGGTTTCTCATCAATTCTTATTTTGATATTCTGGAAACCTTTATCCTGGTAGAATTTGGTGGTGATCTCAACAACGTTCCGGCGGATGTTCTCGGTAATGATCGTTTGCTTGGTCAGACCGATCTTTCCCTGGAGTTCTTCCGCATCTGCTTTTTTGATGCCGATAAATTTGAAGTTACCCAGTCGCGGACGTTCAACCACATTTATCTCGATATCGATATTATCGCCCCTGATCGCGGTTACATAGATCTGTACGCCGGAGAAAAGTTTCTGGCGCCACATATTAGCGATGGCTTTGGAAAAGATATCGCTGCCGGGATGGTTGAATTTATCTCCTACCTGGATGCCTGAGATGGAGAGAACAATTGCGGTGTCCAGGTGTTTTATACCTGTGATCGACACGCTGGCGATCTTGTATTCTTTGGGGATCCGGGCATTTTGCCATTCCAAAATAGCCGGATCAACAGAAGTGATAGTAGTATCCTGGGCGTGTACTGAGAGTACAGCCATAAACGTCATTACCAGTAAAGCACAGATCCGGAGTGAAATTCGTCGCATGGTTGATTTTTCTAAAGAAGTAAGAAGTGAAAAGTGAAATTAAAAAGTAAAAAGTAAAAAAGGCTTCTTCCTGAAATTGTCTTGCTTTACTGTAGCAGTCAGCATGTTGAGCATTTTGGTGTTTTTTTACTTTTTAATTTTGACTTTTTACTTTTCCGCGCCGGGCGGCAAATTAACGGTAAAAATCGAAAGTGTTTGTTAAAGAAAATGCCGGAAAAGGCCTGTACGCGCAGTGTTCAGAAAAAATCGACCATTGCGCATTCAGACCGGTCCACTAGCCATTTACTACCTGTGCACTTGTTTTACCAAAACGTCTCTCCCTGTTCTGATAGTCAAGAATGGCTTCATATAAATTTTCTTTACGGAAATCCGGCCAGCGAACATGTGTAAAATACAGTTCCGCATAGGCCAGTTGATAAAGCAAAAAGTTGCTGATCCTGAATTCCCCGCTGGTCCGGATCATCAGTTCCGGGTCGGGAAACTCGCTGGTAGCCAAAAACTTTTGCAATGTTTTTTCGTTGATCGCTTCAACTTCCAGTTTGCCGGTCTTTACTTCAAACGCGATGTTTTTTACCGCATTGAGCAGTTCCCAGCGTCCGCTGTAGCTCAGTGCCATGATCAGGTTCAGCCCGGTATTATTGCTGGTAAAATCGAGCGCTTCCCTCAGTTCCTGTCTTGCATAATCGGGCAACATATTCATATCGCCGATCACATGCAGGCGGATATTATTCTTGTGCAGGCTTTCCACTTCCTTACGGATGGTAGTTACCAGCAGTTCCATCAGGCCGATCACTTCGTATTCCGGGCGGTCCCAGTTCTCGGTTGAGAATGCATAAAGCGTCAGATATTCCACACCCAGTTCTGCGCATCCTTCCACTATATTCCGGACGCTCTCCACCCCGTGAAAATGGCCATACAGGCGATCCTGGCCCTGCTCCTGTGCCCATCTTCCATTACCGTCCATGATAATGGCGATGTGGCGGGGTAACCGTTGCTTATCGATCTGTTGCAATAATGCTGACATAGTTAAATTAGATCAGGGCAGCAAAGGTATGGATTCTCATGACAGTTGCTGAACTAAGTTCGGGGGATGTGGCTGTTAGATGATCGATGGTGGATCCTGTCCGCCGAAGCGATAGCGTAGGAGGATGGTCGAGCGCAAGGCTTGTGGGTGGCCGTATGGAACTTCGTGTTTGCCTGTTTATTTAGACGTAAAGCGGCGACTGTTCGGGCAGATGATTACGATCGTATCTACAGGCAATTGCCGTTATTTTCTGCTGAGATTTTGTGTTTTTCCCTTGTATTCATCTGGCAGTCAGAGCGATCTTTACAGCAGAGAAATTTCTTAGTCACCGTCATCTAAAGGACCGGTGGAGGAGGGCGGTCCTTTAGA
>QFQQ01000299.1 GCA_003243445.1 Citrobacter freundii
AGGCGCGCATCGCCGCGGCCCAGGCCGAAATGGCGGCGGCAACGGCCGATGACCGGGCGCTGGGACTGGATCGCAGCTAGAGAGCATCGGCCCTCGCCATTATATTGCTTGCATTCGATAGATCGCTTGACAGATGGCGCGACGTCGCTGGCGGAACAGGCTATGTTTTTCGTGCTTTCTGGCCGCTCGATCACAGGTGGGGCATGGACAATCGCGCAGGCGAGATGATGGTGTTCGTTCGGGTCGTCGAGGCGGGCAGTTTTTCCGAAGCGGCGCGGCTGATGCTGATGACGCCCTCGACCGTGTCCAAGCTGATCGCCCGGCTGGAAGCGCGGCTGGGCGTACGCCTCATCGAGCGATCGACCCGGAGGCTGGCGCTGACGGGCGAAGGCCAATTTTATTATGAACGCAGCCAGGCGCTGCTGGCCCAGATCGACGAGACCGAGCAGCAGATCGCGCAGGGCCGCGCGGAAGCCGAAGGGCTGGTCCGTGTCACCTCGTCCGTGACCTTCGGCACCACCGCGCTCGAACCGATCCTGCCCGCCTTTTTCGAGGCCTATCCCCGGATCATCGTCGATCTGTCGCTGTCGGATGAGTTGGTCGACCTGTATCTCGACCGCACGGACGTCGCGATCCGCGTCGGCAAGTTGCAGGATTCCAACCTGATGGCGCGCCGGATTGGCGAGACGCGCCGCCGCATCGTCGCTTCGCCCGCCTATCTCGCCAGGCACGGCACGCCCCGTACGCCCGAGGAACTGGCCGGCCATAACTGCCTTGGCTTCAATTTCCGGCGCGCCATGCCGGTCTGGCCGATGCGCGAGGGCGGGCGGATCGTGGAGCGGATGCTGAGCGGGGCGCTGCTGGCCAATAATGGCGAGACGCTGCGACGGATGGCGCTTGCGGGCGTCGGCATCGTGCGGACGGCCGACTATCATCTGCGCGGGGCGATCGCGCGCGGCGAACTGGTGGAACTGCTGGTCGACAGCGAGATTGGCGAGGTGGACGATATCCATGCGCTGTTTCGCGGGGCGCAATTCCTGCCCGCGCGGGTCCGGGCCTTTCTCGATTTCACCGTGCCACGGATGCAGGCCTTCCTGGCCGAGGGATGAAGCGGCCGGGCGATTGA
>QFQQ01000127.1 GCA_003243445.1 Citrobacter freundii
TACTTAACCCGCCTTGCGCGGGTTTTGTGCTTTATGGGGTAGGGGATTTTCCCTGCGCCAGCTGTGCGACGGGGACCCACTCCAGAGCATTCAGCACGGGCTCAAATGAATCAGGTGTGTGAGTAACGGCGCGAACGACGTCAGCCACGCTGGGGTTTGCTTTGCTAAGGTGGTATCCGCCACCAGCACCACGCTGGCTGGTGACAATTTCACTGCTGCGCAGCTTCGAGAAGATTTGCTCCAGGTAAGACACAGACAGCTTTGATTCCTTGCTGATTGATGCGATGGAAACCGGACTGCCGTTGTAAATCCTGTTGAGGATGGCAACGACCTGAACAGATGCCACCACGCGTTTCATTCCAAACTCCATAGTCACTTCCTTACTGATGCTGGCAACAGCCATTGGTCAAACTCGTTATTAACGAACTACGGTCTGTTGGTCGGCAGACGGGTCGCCCTTCTGGGCAAGCGTGTAGCAAATCAGTCGAATGATGACTTCAATGCGATTTAGATGTACGGCCTGACACCGCACTGGTTTACGTGCGAAATCGATCATGGATTTATCCTCTCGTGTTGCCCTTGTCGCCAGGCTGGCGGAACGTTGAACCTGCTGCGTATTTTTTGTGTGCTTTGCTGGTGAATCAGTAACATGTTGGCCGTCACTATCCTGATTGTGCAGACTCGAAACTGTGTATCAGAATTCAACTGACTCACCGCAAAGCACACGCCTATGTCATCTCATCCGGTGATTCGTATGCCGCCGGCAGCTACTTCGTGGGCATCCTGCCTTGATGACTGATTATCTAAAATCAGGCTACAAATAAATATACCAGACGTCAAGACGAAATTGATAAATTACATACCATGATGTGTTTGAGTTATCAGAAGTGAGATGTGTTCGGGCGTAAAAAAGGCCGCTATTAGCGGCCTTAACAACGTAGATTTAGAAACTAGCGTTGAGGATCAATTTTGCGTTTGCGTAAAAACTCAGCCATGAAGGCATCGAGCTCTTCTAGTCTGGTTTTTGCTAAAGATATAAACCTTTCTTGCTCAGCCTCAGGGAGCTGGTCGAATACCTCAAGGAGAGCAGACTGATGTGGGTTCAGAACAGTTTTACTTTGTGTAACTGAAACAATGTGCTCCTCTTCTTCATCGGTCATGAAGAACCAATAAAGCGGTTTTCCAAGCGCTTCGGGCAAGAGTATGAGTTTTTCTTTGCGTGGAAAAATACCTGCGTTACACCAATGGCTAACGGTTTGCGAGTTAACACCTATCCGACGTCCCAGTTCAGATTGAGACATGCCAGCCTCATCAAGAGCTCGTTGTAAACGTTCTTCAAAGTTCATTTTCAGTTCCAAATCTAACCAATAGCCAAGCATACAAAGTTTCCTTTCAAATGTGGCCAGTTAAATTTCTTGACATTGATAAGTATTTTATCAAATATGTGGTACGGAATTTAGGAGGTCGTATGAACGAAAACATTCAAAAGAAGATCATTTCACTGTGTGGCAGTCAATCAGAACTGGCTCGCCGCTTAGGCAAAAACTCACAGACAGTTTCAGTCTGGTTTCGCACTCAAGTCGCCAGCACAGAGGTGCTAAACGCCTGCAGGGCGCTGAATTGGAAAGTCACCCCACACGAAATCAGACCGGATCTTTATCCAAACCCCACTGATGGTTTACCTCAAAAGGAGGCTTAATCATGCAATCAGCCACGTATCAACATCATAGCCAACGCTTAGCTGTTCCGTTGAAAACGCAAAATCATTTTAAACCCCAGCGCCGCGACAGCATTCAGCACCGCGTCATATTGGCTGCCGTTCGTGAATGGGAATCAACGTTACCAGGACAGGCACAGGAACGGATAGCTCAGCTGGTGGCTGAAGAGTGGGCCAAGGCAGATGGCCGCGGAATTGCTGTTAATAAACAGAATTTATTCCGATATCTGAAAAACGAAGGAGGGTCAGAAAAGTACACGTCTTACGTTATGCGGCTGTCAGGCTCAATCATCAGCGCTATGCCAGTTCAGATCGCCAGGAAGCACGGGTTAAGTAATGCGAGCACAGAAGCGGAGCTGGTGGCTAGCGCTATCAAGGAGTGCAGTGAGGCACACCAGGCGAAATTAGTTGGCGCGCCATTACAGAAGCTTGAAAAGGAGATTCGTGAAGCGGCAATCGCTTTGTTCAACATGTTACCAGCTGATGCGGCGGGACCACTACTGGCGAGTTTAAGCGCCGTAGCGCCGCAATTGTTTTAATCGAGTTTTGAGCAATAACCATTACGCGCCGGGAAACCGGACAAGGGAGTAAACATGGCAGCTCTGCCTTACATGCAACTTTACATTGCTGATTACCTGGCGGACACCATGCATCTGTCTACAGAAGAGCATGGCGCTTACCTGCTACTGATGTTCAATTATTGGCAAACAGGTCGCCCGATCCCCAAAAACCGACTATCGAAAATTGCACGGCTGAGTAACGACCGTTGGGATGCCGTTGAACCTTCGTTGAAAGAGTTTTTTAACGATAACGGTACCGAATGGGTACAGGAGCGTATAGAGCGTGATCTGGAGGCGGTTAAAAACTCAATCAGCCAAAAGTCAGCAGCTGGAAAAGCATCCGCTCAGGCGAGAAAAGCTAAAAAAGGAGCGAATAACCAACAAAATAACAACGGGTGTTCAACGGGTGTTGAGCCGCCGTTAAAACAGAACGCCAACGGAAACCCAACTAATAAAGATCCAGATACAGATCTAAAAGAAAACCAAGAGAGAGAGTTATACGCGCCAGGTGGCTTTTTACCGCCCATAGGCAAATTTCCGATCACAGATGACTGGACACCTGGTGATGACTTTGTACGCCAGGCTGCGCAGTGGGGAATAAACCTTGGGGATCTACCAGGGTATACCGCCGTCGAATTACAGCAGTTCCGGGACTACTGGAAATGCGAAGGGAAAGTTAAACACCACATCCAGTGGGAACAGACTTTTGCTTCCAGCCTGAAAACATCACGCGCCAAATCTTCCTCACCATCGGCAGGTACACGTCGACAGGCTGGCTTTGGCGTTTCACAACCTGACACTCAGATCCCGCCGGGATTCAGGGGGTAATGATGAAATCGACGCATGACTTGCTTGGCCGTCTACGTAATCTCATGCCTGCAGGTGTTCAGCCGAAATTTACCAGCAGTCAGGAATTAATGGCCTGGCAGCAGGAAGAAGGGCGAAAGCGCGCAGCTGAGCTGGAAAAACAAAATCAGCGTAACCGTTCAGAAAGGATTTTTGGGCGCTCAGGGATCTGCGAGTTGCACAGGGGGTGTTCATTTGCAAATTACCAGGTGAGCAACGACGGGCAGAAACACGCGCTGACGATGGCAAAGAGCTACGCCCATAACTTTGGGAATGGCTTTACCAGTTTCATATTCAGCGGCAGTTGCGGAACAGGGAAAAATCATCTTGCCGCGGCAATCGGGAACTACCTGCTTCAGCACGATTATTCCGTTCTGGTCGTGACAGTACCTGATTTGATGCTTCGCGCACGCAAATGCTATGACGAGGGCCAGTCTGAGTCCGGTTTGCTGGACGATTTGTGCAAGGTTGATTTGCTTGTTCTTGATGAGGTTGGTGTTCAACGTGATACGCGCAATGAGTGGGTATTACTTAATCAGATTATCGATCGCCGTATGGCGTCAATGAAACCAGTGGGGGTGCTAACAAACCTGAATTATGACGAGTTATCGAAAGTTCTGGGTGAGCGGGTCATGGACCGCTTAACCATGGATGACGGTATCTGGGTAAATTTCGCCTGGGGAAGTTATCGCAAAAATGTGACCCATTTACGGGTCGTGAAGTAACTAAAACGAGTATTGACCAATGACCATAGAAATCTCTCAGAAAGATCGGGTAGCGATAGTGGTACGCCATACCCCGAACTGCGTATTACGTGATGTGTGTGAAGCGCTGGATATTCCATCCGGTACCGCAGGTAAGTTTCTGCGCACGTTGACTGTCAGCGGCACAGTCCTGCGTACTCACAACGGAACTCAGTATGTTTATAACATCGCTCCGGATGCCGAATTACCTGACGTAAAACTGCCCTTCATGGAAGAGAAAAGTGACCCGGTTGAAACGCAATTAGCAGAGAAAATGGCGAAAGACCTGAAGTCCCGAGGACTCTGGCGGCGCGCGGCAAAAGTATATACCGACATGTTAGACATTGCCCGTAGTTCAGCTGAAGTGTCACGTATAGCACAGCAACGTAATGAATGCCTGCGTATGGCCCGGAGATGATCAGCATGCCAAGACCAAACACACCAGAAGAGCAGGCGGCACTTATCCGGGTGATCATCGAAGAGGTGAAAATCCGTGGACGCTTAACCGTTAGTGAGGCATCACAGATGTTGTCGCTGCATCGTCAGACTGCTGAGAAGTATTTCCGCGTAGCAGCTGAACGCGGCGAACTCATTCGTTACGGTCGTCTTGGTTTGTTCAGGGACCAAAAGGCTGTGATTGATTTCGATCTCCAGCGTTTTTCATACGGATCGAGTAAGCCTGTGATTGAGTTACCAGCAGATTTTCGGGGAAGTGCGGTTATGCGCCGGGTTATAGATATCGTGGGGAGAATGTCAGTATGACAACCACTACAGTGGAGTTGTTGAAACGTATGATTTTATGTACGGATTTCATGGCTTGGCGTTACAAAAACTAAAAAAAGCGTATCAAAAAACTCAAAATGCGTTACGATTATTGATAATTTCGATTCAATGTGTGCATTTTTTGATGTGTTGTATGTTTTTGCAACGGGGACGCTAATGGATTACTTATCAGAAGTATTAAAAATTATTGAAGGTGCAACGAAAGCAAACGCGTCGATGGCTAGTAATTATGCTGGTTTGTTGGCTGATAAGCTCGAGCAAGCGGGGGAGCTTAAGCAAGCTAAAATGGTCAGAGAAAGGTTGCTAAGGGCACCTCAAGCTTTGGCTGGGGCACAAAAAGCTGGTGGTGGTGTGTCATTAGGCTCATTACCAGTAGATATAGATAGCAGACTAAATACGGTTGATGTCAGCTATCCAAAATTAGGCAATTCAGAACTTTTTCTTCCTGCAGGGATTAGTAATCGTGTAGAAGAGTTTATAACTAACGTGCAGCGTTTTGATGAATTTGTGAAAGCGGATGCTGCATTGCCGAGTCGCCTGCTTGTTTATGGTAAGCCCGGGACTGGTAAGACGATGTTATCTAAATACATAGCCTCCCGCTTAGACTTTCCACTTCTTACCGTTCGCTGCGATACTTTAATTAGCAGTCTTTTAGGGCAAACTAGCAAAAATCTTAGACAGGTTTTTGATTATGTAACTCAGAGACCATCTGTGCTTTTTTTAGACGAGTTTGATGCTTTGGCTGGAGCTAGAGGCAATGAAAGGGATATAGGTGAACTTCAGCGAGTTGTCATATCACTTTTGCAGAATATTGATGCAGCGTCAGATGATACTGTAATTATTGCATCTACAAACCATGAGCAATTACTTGATCCTGCGGTTTGGAGGCGATTTAGTTTCAGAATTCCTATGCCTCTCCCTGACTTACACCAGAGAGAGTTAATTTGGAAAAATCGCTTAAAGAACATGATATGTAGTGAGCTTGATTTAACTGATCTAGCCAAAAAATCAGAAGGTTTATCTGGTGCCATAATTGAACAGGTGAGTTTGGATGCCCGTAGGGATGCCGTTATCGAAGGTGAAAGCAAAGTAAATGTCCCTAAATTATATAGGCGTTTATATCTTGCTCAATCCCTCATAGAAGGTGTAAATTTAAGCACTTACGAGGACGAGATTCGCTGGTTACGCTTGAGGGATCAGAAAGCATTTTCTATTAGAGTTCTTGCTAGTCTGTACAAACTTACATCAAGAGTTATTTCAAACATTCTGAAGGAGTCAGGATCTTATGAGCAGAAGGGGCACACAGTCTAGTAACGCAAAAGTTACGAACCCAATGTTAAGAATCCCTTTTTCCAGAAGTGATTTAGGTTCGATAGAAGGTGGCGGTGGTGGTGCAAAGGAGTTAGTCGAGGTAACAGCGGAATATAGACAGGGTTTGGTACGAACTCTAACGACTACTAAGAGTTATTTACAATCCAGGCTTTCAAACCACCCAGGAAGCCTGGGTACAATGGTTTTCAAACTAAGAGAGCAAGGGATCGCCAAATCTCATAGACCGAACAAAATTACGCGAGAAGCAGGACTACAAAACGCAGGACATGCAAAAATAGATGAGATGTTAGTTGCTGCTCATGCGGGGAGTTTTGACGCGTTGGAATCAGTGATTTTGCATCGCAACATTAAAGAGGTTGTGGCAAATCTAAGTGCGATTGAAAGCATTGAACCTTGGAATGAAGAGCGAAAAATCCCAGGGGGACTTCAAGCTTTATTAGAAGCATCAAATATTCTTGTTCGACTTTTCCAATATACAGGAGAAGATGCAACTCATAGCAACTATGAAAATGTAATCGATATATTGGAACAAAGTGAAGTTGAATATTTTGAAATTAGACAAAGACGAGGGCTTCCATTATTAAGGTTGAAGGGGTTATCAGCAAGTGATCGGCGGATTTTGGATGTTCTTATTGAACATCCTGGCGTGAGAACGTTAATACCTGAACCGAAATATTCAGCATTTCCTGTGAGTGCAAGTAATTCAAGTGGTACTGAGGCAAATAATTTTCCCACACCATCAGAAGATTTACCCCTTGTTGCTGTTTTTGATACAGGAGTAAGTCCGATCGCGGCAACAATTAGCCCATGGGTAGTAAGTAGGGAGACATATGTGATTCCTCCTGATACGAGTTACGTACATGGGACAATGGTCTCTTCATTAGTATCTGGGGCACATTATTTAAATGATAATCACTCATGGATTCCTGATACAAAATCCAAAATTCATGATGTTTGTGGTTTAGATGAAAATGGGTCTTATATTTCTGACTTAATTTTAAGATTAACAGATGCAGTATCTAAGAGGCCTGATATTAAAGTTTGGAATTTGTCACTGGGTGGAGGGCCATGCAGTGAGCAAATGTTTAGTGACTTTGCAATAACATTAGATCGACTGAGCGATCAATTTGGTGTTTTGTTTGTTGTCGCGGCGGGTAACTATGTTGATTCCCCAATACGAACTTGGCCAAATCCTGATCCGCTTGGAGGTGCTGATTTAATTTCCTCTCCTGGAGAATCTGTTCGTGCATTAACGGTTGGCGCTATTTCTCATTTGGATTCAGTTGATACCTTAAGTGCAGTAGGTACGCCAACGCCATACACACGGCGTGGCCCGGGACCTGTTTTTACTCCTAAACCAGATATAATCCATGCTGGTGGAGGAGTTCACGCTCCTTGGTCGACTGGCACAAGCAGTTTAAAAGTTATTGGGCCTGATAATAGACTTTGCTCTAATTTTGGCACAAGCTTTGCTGCTCCCATTGTAGCTAGCTTAGCTGCACATACATGGCAAAAAATCGCCGTTAATCCTGAGTTTAATGTTTCTCCATCATTGGTAAAAGCACTCTTAATTCACTCTGCTCAACTATCTTCCCCAGACTATACATCCAGCGAAAGACGTTACTATGGCGCTGGTATACCTGAGGAAGTTATTGAAACTTTGCATGATACAGACGACCGCTTTACGCTGATTTTCCAAACATTTTTGGTTCCTGGAATGAGGTGGAGAAAGGAAAACTATCCTATACCAGCGGCTCTTATTCAAAACGGTAAATTCAAAGGCGAGATCATTATTACTGCAGCATATGCTCCACCATTAGATCCTAATGCTGGTAGTGAATATGTTCGTGCGAATGTAGAGTTGAGTTTCGGGTTAATCGAGAATAATACCATCAAAGGAAAGGTTCCGATGGAAGGTGAAACAGGACAATCCGGATATGAGAGTGCTCAGGTTGAACATGGTGGTAAGTGGTCACCCGTAAAAATCCATCGTAAAGCATTCAGTCGAGGGATAGCTTCTGGGGATTGGGCTCTTCAGGCGAAAGCTACGCTTAGGGCAAACGAACCTGCGCTAAGAGAACCATTACCTGTAACCATAGTTGTAACGTTAAAATCAATAGATGGAAATGCACAAGTCTATGCAGATGGAGTAAGGGCCTTGAACGCCAATAACTGGGCGCACTCTCCATTGCCAGTTCGTGTCCCTGTTACAGTGTAAGTACCATTATTACATGTACGCGTATAATTTTGGTGGCAACTAAATTAAGTATAAAAAAACCCGCTCCGGCGGGTTTTTTTATACTACTGACTGAAAATTAACAAATTGTGCTCTTAAACCGTTGATCATTCTGGTGCATAGGTGTACTGTATAAATATACAGTATATGCAGTGGAGAATGTTATGAAAGTTGAACTAACCATTGATCGTACTAAAGAACTTCCAAAGGGAGCTGTTCCGGCGCTGGAGAAAGAATTGCTTAAAAGGTTGGGCAACCACTATGAGAACTGCAGCTTGAGCATACGACGTGCAGGCTCCGATGGTTTAAGTGTGTTTGGGGGTGACAAGGAAGATAAAAAGAGAATAGAGACTATCCTCCAGGAAACCTGGGAAAGTGCTGACGACTGGTTTTATTAATTATTTTGGGTGTTACTTTGATCCCGTTTGCATGGGGGAGTTTAAGTGAAAGACAAATTAGAATTGCCCAAAAAAGGCTACGCAGTCATCAGATGTCACGATGGAGTCATCGTTGCCAGGCTGCAATCATTTCCTGAGTG
>QFQQ01000300.1 GCA_003243445.1 Citrobacter freundii
AAATTCCAGCCCTATGCCCAGCTGTTCGCCGACAGGGTGATGCCCGCCTTCTGAAGAAACGGGCTATTGCATCCACCGTCCCACCTGCATCCGACCTATCCCGGCATCAACGCAAATTCGATCCGGTTGCGGCCCAGATTCTTGGCCCGATACAGCGCTTGGTCGGCGCAGCTATAGATTTCGTCGAACGCCGGCTCGGGCGGGGCAACGCAGACCGCTCCGATGCTGGCTGTGACGGGAATCATGCCCTGATCGGTCTCAACCGGCATGGCCCGCATCCGCTGCAACAGGCGTTCCAGCAGCGCGTGGAAATCCAGCGCGTCGATATCCTGCACCGCGATCAGGAATTCCTCGCCGCCGAAACGCGCGATCAGGTCGCCCTTGCGGCACACGCCGTGCAGCAATTGCCCGACCTGCACCAACACCCGATCACCGACATCATGACCGAAGCGGTCATTGATCGCCTTGAAATGATCGAGGTCGATCAGCGCCACGCCATGGCCCGTCCCTGACGCACCGATCGCCTTGAAATGCTCGATGAAGGCCCGGCGATTGAGCGTATCGGTCAGTGGATCGCGATCGGCCAGTTGCTGCAGGCAGTCCGCCTGGCGATGGATATGCATCAGCGCCGCGATGAAATGCGCCATCGCCGACAAGCGCCGTTCGTCGCCACTGTCAAAAGCATTGCATATGGTCCGGCCGACATTGATCGTGCCGAAACATTGGTTGCCGCTGAACAGCGGCACATCGAGGCAGGACAGGATGCCATGGCCGGCCAGCATCTGCGCATCCAGATCCGCCGATCGCGCCAGATCGTTGCACCATTCCGCCCGCGCCGTGGAAAAGACCCGGCCGACCATCGTGCCGGCAATCGGAATCGGCGTGTCGCGCGGAATGGCGTCATTCCCCTCCAGCGCGATCAGCTTGAGATGCGTGTCCGTATCGATGAGCGTGATCGAGGCGCGGTCCGCCTCGAAGATCGACCGGAACCAGCGGGCGACGATGGCCGGTATGTCGGCCATGGATTGCGACGCGGCAAGATCATTGATGAACTGAAGCGGCAGCCGGATATCCTCCGCGGCCGATAGGGTTTCGCCGGATGCGGCGGCCGGCACGG
>QFQQ01000301.1 GCA_003243445.1 Citrobacter freundii
TGAAGATGAGCCTGAACCAAATGGATATGAATGTGGTCATGTACCCCGAAATTACAGGAGAAGCAGGAAAAAAGGCTGACCATAGTAAGCATGGCGGAATGAATATGGATAATGATCCCAACCGTTATAATGCGAATGCTTTAGGAGATATTGTTACTTTAAATTATGCCATGCTCAAATCTCCCTATAACACATCACTACCTAAAGATGCGCCTGTAAAAAACATAAAATTCACCCTTACCGGGAATATGAACCGCTATGTATGGAGCATGGACAACAGGGTACTTTCTGAAACGGATAAAATACCTGTCAAGAAAGGAGAAATACTGCGCATTACGATTTACAACAACTCCATGATGCGCCATCCCATGCACCTGCACGGGTTTGATTTCAGGGTGCTAAACGGAAAAGGTGAGCATTCACCGCTTAAAAATATCATTGATATCATGCCGATGGAAACAGACACCCTTGAGTTCGCGGCTAATACGGAGGGCGACTGGTTTTTTCACTGTCATATTTTGTATCACATGATGTCGGGCATGAACAGGGTGTTTGCCGTAGGCGATTACCAAAATCCCAACTTACCCGATAAGGCTAAAGCCTATAGAGCCTTACAGCGGGAAAGCAATATGCCACATTTCATGGCGCAGAATGATTTTGCCACCAATGGAAATGACGGAACGGCAATGCTACAAAACACCAGGTGGAACCTGAGTTCGGAATGGCGTTTAGGTTACAATGATATGCACGGCTACGAGGTGGAAACACATTTAGGCAGGTATTTGGGCAGAATGCAATGGTTTATGCCATTCATAGGTTTTGACTGGCGTTACCGCAGACTCGGTATTGATGAGCACGAAAAGAATTTGTTTGGGCAAAGAAATGAGAAAGACACCCGCAGACAGTTTAGTTTAGGATTTATCTATACGCTGCCGATGCTGGTTAACTTCCAGGCAGAGGTATATCACGATGGAATCGTCCGGTTGCAAATGATGAGAGAGGATATTCCTATATCCAAAAGATTACGGGGCGGCTTTATGGTGAATACGGACTTTGAATACATGGGGGAACTTAGTTACATCATCAACAAAAACATCGGCATCCGCACTCACTA
>QFQQ01000302.1 GCA_003243445.1 Citrobacter freundii
GGGCCAGCCGAGCACTTCACCCAGTAATCCTCGGCATCGGCAAAACCGAACACCGGGGCCGTCACGGCATTGTCGTACTCGTACAGATCCCGC
This sequence comes from Citrobacter freundii, assembly GCA_003243445.1. Lineage (GTDB taxonomy): Bacteria > Bacteroidota > Bacteroidia > Chitinophagales > Chitinophagaceae > Terrimonas_A. Next base: position 94 of record QFQQ01000302.1, read on the forward strand.
GCCTGGCGCAGGGCCTGCGCGTCGTACAGGCCGGGGTAGTGCGCCAGTTTGGCCAGCGCCTTGGGCTTCATGCTCGAGATGAACATGCGGTTGTAGACATGCCGGTTGAAGCCGCGGCTGATGGCATGGCCCGCGGCCGTCAGGTCCAGCGGGGCCGAGATGGCCGCCACGGCGCGCACGCGCAGGCTGGCCTCGTGCCCGGCCTCCTGGGCCCAGCGCAGCAGCACATTGCCGCCCAGGGACACGCCTGCGGCCACGCGCGGGCCATCGGGGTGGGCCTGCATGAACTTGTCCAGGATCCAGCCGGCCTCTTCATAGTCACCGCTGTGGTACGCCCTGGGCGCCAGGTTCGGCTCGCCCGAGCAGCCCCGGAAGTGCGGCACAGCGCAGCCCCAGCCTTGCGCCTTGGCCCAGTGGCCGAAAGCCTGGGCATAGTGGCTGCGCGATGAGCCCTCCAGCCCATGGAACAGGATCAGCAGGGGGGATTGCGGTGTGGGCGGCTCGGCCAGCCAGTCCACATCGACGAAATCGCCATCTGGCGCGGTCCAGCGCTCACGGCGGCCCTTCAGGCGGGGCGCCGCCTCTGGCCAATGGCGAGAGAATACCGCGGGCCAGATGGTCTGCACATTGCCGCCGACGGCGCCAGGGGCCCGCAACCATCGGGGAGCTCGCCAGGACTTCATCGGCCGCCCGTCAGTGCAGTACGGACGAGGCCTCGATCATGTCCTGCATGTCGTCGGGCTGACCGGGGCTGGCGTGGTGCAGCGCCAGGCGCCAGCCATGGGCCGTGCGCAGGTAGACATTGCTGGCCAGCACGTAGGCCGTCTGCAGGCCTTCAGGCGTCATGGCCTGGACACGTTCGAGCACGTGGTGAACCTCGCAGCCCGGGCCTTCCACGCTGCGCACCTGCGCCAGCGTGACGTGCACGCCTCCGTTGGAGAACACCGCCTCGAACGCCGCGCGAATAGCCACATGGCCCACCAGGCGCGGCCCGCCAGGGTGCACGCAGGCGATGTCTTC
>QFQQ01000128.1 GCA_003243445.1 Citrobacter freundii
TTTTTGCGCATAAAGCACAGAAGATGCCAGTGCACGGTGCCGTCATGGTGCGGCTCTGCAACGCGGACGCCGTACCAGCGCAGCCCGGCCTTGTGCATGGCCTTGCGGAAAGCGGCGAATGTATCAACCAGATAGTCGCTGCTCTGCCGGACCGTAGCGCTGCTCCATTTCGGATTAGGTCTGCCATTGTTGAGGGTTGCGTGGAAGCGTGACGGGCAGGTGATGGTATAGAACACCGCGCAGTCTCCGCGCATTTCCGCGATCAACTCCAGCCCTTTAACACAGGCCATCATTTCATTACGGCGGTGCGCCGGGTTGCTGTTGCTGGCATTCACCACATCTTCCATATCCAGCGTGTCGCCATCTTCGTTGACCAGCTCATGAGAGCGGAAGAACTCCAGCGATTTGCGACGCTGCTCGCGTTTATGGATCACCGCTTCATAGCTGACATACGGGGACGCTTTCTTGTTGACCAGGCAGACGGCGCGCAGCTGCTCCTCCCGCCACTCGCAGCACATCTGCCACAATTTGCGATACCACCAGTCCGCGCACAGCATTCGTGCCAGCGACGGAGGGATCAGTTCATAAGGCACCGGCTTGCGGCGGCGCTTTTTACGGCGCAACTTCTCAAAGGCAGGCGGGATGACCTCAAGGCGCATGGCTTCTGCAGCAACCCTTTCCCATGCCTGGCGGATTTCTTCTGGTTTAACATCGTCACTGACAAACAGATCACCGCAGGCCGCATCAAGACACATGCTCATGTGTGCCGCAACCAGCGTGGAAAGGCGCTTGACCTGCTCCTGATTCATTTCAGGAAGTACCAGCAGCCCCTCCAGCCCGTCCTGGCTCGCCATGAACCGGAAAGACGCAGACACCTGGCTGTCACGTACGCGCCCCAGCCGCTCAAGACAAGGCCTGATTGTTTCGCGCAAATAGCGGGAATAAGCTTTAGCCCTGCCCAGGCTATGGAAGTATTTAATCCGCTCCAGCAGAGGCTTGCTGATATGGGCAGGCATGGCGCTAACATCGGCAATAATCACCAAATCGGGATTAACGCGCTGCTGTTCACGGGCCATTTTGGCATGGCTAATCAGCCGATCCTGCTCCATTTCACGCTGGACAGGATCACGGGATTCATTAAAGAAATAGCGTTCCCAAACCTCATCACTCAACGCCTCACAGCGCAGATGCTCCTGCTCGTTATCCGCAGCGTACAGAGTGATGAGGTTTGAAAGCGCAGACTCCGACGCAACTTCCGCCGGTTCCAGGTACGGGTTAACCGCTATTTTTGGGGTATTCCATGGAAAGGCCACGGCGGTCACAATAGGACCGCCTTTATCTTTTAGTAGCTCAGACATCACTGAAAGACTCCGAAGCTCACAAAGCACCTCGGGTGTAGTGCATCCCTTTCAACTCTGCTATTTCCTGACAGGTGACGCAGCACTGCACACCCGGAATGGCACGGCGGCGAGCTGGCGGGATCGGCGCATCGCAATCAATGCAAAGCACACGGGAAACGCCCGGAGTTCTGTTGCGGGCGGTGTGGATATGGCGCTGGCGTTCTTCTTCAACGCGCTGTTGTACGAGGTCCATTGGATCAGCCATCAGTGCCAGTCCCCCCGAGATTCCGCTTCATAACGCGCCACTTCACGACGCAGTAATTCCGCTGCCTCTACTCCGTTCATACCCTCCCGCAGGATGTGGATCGCCAGTGCCTCCATTCGGATTGAAACGGCAAAGGCGCAGCTTTTCCGTTCATCCATACGAGCATCGTTAAACAGCTGGCACAGGCCAGCATCATCTGGTCCTGTTTTGGTGATACGGGTTTCAATATTTCGCATAGTTGTTTCTCCTGAATTTGGGCAATAAGAAGCCCGGCGGGTTTACACCATTAATTTCTGTTTTGGCTTAATTCGGCATGGTTAGCCGTTTTGGAAATAAGCTCACCACTGCACGAAAATGATTCATTGCTTTAATCAGTTCCCGCTTTTCGTCAGTAGTCAGATCACTAATATTGACGCTATGACGTTCTGCCGGAATTTTTGCCATATAAAATATGGCTGCCAGTGCCCTCTCATTTTGCTTATTGTTAACGTCCCTTTGGTCACGCATATCTTCAATAAACCTTTCAAGCTCCGACTCAATATTCAGGCCGAACACTTTTGCACGTAGTTCTGCAATATGGTTCAGTCCGTCCAGGCGTTTGCCGGGGCTTAGTGGAACAGTTGCCGCCGGGCCATCAATAGCCATTACCCCCTCCTGTTTCGTCGCACATATACCTATTTAAAGTTGTGCTGGGAATTTTTTCACACGCCCGGCGCGTGCCTTGGTGGTAGACTATTTGTGCCAACAATCATCTACCCCTCGAAGGAGAAACCTGATGTCAGACTCTGACAACTTCCATGTATTGCCTCGTCCTGCCCCTGCACCTAAGCCAGAACCGGGGCAAGATAAAAAATAGGAATCCGGCATGACTAAACAAAGCTCCGAATATTTCCAGTTGCATTACTGCTATTACCTTGAGCTTATGACAGCGACGCTTCATGGTAGGGCTGACAAATTGATGACTGCTATCCAGATTATTAGCGGTACTGCTGTCATAGCCGATACCGGGTTGGAATGGTTATTCGCTTTGCCCGTTGTTGTAATCGCAACAATTCAACTTGTGTGGCAACCCGCGATTGTTTCCGAGCGTGCTAGCGTACAAAGCCGTCAGTACGGGGAATTGCTTTATGCTGGGGATGAACTGACCCCGGAACTGATCGCACAAAAATTGAAAACGCTGCATCACTCTGATTCCGCACCTTTCGGTTCTTTGTTAAATCCAGCCTACAAAAGAGCAGCTATTGCATGTGGTCGGTCTGACGACACTAAGCTCAGCTTCCAGGAAAAGCTTTTCGCCTGGTTTGCAGGATGCCTGCCACGTTAAAACTTAGACGTTGTAGCAATCTCTTTTTACCTATTCCCCGGACAACCTGCTGCCGGGGTGATAGTTCAATACACGGATGCCACTTTTTCCCATCAGGTAAGTGAATCCAGCCGTGGCCGCAATGCATTGCCGGGCTTTGCCTTACCAACAGTGATGCAAATGAAGGTTCTTTCGTCAGCATAACCACCTCAGATCAGACCAAACGAAGCGCCAAGGCCAGTTACGGTATCCACCGCACTTGCCATCGCTGGATTTGCCTGTAGACGTGCCTGCAATGAAACTGCGGTCAGTGCCATCAAACGCGTAACTGAATTAATGCTGCTGATTACATCGCGTCGGCCTGCGGTAGTTTTCACTTCACCAGAGACAGCACCAGCAGCAACACGACCTATTTCTGCGGTAGCGCTCATGACGTAATGCGGTAATTTCTCTTTTGCAACTTCGTTTACCGGAACACATGGTAGGCAATGGATCTGCGCCAGAAAACCGTCAACCAACGTTGAGTCTTCTGTGAGATCAGTCAGCAACCAGATATCTGACGCCGTGAGCTGGTGAGGCTGTTCTGGGTTCAGCTTATTACGCAGGGTTTGAACGTTCATGCCTGCGCGTTCTGCCAACTTCGACATGTTGTGACGCAAAGCAAAGGTCCTGCAGGCCTCATCAAAATGTCTTTGTTTGGAAACTTTATAATCAAACATAGTTTTCATCTCCGAACTTATCGCAAAATCGAACCTGAAAAAGAACTACGATAAGTAAACGTTTCTTAGGCCGAAAGAGCATCTACCGTCAGTGCAGCCATATTAATCATGACCTTTTCTCGTTTTTTATCTTTACGAAGACGATGGCGTGGAAGGCGACCATCAGCCAACATGTCATTGATCGTATCGACTGGAAGGCCAGTAAGTTCGCTATAACGTTCAATTGTGACGTGTGGTGTGTTCAGAGTGATTGAAATGTTATGGGGCATAGTGCAACATCCCTTCTTTAGTTCGGCTTGTGGCGAGCCGTTGTTTATCGTGATTAGTTGTGAAGGCTCCAAAAGAACACTTCGAGTTCAACTTTAAGATCGCTTTTGGAATCTGTCAATGTATTTAAGATTGTTTTGGAGGTCTCTTGGATTTCAATGGCGGCGGAAAGAAAGTGATTGAGCGTTTGGTTGAGGCGTATGGGTTTACAACCCGACAGGCGCTATGTGACCACTTAGGGGTTTCAAAGAGTACAATGGCAACGCGCTACATGCGTGACATTTTCCCTGCAGACTGGGTACTTCAGTGTGTGATGGAAACTGGAGTCTCTATTGATTGGCTTGTTTCAGGAAAAGGTGAGTTAACCGCGAATGCTACAACAACGTTGATTGACGTAGAAACACTCGAACTGATAAATGGAGAAGCGGTCCCTCTTGGGGTTTACAAAATCGATCCCTTACTACTTCTTAAAAAAGTAAAATCACCTTTAGCAATAATAGCTAACAAAATGATTTTTATTTGCGATCGAGAGGATGCCTCTATCTCTGACGGTCAATGGCTTGTAAAAATAGAGGGAAAACTGAGCATAAAAAAAATAAACATGATCCCTGTTAAGAAAGCATTAGTGACCGGAGATGATTTTTCTTTTGAATGTGATATTCATGACATTGAACCAATAGCAAAGGTTTATAGTATAATCAGCGAGGCTTGAAATGGTTCTTGAATGGAAATGGAATAATGATGATGTTTTTTTAGATGAGACGTTACCTTCTGATACTCTTGATCGAGAAAAATATGCACTTTTCTTATATCAAATTAGCGCCGCTCGTGGCGCTAATTCTAGCCTCGTTGTAAACATCAATGCAGAATGGGGAGCCGGTAAAACTTACTTCACTAAGCGCTTTGCAAAATCGATTTCTGAAGCACATCCTACTGTATACATTGATGCCTGGAAGGAGGATTTTTCTGAAGATCCATTACTAACCATATTTAGTGCCATAAAGGAACAGTTAACTGGCCAGTCTGATAAATTTACGACTTTACTTAATAATACTATTGAAAATATCGGGCCGCTTTTAAAAACTGCGACACCTATAATAATTGAAGGACTAGTAAACAAAATTACAGGTATTAAAAACCTTACAGACATAACCAAAAACTTATCAGTACAACTATTGGATATGCACACGCAGAAGTCCAAAAAAATATCATCAATAAAAAATGGGATATCAAAGTGGGTCAGTTTCATAAAACAAAAAGATGGGATAAATAAAGAGCTACCACTATTTATCATTATTGATGAATTGGATAGATGCCGACCCAGTTTTGCAATAAGCCTTCTTGAAATATCAAAGCATATCTTCAATATTCCTGGTGTGGTTTTTATAATTGCGACGGACACTGAGCAATTACAACACTCAATAAAAGTCATATATGGTGAGAACTTTTCAGCAAGTCAATATTTGAATCGGTTTTTCGACAGACGTTTTCTGCTTCCATCACCAAAAATGAATGATCTAATTAGAACGCATACCCTTGACACAATCTCAAATGAATTCGAGTTAAAAAAAGATATATTTGTGCCATTCATAAATTCATACGACGACTTCTTATGTAATTGCACTTCGGTATTTGAAGCATTCAATATCAACTTGCGAGATACTTTAAAGATATATGATAGGCTTATGGATCAGATTTTGATCTTAAATGAAAAATTTGATGCTGTTTTATTTTTAATACTATCTTGCATTTACACTCTTGATAATGATACTTATTATAAAATTAAAAATAACAGAGATATTAAAAACACAATTGAATATAACCAAGAAATAAAAATTCATTACAACCTATCTGAATCAATAACCAAAGTTAAGTTTTTTGGAAAGCATGGCGGTGGCTTAGCATCAAATAACTTTTCAGTTCAAAAAATAACAATCCCCATAAAGCAATACATAATACACACGCTAAACATTCTTGATGCACAAAATATAATCACTCACAACCATTCCTCAGGTGTAAAAAATTGGAAAAATGGAGGTTTAATGGAACAAATGATCAATGACTCATATTTAAAAATCGGCTGGGCTGATTGTATCGAAAGTAATCTCGGAATTTCACGGCATCAATACTTCGAACTTATTGAATTGAGCACTACATTGGAATAATGGATCACATGTATGTATAACGTAATTCAAACATTGACCACTGGTTATAAATACAGTTAAATTTAGCCCTCAGACATGAGGGCTTTTTATGGCAGTACGAAAACTCGACACAGGAAAATGGATTTGTGAATGCTACCCCGCAGGGCGTAGCGGACGGCGTGTGCGTAAGCAGTTTGCCACCAAAGGCGAGGCGTTAGCTTTTGAGCGTCACACGATGGAGGAGACAGAAGCTAAACCGTGGCTGGGTGAATCGGTAGATCGCCGGACTCTAAATGACGTTGTTGAACTCTGGTTCAAGCTGCACGGCAAATCCCTGACAGCAGGTCAGCATGTGTACGACAAGCTAGTACTGATGGTTGATGCTTTAGGAAATCCTCTCGCTCTCGATTTCACATCCAAAATGTTTGCACACTACCGTGATAAGCGGCTTACAGGGGAAATATATTTTAGTGAGAAATGGAAGAAAGGAGCCAGCCCGGTTACCATCAATCTTGAGCAAAGCTATCTGAGCAGCGTTTTTAGCGAACTGGCCCGGTTAGGAGAATGGTCTGCGCCGAACCCACTGGAAAGCATGCGCAAGTTCACTATTGCCGAAAAAGAAATGGCCTGGCTGACGCATGAACAAATCACAGAGCTTTTGTACGACTGCCAGCGCCAAAGTGCCCTGCTCGCTCTGGTCGTTAAAATCTGCCTGAGTACCAGTGCACGCTGGCGCGAAGCGGTGAACCTTACCCGCACCCAGGTCACAAAGTATCGAATCACGTTTGTCAGAACTAAGGGTAAAAAGAACCGCAGTATCCCGATCAGCAAAGAGCTGTATGAGGAAATTATTGCCCTGGAAGGCTTCAAGTTTTTTACTGACTGCTACTTCCAGTTTTTGGCAGTGATGGATAGAACCTCCATCGTGTTACCACGCGGACAGCTAACACATGTCCTGCGCCATACGTTTGCAGCACACTTTATGATGTCCGGCGGAAACATCCTTGCCCTCCAGAAAATCTTGGGCCATCACGACATAAAAATGACGATGCGTTATGCTCACCTGGCACCTGATTACCTAGAGACAGCTCTAAAATTTAACCCTTTAGCTACAATGAGCAGCTCACAAAATTACCCCCCAGCAGCTTAAATCTTTAAATTAATTTTAATAATTATAATTATCGAGAAGTTTTCCCTTACATTATGCTCACAACCCATCCCATTAAATATCAATCCCATTAAATATCATTTAACCCCTCTCTTTTACCTCTAATGCAAGAGATATCCAATCATTATTGCCAAATGACGAAATAGGATACATTTTACATATATCATCCAGCACATTTAGCCCAGTGACATATTCCTCGGCATCATATGAATGCTCTGTGGCAAGGCCATTTTTAACTGCCGCAGAACAGCCCAATAAAAAGGTTTCACCATGCAATATAAGATGCTCTAGATATACATATTTTTCAACCAATCGCTTGTACTCACGGTATTGGTTGTCCTCATTTCCATGAGAAATATTTATAATTAAAAGGAGAGTTATTTCAGAGTTTAAGAATGATCGGACCATGCTTGTATAAAATTTTCTTTTTTTTCCTGAATAATCAGCCCCGTAGTAGTTTTTATCAATATGTTTTAGCAAATAGTAAAGAACACGAAAATAACTACCATAATATACATCTAATTGATGCATCCTTTTATTTGATGAAATTAGATCCTTATCATTTCCATATCCTAATATGAATGATAACTTCCCATCAAAATCCCCTCTTGAAATTAGATCCTTGAGTTGTTCATTGTGCTGTTCAAGAAGCAGAGAGAAATTACGCTCGAAAGTGTCTCTACGGTTATTTTTAGTGGAAATATATAACGCAGCAAAAACAGAACTAAGTGTACCAAAAGCAACAAAAAACTGTACCAACTCCTTATAAGTACCCGCAAGACCGTTACTTTTAGTAAACAACCATACACCAAACTCTATCATAGGTTCTCTCAAACAGAACAAAAAAAACAAAGCTAGAAAAAAAATAAAAAACTTATCGGTCTTAGTCATAGCAATTCTTATTCTCTATCATTGAAATCCCCCAGCAGCATTCAATAAGTACAAATAGATATTTTATTTCATAAACAGAAACCAACTTTGAATCCATAATAAAATAACAAATATTTCAATTTTTGTAGAGCAAAAAAAATCGAACTCTGCGCACATGTAATTTATCATATAATTACTTAGAAGTAACACATTCGTCACAAATGTCAATAAGTCAAGAGAAAAATCATTTGAATCAGTGAAAAGATATTCGATGCAGTGCTATTGCCCTAAAGGTGAGATATGGGTCGATTATTTCATCTAATGCTTATACAGCCTCCGAGTTCATCACATACCCTCGCCAACTTAGTGGCGACAAAGTGGCGGCAGCGGTTGGCAATCCCCCGTAATCGCCACTTTTCCACACCAAACTAACTTATTGATTATCTTACAAGTAATTGTTTTTACTAACCCGTTTACATAAATGGGTTTTTTGTTGCCTGAAATTTACTACTGAAAAAATCAATCACGTACGCCAACACCAACACCAACACCAACACCAACACCAACACCAACACCAACACCAACACCAACACCAACACCAACACCAACAC
>QFQQ01000037.1 GCA_003243445.1 Citrobacter freundii
CAGAGCGGGAAGGTAATGATTGCAAAAGGACGTGGCCGATATCGGATGCCAGATATTTTCGACACGTGCCCTTAACTAAGCGACATTGGATTTTAATGTTCAACTTTTTCAATGTAATGCATATTGTCAGGCACAACCCGATAATTTCTTACCGTCCTTACTGCCTTACCGGTAAAAATTAAACCGGTAAGGCAGTAAGGACGGTAGGAAAACCAGGAAAGAGCGATTTATCTTCTATTCTTGAGTAAACGCAGAGTATGCCGCGGACATCGGGATTAACGATTCAGGGCCTGCTATTCAATTGCCGGTCAGCAAGCAGGGATTGATTAACATGCTGAATTCAAAACCTTTAAACAGCTAAACTTTCAAACCTTCGAACTTTTCTTACCCTCGAACGTTCTTGCTACAGACATTAACACGCTTGAGTGTATGAAGTCTGCCTGAATGGGCCTACCTTTGCACCCTCCAAACAATTACATGAGCGACCCGATCAAACACGAATGCGGTTTAGCGTTCATCCGGTTAAGGAAACCTTTTTCATATTATCAACAACAATATGGCACCGTCATGTGGGGGCTTAATAAGCTCTACCTGCTGATGGAAAAGCAACATAACCGTGGCCAGGATGGCGCGGGTGTAGCTGCGGTAAAGCTGAATGTAGAGCCCGGCTATCCCTTTATGCACCGCCGCCGCAGTAATGCGCCACAGGCAATCGCCGATATTTTTGAACAGATAGGAGCTGAAGTGACGGAACTGGAAAAATATCATCCAGGTATCAAATCACACCCCGGACTGATGAAAGGTCACGTGCCTTTCCTGGGTGAGATCCTGCTTGGTCACCTGCGTTATGGAACACAGGGAAAGAACAAGCTTGAATATTGTCACCCTTTCATCAACAGGGACACCGTTCCGGCAAGAAACCTTGCCCTCGCCGGCAATTTCAACCTGGTCAACACAGACGAATTGTTCACGCTTGTTGGGAAAGAGCCAAGCGAGAATATGCGTTTCAGTGACCTCGCCGCGATGATCGAGCTGATGCACACTTTCCTCTGCAAGGAAGATGAGGCATCACCCGATAAAATGGATATCAAAAAAGTGCTGAAGAAAACACTGCCGCTTTTTGATGGTGGTTTCCATGTCGGCGGGATGACCGGTGATGGGATCGGATTTGTATTCCGTGATGCCCATGGCATCCGTCCTTCTTATTACTACATAGATGATGAAGTGGTGGTTGCCGCTTCAGAACGTTCAGCCATCCGCACCACTTTTAATGTAGGCGAAAACGAAGTGAAAGAACTGATGCCCGGCCAGGCACTGATCGTTGACGAAAAAGGTGAGATCGAGATCTGCCAGGTGCTGGAACCAAAAGAAAGAAAAGCCTGCAGTTTTGAACGTATCTATTTCTCCCGCGGAAGCGATGAGAAGATCTATAAAGAAAGAAAAGCACTCGGATTTAACCTGAGCGAGCACGTGCTGAACATGATCGGCCACGATCTGAAGAACACGATCTTCTCTTTCATACCCAATACAGCCGAAGTGGCCTTTCTTGGTATGCAGAAAGGAATGGAGCGCTATCTGAACAAGATCAAACTGGAGCGCATCCTTAGCTGGGAAAAAGATTATGATGCAGAGAAACTCGAGGAGATGATCAACCGCCGCATCCGGGTGGAAAAGATCGCGATCAAAGATGTGAAGATGCGTACATTCATCACCGAAGATGCCAGCCGCAATGAAATGGTGCAGCACGTGTATGACGTAACATACGGAACCGTTCGCCCCGGTGAGGATACACTTGTGGTGATCGATGATTCTATCGTTCGCGGTACAACCCTGAAGGAAAGTATCATCCGCATGCTCGCGCGTTTGAAACCAAAACGCATCATCGTCGTATCGTCTTCTCCACAGATCCGTTACCCCGATTGCTACGGTATTGACATGAGCAAGATGGGTGACTTCATCGCATTCAACGCCGCCGTTGAATTATTAAAAGAACAGGGCAGGGAAGATGTGCTGCAACGCATGCTCGATAAATGCAAAGATCTCCAGCGCAATAACCAATTGCATACAGAGAACGTGGTTAAAGAATTGTACAAAGACTTTACCGACGAAGAGATCTCTCAAAAAATTGCCCAACTGATCACTCCCGCCGATGTAAACATACCGGTTGATGCACTGTTCCAGACCGTGGATGGATTACACAATGCCTGCCCAAGCAATCTTGGTGACTGGTATTTCACCGGTGATTATCCAACTCCTGGCGGTAATAAGGTGGTGAATAAGGCATTTATGAATTATATGGAAGGGAAGAACGAGAGAGGGTACTAAGAAAGGTTTCAGAGGTTCCAAAAGTTTCAGAGGTTCCAGAGGTTTCGTAACGTAATGACGTTTCGTCCAACCTCTGGAACCTCTGAAACTTTTGGAACCTCTGAAACCTTTGTATCTTTCCGCATGAGCAAACAACTCCTCCTCATCCGTCACGCCAAAAGCAGCTGGGCTGATTTTTCGGTAAAGGATTTTGACAGACCATTAAATGATCGTGGGAAACGCGATGCTCCGGTGATGGCGAAAAGGTTGCTGGAAAAGAAGGTCATTATAGATGCGTTTGTTGCAAGCCCGGCGAAGCGCGCGAAGAAGACAGCTGAATATTTTATTGAAGCATACGACAGGAAGAAATCAACGATCATTTTTATAGATGAATTATATCTTGCAACACCGCCAGTCTTCGAATCGGTGATTGCAGGGTTCCCGGATGATTTTGACACGATCGCTGTGTTCTCTCACAATAACGGCATCACTGATTATGCCAATACCCTTACTGATACGCGGATCGATGAAATGCCCACCTGCGCCATCTTTGCGGTAAAAGCAGCTGTAAAACACTGGAAGGATTTCACTGAAGCAAAAAAGGATTTCTGGTTCTTTGATTATCCCAAATCAACGGGAGAATAGGATCCGGAAGATCTATTCAGGCGTACTCAATGACACCTTTGCAACGAGGGTATTGACCAGCTCTGCAAGCCTGCTGCGCCGGTCGTCAAATGACCGGTAGTTGAATGTTCTCGCCAGCTCCAATGCTTTGGCAATCGTAAAATCCTGTTGTGAAAGAAAGGGGGCAAATCCGGTTTCACTTAAATGTCTCGCAAGATATCCCTGTTCCGGTTGCCCGGGAGTGGGAACCAGCACAGCCTTCTTTCCCGTTCGGGCCAGGTCCATTACTGTTGAGTAACCACTCCGGCAGATCACCCAGGCTGCCGCATTCATTTCAGCGGCAAATTGAGCAGTAGGAAGATGATTGTAAAAAATGAGTTCGTTGGTGGAAGGCATCTGCCTTTCTGAATCGGGCAAACCTCTTACAATGGTAGCTTTGCCTTTATAGTAAACGATCTCATTTACGATCTTGTCTTCCCAGACCGTTCGTTGTGGTTCCGGGCCGGACAATGAAATAAAAAGACGATCGGGTTCAACCTTACCATCCCCTTTTTCAAATCTTGAAAGAATACCTGCATGATGAACAGGCAGTTCCGGGTAAACGACCGGATGTGAAAGCATGCCTGCCAGGGTTGGTTCATCTTTATAATCGGGGATCCAGCATTCGCTGAACTTACGGATGAACTGATAGTTCATTCGCTGCGCCTGCTGATCAAGCCATTTTCCCAATGAGGTGCGGATGGTCAGCTGATGCGTTATAAAAACACAGGGGATGGAGTGGTGGGACAGGCCAAAACGGTTATCGCTGATCACCACATCGAATTGATGCTGATCAATCATATTCGCCAGCCATTTTTTTTCGCGCTGTACTGAGCGCCACAATCCGGGCATCTGCCGCAGCAGTGCCAGCCATAGACCCGAAGCACTCCGTGAATACCTGACCCGGTAACCCTGCAATGGCAGAAAAGGAAGTCCGGGGAATTCCGTTTTTAACAAATGCTCCTGCGCGCGCTCTCCGGCCAGCCAGACATCTGTATTCAACTTCTGCAATTCGTAAATGACAGGTATACAGCGCGTGGCATGACCGAGACCCCAATCGAGCGGAGCAACCAGTACGCGGGGGCGATCATGTCGTTGTTTTCCTACGTGTTTATTGGAAGAAAATTTTGCCATTTTATCCCCGATGTATACTATTTTGGTCGTAAAATAGTTTTAAATTACAACTCTTAAAATGAAGACGATAAATAAAATAGCGCTACTCCTTCTGTTGGTAGGCATGGTTGTTGTCTCTGCGTGTAACAGGAACTACTATTCCGGAACAGGCAAGGGAAGTAATTGTGGCTGTCCGAGTCATAAAGGAATGTCTGGCTATTAAATTTTAACCGGCGATGAAGATGCCCAATCGTGATCTACTGGTACTGCTGAAAAATGAATTCATGAGCCAACAGGCCATCGACCATGAAGTAGAATGCCTTAACGATATCCTCCTGATCGCGGAATCCGATGAACAGTTTTGCATAGCACATGAGCTTGTGAACCGCAACAGGATCACTTCACGCCGCGCCAAAATCCTCAAGGCTATCCGTTTCTCCGAACTGAAGCCATTCAGATTTCTGATCAATAAGAACTAATCCGATTTTAAAGGTTTCATAGGTTTAATAAGTTTAATAGGTTTCAAAGGTTAGATGCCCAACTTTTGAAACCTATTAAACTTATGGAACCTATGAAACCTCGCTGTTATTTCAGCTTAACCAACGCCTCCCGCAACTTCCCGATCATCTCCCCGATCTCTTCCTTCTTACACGTGCCCACGCTCAGGCGGTACCATGCAGAATTACGGCTGGCGCCAAATGCATAGAATGGTACAACGGCCAGTTTTGCTTCGTTCAATATATAGGCCGTTACGGCAGACTGATCTGTGAGTGTTGTTCCATCAGCAGTTGTCTTTCCCGTGAGATCAATTTTGATGGTAAGATAGATCGCTGCTTCGGGGGAAATGGCATCAACAGGCAAACCTTCGCCTTTGAGTTGCATAAAGCCGTCATAGATATTATGCAGGCGTTCTTCGATCTCTTTTTTGAAGTTGCTGAGGTATTGTTTGATCGCATCACGCTGGCCGAGGTATTGCGCGGTTGCTTTCTGTTCCGCCATCGGCGCCCAGGCACCAAGATGTGAAAGGATCGCATTCATTTTTTTGATGATCGCGGCAGGACCAAAGCTCCAGCCCACACGTACGCCGGTTGCCGCGAAAACCTTACTGATCGCATCGATGAAGATCGTATACTCACGCATTTCCGGCCGGAGGGAAACCGGGTTATAATGCTCGATCTTTCCATAAGTGAGATGCCAGTACATCTGGTCATACATCACATACAATTTCTTTTCTGAATCGCTACGGCGCTTATTCTCTTCAATCACCAGGTCGCAGATAGCTTCCAGGTCATGTTTTTTAAAAGTTGTACCTGTTGGATTCTGCGGCGAACACAATGCGATCAGGCTTGCTTCCCTGATATAAGGACGGATATCATCCGCAGAAGGCATAAAGTTATTCTCCGCTTTTGCTTCCACCACGATATGCTGACCTTCTACAAAATGCGTGTAATGATTATTGTTCCAGCTTGGAACGGCATAGATGACCTTATCGCCTTTATCACAGATCGCGCGGAAAAGGGAATAGATCAACGGACGGCCACCGGATGCAACCAGCACTTCGCTGATACCGTAATCAAGCCCCTCTGTTGCCCTGGTAAATGAAGCCACCGCCTCCCGCAGATCCAGGTTTCCTTCTGCTGCGGGGTAGTTGGTAAAATGTTTCCGGTAAGCCTCAATGATCGCATCTTCCAGCTCTTTCGGGATCGGAAAGATAGAAGGATCGAAATCGCCCACTGTAAAATTGTAGATCCGCTCCCCCTGACGGATCTTTTCCCTGATCTCACCACCCAGTTTTACAATTTCAGATCCGATTAAAGTTTCTGACAAATGAGACAATTTCATCCGCTTAGATTTTGAGGTTAACGATCGTTAGGATTTTGCCCCGCAAAACTAGGGGAAAAAGGTTTCAGAAGTTTAATAGGTTTCAGAGGCTCCAGAGGTTCCAAAAGTTTCAAAGCTTAGCCCTGAGAAACGAAAGGTTCCAGAAGTTCCGAGGCCTAACCTCTGAAACCTCTGGAACCCCTGAAACTTCTGGAACTTTTAACGCCCTAATCTTTCTTCGACTTATCCTGGTAGGTCTTTTCCGCTTCTTTCGCTTTTTCAAAATCCAGCACTACCCCGTTAATACAGTATCTCAGGCCTGTTGGGGGCGGGCCATCCTCGAATACGTGACCAAGATGGGCTTTGCAACGGCCGCATTGTACTTCGGTACGCTCCATACCATGTGAGTGGTCGGGTGTATAAATAATACTGGTTTTGCTGATCGGCTCATAGAAACTAGGCCAGCCGCAACCGCTTTCAAACTTTGTATCGCTTCTGAACAGGGCGTTGCCGCAGGCTGCGCAATAGTAAGTGCCTTTATCGGTCAGGCTTTCATATTTGCTGGTCCAGGGACGCTCGGTTCCCTTTTGCCTGGCGATATAATACACGTCTTCCGGCAGGATCTTCTTCCATTCAGCTTCGCTGAGTTGCACTTTGGAAGTGTCCGACTGGGAATAGATGGGGTTATCTTTCTTTGTTGTATCCATAATATTTTGGGATTTATTGGTTGAATTTGATTGGGAATAACTGCATTGTTGCAGCAAACCCGCGAAGGTCAACACCAGGATCATTTTTGTCAGGGTCATCATATAGAGTTTAACAAATTTACGGAGGGAGAGTTTGGTTAGTTTCAAAGCGAAGAGTTAAAAGAGGGAAAAGGGAGAAAAGCGAGAGAAGATCCTGTCCCGTATTTGTGAAAATTCCGATTAGTGGGATCAGAGATCGACCATCGGCCATCTAACATCGACCATCGAATTAAGCCCGAATTAAAATGGCTGCCGTCCCCGATATTTAGCAGCTTCACGTTATATTTGTTGCTCATTAAGGCTTATTAGAAATATGTTTAATTTGATCTTATTTGGTCCGCCTGGTAGCGGAAAAGGTACGCAGTCGGCTAAATTGGTTGAAAAATATGGCTTGATCCATCTTTCCACTGGGGATCTATTAAGAAAAGAATTAAAATTAAAGACCCCGCTCGGTGTTGAGGCCCAACAGTTTATTGATAAAGGACAATTGGTGCCGGACGAAGTGGTGATCGGCATGATCAGTTCAGCTCTTGATGAGAACGCAAGTGCCCGCGGATTCCTGTTTGACGGATTTCCACGCACCGTCGCACAGGCGGAAGCGCTGGATAAGCTGCTGGAGCTGAAAAAATCTTCTATCGCGCAGGTGCTTTTCCTTGACGTGGTTGAAGAAGAACTGATCCAGCGACTGATCAACCGTGCAAAAACATCCGGCCGCAGCGATGATGCGGATGAGAATATCCAGCGCAAACGCCAGGAAGTTTACCGGAACGAGACTTTACCGGTAGCTGCTCATTATGACAAATACAAGAAAGTAACGCATGTTGATGGTATGAAGGACATCGATGATGTTTTCTCCAGCCTCACCTCGCATATCGATAAGAAGATCGCGTAAACGACCGTTGTTAAAATCGGTTTAAAAGTTCAAAGGTTTAAAAGGTTATGTTGACATCGGGCAACGTAAAACTTTTAAACCTTTAAACTTTTAAACAATGCTGAGTTTAATAGGCTTCGTTTTTGTAAAATTGCATTTGCCAAACTTGCCAAATGAGTTTTGAAAAGGAAAATTTTCTTCGGACGAGATTTATCCGCCATCTCCAGCAACTGGATCCGGCAACACCACCGCTATGGGGTAAAATGTCGGTTCAGCAAATGATCGAGCATTTCAGCGGCGATGCGGTAAGAGTGGCGAATGGCCGGTATAATGCCACCGGCATCCTTACGCCCCCGGACAGGCGTCAGAAGATGATGGAATTTCTTTTGAGTGAAAAGCCATTCAAACGGAACCTTACAAATCCTCTGCTGGGAGAGGAGCCGGCTCCTCTCCAGTTCAACACCGTTCAGGCCGCTATTGCAGACCTTCACGGTGAATTGATCCATTTCTTCGAGGTCTTTGAAAAAAAGCCTGACCTTATAACACTTAATCCGTTTTATGGCGAATTGAATTTTGATCAGAACGTGCAGTTGCTGCATAAACACGCATTACATCACCTGGCTCAATTTGGAGTGCATCCGTATTGAGCACTGAAGAGATAAAAGAAAAGCCCGCGATCATCGCGGGCTTTTCTTTTATCTCTTCAGTAATGAATCTGCTTTCTGCAGCGAGGCAAGGATGGCTGTTTTTACTTTATTGACCTTATCCTTTTCATCGGTCAGGTATTGTATTCTTTTTTTAAGATCGTTATTGGCTGAATCGATATTGATCTCATCCATCCATTTATTCATGGCGAACTCTGCATAGTCGAGTTGCTTTTTGAGCGAATCGATCTGTGTCAGCAAAGGTGCGGCTGCCTGCTGAGCTTTTGCGGGAAGTTTCTGTATAGAATCGATAATGATCTGTGCCTTCTTTTTTGCATCAGTGAGCTTTGGCATTTTGGCCATGCCAACATTGTGACCATCCATTACCTGATCAAACAGGCTATCGGACAAAGTTTGCTCTGCAGATTTTGCAGGAGCATTATTATTTCCGCAAGAAAAGAGCAATACGGTTGAGGCTGTCAAAAGAAGAGAGATCAGTTTCATGATGATTAACTTAAGAGCTGCAAAGCTAGGCTAAGAGGGGAAAAGAGAAAAGGAGAAAAAGAGGAAGTTTTGAAAGACGTTTGATTAAAAAGGAGCAGGGCTTTATGTTTTAGGGTGAATCGCTTAGCTTAGCGGCACTAACGAGTGTTATTATGAATATTTTTCAGAATTATGTTACGGGCAACTGGATCACAGGTGATGGTGAAGGTGCGGATCTTTTCAATTCCGTTACCGGTGAAGTAATAGGAAAAGCTTCTTCAAAAGGACTGGATTTTTCCGCAGTGCTGGAATATGGAAGAACAGTTGGAAACCCCGCTTTGCGGAAGATGACGTTTCATGAAAGAGGTAATATGCTGAAAGCACTGGCCCTTCATCTTCAAAAACATCTTGACAGATTTTATAAGATCAGCTATCTGACCGGCGCTACAAAAGCTGATAGCTGGATCGATATCGAAGGAGGGATCGGCAATCTTTTCGCCAATGCCTCACTGCGGCGAAAGCTGCCGGATGAGCCGTTTTGCCTCGACGGCGAATCTCATAATCTCAGCAAACATAACAGCTTTATGGCTACGCACATTCTTGTACCAAAAGAAGGAGTGGCCATTCATATCAACGCATTCAATTTTCCGGTCTGGGGCATGCTTGAAAAGATAGCAGTGAATCTGCTGGCAGGGGTACCAGCCGTGGTAAAACCTGCAACGGTCACCTGTTACCTGACTGAAGCCGTGGTCCGCGAGATCATTGCTTCGGGTATATTGCCGGATGGCGCATTGCAGCTGATCTGCGGCAGTGCGGGCGATATGCTCGACCACGTAACATCACAGGATGTGGTCACCTTCACCGGGAGTGCTTCTACCGGTCTGAAACTTCGCGCGCATCCGCAGATCCTGCGCGAATCAGTTCCGTTCAATATGGAAGCAGATTCACTGAACTGTATTGTGCTTGGCGAAGATGTGCAGCCCGGTCAGCCTGAGTGGGACATCTTTATTAAGGAAGTGAGAAAGGAAATGACGGTGAAAGCCGGTCAGAAATGCACAGCGATCAGAAGGATCTTTGTTCCGGAAAATAAAATGGAAGAAGTATGGAAAGCTGTTTCCGCATCTCTCTCGCAGACATTGATCGGTAATCCGGCGAACGAAAAAGTAAGAATGGGCGCACTGGCTGGTGAAACGCAACGGGAGGAGGTCAGGACACAGGTGAACAAGTTACTCGCTTCCTCACAACTCATCTATGGATCACTGGATAGCGTGGAAGTGATGGATGCCGATGCAAAACGCGGGGCCTTTATTTCACCCATGTTGTTGATGAATGAAAAGCCATTTGCCAATACAGCATCACATGAAGTGGAAGCGTTTGGTCCTGTGAGTACGATCATGCCCTATAAAGGCATGGAAGAAGCGATCGCGTTAAGTAAAAAAGGAAAAGGAAGTTTGTGCAGCTCCATCGTTACGGCGAATGAAAAGCTGGCGAGGCAATACGTGCTTGGTGCGGCCACCTATCATGGCCGCATATTGATCCTGAATGGCGACTGCGCAAAAGAATCGACAGGGCATGGTTCGCCGTTGCCATTGCTGGTCCATGGTGGTCCGGGCCGCGCCGGTGGCGGTGAAGAAATGGGAGGTCTCAGGGGTGTGAAGCATTATATGCAACGCGTGGCGGTACAGGGTTCTCCAACGATGATCAGCGCCGTCACCAGTGTGCATCAGCCCAATGCTGCCGGCAAAGATCCGGGCAGGCATCCGTTCAAAAAATATTATGAAGAACTGCAGGTGGGTGATCAATTGATCACAGATAGAAGACTGATCACTTCGGAGGATATTGACCGTTTTGCAGATCTTAGCGGAGATCATTTTTATGCGCATCTGACCGGTACTGATTTTTCCGGTACTATGTTTGAAAAACAGGTGGCGCATGGTTATTTTATTATGAGCGCAGCGGCGGGGCTGTTTGTTGACAGTTATGAAAAGAATCCGGTGTTGCTGAATTATGGGATAGATGAATTGCGGTTTACAAAACCCGTTTATCCCGGAGCAACGATCTATATTCGTTTTACCTGCAAGGAAAAATTACCGCAGGATAAAAAAGACGAAACGGATATCGCGAAAGGAATTGTGAAATGGCTGGTGGAGATCTTTGATGAAACGGACGAACCGGTGGTAGGTGTTGCAACCATTTTAACGATGGTAGCGAAAAAAGAGGATTGAGAAGATAGATCTTCCGGAAGATCTGACGAATATCTTCGGGCTGATCAATAACTTGTTTTTGAGTTTTTACTTTTTAAATTTGATTTATAAATCTGGTATATGAGCACTGTATCAAAAGACGCTTACGTAAGAACGGAATTGCATAATGGAGTGGCAACGATTGAATTTTTTCACCCGCAAAGTAATGCCTTGCCGGCCCGGATCCTGGAAGAACTGGCCCAGGCTTTTCACAGCGCCGGTCATGATCATGAAACGAAGGTGGTCCTGCTTCGTTCTGCCGGCGAAAAGGCTTTTTGTGCAGGCGCATCTTTTGATGAGCTGTCAGCGATCAGGAACGAAGAAGAAGGACTGGCCTTTTTCAGCGGCTTTGCCAATGTGATCAATGCGATGAGGACCTGTCCGAAACTGATCGTGGCGCGTGTTCAGGGCAAATGCGTGGGTGGTGGTGTTGGCCTGGTAGCAGCTGCCGATTATGCGATCGCCTGTGAAGAGGCTGAAGTAAAACTCAGTGAATTATCCATCGGGATCGGCCCTTTTGTAGTCGGACCGGCTGTTGAAAGAAAGATCGGTGTTTCGGCTTTTTCACAACTGGCCATTGATGCTACGATGTGGAGGAACGGTGATTGGGCAAGAAGAAAGGGACTTTTTGCGGAATTGCATCCGACAATCGAAGGCATGGATGAATCCATTGCGCGGTTGACATTCACCCTGGCTCATTCCAGCCCGGAAGCGATGCGTGAGATAAAAAGGATCAGCTGGAAAGATACAGATCACTGGGATAAGCTGCTTTTTGAAAGAGCGGAGATCAGTGGCCGTCTGATCTTAAGTGAATTTTCTAAGAAGGCGATCGGAGACCTTCGTAAAAAGCAGGCTGGAAAGTCTGCGTGAGCTGAAAAATAGTTTACAGTTTCCCCAACCTATTGACAAGTGTGACAGTAAATAGTTCTGGTTGCCCGGCAAACGCCGGGCATTTTATTGGTGCGGCCATGCTTTGATTTTTAAAATCAAAGAAATATAGTAATCATTTAACATCTGTTCTTTATTCCGTATTTCCTAAGTATAAACTACTAGGACAAAGTATTTAATGTGGAAATAAATCATCAAAATAGGGCGGGAACCGGATTTAGCTATGGTTTTTCTAATAATGAAAGTCTTAATTTTGCCGGTGAAAATTTGTAACCGGTTTTAAGGGTTTTTGCGGATGAGGTTTTAGAGAAAATCAAGGGTAAGATCGGGAGGAGGCTTCCAATTTGCAGTTTTTTTTCTTTAAAAAATGTAATTCATCTTGTTCTGCATCTAAGGTGGCGAATGAGATTCGTTAAATACCTATGAACGATCCAATGGAGATTCAAATGAAATTAGCATATCGAATGCAGGCAGAAGCGGGCGCACGCAGGTTTCTGGCATTCTTTCCCGCATTATTACGGCCGGCTACCAACTGCAGTCGTGTGGACAGCAGGCTTGTCCCTACCAGATTCTTCTTCCAGCAGATACTGTCAACATACCTGTCTCAACATCCGTCTGAGACATTCACCAAAAATCCGGTCTTTCACCTGCTGTAATATTATAGCGACGTAACAATACGCACATGAACTTCAAAGGTTTTTTCCTGCTGCTTTTTACCATGATCAGTTTGAACCTGATGGCACAGGTGCCATCGGATATGAGCAACATCAAGGCTTCGCAGATCTCCAATGCGCAGTTGAGGGAATTTCTTGGCCGGGCAAAGGCCAGTGGATTAAGCCAGGCACAACTGGAAGCGGAATTTGCAAGACGTGGCTTGCCTGAAACAGAAATGGAAATACTCCGCCGGCGCATTGCCGATATTGAGAATGGCCTTGAGACGCCGGATGAAAATAGTGCAGATTCGACCTCTGACGCATCAGGAACGAAGGCCGGCGCAAAACGGCAGGTGGCCAAAACGAATAACAGGCTGTTGCAGATCGTTGAAGATATAAACGACCGAAAACCGAAAATCTTTGGTTCTGAACTTTTCGCCAATGCCAACCTCAGTTTTGAGCCCGATCTCCGGATGGCTACACCAAAAAACTATATTATAGGGCCGGACGATGAGCTCCTGCTGAATATTTATGGCGTCAATATCTCTCAGCAAACTCTTAAAGTCAGTCCGGAAGGAACCATCAATGTGAAGTACGCCGGGGTGGTAAATGTGAGCGGGCTTACTGTGGACGCGGTGACTTCCATTCTTAAGAACCGGCTTACAAGATATTATCCCGGCCTCTCTTCGGGGGAGACGAAAATGCAGCTGACGCTCGGCAATATTCGCAGCGTCAGAGTGATCCTGATCGGTGCGATCAAAAGGCCGGGAACATACACTCTTCCCTCACTGGCTACTTTGTTCAATGCATTGTATGCAAGCGGTGGCCCTGCGGAGAATGGCTCTTTCAGAAAGATCGAACTGATCAGGAACAATCAGGTGATCCAGACCGCGGATCTCTATGACTTTCTCGTTCGCGGAAATCAATTAGCCAATGTAAGGCTGGAAGATAATGATGTGATCAGGGTTCCGTTTGCCAACCTCCTGGTCACGCTGACCGGCCAGCTGAACCGCACGGGGATCTTTGAATTGAAACCGGAAGAAAATCTTGATAAGGCATTTGAATATGCGGGAGGCTTCAAAAGTTATGCATTTAAAGGCCGGGTCACTGGTTCCCGGATCACCGGATATGAAAGAAGGATCGTAGATGTGTCCGGAGATTCCCTTGCCTACTTTAAGCCGCAGAATGGCGATGAGTTTGTAGTTGATTCAGTGATCAACCGCTATCAGAACAGAGTACAGATCACCGGCGCGGTATTCAAACCGGGCTCCTATGCACTGGAGCAGAACATGTCCCTGAAGCAACTGCTTGATAAAGCACATGGCTTGCGCGAAGATGTATATAATGGGAGGGCAATTGTTGTACGCACAAGGCCTGATCTGACCAGGCAATACATTTCCGTTGACCTGAAACCGGTCATGACAGGCAGTGAAACCGGGCTTCTGCTGAGCAGGGAAGACAGCATTCACGTTGCTTCGATCTTTGATCTGAAAGATACGGCTAACGTAACGATCAACGGTGCTGTACGCAAGCCGGGTACTTTCCGTTTTGAAGAGGGACTGACGCTCAAATCGCTTATCATGAAAGCGGAAGGCTTTGCCGATAATGCTACCGGCAGCGGCATTGAGATCTCCCGCCGTAAACGAGATATCAATATCAATCAACCCGGCAGTGATATTGTGCAGATCATCCGGGTGAATGATACGCTTGACCTGTCAAACAGGTCTGCTGATGTTCCGCTGATGCCATTTGATATCATAGCAGTAAAGGAAAATCCATTTTATCAGCCACAGATCAGCGTAAAAGTTTCGGGGGAGATCGTTTCTCCGGCAACCTATTCGCTTCAAAGCCGGGAGGAACGTTTAAGTTCATTGATCCAGAGAGCCGGGGGGCTATTATATACAGCAAACGTGCATGGAGCGAAACTGGTCAGAAGAAAAAAACAAGTAACTGATAGTACGGAGTTAAAAAGACTTTTCCTGTCTCTGGAAAGAGACTCCACTAAAACGGTTTCCTCGTTGGACCGAAAATCAACAACGGATGTAGCGATAGATCTTGATTATATTTTAAAACATCCGGGGAGCGCTGACGATATAACGTTGGAGGAAGGGGATGAATTGATCGTTCCACGCATTAACAACACGGTCAGTATCGGCGGGGAGGTTTTCAAACCGTTAGATATAATGTACGAGAAGGGAAGATCAATGGATGATTATATCAGTGCGGCGGGTGGGGCAACGCCTGCGGGAAAGAAAGGCCGTGCCTTTGTAATCTATGCTAACGGCAGTGCTGCTAAAATCAAGCGACCGCTGGGGATCTTCAGAAGCTATCCGAAGATCGAGCCGGGCTCGAGCATTTTCGTACCGCAAAAACCGAAGAGGGAAGGATTTGATGTGGGAAAAGCGGGAATATTTATTTCGGCAATAACTGCGTTGATCACTGCGGCGACGCTTATCACCAGGTAAATATAAACTTGCCATTAATAGTTCGTGAACGATTCAGGTATTGAAAACAGCCAAAGCTGACCGGTCGCCCAAAAAAAGGTTGTGACCGAGATGGCGAAGCATTTCCCCGACAAATAAAGTATTCATGCAGGAAAACAAAGAAACATACTACACCTTCTCACAGATATTTGTGGTGATAAGCGCGTTCATCTCTTTTCTGAAAAAGAAGCTGGTTTTTATCTTTTTGTTCCTGCTGATCGGTGCCGGTCTTGGATTCGTGTATTCATTGTTCCAGCGCCCCAAATATGAAGCTGTAACAACTTTTATCCTGGAAGAAAAAAGTGCAGGAGGCGGGAATCTGGCCGGGCTGGCATCCCAAATGGGAATCAATCTTGGTGGTATTACCAGCGGCGGCGGCATTTTTTCGGGGGATAATATCCTCGACATATTACGGTCTAAAAAAATTGTTGAACAGGTCCTGCTGACGAAATCCTTTCCTGACGATTCTTCGAAACAAACGCTTGCTGATCGTTATATTTCTTACAGCGGCCTCAAAAAAAAATGGAGTGAAATACCAGCGCTAAAGGATATCAGTTTTCAGAATTCTGTAAATCAACCATTGAAAGACAGTCTGCTTAACAGTATCTACGAGAAGATCGTAAAGAAGAGTTTATTTACGGAACGTGTTAATAAGCAAGGGTCAATTATTAAGGTAACAGTGGTGTCCGAAGACAGGTTATTTGCAAAGCTCATGTCTGATCGGCTGGTTGAAAAAGCTGCTGAGCTTTATCTCACCATTCGTGTGGGGGCAGCGCAGGATAATATCCGGCAGCTTCAGAACAGATCTGATTCGCTGCTTGCATTATTGAATAATAAATCTTTCTCCGTTGCCGCTTCACAGCTGCTTGACGTAAACCCGGGACTACGAACGGCAATTGTTCCAACAGAAATTGCAACGCGTGATAAAACCGTATTAACGACTCTTTACGGAGAGGTCACTAAGAACCTGGAAGCGAATAAGCTTATTCTTTCTCAGCAAATGCCCGTTATCCAGTTGCTGGACACCCCATCTTTGTTACTGGAAGATAACAAAAAAGGTAAGGTCTTTCTTACAGCCGCCTTCGGCTTCGCTGTGGCATTCGGATATGTTATTTTTATCAGTCTGGGCTTTTTCATCAAACGTTTAAAGGCGAGTGAACCAGTTATAAACAAAGCGTAATGAAGAAACTGGTTGGAGCGATCAGGAGCCGGTTGAATGGAGCTGACTCGAGAACTAAAAGCATCAATAAAAATATTTCCGTATCACTTGCTTTGAAGCCGGTAACGCTGGTTCTCTATTTTCTGTTGATCAAAGTTTCTCTTGACATACTTGGTAATCAGTATTTCGGGGTTTGGACCACTATCTTCACTTTTGTTGGTTCTATCGCATTTCTGGATGTAGGCCTGGGAAGCGGTTTGCGCAATAAACTGGTACATGCGATCTTTGAAAAAGATTACCTGAAAGCACGAGCATACGTTAGTACCGCCTATTGCTCTATGATCATCCTGGTTGCTGGTATCGTGCTTTTGTTTCTTCCGTTCCTGTATTTTGCGGACCTTGCCGGGTTTTTTAAAATAAGTCAGACGCTGTCGCTGGAAGTAAAGCTGTCAGTATTTGTTTGTGTACTTGGTGTCGGGTTGGTCCTTGTTCTCAAACTGTTGAATATTCTTTTTTACTCACATCAAAATACATTTTATCCTGATCTTATCTGGATAGCCAGTCAGGCAGCAGTACTTTGCCTGCTGTTGTTGTGCAGAAACATAATAGAAGGTTCTTTAATCAGGTTTGCTCTGATCTATGCTGTTACTCCTGTGCTGATCTATACCTCACTTAGCATGGTATTTTTCCGGAAACGATTTCTCAGGCTGAAACCTTCCATTACACTTTTCCGGAAAGAGTATATAAAAGATATCATGACCCTTGGCCTGAAGTTTTTTGTAATACAGATATCGGGAATCGTATTGTATTCGATCGACAATGTGCTGATTACGTATCTTTTTGACAGCAATGCAGTAACTGATTACAATATTCCCTTCAGGTACTTTAATATACTTGTAATGGCATTTAGTACAATCTTACTTCCGTACTGGTCAATGACAACCAATGCAGTGGCTTCAGGGGACACTGAATGGATAAAAAAGGCGGTCAAACGATTGATGTTACTATGGGGTGCGGTGGCGGTAGGCGGCATTGTAATGCTATTCTGTTCGCCCATTGCATATAACATTCTTGCAGGCGATGGCGTAAAGGTTGATCTTTCATTGAGTGTTGTAATACTTGTGTTTTGCCTCGCGATGAACTGGGCAGGTATCTTTAACACGATTACTTATGGGATGGGATTGATAACTGCTCAGATGTGGTTATCCGTTATCGGGATCTTTGTCAACGTTACTCTGTCGATCGTACTCGTTAAATATTTCAACGCAGGGCTGATCGCAATACCGCTGAGTTATGCGTTCTATGCCGTTATTGTATCAGGCTTGGTTTTCCTTCAATTAAAACGCGGTCTTCAGTCTCAACTACTCAAAAACAATATTCAATAAGTTGTATTATGAAAAAAATAGTAAAAAAAATCTTTCAGTCTTTTGATTACGATATAGTGAAGACATCGAAGGGAGATAATTTTCCAGGAGATTTCAATGATGACCATAAGAGGATAATCAAACTGGTGGAACCATTTACCATGACGAGCAGAGCCAGATTGTTTTCATTGATTGAGGCTGTTAAGTATATTTCAAAACACAACATTGAAGGAGATATTGTTGAATGCGGAGTGTGGAAGGGGGGAAGTATGTTGGCAGTTTCAGAAGTGCTTACCAGTCTGAAAGACACTAACAGAGACCTCTATCTGTATGATACATTCGAAGGAATGAGTGAACCTACAGAGTATGACAAAACTGCTGAAAATGCAAAAGCATCAACCTTGATGAAAGAGGATGAAAATAAGGAGGCTAACGAGGTTTGGGCTTATGCAACGTTGGATACGGTGAAAAAAACCATGGCTATTTCTTCTTATAACCCGGAGCGGATTCATTATGTGAAAGGGAAAGTGGAAGACACAATACCGCAAACACTCCCTGAAAAAATTGCTCTTCTTAGACTCGATACGGATTGGTATGAATCTACCCATCATGAACTCGTTCACCTGTTCCCTTTGCTGGCAACCGGCGGAATTCTTATTATCGATGACTATGGATACTGGCAGGGTGCAAAAAAAGCAGTAGACGAGTATTTTCAGGGGAAAGAGCCCCGGATATTCCTGAGCCGTGTGGACGACACAGCGCGTATTGCCGTGAAACATTAATAGCCTTATACACAGTATCCAGACCGCTAGCGTAATAAGTTTTAATTCTTTTGATGAATATGAAGAAAGAAGTCCGGTTTGAATTTAATCCGCCCATCTATCATCCTTTTTATTTTATAAGAAGAGGTTTGCTGCAGGGAATAGAGAAATACTCGATGCGGCTAAATGGACGTATGATGGATTTTGGTTGTGGGTCAAAGCCGTATAAGAATCTTTTTAAGAACGTAAGCGAATATATAGGGATCGATTTTGAAAACACTGGTCATCCGCATGAAAATGAGCAGATCGATGTTTTTTATGACGGCAAAAACATTCCGTTCAGCGATAATCATTTTGACTCGGTTCTTGCGTCAGAGGTATTTGAACATATTTTCAATCTGGATCAGGTTCTTGCTGAAATTAACCGCGTATTAAAACCGGAAGGTAATATACTTATTACCGTTCCGTTTGTATGGAATGAGCATGAGGTGCCGTTTGACTATGCGCGTTACACTGTTTTTGCATTGAAGGATATGCTGGAGAAAAAAGGCTTTGACATAGTTGAGATGCATAAGTGCACAGACTATATCAAAACTATTGCGCAAATGCGGGCGCTTTATATCACAACAGCTATTAACCCGATATTAAAGAAAGTCTTTCGGTATATACCGTTCGTCCGTAAGGGAATTTTTTTCTTTCTTATCCTGTTCAGTAATTTATGGGGATCCATTGCCTCTGCTATCCTGCCCAAACGCTACGACTGGTATTGTAATACCGTAGTATTGGCCAAAAAGAAAAGCACATAGTATTTATAACAGCGCGTAACGAATCATATAGTTATGAAAATTCTGTTATTTTCCGATCAACATAATTTTGGCGGCGCAGAGATCTATCTGGCTCACCTGGCGGAGTCCTTGCAGCAGTTTGGAAACTACGATGTGTTAATTGTATGTTCTGACAAGAACCAGCGACTGATAGAAATGTGCCGGCAGCGAAAGCTTGATCACCGGCCGCTGCGGATCAGGAACCGTGCCGATTATAAACTATCTATGTTGATCTCCTTTGCTGACATCGTTCAGGTCCGGAGGTTAGTCAAACTGCTTAAAGCTGAATCTCCATCGATCGTTTTAATAAATCAGCCGACATGTGAAGAGGCTCACAATGCAGTGCTGGCAACCCGTATCTGCAAAATAAAAAGAGCTGTTATACGACATATATCGAGACCTGTATCGGAGTTGGGACACTCTATTAAATTTCCACGGATAAGACAGGCATGGGTCAATATGATAGATAACATGCTGAATGGATTGATCTTTGTGTCGGGAGCAAATCTCAAAACCTATGAAGCGCAAAAGCGAAAATCTATCAACCTTTTTGTTGTTCATTTTGGCATGAACGACAATATGCAAGATTTACAGCATCGCACTTTGCAAGACGGTATTAAGACCGTGGCTTGTATCGGACGTCTTGACAATGATCAGAAGCGGCAGGCCGATCTGCTGCAGGCAATCAGTTTACTGAAAGGCCGGTTGAGGGCGGACTATAAGTTTGTCGGTGACGGGAAAGATATGGACGATCTAAAAAATACTGCAGCCAGTCTCGATATCGAAGAGAGCGTGCAGTTTACAGGATGGATTTCCGATGCAATAAAGAAAAAAGAGTTGTATAATTCGCTTTCGTTAATAGTGATGCCATCGGCTTACGAAGGGTTGCCGCTTGTAATGATCGAAGCATTCTCATTCGGCATTCCGGTTGTTGCCACACGTATTGACGGGTTTACAGATTTTATCGATGGAACCAATGGGGCCCTTGTAAACGTAGGTGATACTACCGCACTTGCTAATGCCATCGCAGATAGCCTGGCCGATAGGCAACATTATGTCAGCCTTTCAGCAAATGCCCATAGAACATTCATGTCCCACTTCAATAGTCAGAAAATGTTTGGAAGTATCAATGATGCCCTGGAAATTCTTCTTAAGGATCAAAAAGTTAATAAGGCTGAACAAGTAATATAAGTGAGCGCAACTATTACGACATATTTAAAAGACAGAACAGTCTCGACGCTTTCTCCATTAGCCTTTCCAGTGCTTTTGCTGAAGATCTATCTTTTTCTTAATCTTTACAAGGCGCTTGTTGGAGTTTTGATAGGACGGGAGATCCTGACAGCTCTGAGCATCGTTATATCTATAGGTCTTATGGCCTATTTTTTAACGATCGATTTTTTAAATGGCCGGATCAGAAAGACAAAACTTGTCAGCTTTCTTACATTTGGGCTTTTTACATTCCATCTGCTCTATTCGATTCTCATTCTCAGAGCATCAGATGTCTACCCATCGCTTGTCTCATATTTCCAGATATCCATGCCGATGGTTCTGCTGTTTGTGCTGGATAGTCTGGATAAAGGTGCTTTGGATAATATAGCCAGATTTCTTGTTCGTTGCCTGGTTCCGTTTATGATCTTCGGGTTAATCGAGTTCCTGTTACCTATTGATTTTCGCAAGGCGCTTTACATGGAGTTCTCATTTATAGTGAGAGGTGAAAGGGCAATTGATGTTGCCTACTACCTGGGTGATACAGACTACCAGGGGTTGCGGCTCGGTTCTCTTTTTTTTGAGCCTCTTACCTTTGCCTTTGTTTCTGCTTTTCTTACAATATTCCTGTTTTCAAAAAGAGAGAGTGTAAAAGGGATATACTCACTTGTCATCAACATATTGTCATTAGGGAAACTTCCGATTGCCACAACCCTGATCTCCCTGGCCAGCAAGTTTTTTAAATCGGTTTACAGGCTATATTATACGTTCATTTTTGTGGCAATTATTACCGGGGTTATTTATCTGGCGAGAAATGCCGAGAAGATAGCGGTGGAAAATCCCTCGATGGGTAGCCACATGGTGGGACTGTACTTTGGATTGAAAAATGGCCTTGAGAATCCTATCCTCGGTCATGGGTTCGGAACAGCGGGATATCTTTCTTACCTGTATTATGATAGCAAAAAGGAAGAAGGTCCATTCAGGGGGTTAAATGGTAAGATGAATGGCAACGAAAGTGCTATTGGAGTGATAACATACCAGCTTGGCTATGTCCTGTTATTTCTTTTTATGTTTTTTTTTATAAGTTATTTCAAACGGCTGATAAAGGGCAGGCAATTTCTAATGGCCAGTGGTATAGTTGGCTACATGCTTTCGTTGTTTTTGTCAGAGTCGGTTTTGAGTGTGACTGTGGTTTCAGTGGCTTTGATTTTTTCCAAATCTTTAATGGCAAGAAGTGAGTAAAGGAGAGGATTCTATTTTGATCATTGATCCTGTAGGTATAAAGGCAGGAATGGATTATTACGACCAGAGCCTGGCAGGAGGACTGCGTGATGCGGGCTTGAATGCATTTGTTGGTTCGAATTATAAGAAGGACGAATGGTCATACAAGATCTTTGATTCGGAGAAAAAGACTTCTAAGATAGGTAAGCTGACGGATCTGGTAAAAGGTGTATTGCGTGCTATTATCCTGGCCAAGCGAAAAAAAACGAAGTATGTGCTGCTGCACATATTTTCCACTGAAATGAAAGATTGGCTTACGATTATTCTACTTCGCATGGCAAATCTGAAAGTTGTTTCCATTGCTCATGATATATCCGGTTTTGCCGACACGGATGTTAAATGGATCAAGGACTCAATTTTTGATAAACATTCGGCCATTATTATTGTGCACAACCGCTATTCGCTTGAAAAATTTAAACAGACAGTGAAGACCGCAGCGGATAAGATCATTAGAGTGATTCCGCACGGTTCTTTTGTGAATCTTGTCGACAAAAATATTTCCAAAAAAGATGCAAGGGATGTTTTAAAAATAGCGCCTGACAGCAAAGTAATCTTGTTTTTCGGGCAAATCAAAAAAGTAAAAGGTCTTGATATCCTCCTTCATGCAATGCCTGATGTAGAGAAAAGTATTACGTTGGTGATTGCGGGGAAGCCGTGGAAAGATGATTTTAAGACTTACGGAGACATTATTAAAGCCCATGGGCTGCAAAGTCGTGTCAAGCTGTTCATCCGCTATATAGAAGATTCGGAGCGGGAGTTTTTTTTCAAAGCGGCAGACCTGCTGATAATTCCATACAGGGCCATCTTCCAAAGCGGGGTTTTGCTGATGGGGATGAGTTATCAGCTTCCTGTGCTAGCTTCAGACCTGGAAGCAAACAGGGAAGTAATTACAGACAATGAAAATGGAATGCTCTTTCGCGACGGAAATAGTAAAGACCTTGCTCAGAAGATCAACCTTTTCTTCGAAAACGAATCTCAACGTGAACGTATAACAAAGGCAGGCATACAAACAATGGGGCAAAAGCACAACTGGAGTGCTATCGCCCTTGAATACAAAAAAATATTACATGAGAATAGCAATAATAGGGTCTAGAGGATTTCCATACGTTTACAGCGGGTATGAGACTTTTGTTGCTGAAGTAGCACCGCGTTTATTGAAAGAAAATGTCGAAGTACATGTTTATTGTCACAGACACCTTTTCAAACAGAGGCCGAAGGAAGTGCGGGGCATCAAATTGCATTATATTCCCTCAATTCCTTCAAAAAGTTTAAGTCAACTTTCCAATTCTTTCCTCTCAACTGTTCATGCACTGACCGGCGGGTATGATGTCATCCTGTATGTAAACTCGGCAAATGGCATATTTGGGATCATTACCTGGCTTTTCCGTAAACGGACTGCGATCAATGTAGACGGTCTCGAATGGCTCAGGCCTAAATGGAAAGGACTTGGGGCAAAAGTATTCTATTTTTCATCGAAGATGGCGACGAAATGGATGGACCGGATTATCACTGATGCAGATGCTATGCGGGACATTTACCTGGAAGAATTTAAAAAAGACTCAACAGTTATTGCATATGGGGCAAATATCCGGTACTCAAAAACTCCGGAGCTGATCAAGAAGTGGGGCTTGTCTCCCAACGGGTATTACCTGATCGTAGGCCGGCTAATACCAGATAATAATGCGTTGCTGATCCTGCAGGAGTTCGTACGTTCCAATAGCCAAATGAAACTGGTAATAGTCGGTGATGTGCCTTACGAAGATGAATATGCGCGTAACATAAAAACAATCAAAGATGACCGCGTACTTTTTACCGGATATATTACGAGTGCTGAGGAATTAGCCGAGCTGTATCACAATTGCTTCGTATACTTTCATGGTCATGAATTTGGGGGTACCAATCCAACACTTTTGAAAGCCCTGGCCTATGGCTGTGCGATACTTGCGCTGGATACAAGATTTAACAGGGAAGTATTGAATGGTGAACAGTACGGACGTTTTTTTACAAAAGAAAATGGCAGCCTTGCAAAAGCGATGAATTATATAGAGTCAAATGATAATATATTGGCCTCCCTGAGACAGACATCACGGAACCGTATTACGGAAAAATATACATGGGAGCACATCACTACCCAATATTATGATTTGTTAACATCAATGATATCAGGAAAATAAACAGGGAAATAGCACGTTATTTCGACTGATCTGGCTAACTTCAGGGGTGACTCCCGGGCAACGTTTTGCTACTTTCCCTTGTCATTACTTGTTTATCTGATTACTTCGATAAACCGAACCTTACTTATGCAGAGAATTTATAATCCTTCTGTCCGCATTAAAATCACGGCCGATCTCGTCCTGGTTGCGATGGTTGTTTTTTTTATTCAAAGCATCTATTTAGCTGCAGATACCAACTTATTCTCAAGCTCTAACATGCTGGTCGCAGTAGCCAGCCTTGCCTGCTGGTTTATTGCAGCGCGGGGTTTGGGACTATATAAAGACTTCAGGGCTATTCCGTTTTCATACGAGTTGATCGTGTTCTTCAAGACAATCATTCTTTATTCCCTGATCAATACTTTCCTTTTTTCGCAGGTACTAAAAGAATATCAGTTTGAATTAATGCACCTCATTTATCAAAGTGTCATCCTGCTGCTTCTGCTTCCTGCACAAAAGCTGATCATACGTGTAATTTTTAAGCGGATACGGAATAGCAAACAGATGAAAAGAAAGGTGCTGATCGTGGGAGCAGGAGATTCAGGCGTAAATTTTTATCAGCATTATGTAAAAGATAATCACTACGGGTATTCACTTACGGGGTTTATCGATGATACAATAAATCCTGCCTTGAATGGTCACTATCTGGGAAAGACTTCTGATATTGATAAGGTAGTTGCGACGCATGAGTTGGATGATATTATTGTAGCGATGCCTATCAATGATGAATCTGCATTGCAAAACATCATCAGGGTGGGAGAAAGAGAAGGTAAACGTGTCAAAATCATACCGCATTACCAGCGCCTCAGCCCCGGTAGAATCCATATTGATACATTAGGAGCGCTACCGATAATTACGCTTCGTTCCCTGCCACTTGATATAGTGGATAACAAGATACTTAAACGGGTGTTTGACATTGTCTTTTCTTTTTTTGTTATAGTATTGGTGTTCAGTTGGCTATTTCCTATTATCAGTGTTATTATAAAGCTAACTTCCAAAGGGCCTGTCTTCTTCAAACAGGAGCGCTGGGGGTTAAATAACAAGCCGATAGTTTGTTATAAGTTTCGCTCAATGCATACTTCAAGTCAGGATGTTGATGCTTCAGGTACTTACCAGCAAGCCAGGAAGAATGATCCAAGAGTAACATCGATCGGCAAATTTCTTAGAAAAACAAGTCTTGACGAACTTCCTCAATTTGTAAATGTCCTTCTTGGATCTATGTCCGTTATCGGGCCAAGGCCTCACCCCGTTCCGCTAAATATATTGTCAAAAGACAGCGTTGAGAACTACATGATGCGTCATTGGGTAAAGCCGGGGATTACCGGCTGGGCTCAGATAAACGGTTACCGAGGCGAAACACGCAAACCTTACCTGATGCAAAAAAGGGTTGAATTTGATGTTTGGTACATGGAAAACTGGACTTTCTGGCTCGATCTGCAGATTGTCTTACAAACCCTGGTCAACATCGTCAAAACCGAGAAGAACGCATACTAATCACTTTTTCTCATTCACTTTAATTTGTAAGCATCTTGAAAAGACTTGCTTCAGGCATTTTATTGCCATTTTTTTTATTTAGTAGTTTTCATGTCAATTCTCAAACTCTTCCAGTTGGTACATACATAATGGAAGATGCGCTCCGCAGGATTCAAATTGCAGACACGACATTCTCCATAAATAGCTCTTATTCCATCAGGCCATTATTTAATGTGAATTATCAGGAATTGAATGACTCGGTCCCAGGAATCGTGCAATGGAATCAGTACGGAGAGCTCTCAAAAAAATGGCAATACGCCCGGGGTAAAGCGGTCCTCGTAATACTTCCCGCAACCATCAATCAGCGATTTAATTCTCATCATCCCTACGGCTGGAATGACGGCTCCATGATTCAGGCAAAAGGGTACCAGACTCAAATCTCTGCCGGCATTTATGCGAAGCTTGGCCCACTCAGCATACAGCTTAGACCCGAATTCATCTATGCGCAAAATCCCAATTTTGAGCAGTTTCCGGGATGGCAGAATGATACTTTGTGGCGCGACTACTATTATATCCTGAACCGGATCGATAACCCGGAAAAGTTCGGGAATGGCAGCTATACCAAACTGTTCCCCGGACAGTCCAGTGTACGCTTTAATTATAAAAAGCTTTCGCTTGGCGTTTCAACAGAAAATCTCTGGTGGGGACCAGGCGTACGCAATTCCCTGCTGATGAGCAATACCGCTCCTGGCTTTCCTCATATCACCTTCAACACAACCGCTCCGGTAAGAACCGGCATCGGTTCATTTGAGTGGCAGGTCATCAGCGGGATGACAAAGGGCTCAGGTATTCTTCCGCAGGATACAACAAGAACTTTTGACGGCTTGCCTCTTTATCAGCATAAACAGGAAGACAGCAAACGATACATGAACGGAATGATCATCACGTGGCAGCCCCGCTGGACAAAAGGTCTGTATCTCGGTTTCTCCCGGATCTTCTATCTCTATAACTCCGATATAGATAAATCATTCAACGGTTACCTGCCGATCTTCGGCACTTTTTTTAAAGGAGCGACAAACGGGGAAGATGAAAAGCGCAGAGATCAAATGCTTTCGTTATTTGCCAGACTTATATTGCCAAAAGAGAAAGCTGAATTCTATGCCGAGTTTGGCCGCAATGATCATTCACAGAATTTCACAGATGCCATGCTCGAACCCGAGCATGCAAGGGCCTATATCGTTGGCGGACGTAAGATCATCACCACTCCGAAAAATCGTGACATAGAAGTGATGTTTGAATTGACACAATTGGAAAACTCCCCCACTGCATGGCTTCGCCCGCAGGAAGGCTGGTACACGCATTACCAGGTGCGGCATGGATATACGCACAAGGGACAGGTGATCGGCGCAGGCATCGGGCCCGGCTCAAACAGCCAGACCCTCGGCATAAGCTGGTTCAAAGGTTTGCGTAAAACCGGTTTTACGCTGGAGCGGATAGTAAGGAATAATGATTTTTATTACAGGGCATTTCAACGTTTGCAGAATCCCAGATATCACTGGGTGGATCTTTCGTTGAATGCGTATAAAGACTGGTACTGTAAAAGTTTTCTCTTCTCCGCCAACTTATCCTTTGTGCGTTCCCTGAATTACCAATGGAGATATGGACACGATGCGGCGGGTGATGAACTGCATTATAATGTGAATCAGTTGCACGCTGGTTTGTCAGTGTCCTACCTGTTCTAGCGGAAAAAAGTTTCAGAGGTTCCAGAAGTTTCAAAGGTTCCAGAGGTTACACAGCCGGATGGCTCAAACCTCTGGAACCTTTGAAACTTCTGGAACCTTTAACTAAATATTCAATCCCCCACAAACGCTGATCGTCTGACCGGTGATATAAGAACCCATCTCAGATGCGAGGAATAAAGTAGTGTTCGCAATATCTTCCGCAGAAGCAAATCTTCCCAAAGGAATGCCAGCTTTATATTTGTCCGCAGCCTCACCTTCTTTCAGGTAGCTGGTCATATCTGTTTCCACAAATCCCGGAGCAATGGCATTGCAGCGGATATTGCGGCTGCCCAGTTCTTTTGCTACACTTTTTGTAAAGCCGATGATACCCGCTTTACTTGCAGCGTAACTGCTCTGACCTGCATTACCCATTTCCCCGATCACTGAGCTCATATTGATGATGCTTCCTGATTTTGCCTTCATCATCGGGCGGATGACCTGCTTGGTCATATAAAAAACGCTGTTGAGATTTACTTTGATCACTTCATCCCATTGATCAGGCGTCAAACGAAGCAACAGG
The DNA here is from genome assembly GCA_003243445.1 of Citrobacter freundii. Lineage (GTDB taxonomy): Bacteria > Bacteroidota > Bacteroidia > Chitinophagales > Chitinophagaceae > Terrimonas_A. The sequence continues at coordinate 27,492 of QFQQ01000037.1, forward strand.
TTGTCTTTTGAGATACCGGCATTGTTTACACAGATATCAACCGTTCCAAATTCCTTCAGCACATCATTTACAAATGCTTCGCATTGTGCAAAATCTCCGGCATTGCTTTGATAAGCCTTTGCTTTTACGCCAAGTGCTTTCAATTTTTCTTCCAGCGCCAGGGCCTTTTCTTTACTGCTATCACTTACATAAGTAAACGCAACATGCGCTCCATGCTGTGCAAATTTCAAAGCGATGGCTTCGCCGATTCCGCGTGCTGCCCCGGTTACGATCGCTACTTTGTTTTCTACGAGTTTCATTTGATTATTTTAATGGGTTTTTCAAAGTAAGAAGTCAATAGTAAAAATTAAAAACGCCCTGCGCACTGCCACAGTGAGAGAAGCCGCCTGTGGTCTCGATTTTTACTTTTGAATTTTTACTTTTTACTTATTTCGCAAAAACGGTTTCATTCATTTTTAGAATAGCGTCCACATATTCCCGTTCATTGCTTAGTCTTGGCACTTTATGCTGACCACCTAATTTTCCCCTGCTTCTCAGCCATTCGTTGAAGCAACCCTTCTGCACGCTGTGTACAATGGGGAGACGAAGGGCAATATCCTTATGTCTTTTTGCTTCATAGTCGCTGTTGATGCTTTTCAGTGCCGCATCCAGTTCCCTCGTAAATGCATTCATATCCGAAGGCTCCTGTTCGAATTCGATCAGCCATTCATGCGCACCATTGGAACCCGTTGAAAAATAAACCGGCGCCGCGGTATAATCTTTTACAACCGCACCAGTCTTTTCGCAGGCTACCGAGATCGCCTTATCGGTATTGTCAACAATTACTTCTTCGCCAAAAGCATTCATATAATGCTTCAGTCTTCCCGACACTTTGATGCGATATGGCGCAACAGAGGTGAATTTGATCGTGTCTCCAACAAGATATCTCCACAAGCCACCATTCGTGCTGATCACGGGAGCATAATTCTTGCCGATCTCAACATCCTGCAGGCCGACCGTATTCGGAAATTTCTTTCCGTATTCGCTCACCGGCATGAATTCCATAAAGATGCCATGATCGGTGAACAATAACATTCCATCATCACCCGGTCGTTCCTGCGCGGCAAAGAAACCTTCACTGGCATTGTACATTTCAAGATAATGAATGTCCTTGCCGATCAGTTGTCTGAACTGATCACGATATGGCGTGAAGGACACGCCGCCGTGCATGTACAATTCAAGTGATGGCCACACTTCCGCCATTGTGGATTTACCGGTGATCTCCAGGATTCTTCTGAATAAAACCAGCGTCCATGTAGGAACCCCTGAAATGGATGTGACATTTTCATGTATCGTGCTTTCTGCAAGCTTTTCAATTTTGCTTTCCCATTCATCCATCAATGCGATACTCAGGTCTGGTGTACGGAGCCAATGACCCCAGAACGGCGTGTTCTGCAGCAATACGGCACTAAGATCTCCATATTGCGCTTCATTGTTCATGGGATTGATGTTATGGCTGCCACCTAAAACCAATCCTTTACCAGTCAGCAATGCCGAGTCAGGATTGAACTGGTAGTACATCGTCAGCACATCCTTTGCTGCTTTGAAATGGCAGTCTTCGAGACTTTCTTCGCTGATAGGAATAAACTTGCTTTTGTCGCTGGTTGTGCCGCTGCTTTTGGCAAACCAGTACACAGGGGTATTCCATAGAACATTCTGTTCGCCTTTCATGATCCGTTCAATATACGGTTTCAGGTCATTGTATTCATGCACAGGCACGGCCTGTTTGAATGACCGGATATTGAACAGTTCGGGAAAATTGTATTTGCGGCCAAATTCAGTGTATTGCGCAGATGTAACAAGATCCTGCAAGACCTCGCGCTGCGCATCGAGCGGATTTTTCTTCCAACCCTCGATACGCCAGAGGCGCATACGTGCAAGAGATGATATGGCGGGACTAAGCAGGCTCATCGCCCGGCAAGATAATGAAAATGCGGTGAGGTTTGAGGGTTGTGAGGGGTTTAATAAAGTTCCAGAGGTTCCATAGGTTCAAGAAGTTCCAGAGGTTCCATTACAGAAATGGGCTGTTCAAATTTGGTCGATCAACTTCTGGAACCTATGGAACTTCTGGAACCCCTGGAACTCCCTGGCAACTTAATACTCTTCCAGGACGGCTATTCAGATGATAAATTTCGTACAACCACCATCACCGACCGGAGGGCGGTCACGATCTCATCCAGGTCTTGCTTAAGCTGAAGCTTGATGGAATCGTTGTTGACGTTGTCATATTCGATAACGGTATTCAGGACACCTTTTCTGTATTTGGAAAGTTCGATCAGGGGTAGTTTGGAAGCCTGCTCTTTTAATTCACTGATATTCTTTTTGCCGGCATATTGCAGCATGGCGGCCTTGATCTCCGGGAGATAATTGGACAGGTCCTTGAGCCCGATGCTTTCCATGTCGAATGTACCCGGTTGTGCAATCGCTTCCTGGATCTTAATTATCATGGATACACCGTTCTCCAGCGAAATAATGATCTTCTCTGCATTCAGGCCAGCTACCGCTTCTCCTGCCTTATTTGTTTCCATGAGCGCTTCTTCATGGAGATAATCTTTACGTTTGAGTTCGAAGTTACGGCCGAGATAAAGCTTTTTCACCTGTTCATCCGCTGCGAGGGCTTCGGCAGTGCCCTGCTGGAAGATCTTTCCATCGATCAGCAGATATGCCCTGTCGCAAATGGAAAGCGTTTCTGTTACGTTATGGTCAGTGATCAGGATGCCGATATTCTTATACTTCAACCGGGCAACGATTGCCTGGATATCTTCCACCGCAATCGGATCAATTCCGGCAAATGGTTCATCCAGCAGAATAAAGTTCGGACTTACCGCCAGCGCTCTGGCGATCTCTGTTCTTCTTCTTTCGCCACCACTCAGCACATCCCCATTGCTTTTGCGCACGTGATGCAGGCGGAATTCATCCAGTAACGACTCCAGCCTTGACCGTTGCTCCGCCTTTGTCAGTTTCGTCATTTCCAGTACCGCAGCAATATTATCTTCCACGCTCAGCTTCCGGAAAACAGAAGCCTCCTGTGGCAGATACCCGATCCCCATTTTAGCACGCTTATACATGGGCTGGGCCGTGATATCCTCATCATTCAGGTACACATGACCTTCATCCGGCCTGACAAGACCCACTACCTGGTAGAACGATGTGGTCTTCCCGGCGCCGTTCGGACCGAGCAATCCTACAATCTCACCCTGACGTACTTCAAAGCTCACATGATTAACCACCGTTCGCTTACCATATCGTTTTACAAGGTCTTTGGCGTAAATAGCTACTGACATAGCCCCAAAAATAAGCTAAGAGTTAAAAGGGGAAAAGAGAAAAAGAGGTTAAATGAGCTAAGAGGTGAAAGAGGTGCAGGTAAAAAAGGGAAGAAAAAAGAGCCGGGATCCAAATGAAGAGTAAAAAAGCGGGTTATGCCCTGCTCAAAACCTTAAAAACCGTCTCAATCATTCAAAAACCCCTATTTTCTCTTTTCCCCTTTTAACACTTAGCTTAGATTTGCGGGGCGTCCCGAAAACGCAACCCGTTAAACATCTATGAAAGTTATAGACCATATCAAGCAGGCAAAAGACACCCTGGTTTCGTTTGAAGTGTTACCTCCGCTGAAAGGAAAAGGCATTGAAGCGTTGTACAAGCATTTGGACCCGTTGATGGAATTCAAGCCATCGTTCATCAATGTTACCTATCACCGCAGTGAACATATCTTTAAAAAACGGGCAGATGGCAGTTTTGAAAAAGTGATCGTAAGAAAAAGACCCGGTACAGAATCCATCTGTGCGGCGATCATGAATAAATATAATGTTGATACGGTCCCGCACCTGATCTGTGGCGGTTTCAATATCAACGAAACAGAAGATGCGTTGATCAATCTCCGTTACCTGGGCATCGATAATGTACTTGTACTGAGAGGTGATGCAGCAAAAAATGAAACGACATTTGATGCAGAACCTGGTGGTCACCGGTATGCAAGCGAACTGCTGAAACAGGTAACGAACCTCAATGCAGGGATCTACCTCGAAGAAGATCTGAAAGGAACGCAAAAAACAGAATTCTGCATTGGTGTGGCCGGCTATCCTGAAAAACACTTTGAGGCTCCGAATATGCAAACGGATCTCCGTTATCTGAAAGAGAAAGTGGACTGCGGCGCTGACTACATCGTAACACAAATGTTCTTCGACAATGAAAAATATTATGCATTTGTCAAGTCATGCCGCGATGCAGGGATCAATGTGCCGATCATTCCGGGCTTAAAACCCATCTACAATAAAAAGCAACTGACCGTTTTACCCAAGACCTTCCATATCGATCTTCCCGCAGACCTTGCAAATGAGGTCCAGAAATGCAAGACCGACGAAGAAGTAGAACTGATTGGCAAAAGATGGCTGCTGGAACAATCAAAAGATCTGAAGAAGAACGGTGTGCCGGTACTGCATTATTATACGCTGGGGAAACCGTATATGGTGGCGGATGTGGTGAGGGAGTTGTTTTAGACCGCCGACCGCAGACGGCCGACCGCCGAAGTTTACAATGATGGAAGAATATTTATAAAAAGAACAGGCCTGAATCGTTTAAAATTCAGGCCTGTTCTTTTTATTTTTCAGCAGCAAAATGACTGCATAAACCTAAACGACCGTCTGCGGTCGGCGGTCCGTGGTCCGTCGTCTTCTTTCACTTCAACTGCCCCCACACCCCCTCATCCACCTTCACCGGATACTTCTTTCTCAATTCCGAAACCCATTCATTCTCCAGTTGCACCTGGTAATCATTCATCACAAGACCTTTTGCTTCATTGAATGAACGGATACCGGGCTGTGTATATACTTTTACGATGTAAGCAAAAGCTGCGGTATTGTCTGTCTGATTGACCTGAAGCGGCGTGACCACGCCCGCCCTCGGTGCTTCTTTTACGTTGCCGGGCAACTGGCCCCATTCATAGCGTGCCGAATCCGCTACTACTTTCTCACTGAATTTTTCAGCCAGCTGTTTCCAGTTGGATGGTTTCTTTTTTATTTCTTCAGACAGGCTTTTGGCGGTTAGCTGATCTGATGCAAAAAAGATGATCGCATCGGCGCTTGGCTGCCAGATGTATTGCGATCTGTTTTTTTGATAAAGTGCCTGCAAAGCCACCGTATCTGTTTGCGCCTTGTTCCATACCTGGCGCTGCATCACTTCAAAGAAAAGATTGCCATCGCGGAATTCAGCGATCTGGTTGCGGAACTCTTCATTATAGTCTTCGAGATTGTCCCGGTAATATTTGTACATCGCGTTGTTGATAAACTCTTCCATCAACGATGGATATGGTCTTGTGGAAGCACCGCCCGGCATATAACGATACATCTGTACATATTGCACCCAATCCGAAACAAGGAAAGCCGTTTTACCGATATGGAAAAGCACTGTTTGCTGATCAATGCTTTTTGTCTGACGGCCACCAACAAGACTATCAGTAGCAGGCCAAAGGACACTGTTGGCGATAGCAGCTGGCTGAATACCTGGTTTCGCTTTTACCTGGACATAAATAAAATCCTTTGCTGTCTTCCAGCGGTCATCCGATCTCACACGTGCTTCGAGTTGCTGGTTATTCGCTGCGTTTGACGGGTCAGTAATAACCGGCAAAAGCTGGAGCCGCTTTACGATATGATATCCGTGGGAGGTCTTGAATGGCTTAGTTACCGCGCCATCTGTCGGGAGTGCCCAGACTGTTTTTTCAAAGACCGGATCGTATTCACCAACGGCTATTTCCGGTGTGATACCATCACGGGCGGCGCTGATATGATCATTGCTGAATGCGGCGGCGAGTTTACCAAAATCATCACCCTTACTGATCCGCTGATAAAGAGAATCGGCCAGCCTGGCAATACGTTTTTCACCCGCATCATTCAGGGCTGGAGGAAATGCCAACAGAATCTGTTGCACTTTGATCTTACCTAATGCCTTGCGTTCGCCAAGGTTTTTGAAAATATGATAACCTGCTTTTGAAGTATATACTTTAGAATAACGGCCGGGGGCTGTATTGTACAATAGTGATTCAAGCTCATAAGGAAGGGTGAACACGGTTACAAAGTCAAGATCACCCTTGTTTTTTTGCGCCGAAGGATCATCAGATAATTGTTGTGCAACAGTCAGAAAGTCTTCGCCCTTTGCAAGACGTTTTTCGACGGTGGCCAGTTTTTGCTTCGCGGCTACGGTATCCTGCTGGCCATCTTTGGTAAAGGAGATAAAGATATGCGCTGCATGAATGTCCTTGAGGCTGCGTTGAAAAGCTTCCCTGCTCAGTTTGGCCACTGCATCCGGATCGCTCATATAATTATCCACGATCTGGTTGCGGAGATTTTCTGCTTCAGCTTTTATCTGGGGCAGTGTGTCATAGCCAAGATCATACGCCTGCTGGATCTTCAGCCTGGAATTGATATAAAGATCCAGGTATTCTTTCATGGCTTTGGTGCGCGCTGCGCCGGTCTGCTGATTATTCTTATTGAATGCCTTCAGAAATTCATCAGCACTGGCTTTATGTGAGCCAAAAGTGAAGAGTGTTTGCGATGAAGCCGTGCCTGCAATCAAACAAAGCAGTGCTGCCGGCAGCCAGTTTTTGATCATAGTAATGGTTTCAGGATATAAACGGTTTGGGGTGATTGTTAGTACGATTTGGGGGTGAAACACTCAAATATTTGATTCGATGTTGGATGTTGGATGTTCGATGGTCGAAATCCGTAACCGGATACAGTTAAAACGAAGCGGTCCAGCATGTTCTAAAATATTTCGCTTGTATAACGACTTTTCGAATTGCGGATTTCGACCATCGACCATCGACCATCCACCATCGAAACTACTCTTGCTTCAACTTCAACGTCAAAATCTCATCTGTCTGCTCCCACGTCAGTTTTTTCGCAATGATGCGTTTGTCCTTATCCAGCAGGTAGATGGCCGGAACGGTCTGTGCATCGTAGAGCTGTGAATAGCCGGGTATGCTGGCGGCTATGCGTTTGCGTTCTTCATCCCTGGAATAGTAAACGTTGGTCCATTCTTCCAGGTGATGTTGGGTGATGAAATCGGTCCAGTCTTTCATCGTGCCATCGGTTTCTTTTGCAACAGCATACATTTTCAGGCCGCTCGCTTTCCATTTGGCGTGGTACATGGAGTCGAGTCGTGGCAACGTTTCCTTGCAATGACCACAGGTCGGATCCCAGAAAGTAACAAGGGTAAAGCGGGCCGAGTCTTCATATAAATTGCGGATCGTCCCTGTTACGTCGGGAAGGGAAATGTTTTCGGCGGGGTTGCCCATGATATTGGCCATCAGGCTGTATGCCCGGTCGGTGATCAGCTTTTTGCCTTGAGGTGTGAGCCAGTCGTAATCTTTCTGGGCAAAATATTTTTCAAAAAGATGAACGAACACGGCGTCTTCCCACATGTATTTCATGTTCAGGTAGCGCGTCACAAAATGCACAAGCAGGATGCGTGTTACTTCCTTGCTTGGCGTGGCAAATGCGAGCATCCGGTCGATCTCTTTATTTACGGAATCAGGAGAGGGATAGACGAGGGTGTTAAAGTATTTGTCGATCCTTTCTTCAAAGAGCGAGGAAGGGGTCCGGGTAATGCGGTCGTCCCAGAAATTAATACCGTCCCAGTAATGATCTTTATAGTATCGGTAAGCAAAAGTAGAATCATATTTACCGCCGGGATGCTGGGAAGCGGGCGGAATTTTTGGCTCTTCCATCATCTGCATCAGCAGACCAAGCAGGCTTCCGGGATTTTTGGCCGTCACTTGTCTGCGGAAAACGGAGATATCTTCTGTGTTTTTTTTGATTCCGGCGGTGAGCCGTGCAGAATCTGCGGGTGTTTTGGCCGATTTCAGCAATGTATTAAGCGAGTCGATCGTCCTTCCTTTGGCGGACATTTCCTTTTGATACAGGGAAAAGCCGTCATTTTCCGGTGAATTGACAAATTTCCGTTTGCCAATGGGATCGGTTGTATCTGCAATTATGGAAAAATGCTGCTGCTTGTCCACCAACATCTCAATAAAGCGGTCTTTTTTCGGATAAGCGATGATGTAAATACCGCCTCCCAGCGCCTTTTCACCTTTAAAAACGCCTTCGCTCTTATCGTTCAGTTTTACGGAATCAACTACCGGAAACTGTTTTCCCGAATAATATCCGAGATAAACATACTGGTTGGTGATCGGCTTCAGGGTCACTTTAATTTCATATCCTTTTTGTGCAAGAGCCACTCCTGCAGTAGCTAACAAAGGAATGAGGATCAATTTTTTCATAAGAAATGAATGGTCAGTAAAATTATTTAAAAGATGGGAAAAAGGTGGAGAAAGTTGGCAGGCCGGCAGTCGGGTGTCCGTTGACCGTTGTTAGTTGTCCGGAGTCGATGGCTGATGGCAGATGGCCGGCAACTTCACCGGAAGATGAACATCGACGTTCGGTATCGACACTTGTATTCCAAGTGGGAGCAAATACTTCTACGCTTATGGGCTGATTGATCATTTGTTCATTTATCCTCCGTTGCCGCTCCATTGATCCTTCATTGCAGAATAAAAGATCAATGGAGAATAAACGGAAAATGGACGAAAGATGACAGATCAGGTATAGGTTTACGAAGCCCCGAAAACGTGGTAGCACCCAAATCCTTCAGCGCCAACCGGCCACTCTACCCTAACCCGGGCAACCGACAACGGACAACCGACAACCGACCCCCAGTCATCCCTCAACGTTTCGTACATTCGCGCCCGTGAGCAGAAAAAAGAAAAATATTGTTCTCCCCCATGTATTGGTTGAGGACTATGCAGCAGAGGGAAAGTCCCTCGCAAAAGTGGATGGAAAAGTTGTGTTTATTGAAGGCGTGGTGCCGGGAGATGTGGTAGATGTAAAGCTTGGCAAGAATAAAAAAGACTGGGCCGAGGGCTTTCCCCTCAGGTTTCATAGTTATTCGCCCGAGCGCGTAACGCCTTTTTGCCAGCACTTTGGGGTTTGTGGTGGTTGCCAGTGGCAGATGTTGCCGTATCATAAACAACTTGAATACAAACAAAAACAGGTCAGGGACAATCTGCAGCGCATCGGAAAAGTGGCACTGCCGCCCATTCCCCCGATCCTTGGCGCTAAAGACACCCGGTTTTACCGTAATAAGATCGAATATACTTTTGGAAACAAACGCTATCTCGCCCGGGAGGAACTGAACAATCCTGAAATAAACGGCATGCAGGACGTGGCCGGCTTTCATGCACGTGGTATGTTCGATAAGATAGTGGATATCGAAACATGTCATCTTCAGGCCGAGCCTACCAACCAGATCCGCCTGGCGATCAGGGATTTTGCCCGTGAACATGGTTATACGTTCTATGATATCCGCAATCACAATGGTTTTCTCCGCACAATGCTGATCCGCCTCTGCACAACCGGGGAACTGATGGTCAATATCGTTTTCGGAGAAGACGATCCTGAAAAACGGGATACCCTGCTGCGGTTTGTATCGGATAAGTTCCCTTCTATTACAACACTGCTCTATACGATCAATACAAAAAAGAACGACAGTCTTCATGATCTCGAGCCTGTTGCTTATCATGGAAAAGGGTATGTAATGGAAAAGCTTAGTGTGGCAGATGGCGGGCAGGAGTTCTTCTTCAAGATCGGACCTAAGTCGTTTTTCCAGACAAATACCCTGCAGGGTGAGCAGTTGTACAGGGTGACCAGCGAGTTCGCTGAATTGACGGGAAAAGAAACGGTATATGACCTCTATTGCGGCACAGGCAGCATCGGGATATTTGTCAGCCCCGGTGCAAAAAAGATCATTGGCGTGGAAGTGATCCCCGCAGCGATCGAAGACGCGAAAGAGAATGCGGCCATAAATCAATTAGCAGATGCTGAATTCTACGCAGGCGATGTGATCGATATCTGTGATGATGCGTTTTTTGATAAACATGGCAAGCCTGATGTGATCATCACCGATCCTCCACGTGCCGGCATGCATGAAAAGCTCGTCAGGAAGATCCTCGATATGGCGGCGCCAACGGTCGTATATGTAAGCTGCAATCCCGCCACACAGGCCCGCGACCTGAACCTTTTGGATGAAAAATATGAAGTGACGAAGATCCAGCCGGTGGATATGTTTCCGCATACGCTGCATATTGAGAATGTGGTGCAGCTCAAGCTGAGAAAATGACCAGGAGGGAAAGAGGCCGCAGACGACGGACCGCGGACCGCAGTATCACTCTTTTGAAAGGAAAAGCTTTTGGTGACCGATGCATAAGTGGTTTATATTTTAACAGACTCTTCGATCGTAATGAATAGTACCGCGGTCTGCGGTCCGTCGTCCGCGGTCTTTTCTTAACCCCATTGGCTTAAATTTGCATGATATGAGTTTTCAATATACACGTCCTGAAGGGTTACCTCCAATCATAAAGAACATTATTATTATCAACCTGCTGGTGTGGTTTGCGCAGATGGTATTCGATAACCAATACGGTTTGACAGATATCCTTGCATTGAAACCGATATTGCCTGCTGATCTGAAGTCGGCGATGATGTTGTCCGGAGAATTAAAGGAGTCGAATTTATTCAAACCATACCAGATTGCCACCCATTTTTTTACGCATTCACCTGTGAATCCGTTCCATATTCTTTTTAATATGTTTGGCCTGTGGTTTTTTGGTCGCCGGTTGGAAAATGTATGGGGACATCAGCGGTTTCTTTTGTTTTACCTGGCTTGTGGTGTCGGTGCGGCTGTTTTTCATTTGCTGATACAATACTTCCGGGCAGAGGCTTTATATACAGCTTTTTTACAGCAAAATGAATCGGGGATGGAGAGAAATGCCGGTGCATTGGCTCCTGTAGTTGGTGCGTCCGGCGCACTCATGGGAGTTCTTGCTGCTTTCGCTTTTTATTTTCCCAATACAGAAATTTATATGGGGTTTTTCCCAATGCCGATCAAAGCTAAATGGCTTGTATTGGGTTATGCGGCAATGGATTTGTTTGGCGGTATCGCAAGATCCACTACAGATAATATTGCTCACTTTGCCCACCTCGGCGGAGCGATAACCGGCTTTATAATTGTATTTATCTGGAACAAAACAAATCGCCGGACGTTGTATTAAAAACAGGATCCAAGACATAAACAAGCAGCTTTTTTACCGTTTTTTTCTTCTAACCAAAGTAGTATGGCATATCACGAACAGGAATACCGCAAACGTCTTTCACTTGCACAGGCAAAGAATGCGCTGATCACACTCATCGCCATCAATCTTGTGCTGTTTGTGATACTGGCATTTGTACAGGCCATCTATTATCTGCAATACAATGCTGCGGATTCCGGTGGTGTTACTGCAACTGCGGAATTCCAGGCCCGGGTGTTGAAATGGTTTACGCTGCCGGCGGACATGAACCAGTTCATCAGCCGCCCATGGACATTGATCACGCACATGTTCGTGCATATTGATGTATGGCATATTGTGGGTAATATGATCTGGCTCTGGGGCTTTGGTTTTATTCTCCAGGATCTGACGGGCAACCGCAAGATCTTCCCGATCTATATCTATGGAGCACTGGCCTGTGCACTGGCTTTTGTGCTTTCCTTTAATTTCTTTCCTGCATTAAGACCGTTCCTTGGCGGTGCTACTGCTTTTGGTGCTTCAGGCGGAGTAATGGCTATTGCAGCGGCCGTCACCACCATCGCTCCGGGCTACCGGGTCTTCCCGATGCTCAATGGTGGCATTCCTATCTGGATCATCAGCGTTCTTTACCTGGTGATCGATCTTGCCAGTATCCCTTTCGGCAATCCTGGCGGTCATATCGGCCACCTTGCCGGCGCACTGGCTGGTTTTCTGTATGTTTACTCCTTCCGCCGGGGCTATGATTGGGGCGGCTGGATGAACCGGGCATATGACTGGGTGAACGATCTGTTCGATCCCGAAAAACCCCGGAAAGGCCAGAACATCAAGCAGGAATTATTTTATAAATCAGGCACACGTCCGTATAAAAGAACAGCCAACGTAACTACCCAACGTATCGACGAGATCCTCGACAAAATCTCCCAGAAGGGATACAGTTCTCTTACGGAAGAGGAGAGAGAGTTGCTGAACAGGGCGAGTAAGGAAGATATTTGAGGAGCGATGATCGATGTTCGATGCTGGATGTTCGATGGTCGCCCTGGGGCGGACAGGTGGTATCGATATTTCTTCCTGGAAAGCCAGGATTCTGCGTATTCAGCCCGATATTCGATCGTCCACCATCGAACAACGAGCATCGATCCCGATGATATTCGACCATCAACCATCGAACATCCACCATCGATCCCATACAGCGGTCAAAAACTTAGAAAAATTTCCCCTGAAATCAGGAAATTCGTTCTATGTCCAGCAAGGTTCGGGTTTTTACAAAGGGATTTCTGATTTTTTTGAATGTGGCGGCAGCTGTCTGTTTCCTGCTGGCCTGTCTTGCTCCGGCACTGGACCCGGATAAGTGGTGGTTCATTTCAATTTTTGGACTCGGGTTCCCATTTCTCCTGGTGATCGTGGTGGTTTTTATGATCGGCTGGCTTTTTATAAAAAAACGGCTGGCGCTGATCTCGGCGATCGTGCTCATTTTCGGTATCCGCGGCATCAGCATATTTTTCGCTTTTCATTTGTCGGGCAATGAGATAACCGATACAAAAACAAACTCATCCCTCCGGATCGCCACCTGGAATGTTGCGCGTTTTATTGAAATGAAACGGAACAACAATAAGGGTAGTCAGACAAGATTGAGAATGATGGAACAGATCCAGCAAACAAATGCAGATATTCTTTGCCTGCAGGAATTTTTTCATTCAAGACAGGCGGATTATTATCCAAACCTGACTTATATCAGCAAGCATTTCAACTATCCCTATTATTTCTTTTCGCATGATGATGACGGGGATAATCATTTTACCGGCAGCGTTATTTTCTCCCGTTACCCGATCATCGACAGTGGCCTGATCCGTTATCCGCGGCCAACATTGCCCGATGCCCTGATGCATGCCGACATCAAAGTTGGGAAAGACACCATACGCGTATATACCACCCATCTTCAATCTCTCCAGTTCAACTCTAATGACTACGAAAAAATCCACAACATCAGCGAAGGAAAAGACGGAATGGTGTCCAACTCCAAAGCGATCTTTGGAAAACTCAGAACGGCCATGTCAAACCGCAAGATCCAGTCGGACATTATTGCGCAGGTGCTGGACGACAGCCCCTATCCGGTTCTTTTCTGCGGCGACCTGAACGATATTCCCAATTCATATACCTACAAGCAGATCCGCGGCGACATGCAGGATGCCTTCCTGAAAAAAGGCTTTGGGATCGGCCGCACATTCTCCGCCCTTTCACCGACCCTCCGCATCGATTATATTTTCGCCGACCCGGTTTTTGAGATCAAAGGATTTAAACGGATAGTGAAGCCGTATTCGGATCATTTTATGCTGGTGTCGGAAATGAATGTAAGGAAATGACCACCGACCACCGACCGCAGACCGCCGACGGGTAAGACCGAAGGAATAGTCGTTTGAAATTCGCAGAGTGTTATAATTTTTTCCGCACCGGAATATTGGACCTGTAGATCAATTTTTCTCGTCTGCGGTCGGCGGTCTGCGGTCGGCGGTCCGACGTCTCTCGCTATTCGCGAACATTCGCGCTCATTCGCGCTTCATTCGCGTAAAGGCGTATTTTTGCGCCACATTTGATTTTATGAGCGAATTAAAAGTTTACAATTCTTACAGCCGACAGAAAGAAGTATTTACACCGATCACGCCCGGGCATGTGGGAATGTATGTGTGCGGACCGACCGTCAGCGGGGAGAGCCACCTGGGTCACGCAAGACCATATGTAACATTCGATGTTGTATTCCGTTACCTGACGCACCTGGGTTACAAAGTGCGTTATGTCAGAAATATCACAGATGCCGGTCACTTTGAAGAAGAGGGCCGTGAAGCAGAAGATAAGATCTCAAAGAAAGCAACACTGGAGAAACTGGAGCCGATGGAATTGGTGCAAAAGTACACCAACCTGTTCCATTGGGCAATGGAGCAGTTCAATACATTGCGCCCTTCTATCGAACCAACAGCAACCGGTCATATCGTTGAGCAGATCGGTATGATACAGGAGATCATCAAAGCCGGCTATGCGTATGAAGTGAACGGTTCTGTTTATTTCGATGTAAAAAAGTATGCCGCGGGTTATGACTATGGCAAACTCAGCGGACGCGTGATTGATGATCTGCTCGAGACCACCCGCGACCTGGAAGGGCAGGATGAAAAACGAAACAAAACGGATTTTGCATTATGGAAAAATGCGGCGCCCGAACATATCATGCGCTGGCAAAGTCCATGGGGTGTTGGTTTCCCCGGCTGGCATATTGAGTGCTCGGCGATGGCAACAAAATATCTCGGTAGCAGGTTCGATATACACGGCGGTGGAATGGACCTGATGTTCCCGCACCATGAAAGCGAGATCGCGCAAAGCACGATCTGCAATCATGAAGCGCCTGTGCGTTACTGGATGCACAATAACATGATCACCATTAATGGGAAAAAAATGGGGAAGAGTTATGGCAACCAGATCACGCTCACGCAAATGTTCAGTGGTGATAATCCCATCCTTGAAAAAGCGTATCATCCGATGGTGATCCGTTTCTTTATCCTGCAAACACATTACCGCAGTACGCTTGACTTCAGCAATGAAGCATTGCAGGCTTCTGAAAAAGGATTGAAACGTTTATGGGAAGCGTATGAACAACTGAAGAAGCTGAACTGGGAAGAAAGCGCGCCTGTAAATGAAGATCTCGATAAAAAAGTACAGAAGCTGGTTGCCGAGTTTGATCTTTTCATGGATGATGATTTCAGTACCGCAAAAGTGCTGGCGAATATGTTTGAACTGGTGCACACCATCAATTCAATGAAAGATAAAGCGCTGCCCGTCTCATCCATTTCAAAAAATACCTTTGATCTGCTGCAAAAGCAATTCGAAGTATATATGGAAAGCATCCTTGGCTTAAAGAGCATCACCGAGGCCGACAACGGCAAACTCCAGGGATTGATGCAACTGCTGATCGATATCCGCAAGGAAGCGAAAAGCAAGAAAGATTTTGTCACTTCAGATAAGATCAGAAATCAACTGGGAGAGCTGGGCATTTCGCTGAAAGATGAAAAGGGTGGGGAGATGTCGTGGACGATCGAGTAGAGGGGAGCAGTTCACTGGTTCCAGAGGTTCCAAAGGTTCAAGATGTTCCAGAGGTTCTTTGGATCGCAGCGTTTTAGAAGACCTTGCAGATGTCGCTATTCGCGGTAGCAACCTTTGGAACCTTTGGAACCTCTGGAACCTCTGGAACTTCTGAAACCTATGAAACCTTTCTCTCTTTGTGTGCCCTCACCATCTCCCTCTTCCCCGGCGGTCCCTGTATCTTTTCCACTTTCAGTCCGGCTGCCTCCATTGCCCTGCGTACATCTCCTTTGCTGCAATAGGTCACGAGTATTGCAGAAGGCAGCATTGCGGCATATAATTTTTCAAATACATCCTGTGTCCATAACTCAGGTTGGGCCGCAGGCGCGAAAGCATCGAAATAGATGAGATGAAAGGAAGCCGTTGAGGAGAAATCGAGCAGGCTTGTCCTGTTTTTTTGCAAGGAGAATAATGATGTCAGCGGAATTTCTTTTTCCCATTCGCTGGTATGAAGTTGCATGAAGGTTTGCTGATCGCCGGCGGATGCATAATTGAGTTGCTTCGCCTGTTCTTCTTCCAGCGGGTAAAGTTCCAGCGCGGTATAATGGATGCGCCGTTGAAGTTTGGCAGCTTCTTGCAGGGTAAGCAATGCGTTCAGACCGGTGCCAAAACCTACTTCAAGAATGCGCAATGGTGTTTCGGGAAAAACATCTTTCGAATAATTCAATCCAGCCTGAATGAACACATGTAACGATTCCTGCAAAGCACCATGGATCGAATGATAAGTGACGTTTAAATCGGGTACCGATATGGAATGTGAGCCATCTTTTGTAATAATGATCTCTCTTTGCATCAATCAAAGGTAAGGTAATAGAGGGTTGGGGGAATAAGTTCCAGAGGTTTCAGAAGTTCCATATGTTCCAGAGGTTGTTCTACCGGAATGTCTTAAAAAAACATTAGAGATGACAATCTGCGGCAGCAACCTCTGGAACATATGGAACTTCTTGAACTCCTGGAACCCCTGAAACCCCTGTAACCTTTGGAACGTTTCCTCTGCATTTCTTAATTTCACTCATGCATTACATCGAACACTTATCGAAGGACCGCAAGCTGAAAAAGCTATTTGCCAACGGCACAACGTATCAGCTGAAAAAGCGCCGGAATATACCTGTTTATCTTTGCGCGTCGATCATGAGTCAGCAGCTTTCTGTAAAGGTTGCGGATGTGATCTATCAGCGCTTCCTGGATCTTTACGATGGAAAAGAACCGGTGCCACAACAGATCCTGGATACGCCTCCCGAAACATTGCGCAGCATTGGTCTTAGTAATGCAAAGGTCAGCTATGTACGAAATGTTGCAGCGTTTGCAATAGAACCCGGTATGGACTACAGGCAGCTGACAAAAATGGATAATGAAGAGGTGATCAGTTATCTTACGCAGATCAAAGGAGTGGGCCGGTGGACGGTGGAAATGCTGCTGATGTTCGCACTTGGAAGGGAAGATGTATTTGCTATTGATGATCTTGGCATTCAGAATGCGATGATCAAAATATATAAGCTGGACAGGGAAGACAAGAAGCAGTTCAAAGCAGATCTTCTGCGGATCTCCGCAAAATGGTCACCGTATAGAACCTATGCCTGCAAACATCTTTGGAGCTGGAAGGATAATGCGCCTGAAAAAAAATAATTTCATTCTTGTTATAAATAAAAAATCATGTCACTAAAGATTGACCAGGTTGAGCTGTATAAACTGTTTATTCCATTAAAAGATCCTTTTGTTATTTCATTAGGTCCGATCTATAATGCAGAAAGTGTGGTAGTGGTGATCCGTACGAACGAGGGCATTACCGGTTTTGGAGAATGCAGTCCATTCATGAGCATCAATGGTGAAAGTGCTGATACCGGTATGGTGGTAGGACAATATTTCGCGCAATGGCTAAAGGGCAGGGATCCGCTGTTGATCGAAGAAAATATTGTGGGAATGGATAAGATCATTTATGGCAACAGCAGTATCAAAAGCGCATTTGATATGGCGATGTATGATATTGCTTCACAGAACGCCGGCCTCCCGCTATATGCTTATCTCGGCGGCAATACAAACAAGACGATCATTACAGATTATACAGTGAGCATTGGTGAGCCGGGGAAGATGGCACAGGATGCATTAAAGATAAAAGAAGAAGGTTATCCTGCCATAAAGATCAAACTTGGTAATAATGGCGATACTGATGTACAGCGCATCCGTGCGATCCGTGAACTGGTGGGAAATGAAATTCCGTTGCGCATAGACGCAAACCAGGGATGGGGTGTGGACGAAGCCATCCGCACATTGAATGCGCTCGCGCCATACGGAATACAACATTGCGAAGAACCTATCCCGCGCTGGGCATTCATGCAGCTTCCTTATGTAAGACAGCAAAGCCCGATACCGATCATGAGTGATGAAAGCTGTGGCGACGATCATGATGCAGAGCGGTTGATACAGCTCGGTGCCTGTGATTACATGAACATCAAACTCGGCAAGTCAGGCGGCATCTTCAAAGGACTGAAGATGGTAAAACTCGCTGAAGAAGCGCGTATTCATTTGCAGGTAGGGGCATTTATGGAATCCAGGCTTGCGATGACAGCTTTCGCGCATTTTTCACTTTGCAGTCCAGCCATTGAACATTTCGATTTTGATACAGCCTTAATGTTCTCAGAAGACCCCGTGTCCGGTGGGATCGTCTATGAAAGAAACGGTGTCGTAACAGTTCCCGAAACCATCGGTCTCGGAGCAACCATTAACGAAAGCTGGCTCAAAAAAATGGATCGCAGGATCGTTTAATGGTAAAGGTGCGCAGGCTCTGCAGATATCTTTCCGGTTAGTGAGCTGTCTCACCAACTTCATGGGCAATATCAGCATGCGCAGGATAGAATATGGAGATTAATTTCCGGTCAGGAACCTAACCTGCGTAAATGTGTGCGCTAATTCGCGTAATCCGCGTTCTTATAATCCGCGTTAAACCTTTTCCTCTTTCCTCCTTCCAAGCCCCAAATTATTCCCTATGTACCGTAAAATGCTTTTAGCCGTTTGCGCCCTATTCCTGTTGACGATAGCGAGCGAGGCGCAGATGCGCCGGGTTTATGGAAGGCCACGATATGGAAGACAACGACCTGTTGCCAGACAACAGTTGCCTCGTTTTCAACCCACCCTTAATATTTCGTTTGGGTATGGCTTTCCTGCACTGGATAAAGACTTTATGCCTGAGTTTTATGAAGCATATGCCGGGAACATTTCGCAGACCGGACCATTCACGGGGGCGATCGATTACCAGTTCAGCAGGGTAATGAGCATTGGTGTAATGGTGACCCATAACAGGTTGACGGCACCATATTATGATTATACCGGTTCACCCACAGTGCCGGCATTCAATGCGAAGGTGGAGAACTGGAGCTTTATGCTGAACATGGTCCGCTATTTCCCTGTCAGCAAGGCGGTATCGCCTTATTTGAGAACTGCGATCGGCGTGAATTCATGGACGCAGACGTATACAGATCCTGATGGAAGTAAAGCGCCGGTGATCCCGGACAGATTGCCTGATCTTGCTTACCAGGCTGGCCTTGGTGTGAATTTTAATCTTTCAAAACATGCAGCGCTGACGCTTGAAGCCGGATATGGAAAATATATAGTACATGGCGGGCTGCAGTTCAAATTATGATCCTGAAGGTGATGATGGGTGAGATCTTTTTTAAGCAGCATCGATTTATATCGCGGCGGAATGATCGCCGCGATATAAATACGGATATCATTATGCCGGATCAACGGGTGTGTTCAATACTTTCCACAACAGGTCCTTCAGTTCCACCAATCCTTTATTTGTGACCGAAGAAATGAACAGGTGAGGGATATTTGCCGGCAATTCCTTTTCAATAGCGGCGGTCAGCTCTTCATCGAGCATATCACTTTTGCTGATAGCGATAACGAACTGTTTATGCAGCAATTCGGGATTGTATTGTTCCAGTTCGGACACAAGAATGTCGAATTCCTTTCTATGATCGTTGCTGTCGGCTGGTATCAGGAACAGCAGAATGGAGTTGCGTTCGATATGCCGGAGGAATCGATGACCGAGTCCTTTGCCTTCCGCCGCGCCCTCGATGATACCGGGGAGATCCGCGATACAAAAGCTTTTACCGCCGCGGTATTCCACCATTCCGAGGTTGGGGGTGATGGTGGTAAATGCATAGTCGGCGATCTTTGGTTTGGCTGCTGTGATCACAGACAGGAGGGTTGACTTGCCGGCATTCGGAAAGCCAACGAGCCCTACATCAGCGAGCACTTTGAGTTCCAGTATTTTCCAGCCTTCCTGGCCGGGAAGACCAGGTTGGGCATATTCCGGTGCCTGGTTAGTGGACGTGGCAAAGTTGCTGTTGCCCAGCCCGCCTTTACCGCCCGGCATCCAGATCACTTCCTGTCCGTCATGAAGGATCTCTACCTCTTGCTGCCCGGTTTCCTCATCGCGCGCGATCGTTCCCAGCGGCACTTCGATGATAATATCTTTTCCGTAACGGCCTGTCTTGTTATTATCCATGCCGCCTTCTCCGTCTTCCGCCAGTACATTCTTAAAATAGCGCAGGTGAAGCAGGGTCCACAGGTTGCTATTGCCTTTCAGGATTATATGGGCACCGCGTCCGCCGTCCCCGCCATCGGGGCCGCCCAGCGCGGTCAGTTTATTCCGCATAAAATGCTTTTTCCCCGGACCACCATGCCCGCTGCGGCAAAATATCCGTATCTGATCTACAAAGTTGCTCTTCTCCAAGGTGAAAAATTTGAATGGGCGAAGATAGGCATTTCTGAGGGGAGGGAGAAGGTGAGAATCGATGACCGATGCCGGATGCTCGATGGTCGAATGTCCGTTTTACAGAAAAAATGCCTCTATATCCCCGGTAAAAAAGTTATTGCGGCAACGTGATTCCGACGATCGACCATCGAGCATCCAGCATCGATCATCGATTCCCCCATTTGTGAATTTTCAACAGCCAGCAGGGGTGTTAATTCCACAAAACCCCCTCTCCACTCCTTCCGGTTCAGCGCATAACGGAGCGGCACGGTTTTTTTAAATGTTATAGCATGAACGCAAATGTCAAATTGGAGAAGAAGCCTTATTTGAGAGTAGTGAGAACTACTGAGACTGAACCGGCTGAGCGGGTTAAAGAATTAAATAAGATACAAAGCCCCGGAAAAATAGTTATGCCAGCTCAACCGGTGAGGTACATTAAGGCTAAGAAACATGATTGTTTATAAACCTTAAATTATTTGTTATGTTACGTTGGACCGTAGTATTTCTGATCATTGCAATTGTTGCTGCAATCTTCGGATTCGGTGGAATCGCAGCTGGCGCTGCATCTATCGCTAAGATTTTATTCTTTATTTTTCTTATCCTGTTTATCCTGTCGCTTGTATTTGGCCGTTCGGTCAGAAGCGATGTATAACAATGATATGAAAAGAGAGTATGAACCGGCAACGAACGTTGCCGGTTTTTTTATTTATTGAGGTAAAAAAATGACGTAAAACACCAAACAAAAATCATTTCACTGGCATCATTTTTTCCTTATACCTGGTATAATCCGAAAGCAATGAAAAAAGCATTATTTATTATAGCAGCATTACTGTTGGCCGGTTGGGTTCTTGGATTTTTTGTCCTGGATGCAGGCACGTATATTCATGTATGCTTCATCGTCTCAGCCATCGTTTGCATGCAGGCGGTGATATTAACACCAAGAGCATCCATTGAAAAAGCAAAGCCAGCATGATCGTAATTTCAACCGTAATACTGGTATCGATCTGTAATAATATTTAGTACTTTAGTAATGCGGTTTCGCTTAGACAGATTAACCAGTAATATGCCACTATCAAAAGGAACGATCCGATGGGGTTACTTCATCGCATTTATCTTACTACTTATTTCCTACCTGCTTGTTTTTATAACTATTTATAAGCAAAAGAGCGAAACACGCCGCGTTACGCATTCCTATTCAGTTATCACCAATCTTGAAATGCTTAAGTCAGAGATCACAGATGCTGAGACCGGCGTCCGTGGTTTTTTACTGACGAAAGAAGAACGCTTTCTTACCCCATATAAAACAGGTTCAGCAAACGTACTTCCGCTTTTCGAAAATTTGAAAAGGCTTACTACCGATAACAAATCATATCAGGATGAGCTGGACACACTGCAACAGCTTATTGGCCGAAGGCTTGATCACCTGCAGGGAGTTGTAAACATTTTCAAAGAAAATAACCTGAAGCTGCCGGACTCTATAATGGCTGTTCGTGAAAAAGCACGGCTGAATACCGATAGTATCCGTTCACTGATCGTCAGGATAAAAGAAGAAGAACAATTGATAAGAAAAGAACGGAACAGCAGGTTACAGAATTTTTTTGCCGGTACAGAGATCATTTCCATCACTTCACTTATCATTGTACTTATCACGATTTTTTATTCCGTGTTTG
The DNA here is from genome assembly GCA_003243445.1 of Citrobacter freundii. Lineage (GTDB taxonomy): Bacteria > Bacteroidota > Bacteroidia > Chitinophagales > Chitinophagaceae > Terrimonas_A. The sequence continues at coordinate 49,195 of QFQQ01000037.1, forward strand.
TTTATAATAAAGGAAGCAAGGAAAAAGAAGCGTCGGACAATAAAGCAAAGCGTTACAGCCTGGAGCTGGAAGAGCGGGTGCGGGAATTGAAACAGGTGAACCTGGAACTGGAAGAATTAAAAAGCGTGGAGAAATTTACTTCCACCGGACGCATTGCGCGGACGATAGCACATGAAGTCAGAAATCCATTGACCAATATTTCACTTGCTTCGGAACAACTAAAGGATTTTGCAAAGAATAACCCTGAATCAGAGCTGTTGCTGGATATGATCAGCCGCAACGTGACCAGGATCAACCAGCTTGTATCAGATCTGCTGAACTCTACGAGGTTTGCCCAACTGGAATATACGTCCGGTGATATAAATCAATTGCTGGATGAAACCCTGGAACTGGCCAATGACAGGATCGAGCTGAATAAGATCAAAGTGAAAAAGAACTATGAGCAGGGAATTGGTGAGATCCTGATGGACCGGGAGAAAATGAAACTGGCTTTTTTGAATATCATTGTGAATGCCATTGAAGCAATGCCGCAGGACGGATTGCTTACGATCATCACCAAAAAAGCCGGAGACCGTTGCATCATCGAGATCGGTGATAACGGGACAGGTATGGATGAGGATACCCTGCAAAAATTATTCGAACCCTATTTTACAGGAAAAGCAAAAGGAAATGGTCTTGGGCTGACCAATACGCAGAATATTATCCTTAATCATAAAGGAAACATAAATGTCCGGAGCCAGAAAGGAAAGGGTTCAGTGTTTACCGTAACACTTGTTACAAGCCAGGAATAAATTGATCAACGGGGAAAAATCTCCCCACTTTCGCGGGCGAGCAGGCCGATCTTTTCCATTGTTTTCACGATAATATCACGGGTGAATGGCTTCCCGATGAAAAAATCAGCGCCTTCCTTATAGGCTCTTTCGCGGTCATGCGCGGTGTCATGAGCCGTGATCATCACCAATTTACAATTCGGGTACTTGTTTTTGAAGTAGCTGATATTCTCTATTCCAAATCCGTCTTTCAAGTGATTATCAAGGAAGATCACGGTGAGATCAAGCTCGGAAGCCCTGCTTTTGGCGGCTGTAAGGCTTGTTACGTATTCTGCTTCGATATTTTTATAGCGCAGGATGCCCTTTAGCAGATAGCAGATATCCACTTCGTCATCGACAATGAGAGCCTGTAGCTTGTTTTTTTCTTCAACCATCTGTTCGGCAGAGGAGGTGTTAATAGTTTCACTTTTCATATTCACGGTCAGTAAAAAAACAATTATAACGCCAAACGGAAATAGGGGTATTCCCGGATAGGATTTTTTCTAAGTCCGGCATGATTTTGCGCTTATAAGACAGCGTTACCTAAAAGAAATGCGTTAATTTCATCAATTAAATAATCTGCGTGTTATGAGCAAAAAAATCCTCATTATTGACGATGATATGGATTTATGTACCCTGCTGGGCAGGTTTCTCACAAAGAACGGTTATGAAGTAGAAATGGCTTACTCCGGAAATAAGGGGATAGCAAAGTTTTCAGAAGGAAAATTTGATCTGGTAATATGTGATTATCGCCTTGGTGATATGGAAGGTATCAATGTGATCACGGCATTAAGGAAAGAAAATCCGGCTGCAAAAGTGTTGATGATCACTGGTTATTCCGATATTAAAACGGCCGTGGAAGTGATCAAAATGGGGGCTTATGACTATATCGTGAAACCATTGATCCCTGATGAAGTACTGAATGTTGTAAACAAGGCCATACAGTCTGCTGCTCCGGTTGCATCTGGTATCGATGATGCAGCAAACGGTTCGTCGGGTAAAGCAAAAAGCGCTGCCAAGGCAAGTGTAACAGATGGCGAATTCATGATCGGCAAAGCGCCGGCAACAAAGGGTCTGTATGATCAGATCAATATTGTTGCGGGAACCAATTATAGTATCATTTTATATGGTGAAAGCGGTACGGGTAAAGAAGTGATCGCTAAAACCATCCATGACCGGAGTAACCGTAAAGGCAAGCCATTCATCGCAATGGATTGCGGTACGCTTTCAAAAGAACTTGCGGGCAGTGAATTGTTCGGTCACGTAAAAGGAGCTTTTACCGGTGCCCTGCAGGATAAAGAAGGTCATTTCGAACTGGCGGATGGCGGTACACTTTTCCTTGATGAAGTCGGCAATCTCTCGCTCGATGTGCAGGCTACATTGCTTCGTGTGATACAGGAAAGAAAATTCAAACGCGTTGGTGGTAATAAAGAAATGAATGTGGATGTGCGTATCATCGTTGCATCCAATGAGAATCTTCAGGATGCTTACCGCAAAGGTAAATTCCGTGAAGATCTTTATCATCGGTTCAATGAATTCTCTATTAACCTGCCACCATTAAGGCAGCGGCAGGATGATATCCTTGCTTTTGCTGAATTCTTCCTTGAACGAACAAGTTCTGAGCTGGGTAAAGAGGTAGCAGGTTTTGAAGACAGTGTATTGCAAACGTTCCTTCAGTATTCATGGCCCGGTAATCTGCGCGAATTCAGGAACGTGGTTCGTCGTGCAGTGTTACTTACGCCTGCTGGTGAAAAGATCTCCGCAGCGTCATTACCATGGGAGATCACGAATGCAAATTCTTTGGCTGCTGCAGTAGGTGCTGATAAGCCGGTTGCAACAACGAATCCATCTATTCCAATGCCTCCGCCAAAAAAAGAGCTTGATCTGAAAGATGCGGCCAGCCGTGCGGAGTATGAAACGATCATGGCAGTGCTGCAACAAGTGAACTTCAATAAGAAGAAAGCAGCAGAGATGTTGAATATCGATCGCAAGACCCTTTATAATAAAATCAAGAACTTCCAGGACCAGGAATAGTTTATCTTGCGCCCATATTGATCTTAGTTTGATAATATGCCTCTTTCAATAAGGGGCATATTTTTTGATATTTATGATCAGGGCGAATCCCAATTTAACTACGTGTAACTGTTGTTATGAAGGTTGTTTTACTATTAGTGGCTATATATGCGTTGATCATTAATCAAGCGCTGAAGCAAGTAGATAGTAAGGATGTAATAAAGGAAGTGAAGAAAGCAAGAAAAATAAATGAGCCGGCACGTTATATCAATGCATCATCGATACCTGTTTCACCGTTTGCAATCGAATCTGAAATAAGGCCTGTTTCAATGGAATCGAGACACCCTGTTCAGCCCGGTTCTTTGCTAAAACAAAACATATCTTATCCAGAAATATATAAAGTGAATAGCGCATTATACCCAATAAACTACCCGTATCAGTCTACTTCAGAGAAAAAAAGATCCTGATGCATCATTATATTTACAAAAAAGCCCCGGATTACGGGGCTTTTTTATGCGAATCAATTTTCTATTGAACGAGTATTTTCTTGCTGTAAACAGCTTTTCCATTGTTATCAAGCACTCTTACGAGGTACATTCCTTTTTGAGTGGAGGCGGGCAACTGAACGTTTTCGGTTTGTGCACCCTTCAGATTGATAACAGACTGAAGCAACGTCTGACGGCCGACGATATCAGTCATACGCAGGGTGTAATTTCCATCAGGAAGACTGAAGCGGACGGCAAATTGCTTTCCGATAACCGGGTTTGGGAATAACTGGACCTGTTTGTTGGGGATTTCTTCTGTTGAAGCGATGAGGTCCGGAACTGCTCTGTGCATACGGGTTGCAAGCAGGTTGCTGTTTGCCAGGTCGGAACTTTTCCAGGGGCCTTCGGAGATCCTGACTGCCTGCAGTGTTTTTATATCCACTTTATATAAAGCGGTGTTGTCGACAGCACTGCTGATCCAGATCTGGTTGTCAGCATCTACTGCCACGCCATTCGCCGTGAAATTTACCGGTATACCAGCGATGGCACCAAGATGGGTTGCCACTTTTGTTTCGATATTGATCCTGAACACCTGATTGCGTGCGGAGAATACATACAGGTTGCCATCGTCGTCAGCGATCATATCACCGCCATAGCTTGTGCAGGAGTTGTGTATGGAAACGTTCTTGTTGGCCGGATCATCCGTGACGATACCGAGATTGGAGACAGTGATCTTTTTACCTGTTGTGAACCGGATAAGGCTGTTGCCGTCGTTTGTAAGTGCATAACCATTCCCGTCGGAGGCCATGGTCATTCTTGTGATGATATTGCTTTGATCGGCGGCTTTGATATTACTGCCTAAAAGGCCTGTGTTGTTCACGAAATACACTTTCATTGTTTTCAGATCAACATAGCGAAGCTGATCCATCAGCATCGGTGTATAAAACAACCGTTCATTTTTTTTATCATAGGCAATAGCTGCTACGCCTGTACCGAAGGCTACATTGGCAAGGTTACCAAAGCGGGGATCTTTCAGCTGCTCGGTCATTTGTTTTTTGGTGACGGCATCATACGCCATCGTATTGGCGTCGATACCATTCAGCATAATATCGCTGAATGCGCCGGTCTCAAGGTTTACTTTTCTCAGCGAGGACCAATTGCCTCCATCGCGAAGAAAATCTGTAACAGCATAAGCAAAGCGATCCTGGCCATGAACCAGCGAAGCGCCGCAGCAAAAAAGAATGGTTAAGGGTAGAAATCTTTTCATAGACTGACAGTTTTGATTAAATGGAGAGAAGATACGAAGATTCCGGTTGGGGGAAAAGGGATTTGGAGATGGGAGGGAAAAGATTTTGGGGATCGCGTTGGGAGAGCTGACCGCCGACGGCCGACCGCCGACGGCCGACCGCCGACGTTCAAAATACCTGTGACGACCCGATAGAGGCGAACACGGGTAATTTGTTGACCGACTTTGTTTCTTTCACCATTACATGACTTTGCAACAATAAACGCACGTCGGCGGTCGGCCGTCGGCGGTCCTTCCTCTGCCCCTCACTTCTTTCCGCTTGTCTTCCAGGTCTGGTACGTCATTTTTCCAGCCTGCATACCCGCAGGTTTTTTCCGCAGCGGCTCACAGGGATGGCTGGCAGCATGCATTTGCGCCGGTAATGCTTCATAAAGGGCAGTGCCTTCTTTTTTCCAGGCCATCATCTCATTGCTGACTTTCCGGATGATCCTGCCGGGAATACCTGCTACCAGGCTGCGGCGAGGGATCTGCTCGCCTTCTTTAATAAATGTAAGTGCACCAACAATGCATTCATCGCCAAGCTGCACATGATCCATGATCACGGCATTCATCCCGATCAGGCAGTGCCGGCCGATTGTCGCACCATGGACCACGGCCCCATGTCCTACATGCGCACCCTTTCTTAATGTGACCGTAAGACCCGGGAACATGTGAATGGTACAGTTCTCCTGTACATTACAACCGTCTTCCAAAATGATCTGCCCCCAGTCGCCACGTAAAGCCGCTCCCGGCCCGATATAGCAATTCTTGCCAATGATCACATTTCCGGTGACAACTGCCTGGGGATGGATAAACGAACTGGGATGAATAACGGGAATGTAACCATTGAAGCTGTATACCATATACGCGGATTTTATTACACGAATAACGCGAATTATTTGGCTGCGGGGAGAAAGTTTGTGTGCTTATGATATGAATGGCGGACTTGCTGATTGGAATGATCAGCTAAATGATGAACGATTGACAGGAATTGACGGTGCCGTTGTATGATCGTATTAAAAATACGCCTGGATTGCGGCGGAGTGACTTTTCTGATTGAAAGAGTAAGGTTTTCGTACTGTTGGGGGCTGTTTTTTGATTACAGCGGGATCTTTATTAGGGGAAACGACCCTACCCGGCACGGCTGCCGGTCGCAAGTTTATTGCGCACCAATTATTTAAAACGCCCCATCGCATACGCTGCGACGCTTTGTTGGCTGTTAAGAAGCACGTTAAAGCCGGTCCTGAAGTGTTCATCCAGGCGGCTTCAAATACCAACGGTCATAACCCAACCCGCATCATCCTGATCCTACTAATATTTTTGATTTACTATAATCGTTCTCATTGTTTTCATTTTTTCTTTTCAACAATACAAATAACAAAAAAGAAGCACCGCCCCTTTAGGACCGCCTCCTCCACCGGTCCTAAAGATGACGGTGCTTAAGAAATTTCTCTTTGTAAAGATCGCTCACACCATCAGCTGAAAACAACAGAAAAACACAAAATCTCAGGGGAAAATAACGGTAAAAAAATGAGGAAAAGACAATGGCAGACTCACCCCAACAATTATTCATGCAATAGCGAAATAATTCGCGTAATTCGCGAAATAAAATCCGCGTATGCAGGTTATCATCGCTCCAGATAAATTCAAAGGCTCCTTAACAAGCGCGCAGGTTTGCGACGCAATCACTGAAGGAATTTTTAAGTCGGCATCCCCTAAGCCAATTGTCTTACATTTTCCAATGGCAGATGGCGGCGATGGATTCAATAGTGTGCTCCGGCATTATTTTCAAACAAGAACAGTAAATGCTATCACTGTCGACCCATTGGGAAGAACAATGGAAACGCCATACCAGCTAAATAAGAAAGAACGTCTCGCTATCGTGGAAATGGCCGCAGCAAGCGGCCTGGTATTACTGAAAGATGACGAGCGAAATCCAATGAATACATCAACACTTGGCACCGGTACTGTCATTGCAGACGCATACAGGCTTGGCGCAAGAAAGATCATCCTGGGACTTGGCGGCAGTGCAACCAATGACGCAGGCATCGGCATACTTGCCGCATTGGGATTTATTTTTCTGAATGAAGCGGGAGAGGAGCTTGAGCCAATTGGAGGGAACCTGTTAAATATCCATACAGTTAAGCCTCCACTTCAGCCAATGAATATTTCTTTTGTGATCGCCGCAGACGTGGAGAATCCATTGTTTGGTCCTGATGGAGCAGCTTATGTTTATGGTCCTCAAAAAGGTGCTGACAAACAAACCGTGGAAATCCTCGATAAAGGACTCCGCCATTTTGCTGCTGTGATCAACCGGCAATTTTCCAAAGACATTTCATCCTTCCCGGGATCAGGTGCGGCTGGCGGCATTGCCGCAGGCCTTTCTGCTTTTTTTGATGTTGAGATGAATAAAGGCGTGGAGCTTGTGCTGCAATTCAACCAACTCGAGGAAAAATTAAAAGACGCAGATCTGATCATTACGGGTGAAGGCAAGATCGACGATCAGAGCGGATCGGGAAAAGTGGTGGGTACTATCGCATCACTCGCCTCAAAGTATAAAAAGCCATGTATTGCGTTCTGCGGCTTGCTTGATGCTGACGAAAGCGAAATCAATGCGCTGCAGCTGACTGCCGCTTATGCCATTGCTGACCCATCAAAAAGCAATGAGACGAATATGAAGAACGGATATGAATTGCTTCGCGATAAAGCAGAAAAAATCTTTCCGCTTTATCAGCAATGATCAGATCAGCGGCTTTCCCGTTCTGAAGCAGGTGCCTTTGAACATGGCTACCACATGATCACGCTGATTAGTGATGGTGATATGATAAAGACCGGTTGATTTGCCATTGTGTATCTCTTTTGCTTCAGCGATCAGTTCATCACCAACATGAACTGGTTTGGTGAAATTGATCGATGTATCAAGAGCCACCGAAAGATTGTTCCGATTGTTACAGGCAAATGCAAACGCACTATCTCCCAGGGAGAATGCCACACCGCCATGCACAATACCAAAGCCATTGATCATTTCCGGTCTTACCATCATTTTTATTTTACTATAACCTTCGCGCACTTCTATCACTGATATGCCAAGCCATTGGCTGAACAGATCATCTTTCATCATCTTATCTACCACCTGCAATGGCTGGGTAAGTTTTGTGTTCTCCATATTCAATTATTTTCCTTTGAAGGCCGGTTTTCTTTTTTCAAGAAATGCATTTACACCTTCTTTATAGTCCTCCGTTTGCGCCGCCTTTTGCTGGTATTCGTCTTCTGTATGTAGTTGTTGCTCCAGCGAATTGGTAAAAGAAAGACTCAATACTTTTTTGGTAAATGCAAGTCCTTTTGTTGGCATTGCCGCGAGATAAGCGGTTGTCTGCTGAATAGTTTCTGCAAACGATTCATCCGGGACGGCTTTATAGATCATTCCTGCTTTCTCTGCATCCGCGGCGCCGATCTTATCTCCCATCATCATGAAGGCAGATGCTTTTTGCCAGCCGATCAATCTTGGTAAAAAATAAGTGCCGCCGCTGTCTGGTATCAATCCGATCTTGCTGAATGCCTGGATGAATGAAGCGGAAGCAGTTGCAATCACAATATCGCAGCAAAGCGCAATATTAGCTCCGGCGCCTGCCGCAACGCCATTCACCGCAGCTACAACAGGCTTTTCAAGAGCGCGTATCTGCGTGATGATGGGATTATAATGTTCCGAAAGGATGCGTTGCATACCCGGACCGTCAGGATCCGTCACTTCAGCAAGATCCTGGCCTGCGGAAAAAGCTTTCCCTGCACCCGTGATGCAAACGCAACGTACATCATCGTCTTTACAGGCGTCCAGCTTTTCCTGCATCAGCAGCGCCATTTCCCTGTTGAATGAATTCAGTTTATCCGGCCGGTTGAGTGTGATAACGGCAACATGTTGCCTGATCTCAAAAAGAATGGACGACATACAGTCAGTTTAATGACATTTAAAATAGTCAAAGGGTTCATGGCAATCATTGCACTGAAAAAGCGACTTGCAGGCCGTGCTTCCAAATTCGCTGATCCGTCTTGTATGCCATGATTGACAATGGGGGCATTGCACAGCTTCATCCGGCAGGAACAGATCAGAACTGCATACCTGTTGTACCGGGTTTGGCGGCGCAATCCCATATTCTCTCAGCTTCTTTTTTCCCTGCTCGCTCATCCAGTCCGTCGTCCATGCGGGCGAAAGGACCTGTTTGATATTCACTTTTGAATAACCGGCAGCCAGCAATTCCATGCGGATGGACATGCTGATCACATCCATCGCAGGACAACCTGTATAAGTTGGAGTGATGACCACTTCAACTTCATCATTCTCCACGGCCACATTACGCACAATGCCCAGGTCTACGATCGATAATACAGGCACTTCCGGATCCATCACATTAGCAAGAATGGACCAGACGGGTTGGGTTGATATGTCGGTTGAATGAAGCACTTGTTTAATTGTACGTTTTCGATTGTCAGACGGGGATTTATTGGATTATTTGGATCAGGAGGATTGACTTCTGATGATGGAAAAGATCTTTATTCTTTTTAAGAACTGTCCATTTGCTGCAATTGCATACAAAACTGATACTTTATGCGAACAAGGCAGTGGATTATTGGGATTGCTCAAGTTGCATCAATATGGCTGCGAGATTTTATCCGCAAGCCTGCAACTCACCTAATCCCAATAATCCAATTTTACCTCGGTGAACCAATACTTTATATTATCAGAATTGAACAGAAAACCGTTCAAAAAAAATCAAATGCCACTTCATTCACAAACCAGCAATCCTTCTAATCCTTCTAATCCAATAAATCCAAGTCTACCAAATAGCATTCGGATAAGCACGCTGTAAAAACTGCATTTCCGCCAGCATAAATCCCAGGTATTCTGAATGATTCCCTTCTTTACCGCCTTTGTGCATGTAAACATCACCGGGCATCGCAAGCGTCGCCTCATTAAAAACATCGGCTGTTTTTTCGAGCCAGGCTTTTTTTAAACCGGCAATATCAGGGATGACCTGTTTTCCGGCCAGTTCCTTTTCAAAAGAAGACGGCATGAATAATTCACCTGTATAAGCCCAAAGCTCTTCGAGCGCCAGCTTCATACGGCGATGACTTTCTTCTGTTCCATCTCCTAGACGTATGAGCCATTCACTGCTCCATCGCAGATGGTAAGCCACTTCCTTCAGTGCTTTGGTGGCAATAGCTGCGAATTGCTGGTCACTGCTATGCTGCAGTTGTGTATATAAAAGATGCTGATAGTTGCTGAAGAAAAACTGCCGGAGGATCGTCTTTGCCCAATCGCTGTTTGGTAATTCCACCAGCAGACTGTTTTTGAACTCACGTGCATCACGTGTATAGGCAAATGTATCTTCAGTTGATCCGTCATTTTTCAGTTCTGCGGCATACTGATAGAAATTACGCGCCTGCCCGATCAGGTCAAGCGAAATATTCGTGATCGCAATATCCTGCTCCAGTACCGGACCATGACCGCACCATTCGCTGTTGCGATGACCGAGGAGAAGGGTGGAATCTGCGAGATAGAGAGTGAAGTCTATAATCTGTGACATTGTTTTCAAGGTTCGATGGCCGATGGCTGAATGGCCGATGGCCGAGATAGAGGTTAATAAAAAAAACAGTTTCCCTGCCGGGCTGTCTGATCGGCCATCCGCCATTCTGCCAACGGCCATCGCTTTTACATATGGCCTACTTCCTCCGGCAAATTATAAAACGTCGGATGTCTGTAGATCTTATCATTTGCCGGTTCGTAAAGGCTGGAAGCCTCGTCGGGATTGCTGGCATGAATGTGTTTTGATTCAACGGCCCAGATACTCACACCTTCCATGCGGCGGGTGTATACATCGCGGGCATTTTCGATGGCCATCTGCGCATCAGCTGCATGCAGGCTGCCGACATGTTTGTGATCGAGTCCCTGTTTACTCCGGATGAAGATCTCCCAGAGAGGCCAATCGTTATTCGTTTGCTTCGACATGACAGCGCCACCCGCTTTGTCTTCGGGAATATCGCCGTAGAAGAATCGTTTTATCTGGAACATAATTTTATTAAGTAAAAAGTAAAAAGTAAAAAGTAAAAAGTAAAAAGTAAAAAGTAAAAAGTAAAAAGTAAAAAGTAAAAA
>QFQQ01000004.1 GCA_003243445.1 Citrobacter freundii
AGTGTGGTAACTCAAAATTAATTAGCTATTCGCTCTGCTTCTCTTTTAACTAGCAAGTTGGGTTAACTAAACGACATTGAATTTTAATTGTAGGTGAGGAGACCCCCAATCAATTTGCCGGTTGAAGGTGTCTTCCCAACGAGCAGCAGCTTTACGGAGAAGGCCTCCTTGCAAAAGGCTGTTCAATTGAATTGTTTTCCCTCACCAATAGATTGAAATTATAACCCATTCACAAATTCCCCACTATCAACTCCTGTATCTCCCTCAATCGCTCCGGACTCAACTTTAATTTTTCCTGTACAAAATTGAGGTCATTCGATTCATTGATCGGTATTAAATGCAAATGCGCATGCGGTACTTCAAGCCCTATCACTTCAAGCCCGACCCGATTACAATCAAAACTCTTTTCGATAGCTTTTGCGATCGGCTGCGCGAACACCAGCATGCCTGCCAGATACTCCGCCGGCAGATCAAAAAACTTATCCGTTTCAATCTTGGGGATCACCAGCACATGTCCCTCACGCAACGGAAATATGTCAAGAAAGGCAAAGAACCGGTCATTCTCCGCGATCTTATAACTCGGGATCTGTCCGGCAATGATCTTTGAAAAAATGGTCATTGATAGCTGGTTTAAAGGTGTAAATGTTCAAAAGTTTGAGGGTTCATCCCGGTCAGATTTGGTCAAATCATAGCTTAAACATTTAAACTCCTTAACTTCTAAGCGCTCAAACTTCGAACCATCCAAAGTTAAGATTTACCTTAGTAATTGAAACCAATTCCCATAGATGAAAAAGATCGTATCCTTACTCTTACTCCTGATCATAGCCTTACTGCCCGCAGCAGTGTATTCGCAGGATGAAAACACAGACTCATCCCGTGTGCTGGATGAAGTGACCGTCCGCAGTTTCGGGCAATACCGGAAACTGTCCGAGGCAGGTGTTCCCGTGAAGATCATCGATCTGCATAATGGCGACCTGTATAATAAATCTTCACTCGTCAACAGTTTCAATACAGTGGCAGGCGTGAGAATGGAAGAACGTTCTCCCGGCAGCTACCGTATCAATATCCGGGGAAGCTCGCTGCGCTCGCCGTTCGGTGTTCGGAATGTGAAGGTTTACTGGAATGATATCCCGGTGACCGATCCGGGCGGTAATACTTACTTCAACCAGTTTGCATGGAATAATTTTTCCAGTCTGGAAATATTCAAAGGACCCGCATCAAGCTTATATGGAGCAGGAACAGGCGGCCTTATTCTGATCAACAATCTTGACCACTGGGAACCGGGCGTTTCGCTGGATTATGTAACGGGCAGTTATAACCTTCAGAACGTATTTGCTTCAGCGCGTTTTGGCAGCGGTGAAAATAAAAACCAGTTCACCTACGCGCACAATCAAAGCGATGGATACCGTGATCAAAGCGCGATGCGCCGCGATAATTTTTCCTGGATCTCCCAATTGAAAGTTTCGGAGAAACAGGAGCTCACCGCAACCGTGTTATTCACCGATATGAAATATCAAACTCCGGGAGCATTAACACTGGCCGAATTCAATGCCAATCCGAAAGCAGCACGTCCCGCCGGAGGAGGCTTTCCTGGTGCCGCAGGAGCAAAAGCAACGATCTATCAGAAAAATATACTCGCAGGTATGACAAGCAAGTATGAGATCAGTTCCGCATTTCATAATGCAACAACTTTATACGGCGCATTTTCCCAGATAAAAAATCCGGCCATAAGAAATTATGAAAGAAGGAATGAACCTTCTTATGGAGGAAGAACAACATTTACCTGGAAAAAGAATCAATGGCAGGTGGCAGGCGGCGCCGAATTCCAGCAGGGATTTTTTAATACACAGGTATCAAAAAACCGCGAAGGCAATCCGGATACCTTACAGACGAACGATGATATCAATTATCAGAACCTTAGCGTATTTCTGCAGGGCGACTGGTCAATGCAGGATAAATGGTTCATCCAGGGAGGATTGAGTTTGAATAAAACCAGGGTTGATTTTTCAAGACTCAGTGTTTATCCTGTGATCAAACAAAGCCGTTCTTACAAGAATGAAGTGGCACCGCGTATCAGTCTTATGCGTAAGATCGGTTCATCGCTTTCGTTGTTTGCGACAGTATCACGTGGGTTCTCACCGCCAACCGTCGCTGAGTTATTACCTTCCACCAGTGTGATCAGTACAGATCTGGAAGCTGAAGAAGGATGGAACTATGAAATGACGGCGAGGTATTTATTATTCCGCAATCATTTAAGGCTTGAAGCTACCGCGTTCTATTTCCGTTTGGATAATGCATTGGTGCAGCGAAGAGATGCTGCGGGCGCCGACTTCTTTATCAATGCCGGTGATGTGAAGCAAAAAGGTCTTGAAACGCATGCCGATTATACGTATCAGCCGCGCAATACTAAACTGATCGAACTGATCACGATCAATGTCGATTACACATACAATCATTTCCGCTATGGCAGTTTTATAAAAGGCACAGATAATTTCAGTGGGAAACAAGTGCCAAGTGTTCCCAAAGGAACTCTTGCCGCAATGGCCGATCTGCAAATGAAGAGCGGTTTTTATCTCAATGTAAACTTCTATGCTTCATCCGGCATTTACCTGAATGATGCCAATACAGCCATCGCAAAATCTTATCAGTTATTAGGAAGCCGGATCGGCTGGAAAAAGCCGGGCAGGCAAAAGATCCATTACAGCATCTATGCAGGTGCGGACAATCTGCTTGATCAAACGTATAGCCTGGGTAATGATATTAATGCGGCAGGTGGAAGATATTATAATGCGGCCGCAAAAAGGAATTACTATGCGGGAGTGAGCTTCCGGTTGAACGCAAAACAGTAGAAGAAGGTTCCAGAAGTTCTATAAGTTTAATAGGTTTCAAAGGTTGGGGTCGCTCAACTTTTGAAACCTATTAAACTTATGGAACTTCTGGAACTTGTATCGTCTGGTCTATGCAAGCTCAGGTGCTGATCTTTTCAATTTTGAACTTGATGACTCCCGCCGGTGCCTGCACCTCGGCAATATCTCCCACTACTTTTCCAAGCACACCTTTACCGATGGGGGAAGAGATAGAGATCTTGCTGGCCTTAAGGTCAGCTTCTTTTTCACTTACGATCTGATAGGTCACCTGTTTTTTGGTGTTCAGGTTGGTGAGGGTCACTTTGGTAAGGATGGAAACTTTGCTGGTATCGATATTGGATTCATCCAATACACGCACATTGGCCATCGCGCCTTCCATAACGGCGATCTTGGCTTCCAACAATCCCTGGGCTTCTTTGGCAGCATCGTATTCGGCATTCTCCTTCAAATCACCCTTCTCCCTTGCTTCAGCGATAGCCCGGCTTGCAGCAGGACGGTCTACTGACTTCATCTTTTGCAGCTCGATTTTCATCTGTTCGAGGGTCTCTTTTGTCACATACTGAATGTTACTCATAATTACCTCCTTAGGTATAAACGAAAAAAATAGCAACGCCCCAGGTTTTACTCCTGAAGCGTTGCGGTAAGTGTTACAAAAGTAAGAAAGTATTAGAAAAAAAACGCTATGAAAGCCCTAATTTTTCGAGTGTTACCTGTGTCATTCTTAAAAAGGCTTCATGACTATACCCGGCAATATGCGGGGTTATAATTACATTAGATTGGGCCAGCAGCCAGTCGAGTCTCTCCTGTTCTTCAGTGGTATATGTATCAAGCTTTTCGTTCTCGAGTACATCCAGTGCAGCCGCCTTTATCTTATTGTTTTTCAAAGCCTCTATTATGGCCGGGGTATCAACGGTCTTTCCCCTGCTGGTATTAAGGAAATAAGGTTTTTGCTGAAGGGAATCGAAAAAAGATTGATTGGCCATATGAAAGGTCTCATCCGTCAATGGGACATGCAGACTGATCACATCCGAGTAACGGCAAACCTGCTCCAGGCTTGCTTCTTTTACAGACCCTTTTCCAAAACCAAACTTGTATTTATCATACGCCAAAATGGTCACATCAAATGACTGCAACAGTTTCGCGAATGCAGCACCTGTATTTCCAAATCCGATCAATCCAACGGTCCGGCCGGTAAGTTCGGTGCCACGATTTTCATCCCTTTTCCAAAGACCTTGTTTCACCTCTTCCAGTGAAGAAGGGATCCTGTTCATCAGCCCGAGCAATAATCCCAATGCATGTTCTGCTACCGCATTGCGGTTTCCTTCGGGGCTGCTTATGCAACGGATGCCTTTGCTTTCTGCATAAGGAATATCGATCAGTTCCAAACCACTTCCCAATCTGCCGATCCATTTTAATGAAGCAGCTTTATCAAGCAAGGGCTTATCCACTTTGATACGCGTGGTCAGGATCAACCCTTCCACATCCGCAATTGATGCTGTTAGCTCTTCGTAACTGATCTGTGGATTATAATCAACCGTATAACCTTTCTTCTCCAGCGTTTCTTTCAAATGCACATGTGCCTTTCCCGTGATGATAACTTTCTTCATGATATACTTCCTGCTATTTCATTTTAAAACTAAGTTCAGCAAATTGCTGCACGCTCAATTGCTCCGCGCGTTTATTGAACAACTCATCTTCCAGGATTGCTGGCTCGAATAAACCGCGCACTGCATTTCGCAATGTTTTCCTCCGTTGATTGAATGCCGTTTTTACCAGTAAAAAGAAATGCTTTTCTGATTTCATCAAAGGCACATCTTTTCTTGGTAACATCCTGATCACCCCGCTTTTCACTTTTGGTGGTGGATTAAAACTTTGTTCGGACACGTCAAACAGATATTCCACATCAAAGAATGCCTGTATCAGCACACTTAATACGCCATACACTTTATTGCCTTCTTTTGCCGCCGCTCTTTGCGCCACTTCTTTCTGGAACATCCCCACCATGCATTCAACATCTTCTTTCCAGTCGAGTATTTTAAAAAGGATCTGGGTTGAAATATTGTACGGAAAATTACCAACGATAGTGAACCGTCCTTCAAACGGTTTTTCTATATCCAGGAAACTCTGATGAATGATCTTATTTTCAATTGCCGGATAGGTGGCGTTGAGATAGGTGACTTTTTCTTCATCCAGCTCAACTGCTTTGAAGCTGATATCCTCCAGTTGCAACAGGTACTTCGTCAATGCGCCACCGCCCGGTCCTACTTCCAGCAATTGCGTAAACGGTCTTTCCTGCAAGGCCGACACGATCTTGCGGCAGATGTTCTCATCTTTCAGAAAATGCTGACCGAGGGATTTTTTGAGGGTGTACATGGGGCAAAAGTACGAAATGTGGATGTTGGATGATCGATGTTCGATGGTCGGCGAACAGATCTTTGGAGGCGACACTGCGCATCGAACATCGACCATCCAACATCGAACATCCTTGCCTACAGTTTTTGCACTTTCATCCTCCCCTCAACCCCATCTCCATTCACCTGCAGATAATAAATACCCGCAGAAATGTTCCGCAGTGGGATCGGAATGACGTTAGTTCCTTTGGCAATTTTTGAAGTGCCCTGGGAAACGATGCGGCCTGTATTGTCATGCAGCTTCCATTGGATCATACCGCTTAGTTTTGAATTGATATGCAGTTTGGTTTCGCTGGCGGCAGGATTGGGTGAGAGTTGAATGGCTCCGGCAACTTGCAGCAACGAAACCGGGATCACATTTGAATAAGATATTGCCCCTTCCCTGTCCGCTACCTGTAACCTGTAATAGATCACGGAAGATGGCTGCTGAGCAGCGGCCTTGTCGGTGAAAGAATATCTTTCTGCGGCAGCTTCGCTGACCGTTGATGGCAATTTGCCGATTGGAGTGAAGAGTCTGCCATCGATACTTCTTTCAATGGTAAATGAAGTGATGGTTACATCATGGGCGATCTCCCAATTAAGAAGGCCTGATCCATCATCCTGCATTTTAGCTGTAAAACTCAGCATGCGCACGGGCAACACAATGGCCGTTGCGCCAAAATAAAATGAAGAGAAACCGGTGAGATCATTGTACTGCAACACGTATCCATCGGTGCCATGCGCATCCCAATGATCAGGCGTAAGATTCACAGTTGTGGTTAAGATAGACGATCCGCAGGCATCCTGGTTTTTCAGGATCTTCAGATCGGTGATGGCACTGACACCGCTTGCTCCGTCGGCATCCAGCGCATCGTATTCGGCTTTGGTGATATACAAACGTATCCGTACAGGTTGACCAACTGCGGGTTGATTGGTAGGTGTGATGGTGATGTTTCTATTCAGGTATTTCTTACCACCGGCGGTGCGTATGGCTCCTGCATGAACATAGAATGCTGAATGAACTTCACCAAGATCATTGCCATTCGGATAGATCTCTGCCAGGATATTTCCGTCGGGTCCTGTAAAAGGAACCCAGAGATTGGTATTTTGATTTGCAGCGTTGATAGTAACCGTGCTTCCATCTGTACAGGCATTAGCAGTGCCTGCTGTTATATCAATTGCATCAGGAATGGAGCTTTTATTAGCTGCATTGTCTTTATAACCAAGAAAAGTATATTTCTGTACACAGCCTGCGCAAGCCGGTACGACCGGGTTGTTTGCACTCGGGCCTGAACTGCTGGATGAACGTTCCATCACCACATATACAGATCTTCCGTCAGGATCAACAGCGATATCCCTGAAACGATTCCTGCTCCCGAAATATCCGATGGTATCAGCGCCATCAACAGGTACGGTTGATGAACCAGTACTGTTCAACTTCAAACGAAGCACGCGCCCCCATTTCAACGATTCGATCAGCAATGAGTTTTTCCAACCCGGGATAAAGCTTTTTGTATATAAACCAACACCGGAATATCCTTCCGAATGCCAGTATTGATTAGCATTCAGCGCCTGCAGATTTTGTGAACCGTCCCAATAAGTGCGGTTGTTATAAATATACTGAATGGTCCATGGTGTTGAATTATCACCTGCGGCTGCCGGGTAATTTGAATAGATCGGATCCATATAACTGGCACCGATCGTTGCGGCATTGTTTGCTTCGTTTGTGATCAATGGTAATGAACTGCCGGATGGACCGGCTTTGGCTCCGTTATAGTTGCCGTCGCTCTTATAACCGATCACCAATGGATGACCATAATTCTTCGCAGATTCCAGGAGGTTCACCTCATCGTCACTGAATGGCCCGTGTGATGTACCATAAAAACGCGGCGTGCCATTGATCGTATCGTAAGCAAAACCCTGGTTGTTCCGCATTCCAATGCTCCATACCGCACTTTGTACACCAAGCGTAGCATTATGCGGATTATCGTTCGGGATCCAGCGATCATAGTTCATGGTGGTTGGCTCCTGCACAGGATCGCTGTCTTCTTCCAGGTTAAAGCGAAGGATCTTTCCTTCATAAGACCGCAGGTTCTGGGCTTTGTTGGCCCGGCTGATATTATCATACTGACCGGCGCCCATATCACCGACAGCGTAGTAGAGATAGTTGTTGCCGCCCTCAGGTTTTATGATCAGGCGTCCGGAGTTATGATCATTACTCCCCCTGATAGTGTCGCAGATCTTTACCGGGTTGATCAAAGTTCCCGAGGAAGGATTGAACGTAAAGCGGACAACCCAGGTGATGAACAGCTGGCCGTTTACAAATTCGCCATTGTAGGTAACGTCGTTGCCAACGTAGTTATGAACATACGCGATGTATACAAACTTCTTTGCAGGATCGGTCATGAAATCGGGATGTATGGCCAGTCCCATCATCCCGCCTTGCGGCCACGGGTTTTGCCCGGAACCAAATGTGCGTTTATAAGCTGAAGGTGTAAAGCTGCTGCCATTGCTGAGATCGAGAATGGTACGCCATCCGCCATTGACCGGATGGATCTTGTTCACCTTATAACCTTTGGCTTCGGTCACCCAGAGAGAATCGTCCGGGCCGTATGTCACTTCCCAGGGGTCCTGGAAATTGGTAGCAGCATTGATCAGGTCTGTTTTCAGAAACACTTCATTCATCCGGCTGGAAACAACCTGTCCCATTGCGGAAATACAAAACAGTAATCCTACAAAAAGTAAGAATGGCGGTTTTCTCATTGATAGCGGATTTGAGCCGTAAATTAACAAGTTCGGGTTAAATGGAAATGAGTAGTTTCCGTGAATTTGCAGGGAGTAGTTGCACGGTCTGCGGGCGGAAAGTAGCGATAGTAAGGTTTCTGAAAGGTTCCAAAGGTTTCACAGGTTCCAGAGGTTCCAGAGGTTTCAAAGGTTGGGTCGTTCTGGTTTGAAGAGTAAAGGCCTGTTTCAATTTTAAGAGACTCAACTTCTGAAACCTCTGGAACCTATGAAACCTCTGGAACCTTTCACTCCCCAAACTCCTTCGACTTTCGTACTTTTACCCGAAATCTCAAAAACAATGTCTACAACACCCCCCAAGCCTGTCATTGGCATTTCCTGTGGCGACCTGAATGGGATCGGGCTGGAGCTTATCATAAAGACTTTTTCCGATAGCCGGTTGCTGGATCTTTGCACGCCGGTGATCTTTGCTTCCAATAAAGTGGTAAACTTTTACAGAAAGTCGATCAGCGAGATCAACTTCAATTATCAAAGCACAAAGGAATACAACCGCCTTAATAATAAACAGGTGAATGTATTCAACTGCTGGGAAGAAGAAGTGGCCATCAACCCCGGCCAGCTGGAAGATGCAGCAGGCAAATACGCTGTTCTTTCTTTGCAAACCGCAGTGGCGGCACTGAAGCAACAGCAGATCGATGGACTTGTTACCGCACCGATCCATAAGAAAAATATCCAGTCAGCAGACTTTAATTTTCCCGGACATACGCCTTATCTCAAAACATTCTTTGAAGCAAGGGATGTAGTGATGATGATGTGTGCCGGTAATTTCCGCGTGGCGCTGGTAACAGAGCACGTGCCTGTAAAAGATATCGCAAAGTATATCACCAAAGAGAACATCGTGAGCAAGCTGCAGATCATTTATAAAAGTCTGCAACGCGATTTTGGTATTGACAAACCACGCATCGCTGTATTAGGATTGAATCCGCATGCGGGTGATGAAGGACTGATCGGTAATGAAGAAGAAACGATCATCAAACCAGCGATCAAAGAAGCGAAGAACAGCAATATGCTGGTAGTGGGGCCATTCAGCGCCGATGCATTCTTTGCAAGAAGACAATATGAAAAATTCGATGCTGTACTGGCAATGTATCACGACCAGGGGCTGATCCCATTCAAAGCACTGGCGTCCGGCGAAGGCGTGAATTATACAGCGGGTCTTCCTGTGGTAAGAACATCACCGGACCATGGTGTTGCGTTTGATATTGCAGGTAAGGACAAAGCTGATGCATCATCATTCATGACGGCCATTTTTGAGTGCATCGATATTATTCAGCAGCGCGCGGAGTATGATCAGAACAGAAGCAATCCGTTGAAGAAGATCAATCCGGAGGTGTTTGCGAGGATGGAAGACGAGGACATTCGCGAATGATTACGCGGATCTTATAACACGGATTTCGCGAATTGGGGTCTGTTTATTGAAAGATATAGCGATAGCCCGGCACAGCTTATGACTGTGCCGGGCTTTTATTTTATTTCAAATCCGAGAAATTAATTCGCGTAATTAGCGCTAAACCAATTTCTTAACCTTCCTACCAAAAATAAATTAGTGTATTTGCTTGCAAATGCTGGGGCGAGTTACTACGTTTGTTTCCGGTTACGGAAAACCACATTCTACTACGAAAAAATACGATTAGAATTGGTACAGGAATTTCCACCAATCCTTTCCGGTCGCTTCGCTTATCCGATACTCCTGTGGGCCATTGAGAATAATCAAACCCAGGAACATGAAAACGAACTTTTACGGTTTTTTGATTGCCCTATTACTGAACGCCACTATCGTCTTTGCTATTCCCGGCGTTAACCCTTTTACAAGCACTGATACCACCGCTTCAGTCACGATGCTTAAAGCATCTGTTGATGGTCTGCAATGTACTTCCACCGATAAGCGAAGCCAACTGACCTGGTCGGTCAGCAATAATGAATTGGCCGGCCAGCTTGAATTGGAGAGAAGCGTGAATGGCGCTCCGTTCAAAACCATTGCAATTATTTTTACAACAGAACAAAAAGGGACTGCTGAATATGCGTACCGCGATAACAGCGTGACGGCCTCTACCATGTACCGTGTTAAGATCGTTGAGAACAATGGGAAAGCCGCTTATTCAACAGTCGTTTCAAGATAAGCGCAATACAATCCGTACAATTAACCAAATACCTGCCCTATGTCACCGGAAAAGATCAACAAAAGAAAAGAGCTCGTAAAAAAATGGAAAAGAGCGATCGACCGCTTACTTGCTCCCAAAGAACACACGCCTGCGCTTGTACTCGTACCCGCAAGGCAGCAACGAAGATGCTGACATCAATTTTTTCTTTAGTATACACTTAGAGTTTCCAATAGAAGCGGCCCTTTGTCTAGAGGGCTGCAACTTTTTTAGGGGTAGTCTTCGAATTTAGGATCGATGGCCGATGACCGATGGCAGATGGCCGAGCTTCTGACATAGGCAGACTCTAAAGCCTTCCAATTTTAGAAGGTTCCTTGTTTTAGGATGATGTCGAAATGCGGCAGCTCAGCCAACGGCCATCGGTCATCTGCTATCGCCCCTCTACTTCGCTCCAAGATACTCCTGCAAATTCTTCACATACTCCTCAAAAGCTGTCATACCCTGCGGCGTGATCTTACAAATGGTTTGCGGATAATTGTTCTTGAATTGTTTGACTACATCAATATAGCCAGCGTCCTTTAGCTTTTGGATTTGAACACTGAGATTGCCGGCAGTGGAGTTGGTCTTCTCCTTGAGGAACGTAAATTCCGCCTCCTTAACGCCGATAAGGAGGGAAACTACAGCAAGCCGTAATTGAGAATGTAATATGGGATCGAGGTCTTTAAACATTTGTTGATTTTGCATTCCGGTAACGGTGATTCAGCATCAATCCCGGAATAAGCCAGTTGCCAATACCGGCTAACCCGCTTAACAACATATCATACTTAAATGGTGTGAAAAGAGAGAGCACAAAAAATCCATAACAGACGATCGCACCGATCGTCATAGGCTTAAAACGTACCAGCCAGCCCGTGACCAATGTTGGAAATGCATAGATGATCAGGAAAATGGAACTGAGACTTAACGAGGTCAGCCTGTATGGCTTCAGCTCGCCCGTTAATGTGTTGCGCGATAAGAGCTCAACATGCTCCGCCGCATAAAGGCGCTCGCTCACACCCGGGATAACGTTTCCATAAATAACCAGGCAAACGATGCTGATGCCAAAAACATTCCAGACAATATTTGTTGCAGCATGGTTATACGTTTTCACAACCCTGCGGCGTGATTCACGGATATTGAACCAGACACCGGGAATAATGGCCACAAGGGTCAGTATCCAGATATCAAAACCAATAGAGAAATCCCATTGCTGTTCTGCATAACTTACCAGGCCACAGGTACCGATCACCGATCCCCATAAGATGGAACTGGTACCATTCTCATGAAAATGAGACTTTGCCTTGCCGATCATTTCCTGAATCAGCTGCAGACTTTCCTGTTCAGAAATATTCTTTTCTTCCATAGTCAGGCGAATTGCTTCTTGTTTTTTGCGCGCAACAAATATCCTGGTAAGTGTACACTGATAATAAGACTAATGTCACCAACAAATTCCGGAAGCCGCAAAACCGCCCGCACAAATCATGCGGACGGTTTCGGCTAAAAAGATTTTTACTTAACCTGTGAAATAAAATAATTAGCCTGCATTTTACCCCAGTTTGGAGCAAGCGTGTCAGCAGGTTTAAATGTTTCAAATTTCTTCAACGCTTCTTCAAATTTCTTTTTCGCTTCCTGTTTGTCACCACCGAATTGTTCTGGTGTGAAGAACAGGTCCTGACCTTCCAGCAGGTATACACGTGGGTTCTCAGGATTCAGTTTTTTTGCAGTCTCCAGCGCTTCTGCTGCAACCGGGCCCAGTTCCATATAACGGCTTTGCGGATCAGCCATCATCTTTGCAGTGTTATACATTTTTTTCAAAACGAAGATCTCTGAATTATTTTTCTGCAGCTCCTCGGCTTTAGCAATAAATGGCGCTGCTTTATCTACGATCGGATCGATCTGATCTGTTTGTCCGGCGATAAATAAGGAATTTGCCGCATTGATATTCGCCAGCGCTGCGTAATAATAAGGCAGCCATTGTGTTTTTTCCGCATCAGCGATCCGCTGGAATGAATTCGCGATCTCTGTGTAACCGCCTACTGTTTTAGTTGTATCCAGCGTGGCAATCAGTTTTTCCATGGAGCTTTTGTAGCGCTCGCTTTGAGCATTAACTGCAATAAAAGACAGTGCAATGATCGCTGATAAGATTATACGTTTCATGTTTTGAGTTTTTATGGTTGAATAATTATTGATCAGAGATTGTTATTGATCACGTTTTCAGTATTGTCCACACCGAAACTGATGAACATACCAATGAATACAAATGAACGGGATGGTGGTACGATCGCTTCTTTTCTGATCGTATTGTATGAATAACGATATCCATAAGTTTGTTTGATCCCGAAGATATTATTTACAGACAATACCAGTACAGTAAACTTGCCAGCGCCTTTAGAAAACAACTTGGGAAGGTAGTTCAGGCTGAAGCTGACGTTATGATAGTCATCCGTTTCACCGGCGTCAGTAAATTTATTCGTTCCGTTATCGTTATAAATATTATAGTAAGGGCGGCCGCTTGAATACGTATAGGTCATATTAAAACCGGTCTTCCAGGCTGTCACGAACTTCTTCATCACTAATGATGCGGTGTGCTTTGCAGCAAAGTTTGGCTGAATGGCTGTTGGGAAGTTCAGGTAATCGCGTTTGGTATCAAGGTAGGAATAAGAAACCCAGTAATCGAAATTTTTGATCGTTTTTTTATCCCGCCAGAAAAGCTCGATACCTTTTGCATCACCATAACCGTTGTTGTTTACGGCCACCTGGTCGTTGTTATACTGTGTACCTGTTTTGATCAGGCTGTTGTATTTTTTATAGAAGATCTCAAAGCGTGCAGTAATATTTTTGTTGCTCTTCTGATATTGCGCAACATAGTGCGTTGCCTGTGCAAAGTCAAGACCAGTAGGATTACGCAGGTATTTCGTTTCAGGATTCTGATAAAAAATACCGTATGCAAGGGAAGCCTGGCTTTCTTTACCGAGTTTATACGCCAGTGAAGCCCTTGGCGCAATGTTCGAGCGGTCAAACAGGGATGAATGTTCAAAACGTGCGCCGAGCTTGGCTGCCAGCGAATTGGTAAGATAGATATCTGTTTCACCAAATCCGGAAATCAGGTTTTCTTTTATGGTGAAATCATAGCGCTGGTTGGTGTAATCTGTATAATCCGGATTATCCTGGCTCCTGTTATACTCCGCACCAAATCTTACGGCGCTCAATCCGGCAATACGTTTTTCCAGAACAGCTTTGGCGTTGAAATATTTCCCTTTCGAAACCAAACCAAAATCCTTCCATTCAAGACCACTCAGCTGAACGTCATGGTTGCTGCCATCCTGCATACCACCATTGATATCATCATGGTTGTATGCATAAGACACACCGAGATTCATTTTCCAGCCACTGCCCAGCCCTTCTCTCCAGGAAAGATTATGATACATATTAAAGTTCTTCAGACGGAACACATCTTTATAGCCGATAGAATCTATACTGTTCTGACGGAAACCCAGTTTGTTCTGACTAAAATATCCGTAATATTTCACCATCCCGGTTGCAGATGTTTTGAAACGGAAGTTTGCATCACCGGTATGATATTCGGGTTCCTTTGTATAGTCCTGGCGTTGCTTGATCACCTTGAATGCAGGCCAGAGGTTTGTGTAATCATAATTAGCGCCCCAGGAGAACTTTTTATTCTTTGATAATTTTTGGAGGCCGCCGCTTACGCCGATCACGGAAACACCCACACTTCCCGCACTTTGTTCAGGCAGATCAATCGTTTCAAGTACCAATGCGGATGATAAAGCCTGGCCATACAATGCTGAATAACCACCCGTGCTGAACACCGTTCCTTTAAAGATAAAAGGAGAGAAGCGGCTTCGTGTTGAAATATTGGGAATGCTGCTGTAAAAGAAATTATTCACCAGCGTTCCATCGATAAATGTTTTTGTTTCCGATGCGGTGCCACCGCGGACAAAAAGACCTTCACTTTCGCCCACCTGCTGTGTACCGGGTAATGTTTTCAAGGCAGCGGTCACGTCAGCATTTGCGCCCGCAGTGGTTGCAATATCTATCGGTGTTAATACAGTCGTGCGTTTCTTATCACTTGCTTCAAATGTGCCGGCAGAGATCACCACCGCGCTCAGTTCAGTGATCTCTTCTTTCAGTTGGATAGAGAAGTTATAGGTAGAATCTTTTGCCAGCCTGATCATTTGTTCAAATGGTTTCATTCCCGATGAACTGGCCACCACGGTCTGATCACCTTTTTCTGTAGTGGTAAAGGAGAAGCGCCCAAGGCTGTCCGAGGTCGCTCCGTCATACGAGTCTTTCAGCACCACATTGATGCCTGCCAGGGGTTTCGATTTGGTATTTGTAACGATTCCTTTAATAACCGACTGTGCGTTAACGGATTGGAATCCGAAGGCAGCAGCGGCGGGGAAGAGGAGTTTAAGCAGATGTCTCATTTTTCGGTTGATTGCGACACAAACGTAAACCAGTTTATGATATAAACCAAATAAGGAGGGGAATAAATTTTGGGATCTTTTGGACCGCCGCCGACCGACCGCCGACCGCCGACGAGGTAGAGGCACGGAAGTCGCTTGCCTCAATGGTACATATGTACTTCATTTTTCTGAATCGACTTCCTCCAAAGTCCTCGTCGGCGGTCGGCGGTCGGTTGTCGGTGGTCAAATAAAAAACGGCCTCCCAATCAGGGAAGCCGTTTCAACTATATCTCACACCAGCGTTAAGCCTTATACTGAGGGATCAGGCTCTGTGCCAGTTCCACCATTTTCTTAATGCCGTCTTCAGGGAGATTTCCTTTTTTGAACTGTGCCAGTACATCAGGCAGTTTGTTTTCCATTTCCAGGAGGAAGTGTTCTTCAAACTCTTTTACCTTTTTAACCGGAACTTCTTTGATCAGACCGTTGGTACCGAGGTAGATGATCGCAACTTGTTTCTCTACAGAGAACGGAGAATACTGAGGTTGTTTCAGGATCTCCACGTTACGTGCACCTTTATCGATCACGTTCTTGGTAGCAGCATCGAGGTCACCACCGAATTTAGAGAACGCTTCGAGCTCACGATACAGTGCCTGGTCGAGTTTGAGGGTACCAGCTACTTTCTTCATTGATTTGATCTGTGCGTTACCACCTACGCGGCTTACAGAGATACCTACGTTGATCGCCGGACGGATACCGGAGAGGAACAGGTTTGACTCAAGGAAGATCTGACCGTCGGTGATCGAGATCACGTTCGTCGGGATATAAGCTGATACGTCACCAGCCTGTGTTTCGATGATCGGAAGAGCGGTCAGGGAACCACCACCTTTTACCAGGTGTTTGATCGACTCAGGAAGATCGTTCATGTTCTTCACGATCTCATCGTTGTTGATCACTTTCGCAGCGCGCTCGAGGAGACGGCTGTGCAGGTAGAATACGTCACCAGGATAAGCCTCGCGGCCTGGAGGACGACGCAGCAGCAGGGACACCTCACGGTAAGCCACCGCCTGTTTGGAAAGATCATCATAGATGATCAGGGCTGGACGTCCGGTATCACGGAAGAACTCACCGATTGCCGCACCAGCGAATGGAGCGTAGAACTGCAGTGGAGCAGGATCGGAAGCAGAAGCCGCAACGATGGTAGTATATTCCAGCGCGCCAGCATCCTGCAGGGTCTTCATCACACCGGCAATGGTAGATGCTTTTTGACCGATCGCTACATATATACAGTAAACAGGCTGACCTGCTTTGAAGAATTCTTTCTGATTGATGATCGTATCGATCGCGATCGCAGTCTTACCGGTCTGACGGTCACCGATGATCAGCTCCCGCTGTCCACGACCGATCGGGATCATCGCATCGATCGCTTTGATACCAGTCTGCAGTGGCTCTTTTACCGGCTCACGGAAGATTACACCAGGTGCTTTTCTTTCCAGTGGCATTTCATAACGCTCACCAGCGATAGGACCTTTACCATCGATCGGCTCACCCAATGTGTTCACCACGCGGCCAACCATGCCCTCGCCCACTTTAATAGAAGCGATCTGGCCGGTACGGCGCACTTTAGCACCTTCCTGGATATCTCCGGTCTCACCCATCAATACCACACCCACATTATCTTCTTCAAGGTTCAACGCGATAGCGCGAACACCATTTTCAAATTCCACCAGTTCACCATAACGGACATTGCCCAGTCCATAAACGCGGGCAATACCGTCGCCCACCTGTAATACGGTGCCTACTTCTTCCAGGTCGGCGCTGGCGTTGAAGTTGCTCAACTGCTGACGCAGTATCGCACTTATTTCATCTGGTTTAATCTCTGCCATATTGATTTGTTTGTCTTTTGTTTTGTTGAATCGATCAGAGCCTGGGCCGATCGAATTATCTTACTTTATAAATGAAGTCGTTGTTCTCGAATTGTTTTGCGATCGCTTTCAGGTCATATGCGATGCTCGCGTCCACCAGCTGATCACCTACCTGCAATACGAATCCACCGATCAGTGCCGGGTCCACTTTCTCTTCAAGTTCAATGTTCTGATATCCTGCGGTTTTCTTTACCTGGTCAACGATTGCATTTTTCAATGTATCGCTTACCGGTGCGGCAGTGGTCAGTTTAATAACCTGGATATTCTTATATTTTTTATACTGGTCGATAAAAGCAGTAACGATCTCAGGCAGGTAACCTTCACGGCTTTTGCTGATCAAAAGCGTGTTGAATCCTGTAGTGATCTGGCTGAGTTTACCGGCAGTAACCGCTTCGACGATCTTCTTCTTTGTATCAGCCTTGATGATCGGGCTGCGAAGAAGGTTCACGAAATCTTTGTTGCTTTTGTTCACAGCAGCGAGCCATTGCATATCTGCAAATACCTGCTCCAACTGACCTTTTTCAATAGCAAGGTCAATCAGCGATTTGGCATAACGCGCGGCTAAACGGGGATTAGGCATATATCAGTTTGCAATAACTTTTATTAATTCAATTTCACTTCGTCCACCAGGCCTTTGATGTGTGCTTCCTGTGCTTCTTTTGAAGCCAGTTCTTTTCTCAGGATCTTCTCGCTTACTTCAACCACGAGTTTGCCAACCTGATTCTTCACATCGATGATCGCAGCCATTTTCTGTGCTTCGATAGCAGCCTGTGCATCTGCAACGATCTTAGCGGATTCAACTTTAGCCTGTTCTTTTGCTTCGTTGATGATCTTATCCTTTGTTTCGCGTGCTTCTTTCAGCAGTTGTGCTCTTTCTTCACGGGCTTTTGCCAGCAATGCTTCGTTCTCATTCTGCATCTGTGCCATCTCCGCTTTTACTTTTTCAGCAGAAGCAATAGAGTTCGCAATATTGCTTTCCCTTTCATTCAGTGATTTCAGGATAGGCTTCCATGCAAATTTTTTGAGCAGGAACAGAACAACGAGGAACGCGATGAGCGTCCAGAAGAAGAAACCAAGACCAGGAGTTAATAAACTCATATTGTTAAAGATTAAATTCAGTTTAAGTCAAAATTCAAAAGTAAAAAGTAAAAAACTCCAATCAGTAAATACAACCCTTATCGTGTAGAGTGATATTTTGAATTTTTACTTTTGACTTTTTAATTTATGCTGTACCCTCCGCCCTGTGCTTCAGGTACAGCACTAATTTGGGTGAAGTATGATTACTTCAGAACCGCCAGCAGACCAGCGATAACTGCGAACAGCGCAACACCTTCTACGAAGGCAGCTGTCAGGATCATAGCACCACGGATGTCGTTAGCAGCTTCCGGCTGACGAGCGATAGACTCAGTCGCGCCTTTACCGATCTGACCGATACCGATACCTGCACCAATTGCAGCAAGACCAGCACCGATAGCACCACCGAAGTGTGACCAGCTTCCGCTTACTTCGAGCATAATGTTCATTAAATCCATGATTCAGATTTTATATAGATTATAAATAGAGACTACTTATTTGATTCACTAATTCGCGTAATTCGCGTAATCCGCGTAAACAAATTAGCGTAATTAATGATTTGCTTCTTCATAATGGTGATCACCGATCGCCTGTGCGATGAACACCGCGGTCAGGTTGGTGAAGATGAATGCCTGGATAAATGCCACCAGGATCTCGATCACGTATATGAATACAGCAAAAGCAATAGATACAGGAGTGAATGCGATACCCGCAGTCTTTGTCATCTCCGTGAAGATGAAGATCAGGCTCACAAAGCTCAGGATGATGATGTGACCTGCCGTCATGTTAGCGAAAAGACGCACGATCAGGGCGAATGGCTTAGTAAATACACCGAGCAATTCCACCGGGAGCATCATCAGTTTTACCGGAACAGGTACGCCGGGGAACCAGAAGATATGACCCCAGAAGTGGCTGTTGGTGCTGAACAGGATCACCACCAGGGAGATGATACCAAGTACAGCAGTGAAAGCGATATTACCTGTTACGTTCGCCGAACCCGGGATCAGGCCAAAGAGGTTGTTGATCAGGATAAAGAAGAACAGGGTCAACAAGTAGGGAAGATATTTTTTATAGCTGTGGCTCAGGTTTGGTTTCGCCACGTCATCACGTACGAAAACAACTACTGATTCGATCGCGTTCTGCATACCTTTTGGAGCAGAAGTACGTCCCTGACCGGCGATGTATTTTTTGGCAACGCTGCGGAGGATCAGTACGAGTACGATCAGCGCAAGGATCATCTGCACTACGTTCTTGGTCAGCGAGAAATCATACACTTTTACAGACTCATCCACATTACCCGCTTCGTCAACACCAACGATATGGTGTTCTTCCAGTTTGAAGCCTTTGTAAGCAACCGCTTCATGTCCTTCATGAAATTTGGAAGACATAAAGATATTGAGGCCACCGCGTTGTGGAGAGTAAACGATTACAGGAAGGGGAAGTGTAACGTGTGTTTCGTGTCCTTCAGCATTCTTCAATGTGAAGAAATGGAATTCGTGTGCGTCGGCAATGTGATCCAGCATTTCCTTGCCCGGGTCAAATTTCGCTTCATGAACGGCAGGTTCACCACCTTCATGTGGTTCCTGACCTTCGTGAGGCTGGCCCAGGGCAATTTGGGAAAAAAGCAAGGATAAGAGGCCCAAAGCCAATACTGGCAAGCATTTGAGACGTTCTAAACGCATACAGTTCCTGAAATTTGGCGCAAAGATAAGGCCCGGTAACTTAAAAAGGAACCTGAATCGGGAAAATGATGAAGTTTCAGGTGGTTTTTTTATCCTCAGATTCCAGGCGGATTTTGCAGACTCTTTCAGGTTCGGTAAGGTCAAACTGATCTTTTAGTTGAAAATGCGCTTTTATATTGGAAATCAGTTCATTAATTATGTAGAAAAGGAATTTGTACTCCGGCAATAATTCAATGTCGTTTAGTTAAGAAGC
Organism: Citrobacter freundii; assembly: GCA_003243445.1. Taxonomy (GTDB): domain Bacteria; phylum Bacteroidota; class Bacteroidia; order Chitinophagales; family Chitinophagaceae; genus Terrimonas_A. The sequence goes on from QFQQ01000004.1 coordinate 19,556, forward strand.
AAAGAGTATGTCATCCCGGCCGGGCAACCTAAGATTACTTTCTACTGTCGGGCTGCGAGAGCCGGGATCTCCACAATTGAGGGACTCCCGGCTCTGGCAGCTTCAAATTTGCATCAAACATTAGGTCGCCCGGCCGGGATGACAAAGCCTTGAAGCCTAAACTAAACGACATTGGGCAATAACTGATGGACGAAGACATCTTTTCGTCCTGCCCGTTCATGTCTTCAATTGACGGTTTTGCCTGTTACAACTAACACCATGAAGATTATGCTTAATACAATATAAAATCTGTAGGCTTATTATCACTAAATTCGTTTATCTCACGCCTCCCCCAGGGCATAAATTTGAATTGAACATGTTCAAAATCACAGGTTTATTTCTCCTGGTGGTAATACTGACGTCTGCCCACCTTTCTGCTCAAACAAGTAATTCCGAAAAACAGGCTGCGGCGGAGCAGTTGTTATCTCGTATCCTGCCTGTCAAAGCAAGACAACATTTTGAAGTAAAGATCTTTCCGGAAAGTGCAGGCGAAGACTTTTTCGAACTCTCTTCCGAAAACGGAAAAATTGTATTGGCCGGATCAAAAGGACTTTCTGTTGCCAGTGCGCTGAATTATTATCTGGAGCATTACGCGAATTGTCAGGTCAGCTGGAACGGCAGCAACCTCAACCTTCCCGACCCGCTTCCACAGCTGACTAAAAAAGAGAAACATAGCTCTCCCTACACTTATCGCTACTATCTCAACTACTGCACATTCAACTACACGATGAGCTGGTGGGATTGGCCGCGCTGGGAAAAGGAGATCGACTGGATGGCACTACATGGCATTAATATTCCCCTGGCACTCACTGGTCAGAACATGATCTGGAGACGGGTTTATCATAAACTTGGTTTTTCAGACAAAGACCTGAAAGGTTTTTTCAGCGGCCCAGCTTATTTCAACTGGTTCTGGATGGGAAATCTCGATGGCTGGGGCGGTCCTCTTCCTATAGCCTGGATGGAAAGCCATGAAAAACTGCAGAAAAAAATCCTGCAACGCGAACGTGAGCTGGGAATGACGCCGGTACTTCCAGCATTTACCGGACATGTACCACCAGGTTTTCAGCAGAAATTTCCTGAAGCAAAATTGAAAAAAACAGAATGGTCAGGCTTTAACCCCGTTAATATACTCGATCCCGAAGACCCGATGTTTTTAGAGATCGGCCGGTTGTTTATGGAGGAGCAACAAAAAGCGTATGGCACCGACCACTTTTACTCAGCCGATACATTCAACGAAAATCAGCCTCCCACCAATGACAGCTCTTATCTCAGTAAGATGAGCAGGCAGGTCTATAATGCGATGGCAGTTGCCGATACACAAGCCATCTGGATCATGCAAGGCTGGCTGTTTCATTTCCAGAAAAAATTCTGGCAACCAACGCAAATAAAAGCATTATTGAATGCGGTTCCCGACAACAGAATGTTATTGCTCGACTTATGGAGTGAACAACATCCCGTATGGGAAAAAACCGAAGCTTATTATGGCAAACCCTGGCTTTGGTGCATGCTGCACAACTTTGGTGGTAATATCAGTATGTTCGGACGAATGGATGAAGTAGCCGCTACCCCGGCCTCCCTATTGTATAATAAAAAAGCTGGTAAGCTCTCCGGGATCGGACTCACACCTGAAGCCATCGAACAAAATCCCGTGATGTATAAACTTATGCTGGAAAATGTGTGGCGTGATCGGCCGGTAGATCTGCCGGAATGGATATCCGCTTATGTAATCAGTCGTTACGGGGTCGCTGATCCGAATGCGATCAAAGCATGGCGGATCCTGCAATCAACTGTTTACAATGCTGTGGGTACGGATGAAGGCCCCGAAAGTATCATTACCGCCCGCCCCACTTTCGCCACTAAAACGACGTTCACCAGTACAAGAAAAGGATATGACACTTATGCCCTGCTGCCAGCGTGGGACCTTCTCCTTCAAAGTGCAGACGCCTTGAAGTCAAATGAAGGGTTTCGCTATGATCTTACGGACCTGACGCGCCAGGTATTGGCCAATTACGCAGACAGCCTGCAAAAACAGTTTGCAGCTGCTTACGAACGAAAAGATGAAGCAGGCTTCAGGAATATCTCGGCAACATTTTTACAGGTGATGCGCGACATGGAGCTGCTGCTCGCTTCACACCCCGATTTTCTTTTAGGAAAATGGATCGAAGATGCCCGCCGCTGGGGCACCAATAAAAAAGAGAAAGATTTATATGAACGTAATGCCCGCAACCAGATCACGCTCTGGGGAGATAAAAACAGTTCATTGCATGAGTATGCCTGTAAGCAATGGTCTGGTATGATCGCTGACTTTTACCTGCCGCGTTGGGTAGCTTTTTTCAACCAGGTCGAGGCTTCATTCAAATCGGGAGAACCATTAAGCCAGGCCCGTGTCGACTCCATGATGAGAGATTGGGAGTGCGCATGGGTGCATACCATCAAAAAATACAAAACAAAAGCTGCCGGCAATTGTGTAGAGATTGCACAGCAGCTTCATGTCAAATATCGCCAGCAGATAGACAAGCCTCGCCGGTAATTATCAGATGGAGGAAATAATTACATGATAATGTCTGCAGCGCTATTGATTGATTGCATACTCCTGGAGTTCTATCGGGTTATTGCTTTTTGCCACACCAACTTTAGCATTTTCCACAACCCGCTGTACCACGTCCTCCGGAAATTTGATCAGGTTCTGTTCAAACATCTTTGCAGGATCGCTTTTTAGCGCTCTTGTGTATAGAATAAATTCTTTTCTATTAGCAAAAGAATGAGCCAGTGGGCCTGACTTTTCTTCAAGCTCTACTGATTTAGGTTCTTTAAAAACAGCTTGTGCCGTAAACACATGATGGTTCCGTGTATCATACATGGACAGTATGAGCCCGGGCAGACCCGTGAATTTATATGGCCCATCACTGATCTCAATTTCCGGTGTAAACCAGGCTACATAGTCCCGTCCCGCAAACGACGTCGTTGCTTTTTTACACAGATATCCCGCTACTTTTCTTTCTTCATCAAAGATCTGCCAGTTGATTACAGGCATCGCCTCAACATATTGCGCGTACTGGATTCCATATATAGCACTGAAATAATATTTTTTACTGGTGTATTCTTTTAATACTTTGATCGTCACTTTCGCATTTTCCGGTCTTGCCCCGGGTGGTGGTAATTGCGGCTGACCATGAGGATCAGCTTCTACTTCTTTTTTCAGCAGCAACATCATTGAGTCTTTCCTATGAAGATTCCGGGCCAGAAAATTAGAATAATCTTTTCCTATATGCAGAAGCATGGTCTCGGAAACCTTAAAGTTGGCATCGGTCGTGTCAGGCTGAAGAGTATAGTCATATACTACCGTGTGGGTATAATTTACCGTTTGGTTGATCTGCCCATGCGAATGAAGTATACCGGCAAGGAAGACACATAAATTGGCGAGAATGCGTTTCATACAGATTGGTTTAAGGTTGTGGCGAGAACGTTTAACTAAAGATATAGTTATTAGAAGAAAATGTAAGGTTAATTAAGGTTAACGCCGGGAGTGCATGGTCGTTAAGGAATTACTCTTTTGCTGGGCGAAAAAGATTTAGAGCTGACATTCCACCTATGGGATTGGATATAATATCGACTGTCAAACACGTCTTTCTACGCTTTCGCCTGATGCTTCTCAAACTGCATGCTATGCAATTGTGCATAAAATCCGCCACTTGCGAGCAGTTCTTCGTGTGTGCCCATTTCCTTCAATTCGCCTTTGTCGAGTACAATGATCTTGTCCGCTTTGCGGATGGTGGACAACCGGTGCGCGATCACAATAGCTGTCCGGCCCTTGATCAACGTGTCGATCGCGTGCTGGATCAGCATTTCGCTTTCTGTATCCACGGAAGAAGTGGCTTCATCCAGCACTAATATAGAGGGATTATACAATAGCGCCCGTATAAACGACAGCAGCTGGCGTTGACCCAACGACAAAGTTGCGCCCCTTTCCATCACATTATAGTCGTAACCGCCCGGCAATCGCATAATAAAATCATGCATATCGATCAGTTTCGCCGCTTCGATCACTTTTTCTCTCGGGATCTCCGGGTTTCTCAGCGTGATATTATCCATCACAGAACCGGAGAAAAGGAATACATCCTGCAATACAACGCCGATATGCTTGCGGAGAAAATCGGGTTCATATGTATCGATATTCCGTCCATCGATCAGGATCTGACCTTGTTTCACCTGATAAAGCCTGTTCAATAAACTGATGATCGTCGTTTTTCCACTACCTGTATGACCGACGATCGCCACCGTCTCACCCGCTTTTATATTGAAACTGATGTCTTTCAGCACGTATTTATCATCCACATAAGCAAATGAAACGCGGTCAAAACTCACACTGCCGTTGATGGCCGCCGGCGATGCCTGGTAACCACCAGCCGGAGGTTTGGTCACATCATCATTATCCAGCACCCGGAACACGCGCTCACTGGCGATCACGCCCATCTGTAATACGTTGAATTTATCGGCCAGGACGCGCAGCGGCCGGAACAAAAGGTTCAGACAAAGAATAAATGAGATCACCGTTCCCTGCTTGCTTTCCTGTAAAGCCAGTGAATCCTTTGCGGCCCACCATACTACCAGGCCGATCGAAAGCGCCAGCACAATTTCCACGATCGGAAAAAATACTGAATAAGCGAAGATCGCTTTGATATTCGCATTACGGTGTTCCTTATTGATCTCCTGGAATTTATTGAACTCACGCTCTTCTGCTGCAAAAGCCTGTACCACAAACATGCCGGTCAGATGTTCCTGTACAAATGCATTCAGGTTGGTCACAGCATTTCTCACTTTAAAGAATGACTTATTGATGCTTTCTTTAAAATAATATGTTGCAATAATGATGATAGGAAAAGGTATCAGCGCGATCAGCGTGAGTTTTGCATCCACGGAGAACATATACGCGAGAACACAAACAATTGAAAGCAGATCCGCAATGATCGGGATCAGCCCTTCAGCAAAGATCTCATTGATCGATTCGATATCATTGATGGTACGTGTGGTAAGTGTACCGATCGGCGTTTTGTCGAACTGTGAAAGATTCAGCCCGAGGATCTTTCTGTAAACGGCGATACGCATGTCCTTTACCACAGATTGGCCAAGAAATGCAGTCATAAAGGTGAATGCAAAACGCATCACTGTTTCCACCAGGATCAACCCGATCTGGAGGATCGTGATCCAGATCACCTCTTCGACCAGTGATCTTGCGATGGAATTATCCACCGTGTATTGTATCAGCCAGGGTCTTACCGGGGTAATGATCGCCAGCAGAATGGCAAGCACCACCGACAGGTAAAACTTTCTTTTATACGGTGCCGCATAACTGAAAACCCTTCTCAGAACTGCAATATCAAACTTTTTTGGTGCCGACTCAGCCAATTGAAATAGATTAAGAAGAGTGCAAGTTAGGCAATACTGGGAAAAGTCCGGCTCCCAACTGAAACCTATTGCATAGACCGTGTGTATGCTTTTATAAAGATCACGCCGAGGTTTTTGTGCGGCGGAATGTAATCATCAAACCCGTCCACATTGGCGCTTTTCCGGAATTCTTTCCAGAATGGGATCCAGTTGATATCTGAACCGGTCCTGAGTTTTTCCGTAAGCAGCTGGATAAACGGCTTGTTAATATCCCGTTTCCCGATCTGCTTCGAGGCGACGATATGCGCATCCGGCGATTTTTGCAGGATCGAATTGATCAGGTTGAAACCGCCACAGGAACCCATGAAAACGATCCGGGAAGTTGGCGCCATATAAGCGATGGTCGTATTGGCGTGATAACTGTGGCCACGATTGATGGTCACCGTAGGCAATAAGTTTTTTTCTTTCAGATAATCACGGAGAGCAGACTGCGCCTGATCATCTTCGCCGGTCTCTTCATCAAACGGGATATTAGCGTAGATCACCACCGGCTTTTCTTTGACCGACCTGATCACGATCCACTGTTTATTGCTGCGATCGATCGTCCAGTTCGTTTTAGGGAACATTGCCTGGAAGATCCTGAAATCTGTTTTACCGTCTTCATCACCAAAAAAGAAAACCTGCACGATCACTTCACCTTTATCATTTGTAAGCGAAGAAAACGGAACCTGATAGACCGGTGGGATGCCAAGCTCTTTGGTAAGATCAATGTTATTGGTTGAATCCGCAGACCTGAATAATTTATCGAGGATCGTATAGATGGCCACTCCGCGCTTATTATTTTCCTGCTGATTTCTTTCAAAATTTGCCTGCACATTCCTCAGCATTTCTTTTGCACGCTCGGGCAATGTTTCTGCAATGCTGGCATAAGAATCCGCAACATCCACACCGTCTTCCAGTCCATTGGATTCCTCCAGTCTTGTCACGAACGTTTTCATCAGTTCATCTGCTTCTTTTCCATCAGGATAGCTCGCGAGAAAATTACCGAGTGTGTTATATGCTGCCGCCTGGCTGATGAATTTCCTGTAGTGATCGTATTGCACAGACTGGAGCAATGAATCTCCCCGGTTGCCGATCTTTTTCATCATTAACGGATACACTCCATTGGTATAGCTGGATGTATAGATCAATCCGTCCGTCGATACGGCGAGATAATATAATTCCTGCGGCGTCAATGCCTGCAGCACTTTAAAGCGGATGGCGTCGGGCCGCTCATGCAAGCCGTTGATGGTATTTACAAACACATCACTGGCTTTCTGCGTAAGCTTTGCTTCCAGCTCTGCATAAGCGGTAGCGGTATCTTTATTCCGCGCGCGCTGTACATAGTCGATCCTGGTATTTACCAATAACCTGAAATATTTCACTGAGTCTTTTTCAGCAGCATTGAGATCCGTGATCGTCAACTTTCCTTTTACAACATTATCGAGAAAAGGAAAATAGAGCTGACCACTTTTACTCCTCGACATCTGCACCACGGTTTTTATAAACGTATCATTTACGATATTACGGATGATATAACCGAGCTTATTATTGGCTTGTGCATATGTGTATAATTGCGAAGGATATTTCCGGGCCACAGTTTTGATCAGGCTATCCGCAAATGGAACATCGGGGTTTGACTTAAGCGTCTGAAAAGTCTGTTCAGGATGGAGCACACAATATTTGAGCACGACGCCATTCGCGCTGTTCCTGTATCCGGCATTTTTTTCGAATGCGATCTTTGTACCACGGATAAAGATATTCCCCGCATCGTATGATGCGCCCAGCACGATCGGCTCGATCGAACGTTTACGGATATCTGCCCGCATGGATGGTATATACACATCTATTATTTCCTGCAATACCGCATCCGGTTGTTTGAGCGCTCTCCTTTCTGTTGCATATAGCTTCAAAAGATTCTCTACGCCACGGAGGTAACGTACTTTATCCTGTCCGCCGATCAAACTGTCCGACTCAATTTCACATTGCAGATTATCAACAGATGACTGCGTTTCCCTGCTTCCTCCGACCGCTTTCTGTGCGGCGTCAACATAGTCATGAAAGATCTGCCTGTTCAGTGGCACTTTACAACTTAGTGTGTCAGTCGCGGGCTGTCCCGAAAAAGCAGCAACTGAAATGAAAGTGAGTAGTAAAGAGGTGAAAAGTTTTGGAGCCATGGTGAAAGATAGCCAAAAAGAATACCAAAACCGGGGAGAGCGATGTTGGATGATCGATGGTCGATGGTCGAATTCGTTCAGCCAGGCATTAAAATAACAACGCCCTTCCATTAATTGAAAGAGCGTGATTATATAAAAAGTATTTTAAATTAACAGGAATTCGACCATCGAACATCGATCATCGAATATCTCTTTCTCTATCCGTCCGACTCCTCATCCCCCATCGATTTCTTATACGCTTTAATAAAGATCGCGCCCAGGTTTTTGAATGGTGGAATATAATCCTCAAAACCTTCGACGGTGGCTTTGGATTTGAATTCTTTCCAGAAAGGGATCCAGTCGATACCATTTCCGTTGCGCAGCTTTTCGGTGAGCAACTGGAAGAATGGTTTGTTAATGGCAGTTTTGCCTATTTGTTTGGATGCGATGATATGCGCATCTTCAGACTTATGCAGGATGGAATCGATCAGGTGGAAGCCGCCGCAGGAACCCATGAAGACGATCCTGGAAGATGGCGCCATATAAGAGATCGTTGAGTTGGCAAAATAACTATGGCCGCGGTGAATGGTCACTGTTGGATGCAGATCGTTTTTCTGCAGATACTCATCCAATGCCTGTTGGGCTTTGTCATCTTCGCCGGTTTCTTCTGGCAAAGGTTTGTTGGCGTAGATCACAACGGGACTGCCTTTTACAGATTTGATAGTGATCCATTGTGGGTTGCTGCGATCGATACTCCAGTTACCGCCGCCGAACATATTCTGAAAACCGTTAAAGATCCCCTGGCCATCTTTATCACCATAAAAGAAGACCTGCGCGATCACTTCACCTTTCTGATTGGTAAGCGAAGAGAAGGGTACATTGTATACCGGTGGAATACCGAGCTCTTTTGTAAGATCTATATTCTTGGATGAATCGGCAGAGAGAAATAGTTTATTCAGGATATTATAGATCACAATCCCTTTCTTGTTGTTCTCATCAAGATTGCGCTGATAATTTTCCTGTACAAGCAACAGCACGTCCGCTGCAAGTTTTTTATTCGTTTCGATGATGCTGGCGTAAGAATCGGCAACATCCACACCATCTTCGAGGCCTTGTGCTTTTTCCAATCCGCCGACGAAAGCTTTCATCAGATCGGCAGCATCTTCATGCCTGGGGAAGGTGGAAAGGAAATTACCCAGTGTATTGTATGCGGCAGCCTGGCTGATGAATTTGCGGTAGTGATCGAAATTCAATCTTAACAACAATGAATCGCCCCGGTTGTTGATCTTCTTCATCATCAGTGGATACACACCCGCAGTGTAGCTGGAAGTGTAGATCAATCCATCGGATAATACGGCGAGATAATAAAGCTCTTCAGCGGTAAGCGTTTGAAGGCAACGGAAACGCACGGCATCATTCTCTGTATGAAGGCCATTGATCGTTGTTACAAATACATCTTTTGCTTTTTTCTCCAGCTTCAGCGTAAGTTCTTTGAATGCAATAGCGGTATCTTTATTGATGGCACGCTGCATATAATCCATCTGCGTTTTTACCAGTAAGCGGTAATACTGGATTGAATCTTTTTCAGCGGCATCAAGTTCTTCAAACGAAAGTTTTCCCTTTACAATATTGTCAAGAAAAGGAAAATACTGTTGCCCGCTCTTGCTTCTGGCCATGCGGGTAACAGCCTTTACAAACTCGTCATCTTTTATATTTCTGATGATGTTTCCAAGTTTATTGCTTGCCTGCGAATAAGTATACAATTGCGCCGGATACCGTTTTGCAACAGCTTTTACAAGACTGTCTGCAAAAGGAACGTCCGGATTATCTTTCAGGGTGATGAAAGTGGAAGACGGATGTGATGTGCAATATTTAAGGATCAGCAGATTTTTTGAAGGCTGATAACCTTTATTGGCATTGAAAATATTTGCGGCAAGCAGGGCATGACCGGCATCGTATGGCACAGCGTAAACAGTGTTCTCGATACTGTTGCCGGCGAGATCTTCCGCTACGCATTCTTTATAAGCTCCGATGATCTGTGGCAGATGCAGTATGTTCACTTTTTTTGAACGCCAGTTGTTCTTTACATATCTCAGTATGTTTGACATGCCGGTGAGATAGTTCACTTTCAACCGGTGGTCGAGTGTGGAATCCGTTTCGATCTGGTATTGAAACTCGTCGACGGTCTTTCCGATCGCCTGGGTAAGCAAAAGGCTGATCTCTTCATTTCCCGGATAAACGAACTGAGCGTCTGCTTTGCCATCGGCGGAAAGCAGTTCCTTTTGTTCTTTATCGATATAGTCGTGGAAAAGTTCGCGGTTTTTTGGAGGCTTGACCGTAATTGCGCTGGTCACATCAAACTGGGCCGATAACCCGGTCGAAAAAGCCAGGCAGGCAGTCCATAAAACAAGGTATTTCGTTATCGAAGTCATAAGGATAGATGTGCAAAGTTAACGACCAGTCCTGACATTCGCCAGAAACTGTTTATCATGGATTTAAGACAGGATTTTCGTTTAGACGGTTGGCCGTGTGAAAAACGATGTTCGATGTCCGATGGTCGATGGTCAGTCTCAATATGACTCTGTCTTCGACCATCGAACATCGACCATCGGATATTTGATATAACTCGTTGAAAAGCTGAGTCTCATGTTAAGTTATCATTAAGTCTGTATGAACAAGAATCCCGGGTTTTCTCTCCAGATAAAATCCCAGTAGCTTTGCGGAAACTTTCAATGGCATGGAAAATAAGGCTAGAAAAGTGTTGATCGCCGATGATGAGCCGGATATATTAGAGATCCTGAAATACAATCTGACCGGCGAAGGATACGAGGTTGTGACGGCCAAGGATGGTGATGAGGCCCTCGAAAAAGCCCGTCGCACGCAACCTGACCTGATCGTACTGGACGTTATGATGCCGAGGAAGACCGGCGTCGAAGTCTGTCAGATCCTTCGTACCCAGGCAGCGTTCAAAGATACCCTGATCATTTTCCTGACCGCCGTGAATGATGACGGCAGCCAGATCCGCGGCCTTGAAACCGGTGCTGATGATTATGTAAGCAAACCGGTGAGCCCAAAGGTTTTTCTCAGCCGTGTTAACGCACTGTTCCGCAGGCTCAACAAGGCTGAAGTGAAAACGCTGGAGATGGAAAATATCAAAATCGATCCCGAGCGTTTTATGGTGCAGGTTGATGGCAATGACATCGTGCTGGCAAAAAAAGAATTTGAATTGCTTTACCTGCTTGCGCAAAAACCAGGAAGAGTGTTTCTCCGGAATGAGATCCTGAATCAGGTTTGGGGAAACGATGTGATCGTGGGGGACCGTACGATAGATGTGCATATCCGTAAGATCCGTCAGAAACTGGGTATCGACTGCGTAACGACAGTGAAAGGCGTTGGCTATAAATTCGAGCTGTAGTTTAACCCAACTTGCCAGCTAAAGTATTATAGTAGCCCGATGGCCGATGGCCGATGACCGATGACTGTTGGCCGACTTAAGCCATAGAAGGTACATAACCCGGTAATAGAGCCATGAAACGGTCGATAAGATGAAGGACCTTCGACCAAAAGAGAGGAAATCGGCCATCAGCCATCCATCATCGGCCATCGAACTGCTTTGAGGTTATAATTGGCAAGTTGGGTTAATCAATCCCCACGGCTTTCGAAGTAATGACATCGTAACAATCCCGTAACTTCAGCAAATGTTCTCACTCAAAAATATCTCTCCGCGTCAGCTTTCATTTCTTACGGCGCTGGGGCTCGCGGCACCGATCAGCCTGCTGGTATTTATTATCGAAAAAAGATGGCAACCTGTACTGATCTCATTCCTGGTGATACTGGCAGGTGGTTATTTTTTGATCAATCTTGTACTGGAACGTTTTATTTACAGGAAGATCAAACTCATTTATAAATTTATCTACCAGACAAAAGCGACCAAACGCGAAGAGACCTACTATAAATACATCCTTCCTAAAAAAAGTATTGATGAAGTAAGAGAAGATGTGGAAGCCTGGGCGACTGAAAACAAACAGGAGATCGAGTTATTAAGAGCGAATGAGCAATTCAGAAAAGAGTTCCTGCAAAATCTTTCCCACGAATTCAAGACACCCGTGTTTGCTATCCAGGGTTATGTAGATACCTTGCTGTCAGGTGCACTGGAGAATCCTGCCGTCAACCGCAAATTCCTGGAAAAGACTTCCACGAATGTTGAGCGGCTGACCAACCTGCTGAATGATCTTGATGAGATCTCAAGACTGGAAAGAGGTGAGTTGAACCTGATCAAACAAAACTTCGTGATCCAGGACCTGGTAAAAGAAACTTTTGAGAGCATTTCCATTATGGCGGAGCCGAAGAATATCCGCTGCAGCATAAAGAAAGGTTGTGAATCTCCATTGACGGTATTTGCTGATAAAGAAAAGATCAGGCAGGTGCTGGTGAACCTCGTTGAAAACTCGATCAAATACGGAAAGCAAAACGGAACGATCACCGCAAGCATGTATAACACCGATGGAAAGCATATTCTCGTTGAGGTACGTGATGATGGTATCGGCATTCCGGAGCGACATTTACCCCGCATATTCGAACGCTTTTACCGCACGGATGAAGGCCGTAGTCTTGACGTAACTGGCAGTGGTCTTGGCCTGGCCATCTGCAAACATATTATTGAAGCGCATGGGCAAACCATCCATGTCCGCAGCCGTGAAGATGTGGGCACTTCTATAGGATTTACACTTGATACAAAAAAGGACTGATCCGGCTAAGGCATTGTCTTAATTTTGCTGCTTTCACCGCAGCAATTCAGGTAATGAACAAATACTTTATTATTCCCGGTCTGGGAAATTCAGGTCCGCAACACTGGCAGACATATTTTGAAAGAACACTTCCGGATTGTGTAAGGATAGAGCAGGCGGAATGGGATGCGCCTTCCTGTGCAGCGTGGATCAGTACGATCGATGCTGCGTTGGAGGGATATGATCTCTCTACTGTAATATTGATCGGGCACAGCCTGGGCTGCGCCACAGTTGCGCACTGGTATAAGCAATATAACAAAAAGATCAAAGGGGCGATGCTGGTCGCGCCGAGTGATCTTGAAGCTCCGGGGTATACCTTTCCCGTAACAGGCTTTGATCCGATACCGCTGGAGACATTGCCATTTAAAACGATTGTTGTGGCGAGTACGAATGATCACTGGATCACTATTGAACGGGCAGAATTTTTTGCCGATCGCTGGGGTAGTAAACTGGTGAACCTCGGGAATGCGGGACATATCAATGCTGCATCCGGATATGGTGATTGGGAGGAAGGTATTGAATTGTTAAAGCGATTGGGATGAGGGTTTTGGTGTCCGGAAAACCCGTGGATTGTGCGGTCTTCATCCACCATTAAATTTCAATGTGTTTAAACTCCGCTGAAAATATTCAATATGCAGCTGGCTAATTCAGACCAAACGGGAGTTCTCTTTTACCGCCTTCCATCCTTACCGGTAAAAATTAAACCGGTAAGGATGGAAGGACGGTAAGAAGGTCTGAAAAGAAAGTTTCCGTTGAAGAGTGCTGCAATTTAAAAAGATAAGATCACAGGGCTGATGTCAATCAGGATAAGAGAGGCTGAGCACCTCTAAATCTCACTCTTGCTGCAACTCCGTTTGTGATTATCTTCAATCATGCATTCAACTACGATCCTTGAATTTCCTTCCAATCTTGGCCTCAAAGAACCCTCTCCCGGTCATGAGCCGGGTGTAAGAAAACTTCCGCCCTGGCTTGCGCAACATGGCTTTCATACCAGGCTCAATCCAGCTTCAGTCATCCGGCTTGAACCTCCGCCTTATTCTACAAAGCTGGATAACGAAAGCGGCGTCCGGAACGCAACGGAGATCATTAATTATGCAAAACAACAGGCATCGCTATTAGAAAAAGTAATGCGGTCCGGTTCGTTTCCGCTGGTCATCGGTGGCGATTGCAGCATCCTGATCGGAAATGCACTGGCTTTAAAAAAGACCGGCAAATACGCACTTTTCTTCCTGGATGGTCATCATGATTTTATGTTGCCGGCACTTTCACAAACAGGCGGGGCTGCTGGTATGGACACGGCTATCGTCACAGGTCATGGTCATGAAAAGCTGACCAATATAGATGGATTCAAACCCTATTTTAAGGAAGAGAATGTCTGGTGTGTCGGCAACCGTGAATACTATCCGCCCTATGTCGAATCGATCCTTCAGTCTTCCATTCATTATATCGACCTCGGGGAGTTAAGACGACAGGGAACAAAGCAGTGTGCGGAAAGCTTTCTCAACATGGTGGAGGAGAAACAACTTGATGGATTCTGGATACATATCGATGCGGACGTGCTTGATGACGAGCTGATGCCTGCTGTTGACAGCAGAACTCCCGGAGGTATCACTTACGAGGAACTTGATGATCTATTACAACCGCTTTTACGGTCAGTCAAAGCTGGCGGACTGGGGATAACCATCATCGATCCGGAGCTTGATCCCGATGGAAAATATACCACTCAATTTGTTGAGCGCTTCTGCAAAACGTTTAATGCTTCGCGATGAACTTATCTTTTTGCGGTAACTTTTGCTCCCGGTTCAAACTCTTCTCCAACCAGCCCTGCAATCACACCTGCAACTTCTTTCAGGTATAGTTGCTGATCTTCTTTTACTTCACCCAAAGGTTCAACACCCGGACCCATGATCGCCAGCCATGTTTGTGATGATCCCTTTACAAACAAATGGTGCGAAGACCATTTTGAATCACTCTTCCCGCGTCCATGATCCGTTGTAATGATAATAGATGTATTGTCCTTGTATCCGGGCGTTGACTGGATCCAATGCCAGATCTCCGCAAGCAGCCTGTCTGCCTTGTTTGCCTGTTGAAGATACATATCATAACGCCCGGCGTGTGCAAACTCATCTCCTTCACCCAGACCGATCATCAATACACGTGGCCTGTTCTTTTCAAGATACTCGCGCGCGGCGAGAAACGTAAGCTGATCATATCTTGTTCCGCCTTTCTGATAAACAGATCCCTCCTGCACCTCATTCACCAGTTGTTGGCCCCTGGAAAGATCTCCGTCCTCCAGTTTTTCATAACCGCTGTTCACTATAAAATCGCTCCGCTGTTCATTCAGTATATATGGAAATACATCCCATGAAGTAAATGCCGCCACTTTACCGGCAAATTCTTCTTTGCTGTTCAGGTATTCCAGCACGTTTACATTTCCATTCAGTCTTTTCTTGTTGGACGACACCATCAGATCAGTGGTGCCTGTGAAGATCTCATTGTAACCGGGATAAGAAAACGCATAAAGATTAGCAACATTCACTTTGTTCTTAAAATCCCTGTTGCCATACACCTGTCCTTTCTTTGCGATCACCGACCAGAAAAAGGGCATCAATTGCCTGCGCCGCTCTTCTTTATTATCTGACCAGTATAAGGTCTTCATCGTTTCCGCATCAGCGGTGCATTTCTCATTACTGATCAGTTCAGCATCGGCCCCATTGAACAGTTCCTGCCACCGAAAACCATCGATCGTTACGATAACAAGATTTTGCGCAGACTTCACCTTTATCGGTGAGGGAAGATACATGTCCGCGGACGTTGCAGAGGGTAATGTTGCTAAAAGAAGCGCACAGATTATTAAAACTTTCACGTGCTGAAGGTTTTGCAAAGAAAGAAACAGAATGTAACGTGAAGGTTAAGGGGATGTGATGGTTGTGTGAACTCGGGAGGTTCGATGGTCGATGTTCGATGATCGATGTCCGATTTGGAGCAGGAATTCGTTACACGAAAGACTCCTCTCCCGATCCGGGGTCATCATTAAACCTGTATTATATATTTCAAGCTGCAAATTCGACCATCGAACATCGAACATCGCCACCGGCTCTTCATAATTGCTTAATACTCCCTTAATACTGAAGTTATATTCTATCCTGACCTTTAATAAACCCCGAAAATGCAAAAACGCCCTGTTGATGTAGCAGTAATATCCGACCTCCACCTGGGAACTTATGCCTGCAGGGCGAAGGAGTTTGTGAGCTATCTCAACAGTATTGAACCTCGCCTGTTGATCCTGAATGGTGACATTATAGACGGATGGCAGTTCAGCAAGCACTATTTTCCCCAACATCATATCACCGCCATTCAGCAGATCTTTCATCTGCTCTCCACCGGCACGCGGGTGATCTATATCACAGGTAATCATGATGAAACCTTGCGCCGGTACGCAGATCTTCATCTTGGCAATTTTCAACTGGCGGATAAAGTGGTGATCGAAATTGATGGAAAGATGAACTGGATCTTCCATGGAGACGTATTCGATCACACTACCGCGAACTCAGCCAAATTCTGGGGCAAACTTGGCAGCAACGGGTACGCATTGCTGCTTGGTTTCAATAAAATGATCAATAAGCTCATGCGTGTGATCGGGAAAGAAAAAGTATCACTTTCCAAAAATATCATGGAGCAGTTTCATAAGCGCTTTGTGCGCATCGATGCTTTTGAAACAATGATCGCTGAGATCGCGATTGAAAAAAAATACGACTGTGTCATCTGCGGTCATATCCATCAGCCGGGAAAACGCGTTTTCAGCAATGAAAAAGGAACAGTCACTTATCTCAATTCCGGCGATTGGGTAGAACACATGACTGCGCTTGAATATTATAACAACGACTGGCATTTATACACACACGAACAGACTGAAACAACGACCGATACACAAAAGCAGCCAAAGCCAAAACCCGAGGTCGTGACCAACGAGATCTCCATTTACCTGCATTCACTAACCCAACCTTCAACGATATGAATATCCTTTATGCCATTCAGGCCACAGGCAACGGCCATATCAGCCGTGCAATGGAACTGCTGCCATTTCTTCAACGGTATGGCAACATTGATATCTTTCTCAGCGGAGGCAACAGCCATCTTGCATTGGATGCTCCGATCAAATACCGGAGTAAAGGGTTGAGTCTCTACTACAATTGTACCGGCGGTCTTGACTACTGGCAGATCCTGCGGGGTATTCATCCTATGCGGATCCGCCAGGAGATCCGCGATCTTCCCGTAGAAAAATATGATCTTGTATTGAATGATTTTGAATACATCACTTCTGCTGCCTGCGCAAAAAAGAAAGTGCCTTCTATTCATTTCGGACATCAGGCGAGTTTCCACTCCGTACACACACCACGGCCTACGATAAAAAATCCAACAGGAGAATGGATCCTGAAGAATTATGCAAAGGGAACGCATAATGTGGGTTATCATTTCAGCAATTATGATAAGTATGTTTTCACGCCGGTTGTAAAACAGGCGATCATCGATGCAGAACCCAAAGACAATGGCTATATCACAGTTTACCTTCCATCTTATTGCGAACCGCAACTCGTGGAGATATTCAGCCCTTTCAAAGACCTCCAGTTTGATATATTCTGTGGCCAGGTTTCTTCACCAAAGCAAGAGGGAAATATTCGTTTTGTTCCGGTAAGCAAACAGGGGTTCAATGAAAGTCTTATTCATTGCAGCGGTCTTATTACTGGCGGTGGATTTGAAACTCCGGCCGAAGCACTGCATCTTGGTAAAAAGATCCTGTCCATTCCAATCCGCAGCCAGTATGAACAGCAATGCAATGCCGCTGCACTCCAGGAGCTGGGCGTACGTGTACTCAAAAACATTGACGAAAATTTCAGCATCCAGGTAGAGGACTGGCTCAACAATGATCAGCCTATCCTCATGGATTACTCTAAAAGCATCCCCAACAGCCTGGAGTATCTTTTTGGGTTGGGAGTGGAGAAGGTGAAGGGGGAGTTGCTGGAAGTGGCGTAGAGAGACCGCCGACCGCAGACCGCCGACCGCAGACGAGTCTTCGGATAAGAAAAGTCATTTCATATAATACATCGGGCTTTTCATGAACTAACTAACTAACTATTACTGACTCCGCGTATCGTTTTTGGGCAATAGACAGTTGTATACATTTCAAACATCAAATGATTGTTCCTACTCAAAGACTCGTCGGCGGTCGGCGGTCTGCGGTCGGCGGTCATTTTACCACCTTCCCATCGATTTAATATGGAGTTAACGTCACTGTAATAACCGCTTAACACACAACACCCACCTTTACATCAGTTCTTTCTTCCAAGTCGTTCCCATTTGCTGGATGGTTTTAGCAGTTATTCCATCTACGCAAGTCTTCTCATGCAGTTTAGCCACACTGGTCGTCCTTCCGGTGTGGCTTCTTTTTTTTACACGAATGCTCGCGAATGGACGCGAAGGAACGCGAATGCTTCGCGAATGACCGCGAATGACCGCCGACCGCCGACCGCCGACGAGTCTTTAGGTAAGAGGCCCGTTTCATATTGCGTAAAGTATTCCCGCAGAGTTCAACATGGCCGATCCAGGTATAGTTTGGAATAAGCTGTTCTATTTACTCCAAACATTAAATGATTGGTCTTATTCAAAGACTCGTCTGCGGTCCGCGGTCTGTCGTCTGCGGTCCAAAAACATAGCCGTTAGCATACATAGTTTCCAGGAACACGCAGTCTCATTCCATCCCTCCAAACAGCAAATGATTGATCTTATTCAAAGACTCGTCTGCGGTCCGCGGTCTGTTGTCTGCGGTCCAAAAACACAGTTGTCAGCAGACATAGTTTCATCCTTCCAAACATCAAATGATTATTACAACTCAAAGACTCGTCTGCGGTCGGCCGTCGGCGGTCGGCGGTCCAATCGTTCAAATAAAAGAGCCCAGGGATCTAAATCCATGGGCTCTTTTATTTGAACGATTTTCTCTTAGTTGAATCTTGTCCACCCCTTATGCCAGTTAGCATACTCAGCAGAAGGTCCGATGCCGCCAATGAAGTTCACTTTCTGGATGAAAGGACGTGCGGTCAGGATAGGATCATCGAAATATGTATTGGTGCCTGTGATCAGGGTTGGAGAACCGCTGTTGGCGAATGGCTGCCAATCCGGATTCAGGTAATCGAATGGTCTTGTATAACGGATCTCGTCCACTGTGGTCAGGATCTTGTTCTTGGTGTTAGAAGTGAACCAGGTGGTGAATTCTGCTTCGTCAGCAAAACCATCGGTACCTGAAGTTCCCTTTACAAAATCCAAAGGCTTCTTTGTAGCACCAGCGATGATCACACCACTCAACTGGGAAGTTTTCTTTGTCTTAACGTTGATATCAGTGTTACCCTGGGAAGCATTCAGCTGGATACCGATCGGCCAGCCCACCAATGCAGAGTTGAAGATAGAGATAGAAGAATTACGGCGGATCTGAACCGCTGCGCCCAGGTAGTTGCTGCTACCCGTGTTGTTCAGTGTTGCGGCAGGACCGAATGCACTGACGTTACAGAATACAGCTTTTGTCTGGGGATTATCAGTTGTGCCACTCGCATTGTTATCACTCTCGAATGCTTCTGATTTAGAGATATCGGCAATAGCTGAGTCTCTTACGATCAGACCAAACTGTACGCTACCGCTGAAGCCGTTATCAGAGTCGAAATCATCATCCTGTGTTTTGTAAGCAATCAGGTATTTACAGTTAACGGTACCACCGAACCACTCGAATGCATCATCCTTTGCATAGGTAACCTGTACGTGATCGATCACCGTTTTGCGGCCTACAGCAGCCATCGTCAAACTGTTGATCTCTTTATCAGGCTGGAATGCATAACCGGCATATTCGATACGAACATATTTCAGTACGCCTGAGCTATCGTCATCATTTGGAGTTGCACCACCACCAGCAAGACCATCGCCGTTGGCGTTGTTCACACCACCTTCCACTTCAAGAATACCAGGACCGCCGCCTGTACCAGTGAAAGTTGTATTGATGCTTGCCTTACCCAGCAGCAGGATCCCACCCCAGTCACCGGATTTTGGCGTAGGTGAAGACGATGTAAATACGATCGGGTTTTCCTGTGTACCGTTTGCAACAAGCTTGGAACCGCGTGTAATGATCAGCGCAGCTACATCACTACCGCTGTAAGAACCTTTGATAGTAGTTCCTGGTTCGATGGTCATTACGTGGTCACCCACCATATATACGAGACCTTTCAGGATGTAAGTATTTTCTTTTCTCAGTGTGGTATCAGCATTGATACGACCAGAGATCGTAATGGTTTGTCCGGTATTACCACCGCCTGTACCAGGCTGCGTGATCACTATCACTTCCTTCTCACCGTCCGATTCAATTTTACGGCAGCTGGAGATGGCCAGAGCGCTGATAGCAGTTAAACCAAAAATGTACTTTTTCATGTTCTTGATTGTATTTAAATTTTCTTTATTTAAAACTGTTAGATGATGGTGTAGTTAAATGTCAGGCTGAATGTTGTGCCGAACTTCCTTGAGAAACGTGTTGCATCCTGGTCTTTCTGGAACGTATTTTTTGTACCTGGCAGGTTCTGATAGAAATACTGTGTGCGGTTCAGGATATCTGATACGTTCAGACGCAGTTCACCTTTCTTATTGATGATCTTTTTCGCAACCTGGAAGTCAAGGACTGGTCTTGGTGCTTCATAGATATCCGGAGCACCTGCACCTGCGCTGATATCGCCCACGAGATAGATCCGCTGACCGATCTGGTTGAACAATACTGTTGCATTGAATCCCTGTTTCTCCAGGTCATACATCAGGCCGAGGTTTACGAGATAAGGTGACTGGCCTTGCATAGGACGGTCGATCGTGAGATTGGCCGCATCATCTTTCACACGGCTTTTGATGTAGGCTGCATTCGCCTGTACAGTGAAGTTGCGGAGCGCGTCTGAAGCAAAGTCAAGACGTTTGCGCACTTCCACTTCCGCACCATAAGAAGTTGCCTGCTTTGGATTCTGGAAGTTGAAAGTGCTTGCACCACCACTGCCCTGGTTGAACACCTGCTCGATGGGGTTCTGGAAATATTTATAGAAGATGCCAGCGCTGAATACTTCACCGGCGCGTGGATATAATTCATAGCGGAAATCTGCATTGGTGACCTTTGTTCTTTTCAGCGCAGGGTTACCCTGCACAGATGCGTTCAGTTCAAAGTCATACAGGTTCAGTGAAGCCAGTTCACGAAGTTCCGGTCTGATCACTGTTTGTGAACCTGACAAACGCAGGTTGGTCTTTGCATTCAATTTCAATGTAGCATTCAAACCAGGCAGGAAGTCCGTCACTTTGGAATGTGTATGACGTGGATCCCATTTCTTCACGCTGCCGATCAGCTGATCATAGTTCTCCACACGCAGACCCCATACTACACGCAGGGCCGGTGTGAACTGGTTATCCAACTGGAGGAACCCTGCATTCAGGATCGTGTTTGCCATATAGCGGAAGGTGTTACCCTTGATCGCATCAAAGCCAAATTTGTTGCCTGTGCCATCGCCAAAGTTCTCCTGTGCAAATACCTGGTTGGCCGGCAGGGCACGGAGTGCGGGATTATCGATAGGCAGATAGTTTGCAAACAGTTTTGCATCATACAAACGATCTTTCACCTGCAGCATATAACCACCTTTGACAGATTGGTTCTGACCAAGCCATTTGAAGTTATAAGTCAGATCACCACCACCTGTATAGATATAATCACTCAATGACTGGTAGATACGGCTCGCACTTTCCTGTGAAAGAGAGTTGCCGATCAGCAACAGGTAAGGATTCTGCGTACCGGTTGATCTTGTATAAGCAAGCCGGCGCTGGTCAGGACTGTATCCATCGAGAATATTGAATGAACCATACCATTTGAATTTCAGCGGAGTGCTGAGCGTGTGTTCACCTATCACCTGGGAAGAGAAGAAAGTATTTTGCTTGAATGTAAGCTCAGTTGCTCTTACATCATTGTTGCGCGCATTATCATTACCATTGCGGTTGATCGCATAGTTATCCGTGTTCACGTTGATCATCGATTTCAATGATACTTTGTTCTTCGGGTTGAATTGAACAGACACACCGCCCAACGCACCAACCATTACTTCCTGAACATAACGGTCATCATTATAATTATAATCAGCAAAGAACGTGTTACCGGAAAGGCTGTTCGATCTGTTCAATGCATCGATGAAACGGTTTGTCTTATTATAGATCAGGCCGAACGTACCGCCGATCTTTTTACCAAACAGCTCTTCATTGAAACCTGCGTTTGCCTGGAAAGATGTATTCAATGGAGCATTCACCACTTTTGGCGCCCAGTCGTTACGCATTTCTTTACCGATCGCTGTTTTTTCTGCAGGAGAAAGAATATCGAATGCAGATTTGGTCGTATAGCTTTTTGGAAGCCCACGCGTGCCATCGTCAAAGCCCAGCCAATCCGTGCCGCCACCATTTTGTTTGTAGAAGTCCTTACCGATGGTCTGTGTATTGAAACCTGTTCCGAGCTGCACGTTCAGGAAACCTTTCGTTGGAATATCTCTCGTATTTACCTGGATCAGACCACCTGCCCATTCTCCCGGATATTCCGGAACGAATGCCTTATTGATAACGATGTTGTCGATCATTGAAGCAGGGATCAGCTCGAATGAGAAGGTTTTGCGGTCAGGCTCCGTGCTGGTCAGCAGGATGCCGTTCAGCATTGCCTGGTTGTATCTGTCGGCCAGACCTCTTACAACGAGGAATTTACCATCCTGGAGGCTCGCCCCTGGCGTACGTTTCAATACCTCACCGGTATTACGGTCAGGAGAACGGCGGATGCTTTCTGCAGAAATGATGGAAGCGACAGTATTGGTATTTTTAAGGAAGGCAATAGAAGAGTTTACGCTTTCCATCCGTGCACTGTTGCGGCGCGCGGTCACCACCACGTTTTCGCCTTCTTTTGCTTTGATGGCGAGCACCACGTTCAATTCGTTGAACTGGGTGGTCACCTCAACATCTGTTACAGATTTTGTTTCGTAACCGATGGCAGAAAATTCGAATTCATATTTGCCGGCGGGCAGGTTAAGTGTGTAACGGCCTTCAGCGTCTGTAGAAGTACCGGAAGTTTTGCCGGTGACTTTAACCGAAACGCCACCAATAGGCTCATTTTTTTCGTTGGAAACCTTACCGGAGATTTTATTTTGTGCGTAACTAAGAGAAAGAACGAAAGAGAAAATCAACAGTAATTTCAGCCGCAGTAGCATAGAAGTAATTTCCGGCAAAGGAACTCCTGACAGATTAACGGCATGTTACGCAGCGATTAAGG
This sequence comes from Citrobacter freundii, assembly GCA_003243445.1. Classification (GTDB taxonomy): domain Bacteria; phylum Bacteroidota; class Bacteroidia; order Chitinophagales; family Chitinophagaceae; genus Terrimonas_A. The sequence continues at coordinate 42,319 of QFQQ01000004.1, forward strand.
AATTATGAAGCCAGTGTTACCAGAATGTTAACACGATTGATTTTCTATTAGTTAAAAGAAATTACCTTTGTTTCAACAGTTGACTGATAAATAGTTATATTCTAAAAATCAAGCCATTAGCTGCGTTACCAATATTAAGGAATTATTAATTCGGGGTATTTACCCGGGTCTGGCGAACTAAGCCGGTAATTTCGCAACCAAGTTAAAAACACGATATGGGACTTAATTCATTTTTGAAAATTTTCATGCCTAAGAACCGGGTATTCTTTGAACTTTTTGAACAGGTGGCGGACAATTGCGCAAAAATGGGCACGATCATGAAAGATGTGGTGGCCGAAACGGATTTCGATAAAAGAGCTGCGCTGATCAGCCAGATCGAAGACCTGGAGCATGCGAATGATGAGCTGACCCATTCCGTTTTTACAGAACTTGGCCGCAACTTCATTACTCCTTTTGACCGTGAAGACATCCACTACCTGGCCACTTCCCTCGACGATATCGCAGACTATATATATGCGTCCGCAAAAAAGATCAACTTTTACCGTGTTAACCCGAACGATATGGGCATGCAGAAAATGGCAGAGCTGATCGAACAGGGAGCTCACCAGATCCGCATTGCGGTAAAAGAACTCCGCGACATGAAGAATATGCGCAATATCACTGAAGCACTGGTGAAGATCAACAGCATCGAAAATCAGGCAGATGATATATTTGATATGAGCATCGAGCGCCTGTTCGCCACAGAACCTGACGCAAAAGAGGTGATCAAGAAAAGAGAGATCTACCAGGTTATGGAGATCGTGACGGATAAATGCGAAGACGCCAGCAATGTGATAGAGTCAATCATTATTAAATACGCTTGATCAAGTAAAAAGTAAAAATTCAAAAGTAAAAATATGTCTCTGACAATTGGAGACACTACAATAACCGGGGGCCTTTTTACTTTTTACTTTTGACTTTTTACTTATCTATATCGGCCCGCTGTAAAAAACTTTTATGACCACTTTCCTGATTGTAATTATAGCCCTGGCGCTGGTCTTCGATTACATTAACGGTTTTCATGACGCGGCTAACTCAATTGCTACCGTTGTTTCAACAAAGGTGCTTACTCCTTTCCAGGCGGTACTTTGGGCGGCCTTGTTCAATTTTGTCGCGTTCTTTATTTTTAAGGATCATGGCGTGGCAAACACTATCGCCAAGACGGTGAAGCATGATTATATTACGCTTGAGGTTATTTTTTCCGGTCTTGTCGCTGCGATTATCTGGAACCTGTTCACCTGGTGGCGGGGTATTCCTTCTTCTTCCTCTCACACCCTGATCGGTGGTCTTGCCGGTGCCGCGATTGCGCACTCGGGCACATTCAGTTCTATCAATTCGGGACCGGTGATCCAGATCGCGGCATTTATCGTGCTCGCTCCACTGATCGGTATGATCGTGGCATTTGCGATCTCGCTTTGGTTCATCTATTCATTCAAACGTACAAAAGGACCAAAGATCTTCTCCTCACTGGTCATCGTTGGCATAGTGGTGTTCCTGTATTTCATGATGGAGACAGATCCGGCAAAGCTGAAATCGCATTATGAGTCATATACAATGAAAGTGATCTTCCACGGAGAGAATTTCAAATGGCTGCTGATGAGCCTGATCGTTGTAACGATGGCTTTCTTCTCACTTTATCTCAGCAACCTGAATGCACATAAAGCGAATTCCTGGTTCAAACGCCTGCAGCTCGTTTCATCTGCGATCTTCAGTGTCGGTCACGGCGGAAATGATGCACAGAAAGTAATGGGTGTGATCATGGCAGCATTGATCGCGTCGAATCCTACGCAATATTCCATCGACCACATGGTTTGGTGGGTACCGCTCGCCTGTTATTCTGCAATCGCCCTGGGCACCATGAGCGGCGGGTGGAAGATCGTAAAGACGATGGGTACGCGTATTACAAAAGTTACTCCATTTGAAGGCGTGGCGGCGGAAACAGCCGGTGCCCTGACGCTCTTCATTACTGAATACCTTAAGATCCCCGTTAGTACAACCCATACCATCACCGGTGCGATCATGGGTGTTGGTGCAACCAAACGTCTCTCGGCAGTCCGCTGGGGCGTAACCGTAAACCTCATCTGGGCTTGGATCCTGACCATTCCGGTGAGTGGATTGCTGGCGATGGGGACGTATTATGTGGTGCATTTGTTCATTTAGAGCTGGGGTTTCATAAGTTTCATAGGTTTAATAGGTTTCACAGGTCGGGAGCTTAACCCATGAAACCTATTAAACCTATGAAACCTCTGAAACCTTTCTCTCTCAATTCGGACACATTTGGAAAAAATTCCGGACTTTTGCCCGGAATTTTCACTATGGCTAAAATACTCGTAACAGGTGGATGTGGCTATATAGGTTCCCATACCATCGTAGATCTGATTGAACAAGGTTATTCAGTTATTTCTGTTGATAATAACAGTCGCTCAAATCCTGCCATTCTAGAGGGAGTGGAAAGGATCACCGGCAAAAAGATCAAAAATTACAAAGTCGATCTTTGCAATTTTGATGACACGTTTGCCATTTTCCAGGAAAATGAAGACATCGAAGGCATTATTCATTTTGCAGCGTACAAGGCGGTTGGCGAATCTGTAGAAAAACCGCTGATGTATTTCGAGAACAATAACAGTTCGCTGATCAACATCCTCAAATGCGTGCAGGAATTCAATATTCCATTCTTTGTGTTCTCTTCTTCCTGTACTGTTTATGGAAACCCGGATGAAATCCCGGTAACGGAAAAAACAATTCCCAAGCCGGCAGAATCTCCCTACGGATATACCAAGCAGATGGGTGAGCAGATCATCAATGAATTTGCAAAAAGCGCCGGTACGCAGTGCATCCTGCTCCGTTATTTCAATCCGGTAGGTGCACACCCATCGATCCAGATCGGTGAGATGCCGATCGGTAAACCACAGAATCTTGTTCCGGCCATTACACAAACAGCGATCGGCAAGCTGCCAAAGATGACGGTGTTTGGCAATGACTACCCTACACGTGACGGCTCCTGCATGCGTGATTTCATTCACGTAAGCGATATCGCACATGCTCATACGCTTGCGGTTCAGTATCTCGAACAGAAACAGAACACGGCACTTTGCGAGGTATTCAACCTCGGTACCGGTAACGGTGTAACGGTACTGGAAGCGATCCGTTCATTTGAAAAAGTGAGCGGTCTTCAGCTCAACTACGAAATTGGCCCCCGCCGTCCCGGTGACGTTGTGGCCATCTATGCCAATAATGATCTCGCCAAAACCAGTCTTGGCTGGGATCCCAAATTCACGCTTGACGAAATGATGCAGACTGCCTGGGAATGGGAAAAGAAGCTGAAGACAGATCAGGCGATTTTTGGAGGGAAACCGAGGGAACTGAATTGAGAGATGCGCGATGCGCGATGATCGATGGTCGAAAAACACAACAAATTCGATTCTCAAGTCTCAATTCGAACATCGACCATCTGACATCGACCATCGAAACAAAATTTCTTACATTTACCATCTAATAAAAATCTATGTCATTAAAGGATATCCAATCAACCGGCAATAAAGACACCAGGAGCGGCTTTGGCGATGGTATCGTGGAAGCAGCGCGCAAGAATTCAAATGTAGTAGCACTTACGGCGGACCTTGCAGGCTCTTTGAAGCTGCAGCAGTTCATGAAAGAATTTCCGGAGCGATTTGTACAGGTGGGTATCGCGGAAGCAAATATGATCGGTATTGCGGCAGGTATGACAATTGGTGGAAAGATCCCTTATACAACAACATTTGCCAACTTCTCTACAGGCCGTGTGTATGATCAGATCCGTCAGTCGGTGGCCTATAGCGGAAAGAATGTGAAGATCTGCGCATCACACGCCGGTGTTACACTTGGTGAAGATGGTGCAACGCACCAGATCCTTGAAGATATCGGTCTGATGAAAATGCTGCCAGGAATGACCGTGATCGTTCCATGCGATTACGCGCAGACAAAAGCAGCAACCATGGCCATTGCTGAATATGAAGGACCGGTTTACCTTCGTTTTGGCCGCCCGGTATGGCCGATCTTTACAAAAGAATCGGACTTCCAGATCGGTAAAGCACAACAATTTTCTGAAGGAACGGATGTGACGATCTTTGCGTGTGGCCACCTCGTATGGCATGCGATCCAGGCTGGTGCGCAATTGCAGGAAAAAGGCGTCAGTGTGGAAGTGATCAACATTCACACCATTAAGCCGCTTGATGAAGAAGCTGTGATCGCTTCTATTAAGAAAACAAAATGTGTTGTTACAGCTGAAGAACATAACATCATCGGCGGTCTGGGCGATGCGATCGCACAATGCGCAGCCAAACATTTCCCTGTACCCATCGAATACGTCGGTACAAAAGATACATTTGGCGAAAGCGGCACGCCAAAAGAACTGTTGAAAAAATACGGTCTGGAACCTGCTGATATCATTGCTGCCGCTGAGAAAGTAATGCAGCGGAAGAAGTAAAAAGTCAAAAGTAAAAATTAAAAAACTGGTCGTCTACGTTGGAAGAATCCGGCTGTAAACGACCAGTTTTTTAATTTTTACTTTTGACTTTTTACTTATTTGCCTAATTTATGGTTTTAAATACTGAAAAGCCGCATGTCCCTAACCGGTGAAAGCGATTCCGAATTGCTCGCGCAGTTCAGGAACGCTGATACAAAAGAGAGAGCTTATACATCCATTATCAGAAAATACCAGGAGAAACTCTACTGGCATATCCGTCGCATGGTAGTTGACCATGACGATGCGAATGATGTTTTGCAGAACGTGTTCATCCGTGTGTGGAAAGGATTGGAAAATTTCAGGGAGGACAGCCAGCTTTATACCTGGCTTTACCGGATCGCCACAAACGAAAGCCTGACTTTCCTGGAGCAGCAGAAAAAGCGCGGCACATTGAGCCTGAGCGATGTAGAGTCAGGCCTGAGCGATAAAGTAAAAGCCGATCAGCATTTCGACCCGCAAAAACTGGAATGGAAACTGCAACTGGCTATCCAGCAGTTACCTGAAAAGCAACGGATTGTTTTCAATCTCCGGTATTACGATGAGATGCCTTATGAAGAGATGAGCCGGGTGCTGGAAACAAGTGAAGGTGCATTAAAGGCAAGTTATCATCACGCCGTCAAAAAAATAGAGGATTATATCCGTAACAATTAAACTTTAAACAGGGGAAACTGTCTCAATATCACAATGCCACAGTCACCTACGATATCGCAGGAGTTGAAAGAACTGGAAAGTTCCCTGTCAGCCCACTCAGTTCCAACCGGCTACGTTGTACCGGATGGATATTTTGATGGACTGGCAGCAAATATTTTGCTGCGGGTGAAGGCTTTAGATACCGGAACGGCAGTTGCGGAGCTGGAAATTCTGTCGCCCCTGCTGGCTGGCCTTTCTAAAAAGATGCCTTACACTGTGCCTGGTGATTATTTCGCCAGTCTTGATCCGTCATTTGCTTTCGCGGATGAATCGGACAGCGCTACCGAACTAAAGCAGTTATCGCCTTTACTGGGCGGCTTGTCCCGCAAATCTCCGTTCAACGTTCCCGAAGGATATTTTGACCAGAAAGTGGATATTCCTGAAGTGCAGAAGCCTGCACCTGTTATCCGGATGGAGCCCGTACGCAGAAAGTGGTATCGTTATGCCGTTGCGGCTTCTGTGACCATCATCGTTGCGCTAAGTGCCACATTGTGGTTTGGCCGCGGAACATCAGATAAGGCGGATCCTTCGAAGTCTTACGCCTGGATCGAGAAGAACATGAAGAAGGTCAGCACAGAAGACATCGGCAAATTTGTTGAACTGGCCGATCCGGCAGCTTCAGATATAGCTTCAGCACCTTCTGATATCAAAAGTTTATTGAAAAATGTATCTGACAAAGAGATACAGGATTTTTTAAAAGATGTGCCTGTAGACGAAACGGAAGACGAGGACATCCTTTTTAACTGACCATGAAACATTTTTTATTCATACTTAGTTTTCTCTTTATCGGCGTCGCTCCCATTCTCGCCCAGGATGATGACAATGATGTAGATGATAATGCCACGATCCGCGACAAGATGAGTGAGTATATCCAGCAGCGGCTGAATCTCACCAGCGACGAGGCCAAAAAGTTCAAGCCTGTTTTCATCGATTATTTCAGGGAATGGAAGAAAACAGCCCGCGAAAACCGCGGGGACAATCTTGTTTTGCGACAAAAAATCACCGATCTCCAGATCCGTTACCGCGCCCGTTTCCGCGATATAATTGGCGAACCCCGGAGTAATCAGATCTTTATGCATCAACGCGGATTTATACTGGAGCTCCGGCGTCTCCGCCAGGAAAGATTACGCGGCGGCGGTGCAAAAAAGAATCCCTGACAAAAAGATAATTCAGATATAATAAGATAAGTTTTTATATATCTTTGAACCTGGTGTTTTTCATAGGTTAGCAACGGCCGGCTCTTTTTAGGGTTGGCCTTTTTATTACACGGATTTTGAGACGCGGATTTCGCGAATTGGTGTACATGAGTAACGAGATCGGTCTTGGGATGAGCAGGAAGTGAAAGTAAATGGCCTATGTTGTTGAGATGACCCTTTTGAAGAGGAGACCGGGCGCCCCGAAGGTGATTACTAAACCGAGTTGAAGAGTGGCTACTTTGATGTAATTCAACGTTTGAAAAATGCAGTCGTCTGTTAGAGTTGACATAGACTTTATTTCGAGGATGATTGAACCATACACTATAAAGTCGGCGATAAATTGGCGTTTGAGTTGAATACCGTCGTAAAAAACCTTGAACTTCTTTTCCCTTTCGTAAGGAATATTGTTTCTTTTAAACTCAATCTCAAGCGCATCTTTATAAACTATTTCTTTATAGCCCCTTCCCATTTTGCTGTGAACTTTCATACATAGTCCTATTATCTTGTAACACTCCTTTTCAAAAATAAGTGACTCTTTTGTGCTTTTCATGATCTTATTCTTTCCACAAAAGAACAATCCAGCCATACAAACACAATGGGTAAAAAACATGATTAAGTTGTTTTTTACCCATCGGTTTTAAAAAATATTATCTATCAAACTCTAATTCGCGTAATCCGCGTTCTTAACATTCGCATATTTAATGTCATGATAAAATAGGAACATCCAGTCATGACCTCTGTCCCACCATTCGCGTCTCAGCTCCATCGCCTTCTTCCCATCATAATCATACTTCGCCACGAATCGATGTTTCATCTGATGCAATTGTGGTGCATCGTCGGCGCCGAAGAAGATGGTTTCATTGTTTTCTTTGATCCAGAATACCTGGTGGAAGGGTGAATGTGCGCCGGTTACCTGGTAGTGGATGTAGCCATCGATATCGCCTTCATCTTCGGTGAGGAATACTACGTTGGGTGAGTGCTGTAATACTTCAAGCTCTTCGGGTATGTAGGAAGGCATGCCTTTTTCCAGGGCGAATTCCAGTTCGCGTTTTTGGACATAATAGGTCGCCTGTGGAAAGCTGAGCTGCGTACGATCATTTTCCGCCGATACACCGCCGGCATGGTCTTTATGCAAATGGCTCATCAACACTTTGGTGATCTCGGAAGGGTTGATACCTGCCCGGATCAGGTTTTCGTGTAATTGCAGTCTTCCGTCCTTTGAAAAACCAAGACCGGTATCCAGTAACAATACATCTTTATCGGTGATGACAACAAAGGGCTGCACCTCCACAAGCAAACTACCCACAGGCCTGGCCTGGAGATCGTCCTGCCGGTCATCGAAAGGGACGAAGAGTTTTGATTTGTCGATGGTGAAGGAGCCTTCGGATAATGGGATCACTCTCATAACAACGCGAATGGTGCACGAATGGGCGCGAATTTTCGCGAATACACTCTGCTGCAATTTGATGCGAATAAAGTTCGCAAAGGTTTAGAAAAAGCTTTTCTGACAAGGAACTTCTGCGAAGTTAAGAGAATACTCTCTCAACTTCGCTCCAGGGAGCTCTTCCATTCAAGCAAGCTCTATTCGCATTAATTCGCGGCCATTCGCGAAGCATTCGCATTTTAGCGTAACACCATTTGACGATCCGCATCCAACCTCACCAAAATAAACAACAATATCGTAAACGTGATCAGCGAAGTACCGCCATAGCTCACCAAAGGCAACGTGATACCGATCACCGGTGCGAGGCCGATGGTCATGGCGACGTTGATGCCGATATGGAAAAAGAAGACGGCTGCAACACCGTAGGCATAGCAACGGCTGAAGACGCTGCGCTGGCGTTCAGCAACGGTGATGATGCGGAAAAGAAGAAGAAGATAGATACCCAGGAGAAGGAAACATCCGACAAAGCCAAAGCCTTCCCCGATCGTATCGAAAATAAAGTCAGTACGCTGTTCAGGAACAAATCCGTAGCGGGTCTGCGTTCCTTTAAGTAAGCCCTTGCCGAATACGCCACCACTACCTATGGCGATCTTGGATTGCTTCACGTTATAATCCGCAGTGTTTTCCTTTTTAGCATCGCTCGCGGATGGTGCTACGCCAGCCCATTTCTGCATGTACTCAACAGGCACATCCTTGCCGATCGTGCTGTAGATCCGCTCTACCTGGTGCTTGGCAAGCACGTTGGCAAAAATGAAAGGAACAGCGAAACGTTGTATGCCCACGCAGATCACCCATAACGCCAGGATCTTGATCAGGATCGATTTATCACGCTTCAACTGACGCCTCATCAATAATATCACCACTACGGCCAGGCCTGTAAGGATCAATGCCAATGTGTTCTTCTCCAGTAAAAGCGTTGCTACTACCAGCGCCGCGGTCGCAAATCCCGCAACCAACACTCCTGACGGCAACCCTTCCCGGTACATCACGAGGAAGAAAGCGAAAAACACCAGCGCAAGGCCCGTTTCACTTTGCATGATCGTGAGCATGGCCGGCGTTAGCGTAATGGCAGCCGCGATCAGTTGGGACCGAATCCTGGTAAAATCTGTTTCCGGTCGCGATAAATACTTCGCTAGCGCCAGGCATACGCAGATCTTACAGAATTCCGCCGGCTGAAAGTTAAACCCTCCAAGGCGTATAATGGATTCGGTACCTTTTACATTTGAGTGTAACGGAAACACCAGTAATAACATTACGATGCCCACTGCGTACCAGATATTGGCTGTGGCTGAAAAAAATTTACTGTCCGTAAGCAGAATGAATAAACCCAGGACAAGCGCTGCGACAAAAAAGTAAAGCTGCTTGCTATAGTCAGTTTTGAAATTGACAAAACTCTGGAAGATGGGATCTCCTTCCTTATAGGTGGCGCCGAATACGGCGGTGATGCCAATGGCAACCAGCAGGAGATAAATCCATACAAGGCTCCAGTCAATTCCTTTTGATATGGCGGGGTTTCTCTGGCTCATAATGCAGTGATATTGGGTCTGGAGGCGCTGGTTTTTTTGTCTGCAGGAAGAACCGCTGCCAGCAGTTCGGTCTTTTGGCTTTTTGAACCTGGGTTTTTAGGATCAGTTGCGCGTTTTGGTGAAACTGATGCCACACGGATATATTTCCTGATATAAGAGCTATCCTTTCTTAATTCAAACCATTTGAAGGCACGGATCGAATCCTCGCGCCATTGCAGGTCTTTCAGGAAGGAAGGCATCAGGTTGGCTGCAGCAATGCGGTCAACTTCTTTCAAACGATCTGCACGCAATGTGTCCTTCAGGTATTTCTCTACCATCAGGTATGCGATCGGACCCGCCCAGGTTGCACCGAAACCACCATTCTCAATGATCACGGCAACCGCGATCTTGGGATCTTCTTTTGGCGCAAAGCAAACAAAAAGAGAGTGGTCTTTCAATTGCTGACGCTTACCCCTGATGATGCCATAGTTTTCCGCCGTACCGGTTTTGGCACAAATATCCACGCCCGGGATCTTGGGGATCCTCCAGGCCGTACCCCGTATCGTTACATCATACATGCCATCGATAACGGTGCGGTAAGATGTATCCGGAATATGTGTAAGCACTTCATGCTTATAGCGGTACTTGTTCAACAAGGCTGTATCCGAAGGGCCCTCCTCATCGATGCTTTTTACAAAGTGAGGAATATAATAATATCCTTTGTTGGCAACAATGCTGATACCGTTTGCGATCTGCAGCGGCGTTACGGTCATTTTATCCTGGCCGATTCCCATCGTCACCATCGTGCAGGAATTCCATGAGCCGCGGTATTCTTTATCATACTGCGTTGTATCCGGGATATTGCCACCATCCTCACTTGGAATATCTACGCCAAGACGGTGACCATAACCGAATGCAGACATATAATCTTTCCAGACAGTCAGTCCCTGACGCGGGTTATGATACTTTGGATTATCCAGTGTAAGCCTGAATGTATTATAGAAAAACGAGTTGCATGACCAGGCAATAGCGAGACGAAGGTTCGCGGCATGACCGGCGAAAGTTTCTGTACAGCCATATCTTCTGCCGCAATAATAATAACCGCCTGAGCAGGCGATGCCGCTTGCCGGCGTGATCACGCCTTCATCCAGACCGATCAGCGCACCCAATGGTTTATAGGTTGAACCCGCCGGATATTGTCCCTTGATCGCACGGTTGAATAATGGTTTGCTTACATCCAGTACCAGCCGGGCATAGTTCTTTTGTTTTTCCGGACCGGTCAGCTCATTGGGGTTGAAGTTTGGCCCGGATGCCATAGCGAGTATTCCTCCGGTCTTCGGCTCAAGTGCAACTACGGAACCGATCTTACCGGTGAGCAATTTCTCGGCGAGCTGTTGCAGTTCCACATCAAGATAGGTCCGGATACCGCGGCCCGCAACGGCGGCCGTATCGAACATGCCGTTCTCATATTTACCAACGAGACGGTTGAACTTATCCTTGATCAGGTGCTGAACACCACGTTGCCCCATCAGCACTTTTTCATACGTTGCTTCAAGTCCGCTTTTACCGATGTAGTCACCCATGCGGTAAAAGTTCTGCGATCGTTCTATATCTTTTGGATCCACTTCGCCGACGTAACCGAGAATGTGAGCGGCTACATTAAAAGGATATACGCGAACAGGTCTTTCCACCAGTGCAAATCCCGGGAACCGCCAGCTGTTCTCTTCGAATCTTGCCTGCATCTGTGGTGTAAGCAGTGACTGGAACACGGACGGCCTTACCCGTGTATTTTTAAAAATCGCATCTCTCACTCTTTTCCTGAATTCCGCAGTATCGATTTCCATCATGCGGCAAAAAGAAGTTGTATCCAGGTTCTTGATCTCGGAAGGCGTTACCATGAGATCAAACATGATGGCATTGTTGAGGATTGCTTTTCCCTTTCTGTCATAAATGATCCCGCGTTCCGGAAACACCACCTTGGGATAAACAGCATTATCCATTGCAAGTTGACTGTATTTGCCCGATGTCACCTGCAGCACAAACAATCGCGCAATAATGATCACGAACGCTACCAGAAATATAAGGCGGATGATACGGCTTCTTGATTGGTTGAACACGGACATAGGTAAGTAAAAGATGAATGGTGATGCGGGGTTGTTGCCCGTAGAGGAATGAATACACTTAGCAATACAAAGTACGAAATGAAAATGGCGGTTTCCAAATGTTTGGCGCGATAAATTTTTCTTAAAGCGAAAAGAAGTCAAGCGATGTTCGATGCGCGATGGTCGATGGTCGAATACACGCATTATGATGGAAACACCATCAGTAATTTCACGATTATGCAGTTGCTCGTCTCCGACCATCGACCATCGCGCATCGAACATCGAACACTACGCTGTATTCGTCCTGTAATTCATCTTCCTCGAAAACAGCAATTCCGTAATGATCACCAGCAATAAGCTGATCGCTGTAGTCGAAAGGACTTTGATGAGGAGATGGAAAAAGCTTCCGAAGGAGAGCCATTCCAGTATTACGAGATAGAGGTGATGGAAAACGGTAAGAATGAGTACATATACCAGGTAAGGCGTCCAGCCCATTGAGCGGGGAGATGGTTCACGGTAGTTGAACTCGGCCGTATCTTTCGGAGAAAGTATGTTGATGACGAACGGGCGCAGGTAAGCGATCAGCACGCAGGGTGCGGCATGAAGCCCCGGTGTATTGGTGAAATAATCCAGCGCCATACCTGTCACAAAGCCGATGAACAGCAACCCGATACGGGAGACGCTGAACGGGATCCAGAGGATGAACAGGTAATACAGATAAGGAATAATATACTGATGCAGGGCCCCAACCTTGTCGAGGATATACACCTGAACAAAGATGAACAGGAACAAGCGGACAATATTTCTCAGCAAATCACTCACTGGTTCGGCTTTTTAACATCATCAATTTTTTTCCTGGTATCCTGGATCAGCTGATCCTGTTCTCCGTACTGGAGATTTTCAACCACCATTACCTGTTGAAGGTTGCTGAAATTTGCACCCGTCTTAATTTTCAGTACATAGAAGTTGGTGGAATTGTCTTTCACGATTTCAGCAACGGTTCCCACAAAATGTCCGGGAGGGAAACTGAGGGAATATTTACCTGTGACGATCGTATCGCCTTTCAGAATAGAATCGCTTTTGGGGATATTATTCAGGGTGAGGAAGCGCGGATCAGCACCATCCCAGGAAAGTGTTCCTGAATTCTGTGTTTTTTTGACAAGCACGTTCACTTTGTTCTGTACGTGGAGCAAACTCATCACCTGGGCGTAATTGGCGCTTACATTCACCACCTGGCCGACCAGTCCGCCGCCGGAGCTGAACACCCCCATATTATCTTTTATCCCCTGGTTGGCGCCCCGGTTGATCTGCACATAGTTCTTTTCGGCATTGGTCGTACTGTACACAACCTGCGCTTCTCTCCACACATAGTGGCGATAATGCCCCAAAGTGTCGTAAGGGATGGAATCTCTCGTAACAGTGCTGGATGTATCGTTTGAAACAAAATTGGAGGGCAGCAGGTTGATCAGCGAGTCGTTCAACCGCAGCAGGCGGCGGTTTTCTTCTTTCATGCGAAAGAAGTCTTCCACGTTATTATACTTGGAATTGAACCATCCAGTCACTTCATTTGCAGCAGCAAGCCCTTTTGCATGGTGAAACCGGTTATAGTTTATTAAAAACCATAAGCACACCGCCTGTAGTATAAAGAATACAATAACGGTGAAGAATCGGCGGATAAAGAGAAATATATTTCGCAAGGGAGCTGTTTTGAATCTGAAGCTTTAGCCGCCTGATTATCTCATTACAAAGGGATACTTGTCATAATTCTTGAGCGCAATACCTGTTCCCCGTACCACGCTTTTCAGCGGATCGTCAGCAACGTGTACCGGCAGCTTGATCTTCTGGCTGAGCCTTTTGTCAAGCCCTCTCAGCAAGGCACCACCACCAGTGAGGTAAAGTCCACGGCGGTAGATATCACCTGCCAGTTCCGGAGGTGTTTGTTCCAGGGCTTTGAGGATAGCTTCCTCTATTTTGAAAATGCTTTTATCCAGTGCTTCAGCGATCTCCTGGTAGCTTACCATGATCTGTTTGGGGATACCGGTAACAAGGTCACGTCCGTTTACAGGAATATCATCCGGCGGATTGTCCAGATCTTTCATTGCCGCGCCAACCTGGATCTTGATCTGTTCAGCAGTACGCTCACCAATGAGCAGGCTATGATAACGGCGGAGCGCTTCCATGATGTCTGCAGTGAATTCATCACCTGCGATGCGGATGCTCTGGTCACACACAATACCAGCCAGCGCGATCACAGTAATACCGGTAGTACCGCCACCGATGTCGATGATCATATTACCAACAGGCTCTTCCACATCAATGCCGATACCCAGTGCAGCAGCCATTGGCTCATGCAGCAGGTATACTTCTTTGGCACCAGCCTGTTCAGCACTGTCGCGAACAGCACGCTTTTCCACTTCCGTGATGGAAGATGGAATACATATCATCATTCTCCAGCTCGGAGGAAAAAGAGGCTTCTTGGGATAAACCAGTTTGATCAGTTCCCTGATCATTAATTCTGCGGCATTAAAATCGGCAATTACACCATCTTTCAGGGGACGCACAGTTCTGATGCTTTCATGGGTCTTCTCATGCATCATCAGCGCTTTTTTTCCCACAGCCAGCACCTCTTTTGGATTATTCCTGTTCAGCGCTACAATACTCGGTTCATTTACGGCTACTTCATCATTATGTATGATAAGGGTATTGGCAGTACCCAGATCCATAGCAATCTCTTGTGTAAACCAGTTAAAAAGTCCCATTCGATATAATTGGATTTAATGTGTGCAAAGTTGGAGGAAATAATTTGAATTTACAAAGCAAAGCCTTGACAGGACAGCATTTTTTTTACATTCGGGAGGAAGCGTTCATGCACTTCAATCGTTATTCATGCGAAGTCATTACACTTATACTTTCTCGGGGTTGCAGTTTTTGCTACCTTTGCGGCGCTAACACATAACGGCATTATTTACGATCTATTATTATTTAACCCAAAAGTTCTTCGGATATTTTTCGGCCAGTTTATCAACAGCCCGATTGGTGTTTACATGCCGTTGACCAATTCTGGCACAAAAATGGCAATTAAGGATTCCGAAGCACCATTTTAAAACCATTTTCCAGTAAAAAAAATTATGAGAAAGGTCTTTATTCTTAGCCTCCTTCTGACAGGCTTTATTCTGACAGCAACAGTATCAAACGCACAAAGTAACTACAAAACCAGTGTAGGTCTGGGCATCGATTTCGGTAATGGCGGCACTTACGTCGGTCCTTCCCTGAAACACTTCTTTACACAAAAAGATGTTGGCCAGTTTGAGGTATTGTTCGGCAACGATTACACGATCATCGAAGGTTTTTATGAATACCATAAAGACATCGCAAACGCTACAGGCCTGAAATGGTTTGCTGGTGCGGGTCTCGGTGTTGGCCTTTATGATGGTGGTTCCGATTTCCTCGTTCGCCCGTTGGCCGGTCTGGATTACAAGATCAATAACGTTCCACTGAGCTTTTCGTTCGATTGGCGCCCAACTATCGCAATCGGTAATGGCGATTCTGATTTCGAGGCAGGCAGATTTGGTCTCGGTTTCAGATATGCATTCTAAATCCGTTACACTTCTATCATATATCTCTCATTTATCTATCTATCAGCAAAGGAAAGAGGTGACTGCGCAAGCGGTTCACCTCTTTTTATTTACCTTAACGTCTGAAATCGTCTTCTGAACCTTAATCATCTTTATCATGCGATCATTCATCTCCATCCTACTATTGCTGATCTCCTGCATGTGCTTTTCGCAGGAAAATACAGCGCAGAAAATTGCCGAGTTTGAAAAAGCCCTGCAGGATCCAAAAGCTGTTCCTTACGGCAATAATCCGGCAGCGGGCAAATTTTATACTATCCGTGGCTTCAAAATGTATTGTGAGATATATGGCTCAGGAGAACCGCTGCTGATCATCCATGGCAATGGCGGATCGATCAACAACTTCATTTATCAGATCCCCTATTTCGCGAAAAACTATAAGGTCATTATTGCGGACAGCAGAAGCCAGGGCAAGTCCGCCGATGCCGGAGACTCACTCACTTATGAGATGATGGCTGATGACTATGCCGCGCTTCTCGATGCACTATCCGTTGATTCTGCGAACGTTATCGGTTGGAGCGATGGAGGTATCAACGGCCTGCTGCTGGCCATGCGGCATCCTAAAAAAGTGAAGAAGCTCGCGGTCACCGGTGCCAACCTCACACCAGATACGACCGCGGTGCCACAGGAGATCTGGGATATGGTTCGCCCCAGCCTTGCGGCATTGAAAGCAAAATCAAGCCTCACGCCCCAGGAAAAAACAGGCTATAAACTGCTGCGCCTGCTTTGCGAACAACCGCATATCCAGCCGTCCTCGCTGAATACGATCAGCTGCCCTTCCCTGGTGATCGGCGGCGATCATGATGTGATCAGGGAGGAACATACATTCCTTATTTACAAGAATATTCCCAAAGCCTATCTCTGGATCCTGCCGGCCTCAGGGCATTCCACTCCAATCATTTATGCAGATGAATTCAATAAAGTAGTGGAGCGGTTCTTTAAGAACCCGTTTGTGAAGATTGAGGGGCAGGGAAGGTTTATGTAGGGCCTGCGGCCCTGACCGCGGACGGCCGACCGCCGACCGCAGACGATTCATTTGAAATGAATACTCGTTATATAATTGAAAAGTGGCGACACGTATGGCCATCGATTATGGATGTTGCCGCTTTTCAATTGTGTGAAGGTAATTCACCACTAAAGACTCGTCGGCAGACGACCGACTGCCGACCGCAGACGATCATTTGAAATGAATACTCGGTATATAATTGAAAAGCGGCAATACGTATGATCATCGATTATGCATGTTGCCGCTTTTCAATTGTGTGAAGGTAATTCACCACTGAAGACTCGTCGGCGGTCGGCGGTCGGCCGTCCGCGGTCATTCCCCTCACTCGATCGCCCCAAACCCCAACCTCCGCTCCACCCCAGCCGGCAATACCGGCAATTTTCTCCGTTCGATCAAAAAGCTATTCAGCTGGGCGATCTCACGGAAGATGTAATGTTTGTCCGCCGCAGATTTCAGGTAGTCTTTACCGGTGCTTCCGCCGGTGCCGATCCTTGTGCCGATCATGCGGTGTACCATATTCATATGGCGGTATCGCCAGGAACTGAGCTGCTCATCGATCTCCAGCAAACTGTTGAGCAATTGAAAAGGCAATTGCAGTACAGGATAACCTCGATAGATCATGATAAATAAAGCCGCCCGCGACGCCCGGGCAGAAAGAGAACGGGAAAGAGCTTCATCATTTATTCCTAAAAACAGGGCATCGAAGGCAGCGAGATTGGCCTTTTCCGCATCGGATAGACTTTCCTTATAACAATGACGGTATTCGGCCCAGAATGGGTGGGGCGCCGCTGAAAGCTCAGGCGCTTCAAATCCTTTCCAGTTATCCGGTTCATTGAAGAAGGGCATACGTTCCAGCCAGTCATTCAGCCATTGAAGCAGGGACTTCTGTTGTTCAGCTTTTTTGATGATGTCAACATGCGAAGGGCGCAGTTGAGAAGTGTAATATTCCTGTCCATGCCGTTGTTCGTATTTCAGGCCCAGCTTGGCTTCCAGCTCTTTAAACTGCCAGCTTTGAAAACCGGAAGCGGGTCGAAGCATATCGCGGAAGTCTAGAAAATCCATCGGTGTCATGGTCTCCATGATATCGATCTGGTGAACAAGAACACGGAGGATCGTAACGCAGCGGTTCAGCCGGTGAACTACGGTTTGCAGTTCCGGCGAATTATCGTTCAGCGATGGTTTGGCAAGGATCGCGATCACAGAGTTTACTTCGTGATGCAGTTGTTTAAACCATAGCTCATATGCCTGGTGAATGACGATGAACAGCATTTCATCATGTGCAGGCAATTGTTTTTTTTCGCTCTCGGGAGATTGAGCGTTGAGTATCTGATCGAGTTGTAGATAGTCGTGATAATTCATATTGGCAAAGATAGGCCCCCTCCAACCTCCCCTGAAGGGGTCCCTTTTCTATTTAGATATAAATTCAAACCCTATATCATTCCTGAAATAAATACCGTCATAGTTAACGTATTGCAATACGTCAAGTGATGTATTCACTGCCTCTTCTATGTTCTCTCCGAATGATGTAACGCAAAATACGCGGCCGCCATCTGTGACGATCTTGCCATCTTTCTCCTTTGTTCCTGCGTGGAAGATCTGTGATTGTTTTCCGTAATTCTCGTTGATGCCGGTGATCTCTTCTCCTTTGTTATACCCGGCAGGATATCCGCGGCTTACCGCTACGATCGTAGCTGCGGACCGGGGATCGGCCTGGATCTTTACGAGGTGTAATTCTTTTTGTGAAGCGGCTACGCAAAGACCAACAAGATCGTTTTCCAGTCTTGGGATCACCACCTCTGTTTCAGGATCGCCCATACGGCAATTGTATTCGATCACATAAGGGTCGCCATTGACATTGATCAATCCGAAGAAAATAAATCCGGTGTATTCAATACCTTCTTTATGCAGACCGTTAACGGTTGGTTTGATGATACGTTCTTCCACCTTATGCATAAAACCTGGCGTAGCGATAGGCACAGGACTGACCGCGCCCATTCCGCCGGTCATCAATCCGGTGTCACCAACGCCGATGCGTTTGTAATCTTTTGCCTCGGGCAGCAAGAGATAGCTTTTGCCATCGGTCAATACAAATACGCTTAGTTCGATACCGGTGAGGAATTGTTCAACGACTACTTTTTTGCTGGCTTCACCAAATTTGGCGCGCTGGATCATCAGTTCGAATTCTGCCACTGCTTCCAGGTGACTTTGGCAGATCACCACGCCCTTACCTGCGGCCAGCCCGTCTGCTTTCAATACGATCGGAAGCGGGTGCTGCTCGAGGTATTTGATCCCTTCTTCATAATTATCCGTCGTGAATTCGCGATAACCCGCCGTAGGGATATCATAGCGCTTCATGAATGCTTTTGCGAAAGCTTTGCTGCCTTCCAGTTGAGCGCCTTCTTTTGATGGGCCGATAAAATGGATCTTGTTTAATTCCTCATTGCCTTTAAAATAATCATACAGGCCATTCACGAGTGGCTCTTCGGGTCCTACGATCACCATTTCGATCCTTTCATAGATACAGAATTTGCCGATCGCATCGAAATCACTGAGTTTGAGGTCTACGTTCACACCGCATTGAGCTGTTCCGGGATTACCGGGCGCGATATAAAGAGGATTTGTCCAGACACTTTGACTTAGTTTCCAGGCCAGGGCATGTTCCCTGCCGCCCGAGCCTAATAGCAGTATTCGCATGGTGTGTTAGTAGAAGTTTAATCTTTGTTGCGAAGATCGGGATCATTATTAAAGATACCTTGAAAAATTTGCGAGTGGTCAATTTTCCTTATTTTGGGGACTTCGTATGGTTAAGATCACTGATTTGTAAATAAACTCCACACATGAACACCCCTGCAAAACCGAGCGGTCACCCAAAAGGATTGTATGTTTTATTTGCCACAGAGATGTGGGAGCGGTTTAACTTCTATGGTATGCGCGCAATATTGTTCCTGTTCATGACGCAGGCTTTATTGTTTGAAAACGCATTCTCTTCTAACTTATATGGCAGCTACATCAGTCTTATCTATATCAGTCCGCTGGTAGGCGGATATATTGCTGACAGATATTGGGGAAATAAACGCTCGATCTTTGTTGGCGGTATAGTGATGGCGATTGGTGAACTGATCCTTTTTGCCTGCGCGTCGGTGTATGATTCGTCGAAAGATCTCTCCACCCTGCTGTTCTTCTCCGGGCTTGGTTTCATGATTGCGGGTAACGGTTTTTTCAAACCCAATATCTCTTCCCTTGTTGGTCAGCTTTATCCTGAGAATGACAACCGGAAAGATGCCGCCTATACCATCTTTTATATGGGTATCAATACGGGTGGAATGTTTGGTCCATTGGTTTGTGGATTTTTTGGCAATACAGGAAACCCCAAAGATTTCAAATGGGCATTCCTCGTTGGAGCAATTGCGATGGTGTTGAGTTTGATCGTACAAAGGTTATTTCATAACAGGTATGTGCGTAATCCCAAAGGGCAGATCCTGGGCGAAACGCCGGGAACTTTCCAGGAAGATACAGGAGCAGGAGTCAAAGACTCAAAACATCTCTTCCCCACAGATCCGGAAAACAATCAGCTCTCCCCGGATAAATCTCACCAGGTAATTCCCGCTCCTCCCAAAGTGGCATTGCAGCCGCTGACCATCATTTTTGGAATGCTTGCCTTTGCCGCGCTCATGATCGGTGCAATGTATCTTGATACACGGGTCAATTATTTATTTTATCTGCTTGGCGGTAGTTTTCTTTTTATCATTATCTATATCCTTTCAGATAAAAATCTGACCCATGAAGAAAAGCAGCGGATCTGGGTAATGATCATCATCGCATTCTTTGTTGTGTTCTTTTGGGGAGCGTATGAGCAAACAGGAGCTTCACTTACCCTTTTTGCCGAGAAACAGACCAACAGAAACCTGTGGGGTGATTATGTAATGCCAACCTCTTATTTTCAATCATTCAATTCTGCATTTATCATATTGCTTGCGCCGATCTTCGCCTGGATCTGGACCAGGATGGGCAGCCGGCAACCAGCTACCCCAACAAAGATGGGTATTGGCCTGATCTTTCTGGGCCTCGGATATCTGTGGATTG
This sequence comes from Citrobacter freundii, assembly GCA_003243445.1. Lineage (GTDB taxonomy): Bacteria > Bacteroidota > Bacteroidia > Chitinophagales > Chitinophagaceae > Terrimonas_A. Next base: position 62,520 of record QFQQ01000004.1, read on the forward strand.
CCTGGGGCATCAACAACGTGACCACAACTGTAAGCATTATCTGGCTGACGGGTTTGTATTTCCTGCATACCTGTGGTGAATTATGTCTTTCGCCAATAGGTCTTTCTTTGTTCAATAAACTCGCCCCGTTGAAATTTGCTTCATTATTAATGGCTGTTTGGTTTTTGGGAAATGCCGGTGGCAACAAACTTGCGGGTGTATTAAGCGCCTTGTATCCGGAAAACGGACAAACTACTTCTTTCCTGGGGTATGAGATGGGCAATACTTATCAGTTCTTCATGCTGTTTGTGATAATGTCCTTTACAGCGGGTTTTGTATTGATATTATTGTCGAAGAAATTACAGAAGATGATGCATGGGATAAAATAGAAGCTCTTTGATTGAGTTTCGATCGTTTCAATGTTTACGAGTTTAAAGGTTTAAAAGTTAAGCGGCACAGACCTCCAGGTGATGCTAACTCTTAAACCTTTAAACTTTTAAACCTTTTAAACGCATCTGTTCCTTCAAACCTTAACACCCCCATCCCTGCAACTTTCCCTATCTTTCCACCAAACACACACCCTGCATGTGGAAGAAACATCCCCGCGCGCTGACCTATCTGTTTTTTTCCGAAATGTGGGAACGCTTCGGTTATTACCTGATGATCGGGATTTTCACCCTTTATCTTAAAGACGTGAAAGCCGGCTATGCGATGACAGAAAGGGAGGCTTCTGATCTGTATGGCACTTATATCGCGCTGGTTTTTCTTACACCGTTCCTGGGAGGACTTCTGGGAGATCGCTATCTTGGTTACAGTAAATCGATCATTTTCGGTGGCCTTATGATGAGCATCGGCTACTGCCTGATGTCCATTCATGATATCAACGTGCTTTATATCTCGATGACACTGGTGATCACGGGAAATGGTTTTTTCAAACCGAATATGGCTACCCTGCTGGGCAATGTTTATTCCGTTCCGGAACATCAGCATCAGAAAGATGAAGGGTATAATATCTTTTACATGGGTATCAATACCGGTGGTTTTATCTGCAATTTCATCAGCGCTGTATTATATATCACCTATGGATGGGGAGCCGCATTCCTTGCTGCAGGCGTTGGAATGCTTATCGGTGTGATCATTTACCTGATCGGGTTGAAGCATTACAGGATGTTTGATGTGAAGAAAGGGATTACAAAAAATGATATGCCATTCAGCAGGATCGTATTACTGATCCTTGTCCCCTCCGTTATAGCAGGGGTACTGGGATGGATGATCCCCGGTGATTGGTTTGGTTCTGACTCTACCGATGCTTTCATTTTCGCCTGTATCCCTCTTGTTTTTTTCTATTCATCTGTTTATGCAAAAGCAGAAAAAGATGAGAAGCAACCGATCGCTGCACTGCTCTCCATCTTTACGGTGGTGATCCTGTTCTGGGCTGTATTCAAACAGAATGGTTCCGCACTCAATACCTGGGCTGACCGCTATACCAACCGTGAAGCGACCGGCACTACGCAAAAGGTTTTTGACAAACTTGTGCTTGCAAAAAAGGTGACTTATAAGAAAGACTCAATTGCTTTATATGATGATCAGTTCCGTTTGCAAAAACAGGACGGCAAGGTGTTAACGGAAGTGAATTATCCCGTTTACTTTAAAAACGTGGCGCCTGAAAAACTTCCTGCCGAAGGCGAACAGGTAAGTCTCTGGGCAACCAATCTCAGCCAGTCGATCAATCCCGGCTGGGTGATCGTATTAACGCCAGTAGTCATTGCATTCTTTGCCTGGCGCCGCCGCAAAGGCAAAGAACCGAGTACCGCTACAAAGATCTCTTTTGGCCTGCTGATCTCTGCTTTTTCTGCGCTCATTATGATCATGGCCGTTTATGCAGGGCACAATGGAAGCGAAAAAGTCAGTGTGCTCTGGCTGATCGCAAGCTACGGTGTGATCACTCTCGGTGAGTTATTACTAAGCCCGATGGGTTTGTCTATTGTTTCCAAATTAAGTCCGACCCGTATTGCTTCACTGATGATGGGCGGCTGGTTTGTATCCACTGCCATCGGCAACAAACTATCCGGCGTACTGGCGACAATGTGGGATGAATATGATCAGAAGGCAAATTACTTCTGGTTGAATTTCGTGTTATTGCTGATCGCCGCGGCGCTGGGATTTGTGTTGCTGAAATGGTGGAACAGGGTGATGAGGGAGAAAGGGATTAAATAAGTAAAAAGTAAAAATTCAAAAGTAAAAAATACGCTCTGGGTGATGGTGACGGCAAATAGAAGGGAGCGTTTTTACTTTTTCCCTATCTTCCACGCATAAATTAACTGTATGGCAGAAAAAACATCCAATTTCAAACCATTCGTTGCGCCGGAGACGAATATGCCGGAATTTACCGTAAAGTCCATTCTGACGGGTGCTGCGTTCGGGATCATATTTGGTGCAGCTACCGTTTATCTTGCTCTTAAGGCAGGTCTTACCGTTTCTGCTTCTATTCCTATCGCCGTTATTGCCATTACACTTGGGCGAAAGTTTTTGAAAACAACCATTCTTGAAAACAATATTATACAAACAACCGGTTCTGCGGGCGAAAGTATTGCCGCTGGTGTGGTATTTACCCTTCCGGGGTTTTTATTTTTAAGTGAGGCTGGGAGTGCCAACTTCTTTAATTACTTCACCATTCTTATACTCGCGATATTCGGCGGTATTCTTGGAACGCTGATGATGATCCCGCTCAGGCGATCACTGATCGTTAAAGAACATGCGACCTTGCCTTATCCGGAAGGCACTGCATGTGCATCGGTATTAAAGGCTGGAGAAAGGGGAGGCGACTTTGCAAAGACTGCTTTTATGGGACTTGGTTTTGCGTTTGCATATGCCATCCTTCAAAAGATATTTCACGTTATCGCAGAAGTGCCTTCTTTTGCTACGAAGCAGGCTAACCGATTTTTTCCTTCGGCAAGGGTCAGCGGTGAGATCACTCCGGAGTATATGGGTGTAGGTTATATTATCGGCCCAAAGATCTCTGGTGTACTGGTGGCGGGTGGCGTATTAAGCTGGATGGTGTTGATCCCTCTTTTATCTACACTCGTAAGTGCAGATGTAATAGCGGGGCAATTGGTTAAACTTGGCTATCTCACCGATATCGCCAAACCAGGAGGTTCAAGCGGATGGGATCCGGTGGCGCATACTTTTGCAAACTGGTCTGATGCAGTATATAAAGCATACATCAGGCAGATCGGCGCGGGAGCAGTTGCGGCCGGAGGTTTTATTACCCTTATAAAAACCATTCCAACGATCATCTCTTCTTTTAAAGGTAGCATTGGTTCATTAAAAAAAGATGGGACTGGTGTAACTAATGAGAGCATTCCAAGAACAGAAAGAGATCTCTCTATAAAGGTAGTGGGCATAGGAAGCTTGCTATTGATCCTGCTGATCGCACTACTGCCAAGTTCGTTGATCCCGGGCACCTCAATTGGAAGTAAATTATTACTGGGTCTCCTGGTGATCATTTTTGGCGCTTTCTTCGTAACGGTTGCATCGCGCATCGTTGGATTGATCGGTTCGTCCAACAGTCCTATCAGCGGTATGACGATCGCTACACTGATGGGCACCTGTTTGATCTTTATCGCTGTTAAATGGACAGGTCATGTGTATGAGCCAATGGCACTCGTAGTCGGAAGTATGATCTGTATCGCCGCGGCAAATGCCGGCGCGACTTCACAGGATCTGAAAACCGGATATCTTGTTGGCGCAACACCCAGACATCAGCAGATCGCCCTCTTTGTCGGCGCGATCGTTTCTTCACTGGCAATCGGCGCTACCATAAAAATTCTTGATCAACCTACCGCGGAAATGGCGGCCCAGGGGATCACACACGCTATTGGCTCAGATAAATATCCCGCTCCACAGGGTACGCTGATGGCTACGCTGATTAAAGGAATTCTTTCCTTTAATCTTGACTGGCAATTTGTACTTGTGGGTGTGTTTATTGCGATCGTGATGGAGCTCTGCGGAATTAAAGCACTCAGTTTTGCGATCGGTATTTATCTTCCGCTTTCGACTACGCTCCCGATCTTTATTGGTGGTGCCATCCGTGGCATCGTGGAAGCAAAGAATAAAAAGAAGAATATTCATGTTTCTCCTGAAGAAGAAGATCTTGGAAAAGGAAATCTTTTTGCAACGGGGCTTGTCGCGGGTGGAGCATTAGCCGGTGTGCTTGTCGCATTTCTTTCAGCAAGTGACGGAATAAGCAAAGGACTGGCAAAAGTAAATGCCGAACATGGCTTATCCGAAAGCCTCGGCGGTGAAGGATACAAATGGCTTGGTGTTGCATTCTTCGCATTGATGGGGATTACACTCTATCGCATCGCAATGAAGAATGATAAAAAGACCATCTGAGAATTTCAGATCACACAATAAAAGAGCCGGTTCTGAAGAGCCGGCTCTTTTATTATGCTTGAGTTTTTATATTAATCTCTTATTCTCCGGGTTGTATTTTTTACTTTTGACTTTTTACTTTTGACTTAAATAAAATCCATCAACGCATACCCCCTCCCCAAAATACTCTTCCCATCCGCACCCAACCAATTATTCAGCACCGTCGCATATACATTCTTAAAATCCACCTTATGCTTCAGATCACCTTCATTCAGATCTGAGAGATCAGGCATCGCATTGATCAACCCCTTCTTCTTTAATCCACCACTGATCATGAACATATTGTTCGCTGTTCCGTGATCCGTACCGCCGCTTGCGTTTTGAGATACACGCCTGCCGAATTCTGAGAATGAAAATAATAATACATCTTCAAATCTTCCGTTTGCTTTCAGGTCTTTGGTGAATGCACGGATGGCATCATTCATTTCTGTGAATAAGCGTTGCTGCTGGAATTCCTGGTTGATATGCGTGTCAAAACTTCCCAGGGAGACATAATACACTTTTGTGTTGATATCGGAAAAGATCAGTGAAGCGATCGTTTTCATGCTGTTGCCAAGATCTGTGGAAGGATATTGTGCTGAGCTTGGATGCAGGCGGCTTTGCTTGAAAATATAATCTGCAGAAGACAATGTTTCTGCCATCGTTTTATATAAGTAATCAACCGGCTTTTCACCATCAACACTGCCATGGTTCTTCATTACGTCACGGAAGAATTTTTCATTTGCCGTTCCGTACAGACGGCGGGGATCTTTCACAGCGATACCTTTATTGTGCTCCCCTTTCATGGATAAGCTCAGCACGTCGTCGATCTCGATGGCCTGTGTGGGTTTATCACAACCGTGACATTGTGCATCCAGGTAACGGCCGATCCATCCTGCATTCCAGTATTCGCTGCTTTCGCTTGCTGTATGCCAGATATCCATGCTGCGGAAATGCGAACGGTCAGGGTTGGGATAGCCGACGCTGTTGATAATGCCAAGACTGCCATCATCATACAACTCACGTAAACTGGTTAATGCAGGATGCAGGCCCGCCTCATCAGTCAGCCGCAATGCTTTTGACTGACTGATACCAAGCCTGGGTCTGGCTTTATAATAAAGATCATTGCCGATAGGCACAACGGTATTCAACCCATCATTACCGCCGCTCAATTGCAATACGACGACCACTTTGTTTCCGGGCGGTACCATAGCAGGGCTTTCAAAAGCCTTCAAGAACTTCGGCAGCATAAGTGATGCGGTTGCAAGTGAACCGACCTGGATGAATTCTTTGCGTTTGAAAAGCATGGGTCCGTTTATTTAAGAGTTTGTAATAGCATAAAGTTCCAGAGGTTCCAGAAGCTTCATAGGTTCTTCAAATTGAAAATATTTCCATTTATCGAAAGATTCCTCAACCGGCGGCAGCAACCTATGAAACCTCTGAAACCTATTAAACCTCTGGAACATTTCGTTAGCACAACTGATACTCCGGCGTACTCATGATCTGTATCGTCGCAGACCGGATAAATCCTTCCCGGCTGCTGTCATCAGCATATTGGCGGATCACGTCGGCTCCGACGGCTGTGTTTGTTTGTAATAATATTCCTGCCATGGCATTGATCAGCGCTTCGCGCTGGGTCTTGCTGAAGTGCCCGATGTAGGCAGTCCAATCGATATTGGCATTGATCGGCCGCGTGCCTCTTCCGCCGGCAACGCGCTGCGCTTTGGGTTTAGGCACAGCTGGCGCTCCGTCATCCTGCCGGCCCATCATTTGATCATCATCATCTTTTGGCTTGATGTTGATCTCATCTTCATCATTGAATAATTGCGGAACGCGCATGCGCATCATCAGTGTGCTGCTGTCTATCCAGCTTTTACCACCGGGCCAGCCGGCAACATTTGGCGGATAAAATAAGACCTGGCCAAGTATGCGCTGAATGATCATCATTGAAGCATCGTCCTGCAAAGTCATTGGCAGCATGCGCTGTATGCCGACAAGTAATTCAACAGGAGATTTGATACGTGTGCCGATATTCTTTTCTTCATAAAACCAATCGCTGGTAAAAATATCTTCCATCAGTTTACTGATGTCATAATTGGATTGGTAGAACCGGTCTGCCAGCCATTGCACATGCTGCTGATCAGGTTGATCATTTACAAAAAACCGGTAAATTTTGGTACAGATAAAACGGGCCGTTTGCTTTTCTTCGAGTAATATATTCAATACATCAGTGCCATCAAAGCGACCGGAGTGGCCGAGTACGGTTTTTGTTCCGTCATCATGTTGTCCTTTGCGGAAAACAAAATCACCCTGCACATTTGCGCCCCAACCGGTGAAAGCGCGGGCGGCTTCTTTGATATCGTTTTCAGAATAGTTACCACGTCCGAGGGTGAACAGCTCCATCACTTCACGTGCGAAGTTTTCATTCGGATGTCCTTTTCTATTCTGTTGATTATTCAGGAAGAAGAGCATTGCCGGGCTTTGGGAAACTGCTTTCAGCAGATCGCCGAAATTGCCGAGGGCATTCTGCCGGATAACATTCAGCATTTGCTGCTGATAGAACACATTCAGGTTACGGCAGGCAAAATGTCCATGCCAGAAGAAAGCCATTTTCTCGAGCAGTTGTGAGCCGGTGTTGACCATTTCCCGCATCCAGGTAATATTCAGGTTCCGCACACCTTCGCGGTTCTTACGCTGAATGGTTCTTTTCTCTTCGGGTGTTAATTCCTTGCGCTGCATTTGCCCGGCTACACCGATGCCCTGCACAAGACCCTGCAGATAGTTATCTGCGACATCTATATGATTGGGCTTGCGGGACGATGCTTTTACAAGAGCTTGATAAAATTCTTTAGGGGTAAACTCCTGCAGATCACCCAACTGCTCAACAGCGGGGCCAAAGCCTGCCCGCCAGAGAAGGTGTTGGTTCTTTAACTGGTTAGACAACGGCATGAAAAGATTTTGGGATAAGACCTGCAAAGCATCCGGAAGTTTAAGGTTTCAAAAAATAAAAAAGGGCTCCGTGGAGCCCATCGACAAGGTTAAGGTTTTTGGTTATATGGTTGGTCAATGATCAGTTCCCTCAGGAAATCATCAGTTCAATAAAACGCGGAAGCCAAAGTAAAAATTTGATAAATTATCGATGCTGCTGTTGAAAACCAGGTCTGTTGTTTTTCTTTCTATCGAACCGGGTGCGGCAAGACGTTCCTTACTGACGGAATAGCCCAGGTACAAGAAGTCATTCATGCCCGCCTCCAGCTGGAATTTTTTGCTGACTGCATATGAAATGCCTGGATACGCCGATAATGATGCGGTCCATCCTTTGATCTTCCTCTCATCCGTAAGCTCTATATAGTTGGTACGGACAATGTCACCACTGAGAGCAGCATTGGCAAATAAAGAAAACGCGCTTGCGCCGAGTTGTTTGTATTTCCTGATGAATATACCTGCACCCCATCGGTTGTCCCGGAAACGGTAATCCCTGTTCTGGTACTGCATCCTGTTCTTAGCCCAATAACCTGATACACCCAGAACCAGATTTTCCCTGATTGCTTTTCCGTAAAGAAGCGCGGCTGATATACCGTTCTGCTTATTGACCGTAGTATCGGGTTTGGGGTCGGATTGTTTATCGCTGTATCCCCCGATATTGCCGCCGAGGAGTGTAGCACCCTTTCTTATTTGTGCGTTCGACGTTGCAGTGAAAGCAAATAATATAATGGAGATGATAAGTAGAATCTTATTCATGATACTTTATTTGATTGGTAAGAAAAATTGAGAGAGTGGTTATGCCGGGTAATTCATTGAATGCATATTCTTCAATCATCAGTTGAGTAACACGCGGAAGCCAATATATAAATTCGAAAAGTTTTCGATACTGCTTGAAAAGCTCAGGGAATTGCTGACCTGGTCAGCTACCATAGGATTCTCGTAATCAGTCCTGCCATGACCATAGCTGAGCCGCAAAAAATCACTGAGGCCGGTTTCTATCTGAAGCTTTTTAGTAAGCGAGAATGAGATGCCAGGATAAGCAATAAGCGCCGCAGACCAGCCGGTGCCTTTTGATTCATTAAGTGTGTTTGATCTTGATTTACCGTAAGAATAGTTACCACTGAGCGCACCCTGGGCAAAAACAAAGAATCCACTTGATCCCAACTGTTGATATTTCCGCAGAAAAGCACCAAGTCCCCATGTATTGGACTTGTAATCAAAAACTGTGTTTTCATCATCTACCGAGCTGTTCAACCAGGAAACAGATCCCCCGAAGATCAGGTTCTCCCGGATTGCTTTGCCATAAGAAGCATTCAGATTAACATTTGTTTCCTTTCTGATCACATCGTCAGGAACTGAAACTTTCGTGTGACGTACATTAAGATCACCACCCAGCAATACGGCCCCTTTTTTTATCTGGGCATGCGCAGTAAAGAGAATACATGAGGATGCAATAAAAAGTGAGAGTAAAAACTTCTTCATACGACTGATTTTGGTTTAAGATTGAATCAGTACAAATATGAAAAACAAAAAACGAAACCAACCATACGGCTGATTTCGTTTAACGTCGATTTATCTTAAGGAAAATTAAAATCAGTATTAATCCTTATGCCTTCTTTGCATTGGCTTTAACGTATGCAGTAACCTGTGCAGACTGTACTGAATCAAGTCTTGCCTTTGGAATCATTGATTTCAGGATGGGCTGCCATGCTTCATTTGTCCAGTTGTCTACTGGTTTTGCAGGGTGGCATCTTGAACATTTCGTAGAGTATACGGTCTTGCCCGCTTCAATTTCCGCAGCAGACACAACTGGCTCTGCTGGTTTCGCAGGTGCTTCGGGTTGCTTATTGCGGTCGGCCACTGTAGGCGCCGTTTTGTTGTGACATGCTGCAAAAACTATCACTGCGGCTGTTGCTAAAAGGAACGTTCTTCTCATGGTGGATCAGTATTTTGAGCGGTAAAATAGTTCAAAAGGGGCTATTTAAAAAACCGTTTTTAATTCTTTAACATCCGCGGAAGAAAAGGTTCCAGAGGTTTCAGATGTTTCAGAGGTTTCAGAGGTTCCTCACATCGAAGACATTTTTTTTCATTAGTAAATGCCTCAACCTGCGGCAGCAACCTATGGAACTCCTGGAACCCATGGAACCCCTGGAACCTTTTTCTCAAACCAACTTCTCCCCACCAAAATACCCATGCAACACTTCCGGCAACCTGATCCCCTCCGCCGTTTGATTATTTTCCAGCAGGCAGGCAACGATCCTTGGCAATGCCAGGGAGCTTCCATTCAGTGAGTGGAGAAGCTGTGTTTTGCCATTTGCGTCTTTGAAACGGATCTTCATACGGTTGGTCTGATACGCTTCAAAATTGGAAACCGAGCTTACTTCCAGCCATCTTTCCTGTGCGGCGCTGAACACTTCGAAATCGTAAGTAAAGGCTGAAGTAAAACTCATATCGCCACCACATAATTTCAAAATGCGGTAAGGCAGCTCAAGTGTATTCAGCAGTTTCTCTACGTGGGAAACCATTTCTTCCAATGTTTCATAACTCTTTTCAGGATGCACCAGTTGAACGATCTCTACTTTTTCAAACTGATGCACGCGATTCAACCCTCTCACATCTTTGCCAAAGCTTCCCGCTTCACGACGGAAGCAAGGGGAATAAGCCGTCATACGGATCGGCAGATCATCCGCCTTGACGATCTCATCACGATAGATATTGGTCACCGGCACTTCTGAAGTCGGGATCATATAAAGATTATCAGCAGGCATATAATACATCTGGCCTTCTTTGTCCGGCAACTGACCCGTACCATATGCTGTAGCCTCATTCACCATAAAAGGTGGCAGGTATTCGGTGTAACCCGCGGCTGTATTGAAATCCAGGAAATACTGGACCAGGGCACGCTGCAATTTTGCGCCCTTGCCTTTATACAGCGGGAAACCGCTACCCGTGATCTTCGCACCGGTTTCAAAATCTACAATATCATACTGACGGATCAGGTCCCAGTGGGGAACAGAACCTTCGGGCAATTGAGGTTTAACGCCGCCTTCCCGCGCCACTACGTTATCAGCAGGAGTCTTGCCAGCCGGCACATTGTCTGATGGCAGGTTGGGCAACTTCAGCAGCAGATCCGTCAATTGTTTTTCTGTTTCAGCCAGCTGCTCATTGATCGGCTGCAACGAAGCATTCAAGCCGGCAACCGCCTGTTTCCTTTGCTCTGCCTCTTCTTTCTGTCCCTTCGCCATCAACTGACCGATCTCTTTCGAAATACTGTTAACCTGCGATTTGGTTGTATCGAACTCAAGCTGAAGTTTCTTACGCTGATCATCCAGGGCAATGATATCATCAACAAGGCCCGGTTCTCCGAAATACTTTACCGCCAGCTTTTTCTTCACCAACGCTGGATCCTGGCGTAATTGCTGTAATTGCAACATGATAAAAGATTTGCGCAAAGATAGGGTGAGGGAGGAAAGGTTCCAGAGGTTTAAAAGGTTTCAGAGGTTCCATAGGTTGCTGCCGCGGTTTGAGAATTTTACCGGTAAACGAAGTATTTCCGGCTTGAAAAACCTCTGGAACTTCTGGAACCTCTGGAACTCTTGGAACCCCTCAAACCTATGGAACCTCTGAAACCTTTGAAACCTCTGAAACCTCTGGAACCTTCCCTCCCCTTACCTTTGCAAAATGTTTGCAGCAGACGATCTTCAACAGCGGTGGTGGAACCTTGAATCCAAATTAGTAGAGCGTTTCGGGAAAAAACCTGATATGGAAGCGATCCTTTTCCTGATAGGTATGCAGGAATTCGGGGCGATCAAACCGAAGTTTACCAAAGAGCAAAAGCAGGACCTGATGCATGTGGCGATCTGCCGCCTGCTCTCTCCAAGCGGCTATTACGAACTGGAACGCGTAGATGATGAAGGCTGGCCGCATTTTCGCCAGCTGAAACCCATGCCGGATATGAAACCTTTTGAACAGGAGAATTTTTTGAAAGATCATGTTTTGCTTTATTTTGAGGAACAGGGTTTCTAAAAAGGTTCCAGAGGTTTCAGGGGTTCCAGGAGTTCCGGAGGTTGCTGCCGCTGTTTGAGAATTTTACCGGTAAACGAAATATTTCCGCCTTGAGAAACCTCTGGAACCCCTGGAACCTATTCACCCCAAACGAACACTAACTGCATGAAAAGACTTTTTCTCCTTCCCTTTTTTCTCCTTTCCCTTTTTTCCCTCTTAGCCCAGGAGAACGTTACGGTCAGGAAAAAGGACCGAAAGAAAGATGTGTTGCTGCAAACTAATTATGGAGATATCGTTCTTCGTCTCTCTGATTCAACGCCATTGCACCGGGACAATTTTATACGCCTTGTAAAAAGTGGTTATTACGATAGCGTTTTGTTTCATCGTGTGATCAATCGCTTTATGATACAGGCAGGTGATGGCGACAGCAAACATGCTCCGGCAGGAAAGCCTTTAGGAGAAGGTGGTCCTAATTATACAATACCCGCAGAATTCCGTCCAACACTTTTCCATCAAAAAGGTGTGCTGGCCGCAGCGCGTGAAGGGGACAATGTAAATCCTTCGAAAGCAAGCAGCGGTAGCCAGTTCTATATTGTGCAGGGAAAAAAGTTTACAGATGCCGGACTGGATTCTGTTGAAACATACCGCATCAAAAGAAAGATCCCTGCTGATCAGCGCGAGGTTTATAAAACGATCGGCGGCACCCCGCACCTGGATCAGAATTATACCGTGTTTGGAAGAGTAGTGAAAGGGTTGGATGTGGTGGATACTATCGCGGCTGTAGAAACGAGTAAAGGGCAGGATAGGGACAGGCCGTTGAAGGATGTGGTGATTTTGAAAGCGAAGCTGGTGAAGAGGAAGAAGAAGATCAAATAAATTTTAGAGGCAGTTCATGTGCAGGCGGACTATATTCTATAATAGCTCAATTTAGCTATCACAATATCAATCTCAGGCCTGACCGTAAAAAGCGTTTCACGCGTCACGACCGCAAAAATATGCGTAAAATTGACCTTTGTTCCGGTGAAAAAGCAGAACGACATTACCCTCAACTTTAATAACTAAATCCTTATTTGCATAGGTAATATTAAATTGATCTTATCTATGCAAATAATTCAAAGCATTCAAAACAGAATATATCATGTAAGGAATGAACGCGTCATGTTAGACTTTGACCTGGCAGACTTATATGAGGTGACAACCAAGGCATTAAATCAAGCGGTAAAACGAAACATTCTTCGCTTCCCGGATGATTTCATGTTCAGACTTACAATTTTAGAATGGCACCAACTGCGGTCACAAATTGTGACCGCATCCCAAAACAAACGGAATTCCACTGTTACACCTTATGTTTTCACAGAACAGGGAGTTGCCATGCTGAGCGGCGTTTTAAACAGCGAAAGGGCTATCAAAATGAATATTGCCATTATGCGGGCTTTTATTGAAATCCGGAAAATTCTGATCCAGGAAATTGACTTGCAGGAACAAATTCAAAAGATAAAGGAGAGGTTGGGAGGCCATGATGCGCAACTAAGTCAGATATATGATGCATTGGAGAATCTCGTAAATGAAAAAGTTGCTCAACTGAAATGGCAGTCACGAGTAAGAATTGGTTTCAAAGAATAGTTTATTTAAATGAAAACGGGTTGATCAGGAAATCCCAATCAACCCGTTTTCTATAAACTCAACACTACTGTCTTCATTCACTCTTACTGCTGTCCACCCACCGGCGAACCACTTTGACCCGCGGCACGCTTATTCTCATCATCCAATCCTGTCTTACGCTGACGCGCTGCTTTTACCTGGTTACTGCCGAAGCGATAAGTAAAGTTCAGTTTGAACTGACGGCTTTCCCAATTACCACTTGCAATGTTCGTCACACCGGTAAAATTGCTCTCTCCTTTAAACTTCAGCAATTTGAACATATCCGTTACCACAGCTCTCACTGTACCATTTCCTTTTAAGATGGTTTTGGTAAAACCACCATCGATGCCATAGATCGCACGGCTCTTGAATGTTCCCTGCCAGATCGTTGGTGAGTTGTAGAAACCGGTCAACTCGGCATTGATCGTTTTGCTCAGCTTGAATGTATTCTGCATGTAGAAACTTGCGGCAAATACATCCAGGTTGATATTTCTGTCGCCACCACCAAAGTTTGCTTTGTAGTGTGAATAGTATGTATTCAGGTTTGCAAAGAAGCTATACCATTTATACTGGAATGGATAGCTGATGTTCAGGCTGATGATATCCTGTGTCGCCAGGTTCTTCTTGATCAGGTATGCCTCAGACTTGTTGATCGTGTCAGGCAACTGAGTGAAGATATCTTTCACATGGCTATAGTTCAGCGCTGTGTTCAGTCTGTACTTATAGGTGTGCGTGATACCAAAGCTATTCGTATACTGAGGTCTCAGCTGCGTGTTACCTTTCATATAGGTATAGTCATTCAGTTTGAACTCAAATGGGTTCAGATCCTGGTAAACAGGGCGGTCGATACGGCGGCTGTATGTCAGACCGAACTGGCTCATCGGGTTCTTGTTGAATGTGATCGCGGCACTTGGGAAGAAGTCTGTATAGTTCCTGCTGATCGTTGAATCATATGGCGCGTATCCGCCACCAGTCATCTGTTTCAAACCTGTTGAACGGCCGTCTGAATTCGTATTCTCCACACGCAGACCAGCCTGGATCATGAAGCCTTTGAACGCACGGTTATAGTTTGCATACACCGCATTCACGTTTTCTTTATACGTAAACTTGTTGCTGCGGTCTTTGTCGATCACTTCACTGTTACCATATACATTGTAACGCTGGAAATCGTTATCCGTATTTACATATCCCAATTTACCACCGAGACCGAGTCTTCCCTTTTTGAAGTTCTGCTCATAATCCACTTTTACAGAGTAAATATCGATATCTGTCGGAGCGATCATGCGGTATACATTGCTGAATGTTGGCACGAGCTGTCCGTTGATCACATCGTAGTAATGGTTTGGCTGGAATTGGTTACTACGGTTTTTATAGAAGCCATAGTCAGCATCCACGTTCAGTTCACTTCCGCCTGTCATAGCATAACGATAGTTCAGGTTGAAGTTTATGTTATCACGTTTCAGATCGTTATCACTGTTTGCCTGGAGCAGACGGACCTTTTCGTTTGTAGGTCTGTAAATAATATCCATTGGTCCTTTGCTGTCCATGCGGCCATCAGACAGGTTACCGGTTACGATCGCACCGACTGTGCTTTTAGCGTTAAGGAAATAGTCCAGGCCTGCTTTGAAGTTGTGACCATTGTCATTGTAGTTCTTCATGCGTTGGGTCTGATCAAAGATGGAATCCCCCTGGGCGCGGTACAATTTGAAGTTGCTTACGGTCAGGCCACGGTTATAGTTATAGTTACCAAACAGGTTCACTTTTGCATTACGATGGTTGAGCGCAAGACCAGCATTGTATTTGCCATAAGTACCGATGGCATATCCTGCATTCACGGAACCGTTTGTACCAAAGGTCTTATTCTTTTTCAGTTTGATATTGATGATCCCTGCATTACCCGCTGCTTCATATTTTGCAGATGGGTTAGTGATCAGTTCCACCGCTTCGATCTGTGAAGACTGCAATGTTTTCAGGAAGTTGGCAAGATCGGCGCCGGAAAGCGGGCTTGGTTTGCCATCGATAAATACCTGCACACCGTTTTTACCGGCAAGCGTGATGTTATCATCTTTATCAACCATTACACCAGGCGATTTGCGGAGGAGTTCCAACGCATCCTGGCCAACGGCATTGATAGTGCCTTCCACGTTCATGATGGTTTTATCAGCGCGTACTTCAACGATCGGCTTTTTGGAAGTAACGGTAACGCCGGCCATTGTTCCTTCGTTCTTCAGCAAAGTCACCGCCTCAACAGTAACATCGCCTGTTGCTACATCGAATGTTTTGGAATAAGTTGGAAGATAGCCAACATAAGAAACGCTGATGAGATATTTGCCGGCATCTGCCTGGAAAGAATAATTACCCTGGTTATCTGACACTGTCAGTTTTACAACGGAAGAGTCTTTTGCTTTCAGCAGTGATACGGTTGTTTTCTCCAGGCCTTTTCCCTGCTGGTCTTTCACCGAGCCGGAGATCTTTTGTGCGAATGTTGCCGAACTCAACAGAACGGCTGCAGTTAGTAGTGTCAATAATTTTCTCATACAATCCCTCTTTTAGATAAGGTGCACAAAGGTAATTCTGTGTCATAGAAGTGTAAATCACTTGCCGACAAGTGGTGTAAAAACTGGCATGAACGGCTCAATTATTCCGGCAAACAGCGTTCGCGAATTTCGCCGACGCGAATTCCGCGAATTACAGTCCTGTTTTATGTACTTATCTCATTGGTTAGCATCTAATAATCAATAAAATTGAAAATTGTCTGACAGTTTGAAGCAGTTGAAACCTTCCGGGGCTGAAAACACTAATTCGCGTAATTCGTGTCCTAAAATTCGTGTTCTGAAATTTGCTCCTATATTTGCGAACTAAATCATTCATTATGAGTTACCCAGCCAATCTCAAATACACAAAAGACCACGAATGGATCAGCCTCGAAGGCGATATTGCAACTATTGGTATTACTGATTTTGCTCAGCGCGAACTGGGTGATATTGTTTATGTTGAAGTAGAAACGATCGGCAAGACGCTGGCTGCAGGTGCTGTTTTTGGAACAGTTGAAGCGGTTAAAACAGTATCCGATCTGTTCCTGCCGGTGGCCGGCACGATCCAGGAGCTGAATGCCGAACTGGCGAACGAGCCTGAACTGGTCAATTCCGACCCTTACGGAAAAGGCTGGATGGTGAAGATGAAGGTGGACAATCCCGCTGATGTTGACGGACTGCTGGATGCTGCAGGTTATGAGTCTGTTGTAGGATAATCCAAAACGGCAAATCTGTCCATTATTGAATTGCGTATATTTAATCAGTAATGCGCAAACCAACCGCATTATTGTTAAAGGGAGAAGAGACCACCGTTTCCAGTTCCCTTTTAACCCCAAAGCTTGAGCATATCTATTAAATACAGTGAACAGGAGCTCGTCGCGTTGTTACAACAACGTGCAGAGAATTCGTTTGGATACCTGTATGATAATTACTCAGGTGCGCTATTGGGGGTCGTTGGGGGCATCATTGCAGACCAGGAAACGGCGAGGGATGTGTTACAGGAAGTATTTGTAAACATCTGGAAGAAGATCGAATCATACGATCCTGCCAAAGGCCGGCTTTTTACCTGGATGATGAATATTGCCCGGAACGCCGCCATAGACAAAATAAGATCCAGAAGCTACCAGGACTCTCTTAAGAACCATTCCATTCCTGATAATGCTGATAACAATTTACCCGCAACAGGACCACAGGTCGATGATGTCGGGCTCAGGAAAGTATTGAACCAACTTAAAGAAGAACATCGGGTACTGGTGGATTTATCTTATTTCCAGGGGTATACCCATGAAGAGATCTCAAAGGCTTTGAATATTCCTTTGGGAACGGTAAAGACGCGTATAAGAAGCGCATTGACACATTTAAGAACAATGATAAAGCAGTAGTGAACGTACAGGAATACATATCAAGTGGCATTGTTGAGAGCTATGTGTTAGGCTTAGCATCTCCGGAAGAACAGCGCGAGTTCGAACTGAACTGTGCGCAGTATCCCGAGATACTGGAAGCCCGCATAGCTTTTGAAACATCCCTGGAACAACAGGCGATGAACAATGCTATTTTACCTCCTGCCGCTCTTAAAGAGCAGGTAATGGCTGCTGCATTGAATAACGGGACCGCTTCTCCTGCGAAAGTTGTTTCGATAGACAGGGCTCCGGTGATGAAAACCAACTGGATCAAATATGCTGCGGCAGCCGCTGTGATCCTGCTGGCAGGAAGCCTGTTCTGGAACATCTCGCTTTATAATCAGAATGAACAACTAAAGAGTGAATACACGGCTACCATTGGCAAACTGGCCGATCTCGAGAAAGATATGGCCATGATCGTCAATAACCCTGACGTGAAGATGGCGGCGATGAAAGGCCTCGAGGCGGCTCCAACAGCCATGGCAACTGTTTATTGGGATACAACATCCAAAGATGTATTCCTGCTGGTGAATAATCTTCCTACTCCGCCAAGTGATAAGCAATATCAGCTTTGGGCGTTACTGAATGGAAAACCGATCGATCTGGGTATGGTGGATAACAAAGTGCTGATCGGTCAGCGACGCCTGTTGCTGAAGATGAAGAACACAGTGGGCGCACAGGCATTTGCTATTACACTGGAAAAAGCCGGTGGTAACCCTACACCACAAGGCGCGATGTATGTGATGGGTAACCCTTAGTGATCCGCACGGCGTGAGTTCCCGCAGATTTATAAGTTTATTTATTGAATTTTTTAAAGGGATGAATAATCCCTGATCTGGTTGCGCAGATAATGCAGATCAGTTTCCAATAGCGGCAACTGATCTACGTTATATGTTCAGGCTAATAAGTAAACCTCTAGGATCACCAACCGCTTCCCCATCAGGCCTAATCGTTACCCAAATTTTCGGACTTGCGTAAGGTTCCCGCTGATTCCGCAGATTTTACGCTCACTGCTGTTGAAGCGTCCTGAAGGAATTGAATAGTTCTCTATTTGCTTGCGCAGATACGCAGATGACTCCCTTATGTAATAGACCATCTGCGCATCTGAGTGTTTTAGATCTGCGTAAATCTGCGGGAACCCTACGCCATTCATAGATTTGGGTAAGCATAGCCATCAGGCGGAGACAAATCCGCAGATCTGCGGCTCATACGTCCTACAATCCAAACACATTTCCCAATCGTATATAACAAGAACTGAACATTGCTATCAGCGATTTTTGGTTCTATAGTTGGTTAAACAAGAGGCCCTTTCCAGGGCCTCTTCCTTTTTGTTGCATAATGGAACTTTACGGGCTATTATTGCAAAAAAATTGACCCGTGCACCGTTCTGTTTTGGCCTTCATCGCATGGATGATACTTTGTACCATTCTGCTCACCCTGCCAGGTTCAGCGTTTCCCAGTAAAAATTGGATGGGCAATATCCAGCTGGATAAATGGATCCATATTTTTCTGTTTTCGGTAATGGCTTTATCGCTGTGCTGGGGTATTTACAAAAGCAATAAAACAAATACGCATCTTAACCTCCGTTATTTTATTGTCGCAGGTTTGATCTGTACCGCTTACGGGATCATCATGGAATTTGTTCAGAAGTATTATGTACCTAACAGGTCATTCGATGTTGGAGATATAATCGCAGATGCAGTTGGCGCAGCACTTGGAACTTTTTACAGTATCAGAAAGTATATAAAAAAATAGACCCCTGTAGAAACAGGGGTCGCAACCAAAACTAACTGCTTATGAGAAAATTGACTGCTTTTATAATGAGTTTATTACTGTCGTTTTCTTGATATCTATAACGCAAATTTACTGCCATTAGTGTACTCGGTGTTGTTAACGAATGTCTAAAAGAACTATTGTCGTATTTTCACCTCAATCCCTTTCGTAAAACCTTCAACTTGTAGACTTTTTTTCCCAACAAAAGTTTAATCATTCCGATCGTTGTACACTATGTAAAGAACTGCGTTTGATACTTTGATGCGAACAATATCAATATTGCACAAACCAGACCAAACTAAATGTTTGACGACAGCCTTTCTGTTAAACCTGCGCGCCAAAAAGCATTAAAAGTTGATTAGAGGAAATGCTGTACAAATAAAAAAATGAATTTCAAATAAATCAATACCCTAAATAGGGTACTGCCGGAAAAAGTTCCAGGGGTTCCAAAAGTTTCAAAGGTTCCAGCGGTTTGCACAACGTCGTTACGTTACGAAACCTCTGGAACCTTTGAAACTTTTGGAACCCCTGGAACTTAACCAAATCAGTTCTGCTTTGTCAGCTTCTCCGCATTCTCCGCAAACTGCAATGCATCAACCAGTTCTTCAATCCCACCATTCAGTACTTCCTGGAGATTATAGAGTGTCATGCCAATACGGTGATCTGTTACACGGCCCTGGGGGAAATTATATGTCCTGATCTTTGCACTTCTGTCACCTGTGCTCACCAGGCTTTTACGATGGCGCGCAATTTCGTCCTCCTGTTTCCTCACTTGTTCCTCATATAATTTAGTCCGGAGCATCTGCATGGCTTTCTCACGGTTGCCGAGCTGGGAACGTTCAGTTTGGCAGACGACTACCGTTCCTGTCGGAATATGTGTCAACATGACCTTTGTTTCCACCTTATTTACGTTCTGACCTCCGGCGCCACCGCTTCGGGCAGTCTCCATTTTAACATCTGCCGGATTCAATTCGAAATCCACTTCCTCAGCCTCGGGCATAACCGCCACAGTGGCCGCAGAAGTGTGGACCCGGCCGGACGCTTCTGTATCGGGTACACGTTGAACACGGTGTACACCGCTCTCGAATTTTAAGGTCCCATATACATCATCACCTGTCACTTCCAACTGCACTTCCTTAAAGCCGCCGACAGAGCCTTCATTCTCACTCAGTATAGCTGTTTTCCAGCCCTTTCTTTCGCAGTAGCGTGTGTACATGCGCAAAAGGTCGCCGGCAAACAGGCTTGCTTCATCGCCGCCTGTACCAGCCCTGATCTCGAGGATAGCGTTTTTGTCGTCCTGCGGATCTTTCGGAATCAGTAACTGACGGATATAAGCCTCAGCTTTTACCTTTCTGTCCTCCAGCTCCGGCGCCTCCAGTTTCGCCAGATCGCGCAGTTCCTCATCATCGCCATTCAGCGCTTCCCGGTAGAATTCAATATCATCCAGGATCTTGCGATAGTCATTATATGCGTTTACGATCTTTTCCAGCCCGCGGTACTCCTTACTGGTTTCCGCAAACCGCTTATTATTACCCACGATCTCCGGGTTCGTCAGGGCAACACCTAACTGGTCAAATCTGGCTTTTATCGCTTCAAGTCTGTCTAACATAGTATGCTGTTATAAAATCATCGCATCAGCGCGAAGATCGATGGTCGAAAGCTATCCGATTCACCGGCTGAAATCGAACATCTTGCCCTAAAAGTGGGCAAAGGTAACAAGAATAATTTTTTGGGATTTGGATTTTCAAAACTGGAATTTTGCCGGATGGCATACAAGAAATTCAGCGCGGCACAACTGTTTGATGGCTACAGGATGATGGGAAATGACCAGGTACTTATCACTACAGAAGACGGAACGGTTGAAGCGATTGTGCCCCGAGCGGATGCGGGCACAGATATCCGTGAGTTTGACGGGATCCTGAGTCCCGGTTTTGTAAACTGCCACTGCCACCTCGAGCTAAGCCACCTGAAAGGCCATATACCGGAAGGCACGGGACTGATCGAGTTTGTTTATTACGTTATCCGCAACAGGCATTTTGGCGAACAGGAGATCTTGGCCGCCATCAATACCGGAGAATCCGAAATGCTCCGGAATGGTATCGTTGCCGTCGGAGATATTTGCAATAACACATTGACTGCACCGCAGAAATCGAAAAACCGGCTCCGCTATCACAACTTTATTGAAGTAAGCGGCTTCGTCAATGCAATAGCAGAAGAACGTTTTCAACGGGCGCAGGGAATGCTGGAGCAGTTTGCCGTACAGCATTCAACCAATTCCATTGTACCCCATGCGCCTTATTCTGTTTCCGAAGCTTTATGGGAAAAGATCGTTCACTATCCCGGTAATGACCTGCTCACGATCCACAACCAGGAAACCATTCCTGAGAATGAACTGTTCCTGGAAAAAAACGGCGGCTTTTTATCTTTCTATGAAAAGATGAACATTGATATCAGCTGGTTCACCGCTTCGGGTAAAACAAGCCTGCAAACATTTCTGCCGAAGTTTCTTGCCACACAGCAGTTATTGCTCGTACATAATGTGTTTACATCAAAAGAGGACATTGCCTTCAGCAAAGCCGGTTCATATCCCGCATTATACTGGTGTCTTTGTCCGAATGCGAACCTCTATATCACGGGGCAGCTTCCTGATATAAATATGCTGATCGAAGAAGATTGTCCGATCGTACTGGGCACAGACAGTCTTGCTTCCAATCATCAGCTAAGTATTATATCGGAAATGAAAAGTATCCTTCAGCATTATCCATCCATTACTTTATCACAATTATTTTCCTGGGGAACCTTAAATGGTGCAAAGGCGTTGAAAATGGACCAGGAGTTGGGAAGTTTTGAAAAGGGGAAGCGTCCGGGCGTCGTGCTTAGTAAGGGTGATCTTTCCGGGTCTGAGAGATTGCTGTGAGATAGATGACGGGCGACAGGCCGCGGAACGAAAACAGATAATATCTGAGGGCAACTACTATCCCAACACTTCTCTCAATACTGGCAGTGTTTTAAGGCTGCCAAATTCCTGTATATGCAGCAGGTAATATTTTTCATACGCCTGCAGCAGGTTCCGCCTGATCTCGTGATTTAATCCCATCTCCTCCAGTTCTTCCGGATGCTGGACACGTAATAGTTGTGAAGTGATGAACGCATTTTTCCCTTCGAGGATCATACTGTGAAAAGGTGGCTCCTCCACAAATACACCTTCCTGCAGATCGAGATAAGGAGTGGCTTCTGAATAATTATCATGGATCCGCAATCCGAAGAACACAGGCAGATGCAGCGCGAAAAATAAAGGGAAGTTCGCAGCTACAATGTCTGATCCTCTATCGAGATGCAACAGCGCATCTTCGGCAAAAAAGAAAAGATCGGGATTATTCTCGGGTTGCTTTACGCATTTTGACAGCAGTTCGATCATGAATAATGCAACTGCATTTCTTTTCACATCAGATAAAATATGCTGATAGATATGCGCCCATTTAAATTCCTTGATGCGTTGCAACTGGCGGAGATCATTATGATATACGACCATATCCAATATCGCAGCCGGTTGAAAGAGATTGGCTTTTCCGCTACCTTTCTTTGAAGACACACGTACGCCATTGACCATGTAAGATTGCAGCCCGAACAGTTCCGTGTATATGGAAACGATCACACTCGTCTCTCCATACTTTACAGTCCGCAAGACAATCCCCCTGGTCGTATGTAATTTGTCCGGCATAGAAATTTTCGTCAGTTAATTTTCAAATTTACCCGATGGCTGTTGACTGAATAACAGTCACCAGGCAGGTTGGCGATCATAAAACGATGCATCAAAAGTTCTGAAGTCCATTAAATCGGGTTATTTGGCAACAAAAACGATCTTTCCAACTGTTTTCTCTTTTCTATCATCATCACTCACCACCACAAGATAAACACCGGTGGAAATAACTCTTCCGCGATAGTCTTTACCATTCCAGACTGCTTGCCCGCCCAGTGCCCTTGTCTGATAAACAAGACGGCCGTCAAGCTCCGTGATCTTTACAATTGCATTATTGACCAATCCCTTTATACCGATCGTCCCTGTAAAGCCCGGTGGCACCGGGTTTGGAAAGACCAATACATTTTCATTTTGGGCAGAACCTTCTGTCGCCGTACTGCGGAACGAACATATCCCTTTTGATGTGGCAAAAAAGACTTCACCATTTTTACCATTGACCGTGATCTTTTTTACGGCATTGCCAAGCAATGAACTGTTTGTTTCGGTGAACTGGTATAACACTTCTTCACCTGTTGCACTGATCAATGAAACACCATTGTCAGTGGCAACCCATTTTCGATTTGCTCCGTCAACGGCAATGCTGCGGATCGCCTGGCCGCTGAAAAGGTATCCCGCAAAATTACCCTGTTTCACAACCGGCCATATCGCTTCGCAACTTTGACCCGAAAACAGCTGCCCCGAACATTGTATCACTGCAATTCCATTTGACGTACCTACCCAGATGAAACCGTCTTTATCTTTGGTCACACACAGAACATCATTGGAAGGGAGATTGCCATTGCCGACGCCAGTCCCGAATTTCTTCCAGCGGTCATCGCCTGTATTATCGATAGATGCTCCATGGTCATAACAGATAAGTCCATCACCTTTTGTGGCCACGATCCACTTGTAATTATTATCATCTGCAATGATCTGTGCCAATCCATTTTCCTGTAAGAAAAAAGGAACGGAGAACTTTACCCAGTTTCCATCCTGCTTCTTCACCAGCAACGGTTGCGGGGCGCCATAATTGCAAACCCATAACAGATTATCCCGGTCAAATGTCAGACCTGATACACGATAACTTCCCGGATCACTAATCGCGGGCGACAAAATGTTATTCTTTACAATAGAAAATGCAGCAGGCGGTGTGAAATGCAATAAGCCGCCGCCGTACGAACCTGACCATACAGATCCGTCAGCGGGGTCGATAGCGATCGTAATAAAGTCAAGTAATGTATCCAGTTGCAGGTACCGAAAGCGATTGATATTGGTCCATTCGCCCTCTTTCAGGATAAAGATGCCATTGCCGTTGAACTGATAATTCCATGCATCATTTACTTCACCCGCAGTTGCATAAAATGTATTGTTGAATGTGGTCATCTCACCGCTTGCCGTTGCCTCAGGTGAATTCAGTTTATACTGGTCATACGCTGAATTGGTGAAATGCGTAAGGCCTCCAAACTGATCCGCCAGCCAGGGATCACTTTGCCAGATGATCGCTTTACGTGGAAAGGAAACAGGTTCCAGTTGTGTGATCGTACGTTCAATGACTCCATTTGTATTCAGGATGATCACCCTGCTTTCACCGGTTGGCTTCCGCTGGCAGAGCAATAACTTCCCGCTGGAGACATTCACACTTACAACAGGCCATTCATCCTGGTACCACAATGACCATACGCCATTAGCTGATCGCCAGAGTTTATTATCAGCTTCCGCGATAATTACGTTCTGAAAATTCAATACGTTCTTGCATGCGCCGGCGGGCAATCCGTTTGCGCCGCTTAACATTTCCCATTGCGAATGATCCGCAAGATTAGACGAATTACGGAATGCGCGTTTGAGTCCCTGCTCGGTGGCAGCATAGAACATGGATGCATCATTTGTAAAGCCATTGACTTTGACCTGTTGTCCTCCATTGCCGATGAACCACGAATCTTTTACTTCGTAACGGTCGCCATCGATGACGATCACGCCAAGCCCGGTGCTGAGGTAATAATTCTTTTCAAGCGGATGAATATTATAGATGGTCTTATCTCCGATGATATTATCGCGTTTGATCTCTGGCACATTTATAATATCGTTGCGATAAAGCACGTCGATATTACTGTTGGCGTATGCGATCACCAGTTTCTCCTGCGTTTCATCATAGCAGATCGCGCTGATACCGGTTTCATTCAGACCGGTGATCCTGCTCATTCTTTCAATGCTGTTGTCCGCCAGTGTTACGGCGAACAAACTGTAAGGCGTGGCGGCATAGACCTTCCCGCCGCCGGCGGCAACATCAATCGTGCTGTTGTAGGGCAAATATTCTTTCCATAATCCGACGGGCGCATCGCGCTGTTGCGCGGATAGGGCAGTGGAAATACAGGCAATAAATATGAAGAAGATCGGTCGCACGGATCAAAATTATTGCAAACGGCTGATAAGCAATCAAAACTATCCCGGTTAGGCTTTTTTCTGTTTCTTTGCATCCTTATTCCGGTCAAACTGCTCAACGGATTGCTCTGCAATTTCAAAATTAAAACAGAAAATCAACTGGCGACGCCTGATAAACAAGGGCTTGCGTCAGCCGGCCCGGTTACGGAAGCGGGTTGTCTTATTAAACTTATTTTATGTGGCGGAAACTAGGACAGTTTATTCTAAAGTATCGTTGGCCCCTCCTGGCATTGCTCGTTGCCAGCACAGCGCTCATGGGTTATTATGCCTCGAAGGTTCAGCTGAGTTATGATTTCACCCGTGCGATCCCCGCGAACCACCCTGCGAACATCACTTACCAAAAATTCAAAGAGAAATATGGACAGGATGGAAACCTGATGGTGGTGGGCGTGCAAACGGAAAAACTGTTTGACGCAAAACTGTTCAATGAATATGCGAACCTGCAGCGTCAGCTGAAAAAAGCGACCGGGGTTACAGATGTCATCTCCATACCATCTTCTATCAACCTGGTAAAAGATTCTGTTACAGAAAAACTGAATGCAACGCCGATCTTCGCTGACAGAACACTCTCCCAGGCGGAGATCGATAGCAGCTCAGCCATTTTTCTTAGCCTTCCCTTTTATCACGGATTATTATACAACCCCACCACGCATGCCTATCTGATGGGCGTAAGCGTTGATAAAACGCTGATCAATTCTGAAAAGCGTAATATCGTTGTTCAGGGTATTACCGATCTCATCGCTTCTTTTGAAAAGAAAACGAACGAACCGGTGTACGTAAGCGGCCTGCCATTGATCCGTGCGCAAATGGGAACACGCATTGCTGCAGAGATGAAATTGTTCCTGCTGGCATCTGTAGTATTGTCTGCGTTGATATTGCTGGTGTTCTTCCGTTCTTTAAGTTCGATGCTGTTGTCACTTGCTGTGGTGATCATCGGTGTGTTGTTCAGCATGGGCACGATGCATGCGTTCGGCTACAAGATCACGTTACTTACGGCTTTGATCCCGCCATTACTGGTAGTGATCGGTATCCCGAACTGTATATATTTTCTCAATAAATATCATACAGCTTTTAATGATACGAAGAACAGGGAGCAGGCATTGGTGACGATGGTCGGCCGCATGGGTATCGTAACGCTTTTCTGTAACGTTGCGGCAGCGATTGGGTTTGCTGTTTTTGCATTAACAAAGAGTGAGATCCTGAAAGAATTCGGTGTGGTAGCGGGTATCAATATCATGGCTTTGTTTGTGATCTCACTGATACTGATCCCCACAGTGTTAAGTTTACTGCCTGTGCCGAAAGCACGTCACATGCGTTATCTCGAAAATAAAAGATTGAACCGCTGGCTTGACAGGTTGGAGATCTGGTCGCTGAATCACCGCAAACTGATCTATGGTGTGACGATCGGTGTGGTGGCAGTTGCCGCAGTTGGTATTTTCAAACTGAAAAGCGTTGGTTATATCGTCGACGATATTCCGAAAACAGATAAGATCTATACTGATCTGAAATTCTTTGAGAACAACTTCAAAGGTGTAATGCCGCTGGAAATACTTGTTGCAGATACGACGAAAAAGAAATACGGCATTACGCGTAACCTGAACAATCTTTTAAAGATCGATTCTTTATCAGGTTATATCTCTTCCATGCCGGCATTGGCCCGTCCGCTAAGCATTACTGAAGGGTTGAAGTTTGCGAAGCAGGCCTTCTTTGAAGGAGACAGTACGAATTATTCGATGCCTTCAGAATTCGATCTGCCGGCGCTGGCCCAATACCTCAACTTCAAGCGTGGAGGCGACGGCACTCCGGCGACAACCAATTCGTTCACCAAACTTGTATCTACATTTATAGACAGTACCGGACAGGAAGCACGTATCAGTATTAATATGGCCGATGTGGGCAGTGCACGTCTTCCACTGATCCTTGACAGTATTCAGCAAAAAGTGGATACACTTTTCCCAAAGAACAGGTATGATGTAAGGTTGACCGGTACGAGTATCACTTTTCTTGAGGGAAGCGCGTTTATTATCAATGGTCTGAAGGAAAGTATTTTCTGGGCATTCCTGCTGATCGCGTTGTGTATGCTTTACCTGTTCAAGTCGGTACGTATATTATTATGTTCACTGATCCCGAACGTTATTCCACTGGCGATCACGGCAGGCGTAATGGGCTGGGTGGGTATTCCGTTGAAACCATCAACGGTGCTTGTATTTAGTGTGGCGCTTGGCATTGCCATCGATATTACGATCCGCTTCCTGATCAACTATAAACAGGAATTGCCGCTGCAGCAATATGACCGCAAGAAAACGGTGATTGAAACCATTCATAGTACAGGCATCAGTATTATTTATACATCACTTGTGCTGATCGCCGGCTTTATCATTTTCAGCTTTAGCGGATTTGGCGGAACCAAGGCGCTGGGTTGGCTGACATCCCTGACGTTGATCACAGCAACGCTGACAAATCTTATTTTGCTGCCGGCGTTGTTGATCGGAATGGAAAAGAAGAAGAAAGCATAGGTGGTTGAGATCCCCTTTCATCGTTCGATGTAGATGCAGACAGTTTCTCTTGATTCGATAAATTATAATAATAAAGAGCCCTCTTAAAAATCGGAGGGTTTTTTATTTTACAGATTTCGGACGTTGGACTTATCAGACAACATCGGCTTCTAAATACAAACAACGATAATCAACTGCCGAATAGCTGCCATTGACTGGTATGCCAGTCATATAGAACGATAATCCAGAAGGAAACAAAACAGCATAGGCAAATGACCCGAATTGAATATGGCTTATGTTATTCACTTGTCGGCATTCGCCGGATCTGACATTCAAAAAGCGCTAAAATTGCCATTTGAAGATAAAATATTGCGGGTTGGGCAAAGATTTTTAAAATTTTTCCACAATGATTTTTTTCTTGCCTATAGATGTTCTAATGTGGTTTTAATACATTAACAATTAAATAATTCATATTTCAGTGCATCTTAACACTTTATTTAGATGCAGCAATTTGATACCAATTGCTGTCTAGCTATTGTCAGCTTTATTGACCGTTCACCTGTACTAAGGAATCTCCTTCAAAAATTATTTATAAACAGGTTTGCATATTTTGCGAGCCGTTTATACGTAAGTGTGTAATCGCTTTTTTTATTTTTTAAAAACTAATACGCAAATGAGAAAACTGTTGCTAGGGCTGATAGTCTTCCTATGTTTCATGGGCGAGCTATTGGCACAGAAAACCATCACAGGTAAGGTGAGTGATGAAAAAGGAAACCCGATCCCCAATGTTTCCGTTGTTGCAAGCGGTGCAAGTTCAGGCACTTCTACAGATGCAGACGGCATTTATTCATTGTCCGTTCCCGCCTCAGCTACAGCATTAATTTTTTCCAGTGTGGGTTTTGAACAATCCACAGTGGCTATTGGAACTTCTTCCAAGGTAGATATCACTCTACGCACTGCTTCCACCGATCTTGAAAATGTGATCGTAACAGGTTATACTACTACACAACGAAAGAAGTTTGTAGGTGCAACGGTTTCTGTTACTCCGGAAGATGTCAGAAGACAGCCATTTGGTTCTTTTGACCAGGCTTTACAAGGTAAGGCTTCCGGTGTTTCGGTTGTAGCGAATAGTGGTCAACCTGGTGCTAATGCGGTGGTCCGCATACGCGGTAATGGTTCGATCAGCGGGGGTAATGTACCTCTATATATAATGGATGGAATTGAGATCTCTGCAGCAGATTTTGCTTCTGTGAACCAGGGAGACTTTGATAAAGTGGAAGTATTAAAGGATGCGGTTGGTACTGCGATGTATGGTTCCCGTGGTGCAAATGGTGTGATAGTGATCACTACCCGCCGTGGCCGTTCGGGTCAGCTTAACCTGAACTATGATATGCAGCTTGGTTTCAGCCGTCTTCCTGAAGATCGCCTGGAAGTGATGAATAGCGCACAGAAAATTGATTATGAGCTGGGCCGTGGAAATCCTTATGGATGGAGCACTGCGGAAGCCGATAGCCTCCGTGCAGTTAACTTTAATTGGAAAGATGCATTATTCCAGACTGGCGTGACGCAGCAACACCAGCTCAGCGCAAGCGGAGGAAGTGCAAACAGCCGCTTCTATGCTTCACTGGCCTACCTGAACCAGGAGGGTATTGTACAAACAACCGGCCTTAAACGTTACACCGCACGCGTAAACGTTGACAATACCATAAAGAACTGGCGTTTTGGTGTAAGCATGCAACTGGGTTACTCAAAAATCGTAGGAACCAATGAGGGAGACGCATATATCGGTTCCCCGCTCAATGCGATCCGCTGGTCTAATCCATACGAACGCGCCATCAATCCAAACACGGGTGACTATCAGACACTCGGCGGTGTAGGCGTATTGACCTCCGGTCAGCCGAACGCTGCAATGGAATTGTTCGTTAACCAGAGACAATCCCTCCAGTATAAAGCACTGGGCGCAGCTTATCTTGAATTCCATTTCCCCTTCCTCAAAGGCTTGTATGCCCGCACAAACTGGGGCGGTGATTTTGCCCAGAATGAAGGATCAGTTTATTATGACAGAACAACTTATACTGGTGCGCAGGCGCAGGGTGGTAACGGAAGCCTGACCCGTTCTGCTAACCGTCAGTTCCGTTATACAGGAACAACTTCACTGAATTACAAGCAGACTTTCGGCGACCATGAAGTTGAAGGAGGTGTATATATGGAAGCAGTAAAAACTGATTTCCGTGCGCTTGGCTTCACAGGATATGGTTTAACAAACGGCTTCACCAACGAAACAGGTATTACAGCGGGCAATGCCACGAATGGATATATACCACAGGTTTCAGGAAGCGGTACACAGAACGGCCTTCTGTCTTACTTCACGATCCTCAACTATGGATTCAAGGGCAGGTATTATCTGACCGCAGTCGGCCGTCGTGACGGATCATCACGTCTTGGCGTTTCAAACAGGTTCCAGAACTTCGGTTCAATTGGTGCTACCTGGGTGATCAGTGATGAGAGCTTTCTTGCAAATGCAGGAGCACTCGATGATCTGAGACTTCGTGCCACATATGGTACAACAGGTAACTATGCGAGTGCCGCGGGTGACTATGGACATCTGCCTCAATTCGGACGCGTGAGCTACAATGGTTCAAACGGCTGGAGCATTGCCAATCCGGGTAACCTGAATTACCGCTGGGAGGTTAACAAGACCACCGATATCGGTGTTGACTTTGCATTCTTCAAACGCCGTCTGTCCGGTACGATCGACGTATATGAGAGAAAAACAAACAATCTTTACTTCAATCAGCCTGTGTCTCAGACAACTGGTTTCGCAACAGTTCCCGGTAATAATGGTACACTCAGCAATAAGGGTATCGAGCTGAGCCTGAAAGGTGATATCGTGAGAACTGCTGATTTCCGCTGGACAGTGGAAGGTAATATCACTTACAACAGGAACAGGGTTGTAAGCGTTCCTGATGATTCGCTGATCAATGGTACAACGATCCTGATGATAGGAAAACCTATCAACACATTCTACCTAGTTCCTTATGCAGGTGTAAATGCTGCAAACGGTAATGCACTATATTATACACAAAACGGCTCATTGACCCAGACCTATTCAACGGCTGACCTCAGAACATTCGGTACAAGCGATGCCCCATGGTATGGTGGTATTGCTACGACCATTATGTACAAAGGTATCGATCTGAGTGCGCAGGTTAGTTTCTTCCTGAACAGGGATGTTTACAACAATGACCGTGTAAATCTGGAGAATCCTTCCTATTTCTTTGATAACATGAGCTCAGAGTTGCTGACCGAATGGAAAAAACCAGGTGATGTGACAAATATTCCAAGACCAAGCTCTGCCGGTGGTAATGCATTTCAGGGCAACACAACACGTTTCCTTGAAGACGGCAGCTTCTGGCGTCTGCGTAATGTAACACTTGGATATACAGTTCCGGCTTCAATCACAAACAAATTGAAGATCAGATCTGCAAGGGTATTTATTCAGGGGCAAAACTGGTGGACACATACCAAATTCAGAAGCTTTGATCCTGAAAGCAGCTCACCAGTGCTGACCGGTGCGCAATACCCTGCACTTGTTCAAACAACATTTGGCTTGTCATTAGGATTCTAACTTTTAATATTCATTACTGATACTTATATGAAACAAATCTTCAAACATATATTGACCGCCACAGCATTAACAGCTGTGCTGGCAACCAGTTGCTCTAAAGGTGACCTTATCGATCTGAACCCCGAGTTCTCACTGGGCGCTATTGAAAATCCGTCAAGCATGGATCAGGTTGAAGAAGTGCTGACAGGTGCTTACGCCCGCTTCCGCAGCGGAAGTTATTACGGTGATGGCAGCGGTTCAGGTTTTTCCCTCATGCCGGACATGATGAGTGATAACCTGCTCGAAACAAATGAGTCGCTCGCTAATTATAAATCACTCACAGACTGGATCTACGCGGAAGATGATGCGCTGGTGGAAGGCATTTGGGCTGCTCCTTATGCAGTAATCACCAATGCTAATATCGTTTTGCGCGATATTGACAAATTCACAACCGCAGAAAATAAAACAAGGGCAAACCGCCTCAAAGGTCAGGCTTTGGCTATCCGTGCACATGCACATTTTGACCTCTTCAGGTTCTTTGCCACCTCTTATGACCGCAACAGCACTTCTGCACTGGCAGTTCCTTATGTGACCGAATTTGCCGTATCACCAGCAGTAAGACCTGGCCGAATCAGCAACAAGGATTTTTATGATAAAGTGATCGCAGATCTCACCAGCGCGGTTTCTTTACTGGGAACTGTTGATGCCACGATCAACCCTTCAGCAATCAAACGCCCTATGATCGATCTTGCAGGTGCAAAAGCGATCCAGGCACGCGTTTATTTATATGCCGGCATGTGGGCAGAAGCGATCCAGGCCGCAACTGATGTGATCAACGCACGTCCGTTGGCCTTGCAAGCGGATTTTCCCGGAATGTATAATGAAACAAGGGCCGGTGAAATTATCTGGAATGCACAGTTTGATGCAGGACAGGGTGGTCCCGGTGGTGCCGTATTCTTCTCTCAAAACAACCGTAGCGCGTATGCGCCTGCGGCGGAGATAGCGACTTCCAGTGGTAATTCCGGATTACTCCAGAGCAATGATATCCGTTATTCAACTTATTTCGCAACGATCTCCGGTCCGAACGGCCCTCGTCTTGTTGTAAAAAAATATCGTGGTAAAGCGGCATTGACCGACGGTAATGCCAACTTTCCGGTATACCGTACCGGTGAAATGTACCTGATCCGTGCAGAAGCACGCGCAAGAATCAGCCCCGCTCAGGAAACACAGGCAATGGCTGATCTGAATACGCTTAGAGCAACACGTATTTCCGGATATGTGAGCGAAAATCTCACAGGTGCTGCATTGCTTACAGCTATCGCAAATGAAAGAAGAAGAGAACTCTTTGGTGAAGGTCACCGCTTCTTTGATCTTAAGAGAACAACAAAAAGTATTGTACGTGCCGGCGGTTGCGGAGATGTGACCATCTCTCCTGCAGTATGTACACTTCTTTCAACAGCGCGCGAATGGGCACTGCCTATTCCGTTCGATGAAAGATCCGTGAATCAAAATATCCAGCAAAATCCTGGTTATTAATCGATGCTAACGAACTAATTAATCAAGTTAAAATGGATAACATGTTAACCTCTTTAAAAAGATTTTCTCTCCTCTGCACATTGGCTGTGCTTTTAGGAGTGGCACTGCATAGCTGTAAAAAAGACGAAATCAAACAACTTGACCCGGGCCAGGTTGCATTTTTCAGTTCCACACAACTTACAGGAAGCTACAGTATCGTATCTCCAGGTGTAGTATATAAAATCCCAGTTGGCCTTACAAGCCCTGTATCCAGTGGCAAAACAAAAACTGTAAATGTAACAGCCACGTCTACTACAGGAGCGGTTGAAGGCACACATTTTACTTACACGAAAACGCTGACATTCGCACCAGACAAGATCACGGATACAATTATTGTTACCGGAGTCCAGGCACAGTATCTTGCGGGACGCAAAGATGTGGTGAAATTTACTTTTGCCGACGCATCAGATTTCTCTCCCACACTCAACAGCACTTTTACGCTGAACATCTCAGGTCCTTGCTTTGAAGGAGATATCAATCCTGATGACTTTTTAGGTACATATGCAAATACAGTTGAGACATTTGGTGCAGGCTCTCCATATGGCCCATATACGACTACTATTTCATCCGTGGTTTCTACGGGACCAAAAACTGCAGAGATCACTGTTACCAATTTATATGATGCCGGCTGGAATCCAATCAAATTCACAATGGACTGGTCAGATGTTACAAACAGAAAGATCACCCTTACCCAACAGTCTGGTATCGCTGACGCAGGCACTGTTAGCGCGACCTACGAAGGCGAAGATATCTCTGTCCGCTCCTCACCAGCTGGCCCGGGAACATTCTCCTGGTGCGAAGGAACACTGACATTGAAATTACAGGTCGGGGTAACTGGCCTGGGTTGGTTTAATCAGTCACCATATTACATAGTAACATTGGAGCGATAAATTGACCTGTATACGTATAAAAAAAGCCGCCCTGTTTAATTAGAACAGGGCGGCTTTTTTTATACGTAATGTTCGGAAACCTTATAAGATCCTTATCTGATTACTTCTCCGAGTTTTTCTTCCAGTTGAGAACCTCTCAATCCCTGCGCAATTACTTTTCCCTGCGGATCGATCAATAAATTAAACGGGATTTCATTGAAATGAAAAAGTTCAACCACCGGACTTTGCCAGTATTGAAGCTCGCTTACATGCGTCCATGCCAGCTTATCATCCTTGATCGCTTTTAACCATTTATCTTTTTGTCCCGGACGGTCAAGTGAAACACCGAGAATGGTAAAATTCTTTCCTTTGAATTTATCATATGCTTTCACAATGTTTGGGTTTTCCGCACGGCAAGGTCCACACCAGCTTGCCCAAAAATCAACCAACACAAACTTACCACGGAAAGAACTCAACTTCACTTCAGCGCCATTCACATCAGGAATAGAAAAATCTGGGGCTTCTTTTCCTACCCAGTTTGCAGCTTCTAAACGTTGCGCATCTTCTTCCAATCCTTTTTTGATATCTGCCACGGCATGATGATCAGGAAATTTCTTTGCCGCCGCGGCCACCAGTTCATTTACTTTATCATTTGGCAATGGCTCCAGTCCAAACCTGTTGGCATTTGCTGTAGATTGATAATACCCAAGCTCAAACATTGCCAACGCTGGATCTGTAGCTTTTTCAAGCGCCGTAAGCGTCAACTGCTTTACATTCTGTGCAAGCTCGCGCTGTTTTGTCAGCAATGGAAATAAAACACTGTCGGGAGCACTGGCTTTTTGCAAACTATCCGCCTGCATGGTGATTCCAAAGATGGTTTGCAGATCGTTATTAAACGCAAACATAAAATCTTTCATCGCCAGGCTTGCCGGTGAGCCCTGCACATCGTACTTCTCAGCAAACTGCCCGTTCTGTTTGTTCAGTTCGATCGTCAGTTTTACCTTGTCTGTATCATTGATCACAGATGCAACAGGATACATACTTTGGTCAAGACGGAGATTGAATACTACAGATTCATCAGGCTTTGCGTGAAGAATAAACTTGCCGTCTTTTTCCAGCTTCGCTGAATCTTCCAGTACGGGCTGCATTGCAGCAGCCGAAACTTTCTCAAGATAAACCCACTTCGCATTGCTGTTCAGGATCGTTCCTGATACTTCAAAATACTTTGACCCGGGTTTGTTGTTACATGACACGAGCAGTGCACCTGCCAGCAGGGCAATCATCAGTTTTTGCATAGTTTGAGTCTGTTTAGAACACATATGTTTATAAAGGTGTACGGTTATGCTTTCAGTTTTTCCAAAAGAATTTCGTTCGTCACTTTAGGGTCAGCTTTTCCTTTTGATCTTTTCATGACTTCGCCGACAAATAATGACAGTACTCCTTTCTTTCCTTTTTTATATTCAGTAACCTTGTCTGAAAACTTAGCCAGCACCTCATCAATGATCGGCTCCAACGCGTTTGCATCAGATTGCTGCAACAGGTTTTGCTGCTCTGCCGCCTGCAATGGATCCACTTCAGGATGACTGATCAGATAAGAAAACAAACGGGTAGATGCAATGGAGAAACTGAGTTTACCTTCATCCGTAAGTTTTACAAGTTTTGCAAGCTGAACCGGAGGGATGGGAAACTCCTGTACCGGTTTGTTATGCTCATTCAACCATGATTTCACCGGGCCAAGCATCCAGTTGGCCGAGGCTTTGTATAAGGAAGTATGTTGGATCGTTTCCTCGTAATATTCTGCCAACTCCTTGTCATCCGTTAATACACGTGCATCGTATTCCGGCAAACTCAGTTCACCGGTATATCTTGAAACGCGTTCTTCCTGCAACACAGGCAGGGATGCTTTGATACTATTGATAAATGATTCTTCTAATTGAAAAGGTGTAAGATCTGGATCAGCAAAATAACGGTAATCATCCGCATCTTCTTTATCGCGGATAGCGAACGTGATATTCTTATCTGCGTCAAAACTTCTGGTCTGCTGCAGCACAGGTTCACCGTTTTCCACTAATTCGATCAAACGTGCTGCTTCGATTTCAACAGCCCGCTTTGCATTACGGATAGAGTTAAGATTTTTTATTTCAACCTTGGTACCCAGCTTTTGATCGCCTTTTTTACGTACCGAGATGTTTACGTCGCAACGAAGACTTCCTTCTTCCATGTTTCCGTCGCATACATCAAGATAACGGACAAGCTTTCTTAACTCTGTGAGATAGGCAACAGTTTCATCCGCACTGCGAATGTCAGGCTCACTTACGATCTCGATCAGCGGAGTGCCGGCACGATTGTAATCGAGACAGGTGTTCAAGTCATCCACATCATGCAGGCTCTTACCTGCATCTTCTTCCAGGTGGATCCGATTGAGCCGCACCTGTTTTCTTCCGTCACCTGATTTGATCTCGACATATCCGCCTTTGCAAATTGGCGTGGTATGCTGTGAGATCTGGTAGCCTTTGGGCAGGTCGGGATAGAAATAATTTTTGCGGGCAAAATAATTGGAGCGTTCTATTTCGCAATGACAGGCCAGGCCCATGCGAATGGCATGTTCGATGGCTTTTTTGTTCATTTTTGGCAGCGTGCCCGGATGACCAAGCGTAATGGGACTTACCTGGGTATTCGGAGGAGCGCCATAGGCGATGCTGTCGCCGCAAAATAATTTGCTCTGGGTCAGAAGTTGCGCGTGCACTTCCAGCCCGATCACGATTTCGTATTTAGATTGATCCGTCATGGTTAGGAATCAGCAAAAATAAACCATTTTGACGGGCGGCCGGAATGAAAAAAGAAACCCTCCGTGAATTACGGAGGGTTCCACTAAACTATAGATGAATAGTATTTTAGAGGTTGGCAGTTTTCAGCCTGCGTGGGATCTTCAGGTCAAGCGACTGTGCCTTGCCGTCGCGGAGCAGTTTTACCCCGATGCTCACTTTTTCGCGGCTATCGCGAACGATCTTGGCCACTTCGTCTGCACTGTTTACAGCTTTTCCGTCGATCTCTGTGATCACGTCGTCTTCTTTGATGCCGCTTTTTGCTGCATTTCCTTCGTCGTCCACGTCGATCACTTTAACACCTTTGCCGTCTTCAGCGTCCTGTACAGACATTCCCAGTCTTGGGCTGCCCGAACCTGACCAGCTCCAGCTTTGGCCAAAGTTGTTGAGGTTCGGCGTGATTTTACCGAGGTTCATATTCAGATCATTAAAATCAAGCTGAACATCACCACCAGTGCTGAAAGCGGTTACCCCTTTCCATTTGGTAAGTTCTGCTGATGCTTTCATTTCCTTTTTATCACGCTCGTAGGTAACATTTACTTTTTCACCCGCTTTGTGCTTTCTTACTGCAGCAGAAAGGTCATCAGGATTTTCCACTTTTTTATCATCGATCCTGGTGATCACATCTCCTTTTTTCAACCCGATCTTCTCTGCAGCGCTTCCTTTTGTTACTTCCTGAATCTCTGCGCCGTTATCAACTTTTTCAGTGGTTACACCGAGCATTGCGCGGTTATCATCAAATGAAAGTGCGCGGAAGTTGCCAGCATTATTATTGTAAGAATAACTGTTGCCGTTAAAAACCTTTACGTCTTTGATCCTGTTGCGGATAACGGAAACGTCATCATTGTCTTTTACATCTTTACCGTTAACGGTTATTTTATCACCGTTGATCTCAATAACCACCTTTTCATCTTTATCGCCTTTGGTAGTAATGATGATCTGTTCTGCAGATTTGTCCTTATCTTTTTTATCCGACTTATCAGTTGTCTGGGCAAGCAAAGCTGCGGGTGCGAGTGCAGCTGACAGCAATAGGGTGAAAGAGATTCTTTGAATGACCTGTTTCATACTTTTTAGTTTAGTGATTTTATCTACGTGTCTTTTCGTAGATCAAATATAAAGGTATTTTCCGAAATACGAAACGTTTCGGAAATGTTAAATGAATGAAGGCCGTGGCCGGATGCCATGCCCGGAAAGGTTTGCACGAAAGATAGTAAATATCCTGCCCGCTCAAAGGCCGCTGGTACATTTCTGCTATGATCTTCTCCTGATCTGGATTCAGGTTGAAAAGCCCATTTTTCCATGGAATTAATTTTCAGCCAATTAAAATGGCGAAGCTTTTTTAAAACTTCGCCATCGCATATTTGGAAAGTACATTTCCCAGGTATATTTACTAAGTAGTTTTCGGGGAAAATATTCAAACAATTCCGCACTTTTGGGGCATACGGCCAACCACCAAAACGACCTGTTCACCCATGTATAAAGTATTTGCAGTAAGTGCTATCGTGCTTTGTTCTTTTGTTATCGTTTATGCAATCACCATCTATCTTGAAACAAGACGGATGTATCCTAAAAAGGATCCGAAAGCTCTTCGATACTAAGACTGCAATAATTTCTTCACCGCATCAATTACTTCACCGAGTTTAGCTGCATCCTGTCCGCCGGCCGTTGCCAATGTTTTCTGGCCGCCTCCGCCACCCTTAATCAGGGGAGCGATCTGCTCTTTAATGATCTTTCCGGCGTCAAGGTTACGGGCTGCTGCTACAGTTTCGGATAAGCCGATCGCCACAAACGGCTTGCCGCCGATATTGGCAGCCAGCACAGCTACATAATCGTTGAGATTATTCTTCAGATCGAAGCAAAGCTTTTTCAATGCATCTGCATTGTCTACTTCAACGATGTCACCAACAAATGTTACTCCATTGATGATCTCATCTTTCTGCAGGAGCTCATTGCGGATGCCAACCAACGCGCGCGCTTCCAGGCGTTCGATCTTTTTTTCGAGTGCCGCTTTATCATCCATCAGTTTCTCGATGGCTTTTAGCGGCTCTTTTGCTTTTAATAATTCACCGGCTTGTTTTACCTGGTCCAGTTTATCATTTACATAACTGATCGCTTTACCGCCAGTCAATGCTTCAATGCGGCGGACACCCGCACCGGTTGCAGCTTCCGAAGTGATCACGAACAGACCGATCTGCCCCGTAGCGCCAACATGCGTGCCACCACAAAGCTCGATCGAGTAAGACGGATCAACGATCACTACCCTCACCACATCTCCGTACTTCTCACCAAATAGAGCCGTAGCTCCGATCTTCAGCGCTTCTTCCTTTGGCAGTTCTTTGATCACAACAGGAATATTCTCCCGGATCTTTTCATTCACGATCGATTCAACCCGGCGCAGTTCCTCATCCGTCATTTTTGAAAAATGAGAGAAGTCAAAACGCAGCACTTCAGGAGATACAAGCGAACCTTTCTGTGCAACATGCGAACCCAATACCTGGCGCAAGGCAGCATGCAGTAAGTGTGTAGCTGTGTGGTTATATGTTGTATTCAACCTGTTCACCGCATTTACCGACGCAGTCACCGGCAGTGAAATATCCGCGGGTAATTTATCTGTGAACTGAATGATCAGGTCATTTTCCTTGCGTGTATCTGTTACAGGAATTTTCTCTTCACCAAATTGAAGGAAACCGGTGTCTCCCACCTGTCCTCCGCTTTCAGCATAGAATGGCGTTGTTTCCAGTACAAGCTGGTATTGCTCTTTTCCTTTTGCCTTTATCTTTCTGTATTTTACCACCTGCGTTTCAGCCTGCAGATCATTGTATCCAACAAAAACAGTTTTATCTGCTTTATTGATGTCCACCCAATCTTCAGTATCAATAGCGGTGGCAGCACGCGAACGATCTTTCTGGCGTTGCATTTCTGCTTTGAACGCCTCTTCATCAACAGGTATATTGTTTTCTGAAGCGATCAGCTGCGTAAGATCAAAAGGAAAACCATACGTATCATATAACTCAAATGAATCCTTACCGTCTATCTTTTTAAGGCCGGGTGTTTTAAGGATATCATCAACTTTCTTCAGTCCTTTTTCCAATGTGCGCAGGAATGATTCCTCTTCTTCCCTGATCACTTTTGTTACAAACTCTGCCTGATGATACAATTCAGGGAATACATACTTGAATTGAAGGGACAGACCGAGCACAAGCTGATGCAGCAACGGTTGCTTATAATCCAGGTATGTATAATAATATCTTACCGCTCTTCTTAAGATCCGGCGGATGACATAACCTGCGCCTGTATTGGAAGGCATTTGTCCATCTGCAACGGTAAAGCTGATCGCACGGATATGATCTGCGAGTACGCGGAAAGCCACCGCTTGTTTGCTGTCGCCGAAATCATATTTCTTCCCGGTGATCTCTTCCACTTTCTGGATGGTGCCTGAGAATACATCTGTATCGTAGTTACTTGTTTTACCCTGTATCACGCGAACAAGACGCTCGAAGCCCATACCGGTATCAACATGGCGGGCAGGCAATGGCTCAAGCCGGCCATCTTTCAGACGGTTGAATTGAATAAATACATTGTTCCAGATCTCGATCACCTGGGGATGATCATTATTCACGAGTGATTTACCATCAACCTGCGTTCTTTCATTGTCAGGTCTGCAGTCCACATGAATTTCCGTACAAGGTCCGCACGGGCCAGTATCACCCATTTCCCAGAAATTATCTTTCTTGGAGCCGAGAAGGATCCTGTCTTCCGCAATTACCTTTTTCCACTCATCATATGCTTCCTGGTCTTTTGGCAGACCTTCTTTTTCATCTCCTTCAAATATGGTTACATAAAGCCGGTCTTTATCCAGCTTATACACCTCGGTGAGCAGTTCCCAGCTCCAGGCGATGGCGTCTTTTTTAAAGTAGTCACCAAAGCTCCAGTTGCCCAGCATTTCGAACATCGTATGGTGGTAAGTATCTACGCCAACTTCTTCCAGATCATTATGTTTACCGCTTACGCGAAGGCATTTCTGGGTATCGGCCGCGCGGGCATACGGTGCTTTTTTGTTACCCAGGAAATAATCTTTGAACTGGTTCATGCCTGCATTGGTGAACATCAGTGTCGGGTCATTCTTGATCACGATCGGTGCGGACGGCACGATCTCATGGTTCCGGGAGCGGAAAAAGTCCAGAAACTCTTTACGTATTTCTTCGCTGGTCAACATCGTAAGTATGATAATTGGGGTTGATTTTTACTGATTTAGAGTATATATTTGTTTTTTCAGGGTTTAGCCCTGAAAAAATCCGCCGGAGCTTTAGCGAAGGCGGATCCCTCCTGCTGTAAGCTTTAATGGGG
This sequence comes from Citrobacter freundii, assembly GCA_003243445.1. GTDB lineage: Bacteria > Bacteroidota > Bacteroidia > Chitinophagales > Chitinophagaceae > Terrimonas_A. Next base: position 103,146 of record QFQQ01000004.1, read on the forward strand.
GAACCGTCCGGAAAAAACGCTGAGACGGGATCCACCTTCGCTAAAGCTCCGGCGGACTGGCGCAAAGTTAAAAGAATCAAACGGCATACCCACAGGAAAACCGGTAAACGCTGCTTGACATGAAGAAAATCAAATATTACTATAATACCAATACCCTCCGTTATGAGAAGCTGGAAGTTCCCCTAAGGGTGAAGCTTCTCCGCATTTTTGGTTTCGTAGCGGCGGCTGTTGTTACTGCTATACTTATCTCTTATTTCGCTTTCCAGTTCGTTGGATCTCCCAATGAAAAGCTGCTGCGAATGCAGAACATGCAGTTACAGGATCGATATGCAAATCTCGATGAACAATTGCAAACGCTCGATCAGCAAATGAAAGAACTGGAGAAGAGGGATAACAACGTATACCGATCCATCTTTGAAGCAAACCCCATCCCTGACAGTGCACGTGCAAAAGAGATCGAAGATCAGAAAGAGATCGCGACCATCATGAGCATGAACAATTCGCAGTTGGTAAGTTCCATCACCCGGACCATCGCCAATTTGAATAGCCGCATTACCGCGCAGAATGCTTCTTATAATGAAATCGATGGATTGATAAAAAATAAAGAAGCGCTGCTTGCGCATACACCTGCCATCCAACCTGTAAGCAATAAGGATCTCAGCAGGATCGCTTCAGGTTTCGGGTATCGTATCGACCCGGTGTATAAAACCATTAAAATGCACGCGGGGCTTGACTTTGCGGCTCCCCAGGGTACCCCGATCTATGCAACAGCTGATGGAACGGTGACTACATCCGGCAATACCGGTAACGGTTACGGTAACCACGTTATTATCAAGCATGGTTATGGCTACGAAACGCTTTATGGCCACATGGTGAAAGTAAAATCGCGCGTGGGCGAAACAGTGAAGCGTGGCGAAGTGATCGGCTGGGTTGGAAGCACAGGCAAATCCACCGGACCACACTGTCATTACGAAGTGCACAAGAATGGCAATAAGATCGATCCTGTTTACTTCTTCTATAATGATCTTTCGCCGGATCAGTTTGATCGTTTGCTGAAACAGGCGGCGGCTTCGAATCAGAGTTTCGATTAAGGAGGACGATGTGGGGGACCGCCGACGGCCGACGGCCGACCGCCGATGGGTCATGATGAATGAACACTCTTATCGTATTTTGATTGTCAAACATCCGGTATGCAATTAATCTAAACTAATTAACTCAAAGCCCAAATGCTTTTCCTGACGTAATGAAACGTCGGCGGTCGGCCGTCTGCGGTCCGCGGTCCGTCGTTTCTCTCTCCCCCATTTTTCCACATACTGGTACAACCTTTGCGGGGCAACGCCTGCATAACTACCTTTGCCAGACTGTATGAAAAAGTCACTTCAGCAAATAACGTTCGAATTTGAAGCTCCCGCAGATGCGCCGGCACCTGTGGAGAACGTTGTTGTGACGAATACTGCGCCAACCCCTCCATTGATCATTGAGATCGTTGAAGAGGAAGAACCAGTGCAGGAAGAAACGACAGTTCAGGCAGAACAATCCTCCGGTGAAGCATCAACGATACAGCCGGAACAACCTTTGCCTGAAGAAGCACCCCTGCCAAAAAGGATCAGCTCGACACGGGGAAGGAAGTCGCTCAAGGAAACGGCTATTACTGCGGATCTGATACAGGTACCGGAAGATGACGTGCTTTTCTCCAAACAATATTATTCCATCGGGGAAGTGGCAACCATGTTCAGGGAAAATCAATCCCTGATCCGTTACTGGGAAACTGAATTTGATATTCTTCAACCACGCAAGAATAAAAAAGGCGACCGCTTTTTCCGCCCTGTTGATATCAAGAACCTGGTACTGATCTATGACCTGCTCCGCAGGCGCAAGTTCACTATCGAAGGTGCAAAGGACTTTCTCAAACGGAATAAGAAAGCTGAAGATAAATTTGCGATGATACAGTCCCTGGAAAAAGTCAAATCATTCCTGCTGGAACTTCGTTCCAATCTCTGATGAAGATTTTTTTTAATTCCTGCAACTTTAACATTCCTTTCTGCATCATCGATTAGCCTGCGTCCTTATAAGTTGTCTGTTACTAGTTGTCCGTTGTCCGGATCAACGTTACGGGCAGTGTAAAGTTTAATTCAAATCAATTGTTGATCATGATGAAACGTATTCCGTTTGCGGCAATTGCCGCACTATTGCTGTTTTCATGCACAGCTTTCGCTCAAAATCAATATGAGATCTCCAAAGATGCTGATGGCGGAAAGATCTTCAAAGGCCTTATATCAAGAACATTGATTGAAACCGATACCTCGTTCAAATGGTATGCACAGAATACAAAGCCATTCACTCCTGATAAAAATGCGGTAGCCGGTTTGCAGAAATATAAAGATTCATTGCAGTTCATCGTATTCATGGGAACATGGTGTGAGGATTCCCACTTTGTCATTCCAAGGTTCTTCTCCCTGCTGGACGCAGGTAGTTATCCGTCCGGTAAGGTTTCATTGATAGGAGTGGACAGAAATAAGCAAACGCTGGATAATCTGTCAGAATCATTGCATGTGACCAATGTTCCAACGATCATCGTTATGAAAAACGGAAAGGAGTTGGGGCGCGTGGTAGAATACGGAAAATCCGGGTTGTTTGATAAAGATCTCGGCGAAGTGATCAGGCCTGCGAAGTAGGCTGCCCGGCTCCCACGATCTTTATATCTGTAACCGCTCCGGAGATCTCCAGTTTCATTTCTTCCAGGAGTTTTAATATAGCGAAATTGTTCCGTTCCTTTATGCCGTTGTATTCCTGTTGCGTGATCGGTCCTGTGAAGTATTCAATTTGTATGATGAATGCGGATGGAGTGATATCACTTAACAAAACGGTAGAAGCTTCTATGTCTTTTTGATTCAGGATCCTGCGGACACCTGCGATAAACTGATCTAATTGCGAAGAAGCAGTGGTGAGACCGATCTCCAGTTTCAATTCTGCTTTTCTTTGTGTACGCAATGAGAGATTATCAAGAATACTATCTACCATTTGCTTGTTCGGCACAGTGATGAACGTCTTCTGATCGGTACGGATCCGTGTGCTTCTTAAACCGATCTTTTCAACCGTGCCGGTGAAGTTGTGCACCTTCACCACATCACCCATACTGAAAGGCTTATCAAAGAAAATGATGAAGGATGCGATCAGGTTTTCCAGGCTTTCCCTTAATGCCAATGCGATAGCCGCACCAACGATACTAAGACCTGTAAGCACATTGCCAATATCAAATCCAAATACAAACTTTAGTATCATCAATAAACCGATGATAGAAAGCAGCACTTTGAAAAAGTCCTTGAAGAAAACGACCAGTTGATTATCGGAAGTGTCATTTGTCCGGTCAGCGCGGATATGAAGAATGATCGCAATAAAATCGATCATTTTCAATAACAACCGGAAGAAAGAAAGTATGAGGATCAAACTGCCTAGACCATGTAATACGGTTTTAAGTGTGACATTGAAAATGTCCACATCAAGCTGACCGGGAAATTTCAGTTTGTGCAGGGTGGCGAGCGAAACAAATATCACCAGGAACATGCCCAGTGGTTTTGTAACTAGGCTTGTAAATGTTCTTTTATCTACGTCTTTCCAGACTCTTTTTACAAACTGAAAAATGAGATGAGCAACAGACTGTGCGATATATTTCTTTACCAGCAACATCATAAAGATGATCGCCAGTACGATAAAATAACTGCGTACCGAATTTTCAAACCACATCTGATCAAGGAAATTCTTCATCTATCGTTATTGAATGCTCTTAAAATATTTTGAGGGTACAATCAGCATTGCGGGATCAAAAATAAATAATAAGTCTCTTCGTGCCCTGATCCTCGCTTATTTGAATTCATAAATTTCTATCGCGTCTTTCTGCAGGGTATACAATTTTGTACCGCTGAAATTAAATGCCTTTGCGGTTTGAAGTTGCGGCGGAAGGTTCCATTCATCGATACGGAAATTACCAATATCATATCGAAGCAGCTTATTATCTTTTGAACCAAAAATATATCTTCCGGTCACTTTAAAGTTCTTCCAGTTTTCGATCAGTATTTTATTCTTTAATGACCCGTAATAATCGAATACAAATACTGCCTGGGCAGAATCATAGAGGTAAACAAACTTATCCTGGTCAAAGATTTTTTGCGGGGACGGTGCGCTATTGAAGAGTTGACGGAAGTCGGGCGTTTCCTGCATCAGTTTACCCTCTTCGTCAACCTTCTTTAATTTGTTCTCCACCTCATCATACACCCAAACTTTATTATCGAATGACTGGCCGATCGCTCTTGCCTGGAAGATATTCTGTTTTCTCAGGTCGATGATATTCACCTGGTTCAGAAACCGGTCAAGCATGACGATCGTGGCGAAATCCCGGTAATAGATCAGTACTTTCAGTGGGTTGGAAACATCTATAAGCGTTGCCTGTCCGAATCTTTTAACATTGTTGTATACAGCAACAGAATCGCCATTGGCATTCAGCTTCTTTACCTGGTTGGTGCTGCTTAAGAGATAGATATTATCCAGGGCATCTATGGTGAATGCAGTGATATCCCCTTTAATGGTTTTGATATAATGGAATGAAGTATCCGTTTGCGCAAGCGAAGCAACGGCAAATAACACGGTGAGAAACGATAGGGATAATTTCTGTATCAATTTCGTATGATCTTTTCTTCTTTTCCTTTATAAGATACCAATTTTATCTCTTCGCCATCAAATACGGCGTAGGTAAAATACTTGATCCAATCGCCAAGATTAATGTAGCGGCTATTATCAGAAAGACGATAATCGATGGGCAAATGGCGGTGTCCGAACACAAAAAAATCTATTTTTTTTTGCTGAAGTATCTCTTTGCAATGGATGATCAGCCATTCCTTGTCTTCGCCAAGAAAAACTTCTTCCGCGGAGCCGGTCTGAGCACGGCTTTTACGGCTGAAATAATTGGCCAGCCCAATACCTACAGCCGGGGGAAGAATGCCAAAAAGCCACTGGCAAACAGGATTCCGGAAAATCTTTTTCAATCTTTTATATCCGTGATCGCCGGGACCGAGCCCGTCACCATGGCCGATCAGGAATTGCTTTCCATTGCGCGCCAGTTCTATTGGCTCAAAATATACCGGGATATTCAGTTCTGTCTGAAAGTAATTCTTCATCCACATATCATGATTACCGACGAAAAAGTGAAGCTGGATGCCGGCATCAGATAGTTCTGCGAGTTTGCCCAACAAGCGCACATAGCCTCTTGGCACGACCAACCGGTATTCATACCAGAAATCGAACATATCACCCACGAGAAAGATCTCTGCGGCATCTTTTTTTGCCTCATCTAAAAAACGGACGATCTCTTTTTCCCTTTCAAGACTGGCTGCATGCGTTGGTGCGCCAAGGTGAAAATCGGACAGGAAATAAATTTTTTTGCCGGGAGGTAATTGCACGCTCAAATTGTTTTGATCGGTTTGACCCGTTTGAACGGGAATTAACATTCAAAAGTAAAAAAATTAAGGGCGACGAGAAGATATAATGTCCAAACTGTTGTCTGACCGGATCATTTCGATTGCTGATGCAAGACTGTATCTCCTGAGGTGATCAGCGGTTTGCCGGTTACATCACCATTGAACCAATAAATCCAGGCCTGAACGGTTTCGTTGTTGATAGAAACATCGGTTATCTCACGGCGGTAAAGTGGTTGTTCAGACGGCTCGACAGTTGTGCCTTCATAGTCATCAAGCTGACAAATGGCCCAGGCAAATTCGCGCTCATTCCTGATCGTGTATAATTCTCCCGCTATCGTTGATCCGTCCTCAACCGGGATTGCTCCGGGATAATCCCCGAGATCGAAAAGCTTTCCGCGAACCGTTCCTTCGCCGGTCAGATCAAAGTAACGTGCCATATAATCATAATCCGGACTACGGAAATGACTTCTCAATGAACCATACACAAATAACCTGTAATTGCCGGGAGTTGTCATGCTCTAAAATTACAACGATGACAGTAAGATTAATTCAAAAGTAAAAAGTAAAAAATAAAAACAGGCACCTGCCGGAAGATTCTTCACGCATGGGTTGATCAACTAAGATTCAACAAAGAAGACATACACTTCTTTCGGGCCATGAACGCCTACCACCAGTGTCTTCTCGATATCAGCGGTGCGGCTTGGCCCGGTTGCAAAGGTGATCTGCGAAGGCAGTTCTGTTCCGTACCTGTCTTTCAGCTGTTGCAATGCATCTTTTACATCGAATACCAACTGGTCTGAATTTGCAATGCAAATATGAACAGGTGCATATACGCTGGTGGTTCTGCCGCTTTGCTGTGCGGCGCTCATAACGATTGAACCGGTCCGGGCAACGAGATATTCGCATCCGGTGATGGATACGTCGCAACCAGCCAGGTCTGTTTTTACCTGCCGGTCATCAAGATCAATGCCCCCGATCAGTTTATCTTCCAGGCAAAAGACTTTCTGCCAATCCATCTTCCGGATCAGGCTGCTTAACTGGAACGCAAGCTCCTGCCGGTTTATGCAATAAACAAAGCGTCCCTGCAGCTTGCTGAACTCTTCTGCGAATTCAACCGTTACTTCTTCCATTGGCGGTTTATACACGGAATCACTTCCTTCACTTTTTGGAAAAGGGATAGGCGTTGGATTGCTTAAGGCCGTCCTGATCTTTTTCAGAATGTTTTCTTTTGCGGGAGAAAAGCTCATCAGTGCTTAAATTCGAAGGTTAAATAAGTAAAAAGTAAAAATTCAAAAATAACCCCGCTTACTGGTTGAAAAGGCTTCAATTCGTAAGCGGGGTGAATTTTTACTTTTTACTTATTGCTGATTACTGCTATTGCAACGATTTGTTCGTGATATCGCTATCATAAGGAGGAACACCTGCAGAGATCTCACCGTTTTCAGGATTCAGTTCCACATTTTGTTCTTCCGTCAATGCTTTCTTTTCTTCGAAAGGCCTTTTACCGATCAGTGATTCCACATCACTCTGGAAGAGTACTTCTTTTTGCAATAATGCTTCAGCCAGTTTAGCCACCTGCTCTTTTTTATCAGTCAGGAGTTGTTTGGTCTTTGAATATGCATCATCGATCAATTGACGAACTTCCTGGTCAATGATCTTGGAAGTTTCTTCTGAATACGGTTTTGTAAAGCTTGTTTCCTGTTGAGGATCGTAGAAGCTGACATTACCCACTTTATCATTCATACCATACACAGTCACCATTGCATAGGCAATACGTGTGATCTGTTGCAGGTCATTTTGAGCACCTGTTGAGATCTTTCCGAAGAAGATATCTTCACTTGCGCGGCCACCGAGTGTCATACAGATCTGATCGCTCAGTTGATCTGTATTATAGAGGTACTGCTCTTTCGGTGTGTATTGCGCATATCCGAGAGCGGCAGTACCACGCGGAACGATGGTTACTTTCAGCAGCGGGTAAGCATGCTCAAGATACCAGCCGCAGATGGCGTGACCAGCTTCGTGATAAGCGATGATCTTTTTCTCATCAGGAGAAATGATCTTGTTCTTTTTCTCAAGGCCACCGATCACACGGTCAACCGCATCCTGGAAGTCCTGCATATCTACCGCAGCTTTTCCATTACGAGCGGCGATCAGTGCAGCTTCATTACAAACGTTGGCAATATCCGCACCGGCAAAGCCTGGTGTCTGTTCAGCCAGTTTATGAATATCGAGTGTTTCAGAGATCTTGATTGGTTTCAAGTGTACTTTGAAGATCGCTTCACGTCCTTTCACATCTGGTTTGTCGATCGAGATCTGTCTGTCGAAACGGCCGGGACGAAGCAGTGCTGAGTCCAGTACATCAGGGCGGTTGGTTGCAGCCAGCACAATGATGCCGGTATCTGTACCAAAGCCATCCATTTCAACGAGGAGCTGGTTCAGTGTGCTTTCGCGTTCGTCGTTGCTCATCATCACGTTCTTACCACGGGCGCGGCCGATCGCATCGATCTCATCGATGAAGATGATACAAGGAGCTTTTTCTCTCGCCTGTTTGAACAGGTCTCTTACACGGCTTGCACCAACACCCACGAACATTTCAACGAAGTCAGAACCGCTAAGGCTGAAGAACGGAACCTGTGCTTCACCCGCCATTGCTTTTGCCAGCAATGTTTTACCTGTACCCGGAGGGCCGACGAGCAGGGCGCCTTTGGGGATCTTTCCACCGAGGGCCGTATATTTTTTAGGACTTTTCAGGAAGTCCACGATCTCCATTACTTCCACTTTAGCCTCATCGAGGCCAGCCACATCAGCAAAGGTGATATTTACTTTAGTGCCTTTATCAAACAGGGTAGCTTTTGATTTACCGATATTGAAAATGCCGCCGGGGCCACCGCCTGCACCGCCGCCGGTCCCCATCTTACGCATCAGCAGGATCCATACGCCGATGAATAAAAGGATGGGAAGAAGGAACGATACGCTTTTGCTGAAAAGATCGCTGTCAGTATCGACTTTACCAGGAGGTTTAATGCCCGGGTTGTCTTTTAAAAAATCACGCATATCAGCGGCGAAAGCTTCTACAGAAAGGATCTTGAAGCTTGCCTGTGGTCCTGATTTCGGCAATTTTGTTCCCTGGTTTTGTTCAACAAGGAAAGTGTTGTATTTGGTAACGGCCGCTGGGGTCAGTTCAACTTTTACAATATTCCTGTTGGAGATGGCGGTGTATTCTTTCACTTCACCTGCTTTCAGCGCGTCCATAAAGAATTGCTGGGTAACAGGCGCCATGTTTGAATTGAATGCACCTCCGAATACCTGGAATCCGATCAGGATAGCGAAGATGATTGCATAGATCCAGTAGATACTGAACTTTGGTCCTTTTCGGCCGCCATTGGGTTCTTCTCCGCTATTGGGGCGGTTGCCGAACCTGGGAGGCTGGTTTTTCTCGTTCTTGTTATATGATGGTTCTTGTGACATATTCCAGTGTTCCTGCTATTAATAATAAAAAGATATTGATTATATAGTTCGGCAGAGCCGGCATTTTAACATTATTCGTCATGGTGTTCCGCTACCGCATCGCTCCACATTTCCTCGAGTTTGTAAAATTCGCGGTTTTCATGCAGCATAACGTGAACCACCACGTTAACGTAGTCGATGAGGATCCATTGTGAAGCCTGCTGGCCTTCATGATGATAGGGGCTTTCATCGCACAGTTTCTTTACCTGGTCCTGCACATTATCGGCAATAGCCCTGACCTGTGGCTGGCTTCCCGCTTCACAGATTATAAAAAAATCGGAAACGGCTTCATCGATCTTGCGAAGATCAAGAGAAACGATCTTTTCACCTTTTTTCTCCTGTATTGCGGAAATAATGGTTTTGATAATCTTGGAGCGCTGAGTTAACCGGGCTGCACTTTTCTTTTTGCGGGTAGACAAGGATGCAAGTTGTTCCAATAATCTAGATGTTTTTAGTTATCTGTTTAGTTTTTGGCCTGGGAGGTCTTTTAGGTAGGCTCACATAATAAACTTATAAACCCGGAACCATAAACTCATTTACTTTGCTCAAAAATAGCAATTAATTGCAACAAGTGCCCTTTTACCCTGCCTTTGGGACGCCATTTATTGAGCTGGAGTCTGTTGACAGTACCAACAATTATGCCCTTCAACAATTACATGCTGGATTGGCACAGCATGGCACCGCTTTTTTTGCGCATGAACAGGTGGCTGGCAAAGGCCAGCGCGGCAAGGTATGGACGATGGAGAAGGGCGTAAACCTTATACTGAGTGTGGTTATAGACCCCCGATCCCTGTCCTTGAGCCAGCAATTCCAGCTAAGTGCCTGCGTCGCCGTGGCAGCTTTTGAGCTGTTCAGCAAATATGCCGGAGAGGATACTCGAATAAAATGGCCCAACGACCTGTATTGGCAGGACAGAAAGGCAGGTGGAATATTGATTGAGAACATAATAGGCGGCAATCACGAATGGAAATGGGCCGTTGCCGGGAGTGGGATCAATATCAATCAGACACGGTTTCCGGAAGGCGTAAGAAATCCCGTTTCGTTAAAACAAATAACCGGTAAAAATTTTGATCCGGTTGAGCTGGCAAAGGAATATTGCGGTCGGCTCAATGACCGTTTCCGTACACTTCAGGCGTCCGGTTTTGATACAGTTTACAATCTCTATCTCAATAATTTATATAAGAAAAATGAACGGGTGAAGTTGAAAAAGAACAACCGTGTTTTTGAGGCATTGATCAGGACAGTTTCTCCGGATGGCTTGCTGGTAACGGAACACGGGATTGAAGAGGAATTCAGGACAGGGGAAGTGGAGTGGGTGTTTGGGGATGGCCGGTAGTTTGGAAAGCTGTAGCAGGTTCCAAAGGTTTCAAAGGTTCCCTGGGTTCCAGAAGTTTCGTAACCTGATGAAGGATCCCTAACCTCTGAAACCTATTAAACCTCTGGAACCTTCCACACCCCCTTTCTCAAAATTTTCGTATCTTCTAAGGCAACCTTCTTTTCATTTTTCACGATACACCGTTTAAACCAACAGGATTTGCTTTCCGCGGACGAATTACAGCAGCATATCAGGGGATGTACCCTGAACAGCAGGGAGAGCCAGAAAAAGATATACAGCTCTTTCTATGGGTATGCTATGTCCATTTGTTACCGCTATACGAACAGCCAGGAAGACGCCACCGAAATACTTAATGACGGCTTTCTCAAAGTTTTTGTGGAAATCTACCGGTTCAAACCGGCTTATACCGATACTGTCAGCTCATTCAAGGGCTGGCTGCGGAAGATCATGATCTACACAGCCATTGATCATTTCCGTAAAAATCAAAAACACCAGCTGACCGGGGAGCTTAACGAATCTTATCTCCATGTTCCTGACACGCACGAAGACGCCCTGGATAAGATATCATATGAAGAGATATTGCAGGCTATCAAATACCTGACACCGGGCTACCGGACGGTATTCAACCTGTTTGTGATTGAAGGATTCAGCCATGATGAGATCGCCAAAGAACTCGGCATTTCAACCGGCACATCAAAATCAAATCTGGCAAAAGCAAAAAAACAATTGCAGAAGATATTGTTTCAACAAAACGTAATAGTCAGTAAAAATGTGGTCTGACGACATAGATAAAAAAATACAGGATGGCGCCGGCAGCCATGAACCTCCGTTCCGGGAAGAAGACTGGGACAAGATGCATGCTTTGCTGGATAAACACCTTCCACAGGAAAAAAAGAAAAGACCCATTCTTTGGGGTTTTCTTCTCTTCCTGCTGGTTGGCATTCCTGCAACCGTGATGCTCACTACTTATAAAAGCCGCCCGGAAAATCCTCCGTTCGCTCAAACAGCCAGCAACTGGTCATCAACAACTGATGAAACAAATCCAAACCATTCTGCTCCTATCGGAAATAATATTGACGAAAAGCCGACTGCAGAAGAAAAAACCATTTCCGGCAAGGAACCTTCATTAGCGAACAGTACCGAAAAACAGATCATTGATAGCAAAATAACAGCGGAAACAGATATCAGTAACCGTGCAACCCCTGTTTACACGAATAGTACTAAAAGGCACGAGTATAAACCTTCGAAAACAACCAGAACGAAGAAGCCTGATCACGGAATACAGGAGAACTCCTCTGCGACAGGCATCTCTTCCGTGAATACCAATGTGATCACTAACGAACAGGATCCTCAGCCAGGCAACGTTACGGATGCACCTGAAACAATTACCGCAGCTCCGATAGAACACAATCCGGATTCAACGAAGGATGTTTCAAAAGCAGCAAAGGACAGTTCTACTGAACCTGAGCCCTTAGCCAAAAAAGAAAAAAAACAAGGTGCGGGTAACAGTGGCAAATGGCATATCAGTATTTCTGCTGGCCCAGACCTGAGTATGGTAGGTATGGAAAAAACAGGCAAATGGAGAATGCAATACGGCGTTGGTATCAGTTATGCGTTCAGCGATCGCTTCCAGGTAAGATCCGGGTTTATGGTTGGCCGGAAGTTGTATTATGCGGATTCAAGTGATTATCATCCGCCAAAAGGTTTCTGGAATTATTACACCAATCTGGAGAAGATCGATGCGAATTGCCTGGTGTATGAAATCCCACTGAATCTTGTTTATACCTTTCCTTCAAAAAAGAAACATCAGTGGTTTGTTTCAACAGGCTTATCTTCTTATCTGATGAAGAAAGAAACCTATGAATATTATTATAAAGACAACTGGGGTGTACCGATGTACAGAGAAAGAACGATACAGGATGAAAATAATCATTTCTTTACTATACTCCAGCTTTCAGGAGGATATCAGTATAAATTCTCCGACAGGCTTTCACTGATGGCTGAGCCTTATGCCAAACTACCGTTGAGTGGGGTTGGATTTGGGAAGGTGAAGTTGAACAACACGGGTGTATTATTTACATTAGGATTTAAGCCTTTTGTAAAAAATAAGTAAGCAGATGATGTTGTGTTAATCCGGACTAACCCTTCATTATAAATTTGAGACCGGCGGTGGAGTTTTTCGGCCGGTCTCAAAATGTTTATCAAACAATATTATGATCGTTCTTTAATACGCTCATAGAATTCTTTAGGAAGACCATAGCGCGCTATTTCCTCATTAGCCCGTATGGTCTTTTTCGACGGAGTTGGGCTTGGTCTTACTGGGGTAGAGTCATATTTAACTCCGTACTTCTTACAAATGGCCCGACATTTTTTTTCTAATTCAGTATCTGCTAGTTTCATAGTTTTAGTTTATTAATTAAAAGTAATCTTTCGTCGGCAAACGAGGAATGATTCATACGTTAAACCGCGCGAAAACTTTTTCCACTCTAGGTTACTTCGACCGTATACTTCAAATCGACTCGATATTTCTGAAAGAAATCTATTAATGTTTATCTGATATAGTCTGGTACGTGCGCTTGTGCTTCCTTCCAGATACACTATCTCATGTGGGTACGCTTCAAGAAAAATCCTCGCTGCTTCTGCAACCGTTGCAAGTATTTTCAATGTATCTCCGTTATCTGAGACTGCCATATCGTCCACCTCATCAGAGTCAGGTACTGCATCACCAAATTCCATATTATATATATTATGATCAAACATCTTCCTGAACCTGACCTTTTTTTTGATTGCTCCATTAATCCCAACACTAACAAATTCAAAAAGCTTGTTATGATCCCTGGCAGTTAGTTTATATTTCTCCAAAGACATCTTCTACACATTTAGTTCAACGTGTAATCTATCTCCACCCTCAAAAAATACAATCAGAAAAAAACACTTATAAAACAGAAAAAAACGACATACTATTAAGCTGATTTCATTATCATATCTCTGTAAAATAAATACACTTCCATAGGCAACTCTGCTAAACGATCCAACGATTCCATCAAAAAACTCCTGGTATGAAAAAGAACTTTGCAGTTGTCTTATCTCTCCTGGCGGTATGCACGATGATCGCGATCGCCTGTAGCAAAAAGGGTGGTGGAGATCCTCCTCCCACTGATGCCTGTGCTGGTGTAACTATCGCAGTCACCGGTACACCAACAAATCCAACCACTGTTGGCGGAACAAACGGCAGCATCTCCGTCAGTGCAACCGGCGGATCCGGATTTACATTCAGTATCAATAACGGCGCATTTCAATCATCCGGAACTTTCAGCAACCTTGCTGCCGGCAGTTATACCATCACTGCAAAGTCAGCAGCCGGTTGTACGGGCACACAGTCATTTACACTCGTAGCACCAACACCAAGCTGTGCCGGTGTGAATATTGTTGTAACAGCCACAGCTACTCCCACTGCTGCATGCACAACATCCAACAGTGGAGCAATCAACGCAACCGCAACGGGAAGCACTGGTCTTACTTACAGCATCAATGGCACCACATTCCAGGCCACCGGAACATTCAGCAATCTCGCAGCAGGTAATTATACTGTTACTGCAAAAGATGCAAATGGATGCACCGGCTCAACTACAGTAAATGTTGCTAGCGCAACAGCAGGGCCATTATTTTCCGCAGTGAAAACGCTTATTGCAAACAACTGTCAAAGCTGTCACAACAACTCAATTGCAAACGGCGGTATGAACTGGCAGGTTGAATGCAATATCGTAACCCACAAAGACAGGATCAAAGCAAGAGCAGTAGATAATAATCCGTCTTCAATGCCTCCTACCGGTCCTTTAGCCCAGGCAGATAAAGACAAGATCACCGCATGGATCAACGCCGGCGGACGTTATACTGATTAAGACTGTTTGGTTAACAGGTTTGAATAGAAAGGCCGGCGGAATAGATTCCTGCCGGCTTTTTTAAATTCAGTGTCATCAGAAAATATAATACTGCCCATAGACGGCTATTCATTGTTGAGTCAGGAGAAAGCTGGTCTTTTCCTGGTCCGGCTATCTGTATCTCCCCACACCAGGAATGTAAAAAGATATACACCCATAACTTTCATACTTCGCCATGTGCTTTATTTTTGCTAAATTACATGAGTCGTTTGCTAATCAGCATACCCGCTGCTATTCCGGAGCATCATACCGCTCTTTCAAACTGCGCTGAAGTTTTGAGAGGCATCTGGGACTTCCTGGGATATTCTGGGACTTTGTGAGACTTTTTGGGACGTTACTCAGACGTTGATGAGACATTGCCCAGATATTATTCAGACATTAGTCAGACCTGTAAGCACAGTAACTCCACAATAACTTCATACTAACTACCTCATTACTTGCCCCGGCCGCCCAATGACATTAAGTTAAGAGGCATCTCAACGTTGGCAGATAGCAAACTTTTGATTGAAAGTATCGATAATAACAAAAAACCCTCTCTAAAATAACCGGCTACTATATTTCCGGCCAATGTCATCGGCCATTGAACCTTTGGCTGCACTATTATTCTCCATAAACTCCCTGCCCGGACAATCATTTTCCAAAATCCCTCTCACCTCCATTCGTTTTCATTCCCTTAGCAAAAGCCCCTGTAAAAACAGGGGCCGTCCTTGTTACCAACTGGTTTGCATGAGAGCTATTTTATTTTTTCTTATTCTTCTTTTTATAAAACAAACTAAAATCACGCGAGATAGTAAAGCCCCAGCGATACTGGCCTTTACCCCATGAAGTAACCGTGCGTGGAATAAACCTGTTCTCCAGTATCTCCGTTGCATTTGTAAAATTCAGATGAAACACATGCCCTTCTGTAAGAAACTCAAGACCTACCCCAAGCGCATCATAAAAATGAACACCCTGTGTTTTATAGTAATCAACACTGCTTTGACTATGGAATGTGTGGAAGTAATCGAGCAGTAAACTGAAGCGGCCTTTTACCGGCACTCTCAATGCACCACCTAATGCAAATAAGGTTTGATCATCCTGCTGCTGCACAAAATTGCGATGGACCATCGTCGGACTAACCTGCAGGCTCAACTTGCCAAGCTTGCGCGCAACCATCAACTGCACCGTCTGGCTATTCCGGTCAGAAAAATCTTCAAAAGAACTTTCCTGTCCGGGCACCGGGCTCTTTGTCATGGCAGAGATCACATTATTGGCGAAGAGCGTGACAGACAATGGATGCTGTGCATCTTCCGCCTGCTGTATCAACCGGTATTTGATACCAAGTTCATACAATTGCTGCACTGCACCCGCGCCCTTTGACCTTGCAGCGATCAGGTTGATCCGTTTACTCAAACCATATTGAAAACCGATACGTACGTCGGTAGCATTATCAAGACCAAAAAAAGTCTTGCTTCCGCCGTTATCTCCGGCGATATCGCCGAAATTATGCGTCACTTTAAATTCCAGTGTATGTTTGGGGATCATCTCCACCGTATTGGCGTTGATCAACCTTGGAGAAGAAAACACCCAGATATAGGAAACATCTTTACCCGTTGTAGGTTGAGATACAGGGGCAATGGTGGAGTCCTGCGCGAATAATTGCTGTCCTGTCAAAAGCGTCAATAAAAGGATTCTATTTTTCATACTGTAGTTTTCGGCTGTGATAGTAAACCGCCGGGGCGGTCAGCCGGAACATATCGTATGAAAAATGACTGGGGTTGCTTTAGCTGGCTAAGTTTGACGGGGATGGAATGTTCGATGCCCGATGTTCGACATTATTCATCCTTCAGGCGCAACCGGATCAGTCTTACTTCTTCGTATTCATCTGGTTCCAGTTGCGGATGATCTCTTCCGCATGTGCCTTATTTTTTGGTCTCAGATACACTTTATTTATCACACCTTTTTCATCTATTACAAATGTGGTACGATAAAGTCCCATATACTTCCGGCCATACAATTGTTTTTCTCCCCACACACCATATTTATCAATGATCGTATGATCGGGATCGGCCAGCAGTGTGAATGGCAATTGATATTTTGTTTCAAACTTTTTATGATCGCTGATATCATTTGGGCTCACGCCTACGACCGCAAAGCCCTCTTTTTTGAGCAATGCATAATTATCCCTTAAGTTGCAAGCCTGGATTGTGCAGGTTGGAGTGTCATCTTCAGGGTAGAAATACAGGACCAGCTTTTGTCCTTTATAGGCTGAGAGCGAAACTTTATTTCCGTTCTGATCTTTTCCGGTAAAGGCCGGAGCCTTATCGCCTTCTTTTAATTGTATTGCCATGGCGCAAAAGAAAGGAAAGAATATGGATTGATCAAAAGATCGATGGCAGATGAAGATGTCTGATTGCCGGATGTTTGTCCGACAATCAGACGTCTGACCAATAATTATTTTTTCTTTTTTGTGGCGGCTTTCTTCGCGGTCGCTTTCTTTTTGACAGTTTTCTTTACGGCTTTTTTTGCGGGCGGGGTGTATGGATATTTTTTGAACCACCATGTTTTTGTGGTCACATTGCCAACGAGATCTTCCACACTCACTTTCAGCTCGTGCACACCATCGGGGCATCTTTCATCGAAATTATAGATCCAGCTTCGGCCTTTGTCATTTGTAAAACGCAGCCACTGGCCGTCCAGTTCTGCCCTGAAGCTTTTGACACCAAAGTTATCGGTGGGGGTGAACACGATCCGTTTGGAACCGCTCAGATTCACCGTATCGCCTTTGCCTAATTCATTGAACTGTGGCGCCACCAGATCGACAAATACCTGGTAACTGCCAAAATCGCCAAACTCCGCGGTGAGCCAGTCACCGGTCCAGGTTGCCGCTTTGTTATCATGACTATTGCGATAGCTTCTTTGTATGATCAGTTTATCCCTCCAGGCTGGCTGCACGCCTTTATCAGGCCTGATGCGAACACGCAATCTTCCCTCGACCGGAATAGACGGATTGCTTACCTGATGAGCCGAAGAAACGGAGTTTACGGCATTGGAAACCATTCTTGAATAAAATGGATAAACCGTATCGTACAATGCCTTTTCCGGCAGATAGATCTGGAAGTCCGGTTTTTCCAATACGTTCACATAATTCGGAATGAACGGCTTCTCATTCGAAGTAACCGTCCTTTCAGCGGAAGGATCCATTTTCCGTTGAACGGAGAAATGCAACACGGATAAATTCTGATACGCATCTTTTACTTCAATGCGCACAGTGTGGAGAATGGTGTCATTCAAAATGATCACCCCCTGCTCTCCTGCGGGATGATAGACATTGCCCGTATTTCCCGGCAGCCTCGACAGATGTTGCACAAAAGGTCCTCCGTTATATTTAAGCGTATAGTCGATCTGCGCATTCAGGTAACGCGTTTGGTCATAGCCGATGCTGTCAAGTACAAAACCATTCACCGGTTTATCATCCAGGTAAAGCCAGGCGGAGTAAATGCCATCTTCATTGGATGAGCCATTGATGCGGTCAAATGCCTGGATAGCGAAACTGATCTTTTCACTTGAGGTTTTGATGACGCCGGGTTTACTCAGCACATAGCCTTCGCCCGTTTTTTTCAGTGCGAAAAATGTTGGTTTGGTATAGAAAACAGATCCGTCGCGGTCATACAGCGCCAGGCGGCTGATCACCGGCGGCACATTATCCAGGAGCGGCATACCGAATAACATTGGGTTCAGGCATTTTCCTGTTTTTGTATCACGGATCTCAAAGTGGACATGCGGGCCCTGTGATCCGCCGGTTGTTCCGCTATAGGAAATAAATGTCCCTTTTTTAACCGGGAATAAATGCTGAGGGATCTCCAGTTCCACCGCCCAGCTTTGTTGCTTGTATTGCTGTTCCGTCACATACTTTTCTATCTCCGGGGCAAAATCATTGAGATGGGCATAGAGCGTGGAAAGGCCGTTCGGATGATTGATGATAATAAATCTTCCAAAACTCAGCGGCCGGATACCGATATACGCAACATAACCATCAGCGGCGGCGTATACCAGCTGATCGACCTTCTGATCTGTGCGGATATCCAGTCCCATATGCCAGTGGTTAGGCCGGAGTTCTCCAAGGTTTGCTACAATTTGGGGAGCAAGATTCAATGGCCAACGAAAATATCCCCTGGGATACGATGGGGTTTGAGAAGAAGCGAACCCGGGGATCAACAACAGACAAACGAGAGTAGTGGTAATAATTCGAATCATTGAATTAAAGTTAAGCAGAAACATATTAACTGACGCAGGATCGGAGGTCGATGTTCGATGCTGGATGGTCGGTGTTCGATCATGTTAGGTGCGAAGTAATAATAAAATCGAAATCCCCCCAATTCGCATGATCTGACGCTTGATCAATTAACAGGCAGGGACCCGATCATCGACATCAAACAGCGAAATGAATACGGGACGTGCGCTGATAATGGTCATTTGCGAAACAAAACATACCTCATACACAAAACCCGTTTGAGAACTTTTAACAAATATCCATTTTTGATCTGCAAACATTTTGCCTTCACTCAGGTTATAGAGGGACAGCTTCTGGCATTATCGGGTGGTTTATTAGAAAAATATTAATTCACTATACCCATATCGTGGTATTGTAAAATGTGGCACGAAATTTTAACTTACAGAAGCAAATTTTTTCACTGCTTAAAGTGTGTGTTATGAGAAAAGTTTTTTATTCGGCTGTGATTGGCATGATCGTATTTGCCGGCGTTTTTGTTGGAATGGTGAAAGGGCAGCAGATGCGTCATAAATGGGTTTCAAAAATGAAAAGTCGTCAGCACGAAAAAGAAGCGAATGAGGCTTATGCCGAACATTCCGAGATCATGCTGGACGAAATTGAAATGTCCACCTACCACAGTTGATTTTCGCGCTTTTGACATCTCTCCTATATATTAAGAGCGGCTTTGGGGCCGCTCTTCTCGTTACACGGATTTTTACGCGGATTCCGCGAATTACGGCCCTGCGGATTGGAAATTTGGTCGACTCGGCCAGTGTTTTTTTTGACTTTTGACTTTTTATTTTTGACTTTCAGCCTGCTATCAGTCTTTATCCAAAAAACTTTTCAGTTACATCCCATCAAACCGCCCGATTCCCTTAATTTTGCGGAATTTGTTTTGAAAATCCCGGGCTTCCGGATAACCCTTCTTAGTAAAAAATGCCAAAAGATACTTCCATTCGTTCGGTCCTGATCATCGGCTCAGGGCCTATTGTTATTGGTCAGGCTTGTGAATTCGACTATTCCGGCACACAGGCCGCCCGCAGCCTTCGCGAAGAAGGCGTGAAAGTGTACCTCATCAACAGTAACCCGGCAACGATCATGACCGACCCCATGATGGCCGATAAAGTGTATTTACTTCCACTAACAGTTGAGAGTATTGAGCAAATTTTGGAAGAAAACCAGATTGATGCTGTTCTGCCGACCATGGGCGGCCAGACTGCACTCAACCTCGCCAAAGAAGCCGAAGATCTCGGGATCTGGGAAAAATACAATGTCCGCCTGATCGGTGTTGACATCAAAGCGATCGACAAAGCTGAAGACCGTGAGAAATTCCGCCAGTGGATGATCCAGCTCGGCGTACCTGTGGCAACCGCGAAAACCGCAAACTCCTTCCTGGAAGGAAAAGAATTTGCCCAGGAGATCGGCTTTCCCCTCGTGATCCGTCCTTCCTTTACCCTCGGCGGAACCGGCGGTGGTTTTGTACATGATAAAAATGACCTGGATGAAGCGCTGAACCGCGGTCTCCAGGCCTCTCCTATACACGAAGTACTGGTTGAACAGGCCGTACTCGGCTGGAAAGAATTTGAGCTTGAACTGCTGCGCGATGCTGCTGACAATGTTTGTATCATCTGTACAGTAGAGAATTTCGACCCGATGGGTGTGCATACCGGTGATTCCATCACCGTAGCGCCGGCTATGACGCTCAGCGATACAGCCATGCAGCTGATGCGTAACACAGCGATCATGCTGATGCGCGACCTCGGTAACTTTGCCGGCGGCTGTAACGTGCAGTTCGCACTGAACCCTGCAACAGAAGAGATCATCGCGATCGAGATCAATCCGCGGGTAAGCCGCTCTTCGGCGCTCGCTTCCAAAGCAACCGGTTATCCTATCGCCAAGATCGCTGCAAAACTGGCGATCGGCTATAACCTGGATGAACTCGAAAACCAGATCACTAAAACAACTTCCGCCTATTTTGAACCAGCACTTGATTACGTGATCGTAAAAGTGCCGCGCTGGAACTTCGATAAGTTCAAAGGAGCAAACGATACATTAGGCCTTCAGATGAAAAGCGTTGGTGAGGTAATGGCTATCGGCCGCAGCTTTACCGAAGCGATCCAGAAAGCCTGCCAGAGCCTGGAGAACAACGCCGTTGGTCTCGGTTATTATGGCAAGAGCATGATGCACGCGGAGGAACTGCTGGAATATATCAAGACTCCGAAATGGGATCGCATCTTCCGTATCAAAGATGCACTGATGGCAGGCATCTCTATTGGTACGATCTCCAAAGCAACCAATGGTATTGACCGCTGGTTCATCGCGGAGATCCAGAAGATCTGCAATATCGAAAAAGAGATTGCGAAATACGACCTCGAAACATTGCCGGTCGAATTGCTGAAAGAAGCAAAGATCAACGGATTCAGCGACGAACAGATCAGCCGCATCCTGGAACATGGCGATGAAGAGGATGTATATAATAAAAGAAAAGAAGCTGGTATCACCCGTGTATATAAAATGGTAGACACCTGCTCCGCGGAGTTCGAAGCAAAAACGCCATATTTCTACTCAACTTTCGAAAGCGGTAACTATAACGAAAGCAAGCGTTCCGACAAGAAAAAGATCATCGTGCTTGGTTCAGGTCCGAACCGTATCGGCCAGGGTATCGAATTCGATTACTGCTGCGTACACGGTCTGCTGGCGATCAAGGAAGCGGGTTATGAAGCGATCATGGTGAACTGTAACCCTGAGACTGTTTCTACCGATTTCGATATCGCTGATAAATTATACTTCGAACCGGTTTATTGGGAACATCTCTGGGAGATCATCGAGCATGAGCAACCGGAAGGAGTGATCGTACAGCTGGGTGGTCAGACCGCATTGAAACTGGCAGAGAAACTCCATAATAAAGGAATTAAGATCATCGGTACTTCTTACGACAGTATGGACATTGCGGAAGACCGCGGCCGTTTCAGTGATCTGTTGAAAGAACTGAACATTCCTTATCCTGACTACGGCACAGCATACGATGTGGATGAGGCGGTCTCTGTTGCCAACAAAGTTGGTTACCCCGTACTGGTGCGTCCTTCCTATGTACTCGGCGGTCAGCGGATGCGGATCGTGATCAACGATGAAGAAGTTGAAAAAGCGGTAGTGAGCCTGCTGAAACATATTCCGGGCAACAAGATCCTGATCGATCACTTCCTTGACCGTTGCCAGGAAGCAGAAGTGGATGCGATCTTTGACGGAGAGAACTTTCATGTAATGGGTGTGATGGAACACATCGAGCCCGCTGGTATCCATAGTGGTGACAGTAACGCGGTTTTGCCGGCGTTCAACCTCTCTCCGTTGGAAGTAACAACCATGGAATACTATTCTGAAAAAATCGCCCGCGCATTGAACATAAAAGGATTGATCAATATCCAGTTTGCGATCAAAGAAGGAAAAGTATTTGTGATCGAGGCGAATCCTCGCGCATCACGTACCACACCGTTCATCGCGAAAGCATACCAGATCCCTTATCTCAATGTAGCAACAAAGGTCATGCTTGGCGCCAACACACTGAAGGATTTCAAATTTGAAAAGAAGTTGAAAGGTTTCGCGATCAAAGAGCCGGTGTTCAGCTTCAATAAATTCCCCGGTGTGAACAAAGAGCTCGGACCTGAAATGAAATCGACCGGTGAAGCGATCCGTTTTGTAAAAGATCTGAGAGATCCGTATTTCAGACAGCTTTATAAGGATCGTAGCATGTACTTATCCAAATAAACACGCGGATTTTATTACGCGGATTACGCGAATTAATTTACTATAGAGGAAGGCGTACTATTAAATCGTATAGATTTATGTAGTACGCCTTCTCCAGTTGTAGTTTAATTTGCGTAATCCGCGTAATAAAATCCGTGTATCAGATCTCCACAACCCCATTTTTAATCGCATACATCACCAACCCCACGCGGCTATGTACTTTCAGCTTATTGAATAGTGACTGACGGTAATCATCGATCGTTCTTGGGCTCAGGAACATTTTCTCCGCGATCTCTTTGTAGGAAAGTTCAGAGCAGACCCAGCGGAGGAATTCCCGTTCCTTTTCCTGCAGCACTACTTCCTTTGATGTGGGCTCGGCTTCCTGGTGAAGGCCCATCACCAGTTTGCCGGAAACATATTCGGAGAGATATACATTTTTGTCAACGATCGAATCCAGGGCTTGTTTCAGCTCACCGGGGTCGGTATTTTTCAGGAGGTATCCTTTTGCGCCGAGGCGGAACATTTTGATGATCGTCTTTTCATCGCTCAGCATGGAAAGGGCGAGGATCCGTATATGGGGATAGTTTTTGTGAAGCCATTGGGTCGTTTCAAAACCATCCATTTCGGGCATGTTGATATCGAGCAGCACTATATCCGGAACCACGTTCTGCATGATCTTATTGCGCAGATCTTTTCCATTGTCAGCTTCGAATATAACGGTGTATCCCTCGAAAGTTCCGATTAGTTTGGCCAGCGCATTGCGAAGTAAACTGTGATCATCAGCAATTGCGACTTGTATTTTCTTGATTGTTTTTGCCATGATTATGATTCCTTATCCAAAGGAAGTTCTATCCAGATTGTTGTACCATTGGTGGGGCTGCTGTCGATAGAAAGATCGGCACCGATAAGCTTAGCGCGATTGAAAACACTTTTCAATCCTACTCCGCTGTAGGAATTGGTAGAGCCTCTTTTAGCGCCCACGTCAAATCCTACTCCATTATCTGTGATCTCCATCGTGAACAGTTCCTCCGAAAAGCTCAAATGTACGATCAGTGAAGTGGCCTTTGAGTGTTTTAGGATATTATTTAAAGACTCCTGGAAGATGCGGAAAAGGAAAATGGATTTTTGTTCAGGGAGTTCTACCTCATTGCCATCGATGGAAAATTGCACCTGCAGTATGCCCGCCTTTTTTAGTGCATATAACTCGAAGCGGATGGATTCGGCCAGACCGATCTGGGCTATGCGGTCGGTATGCAGCCCTTTTGTCAGATTGGAAAGATCAAAGATGGCTTTATTCAATAGTTGTTGTGAGCTTTGTATCTGTTCGAATGCCACATGTTCTTTTTCAACCGGTACAATTGAGAGAGTCAGCTTAACGACGGATAACATCTGGCCGATATTATCGTGCAGTTCCTGTGCAATGGTTTTGAAAGTATCTTCCTGGATCTCCAGTTGTGAACGAAGGGCTTCCTTTTCATACATATCCTTCAACCGCTCCACCTCCAGCTCCTGCCGGCGCTGGCGCCGTTGGTAGAGGTAAAGTGCAGTAACGATGAATCCAACCAGTAGTAAACCCAGTAGCAGCCCGACTATCGTTACGATGTATATTTCCTGATCCTGAGTCTGCATAAAAAGCCGATCGTAAATAGGGAATATAAAGTGATATTCAGAATCGTACTGATCAGGTAAAAGTTCCTGATCAGCAAGTCTGAGATTGTCACAAGATAGTTAATCAGCCCAAAGAGAGGAAACCCGCAGCAGAAATAAAAAAGCAGGCCGGAACAAATCCAGAATGCGGGGTTATTATGCAGCTTTACCGATTTCGGCAAACGGAATAGTTCAAGGAAATAGATGATGCAAAAAGTAACGACCAGCAGACAGCCGATGGAATAGGTAATTGTATGAAATGTCCTGGTGCCCTGGATAAAAAAGATATTGATCACGGCACCGGCAGCATAGGTAACAATTGTGGCGTAGATGACCTTTTTGACGGTAACTCTTGAAATTACGAGTGAAAGGATGAACAGGTAAAAACAGAATTCAAAAACGGAAAAAAGATTATATAAAATAACATTCGGTTTGCTGTGATCTGAAAGATAGAGGCCGTATCGCTCCACGCATACTGTTGCAAATAAAAATGGCGCGAAAAGTTTCAGATAAAATGGAGCAGGCCGGTTGAAAAAGTAGACGGTTAAACTTGCCAGAAAACTGACACCAATAAAATAAATGAATAACGGATTCATGCGCCAATACTACAAATAAAAGTAGCATTAAAAAGAAAAACCTCCATGAGTGGAGGTTAAGTCTTTTGTCAGGGCTTTTCCGAAGCACTTATACTACTACCATACCGTCACCATTGTCAACAATAGAAATACCTGTTCCGCCGCCGAGACCTCCATCGCGGGTACAGAATGGTGGGCAGATCACACCTGTATTGTAAGCAAGGATGGACGACCCTTGTTCTGTCTGGATGTAAATGTCTTTATTATTAAACCCACTCTCAGATTCTTTATGCTTCGTCGCAACCAGAACGATCGTTTGACGACCAGCGTACAAAGGCTGCTCTGTATAGTCTTTATCGTAAGCTCCGAAATAAAGTTTGATACCGTCGGCACCGTGTTCTTTGCTCATAGCAATAAACTCTTCCAGCTCTTCAATGCTATACCAAACGCTCAGTGAATCTTCTTTTCCCAGACGCTGAGAATTCTGAATCCATCTTTCCTGTTTGTAGTTACGCATTGCATTATCCACATGCTTTGTGTCTACTTGCTTGCCAACCTTTAATGATTTTTTTTGAATAGTTACCATAGCCTTAAATTTTTTGAGTACTGTAAAACCGTTTACGAGATAAAACTATCGCAGGCTATGGTAGGAGCGTATCGTATAATTTCTATATAATCAATAATTTACAAATTAAACATATTTGTACGATATGGATTATCAGGCAATTCCGAGGAAAAAATGGAATAAAAACCGCTAAAATATCTAAACAAAACCGTCAAATCACCGGTGTTTTTCACCGTGAAAAAATGGTGAGAACACCGTATGAATATTGAATTTTTGAACGTACTTGGAAAAGCGGTGAAAATCATCCGGAAAGTTTATTTCCCGTAGAAACCCCTAACCCATACTCCGTACTATGCTTTATCGCGTTATTTTCTTTTGGAAAAAGTTGCCTGTGATCCGGTTGCTCATCCCTTTTTTTATGGGACTTGCGCAGCAATACTACTGGCCACTTCCGGTCAGTGTTATTCAAGGTTTGGCATTGATCTGTACCGCGTTGGTAGGGTTTTACAGCTTACCGCTATTCCCTTTTTTCCACCGGTACAAATCGGGTTTCATCAATGGCCTATCGGTATTTATTTTGTTTGCTGCTTTGGGAGCGTTGTCTGTCTGGCGACAGGATGCCCGAAATCGCTCGCTTTGGCCCGGTAATATATACAAAGAATCTGATGCACTGGTAATAAAACTTCTTGAAAAACCGGTTGAAAGAACAAATACATTGAAATCCGAAGCGGATCTTTTTTTGCTGATCAGGGATGGACGGCAAATACCTGTGCGCGGAACCATCCTCACCTACTTCAGTAAAGATTCTGACAACCTTCGGCTTTCTGCGGGTGATGAGATCATTACCACAGCTGCCCTCGTCCCTGTTCCTTCCAATGCAAACCCAGGAGGGTTTGACTTTCACCGCTATGCACTCTTTCAGGGTATTACACACCAGGTTTTTATTAAAAAAGATTTTGTTGTTACCGGCAACAGTCAACCCTGGCTACAACGTTTTGTCGGGAACATCAGGCAATGGGTTTTAAGTGTTTTGCAAAAAGCCTTTCCCGGCAAACGCGAACGCGGTCTTGCCGAAGCGCTGATGATCGGATATAAAAATGAACTGGATAAAACGCTTGTGCAATCCTATACCAACACCGGTGTGGTGCATATCATCGCAATATCCGGGCTGCACCTCGGGCTTATCTACTGGTTACTGGTAAAACTATTACAACCTATATCCAGTCACCGCAGATTGAAATGGCTTGCACCTGTTCTCATCATCGGCGGACTCTGGATCTTTACTTTGCTTGCGGGAGCACAGCCCTCGGTGCTGCGCTCCGCGATCATGTTCACCTGCATCGTGATCGGCAACAGCCTCTCCCGGAGATCGTCCATTTACAATTCGCTGGCGCTTTCGGCATTCATCCTTCTCTGTTACAACCCTTACTGGTTGTGGGATGCAGGCTTTCAGCTTTCCTACACGGCCATCATCGGAATCGTCGGTTTTATGAAACCGGTTTACGGATTAATGAGTTTTAAAAACAAACTCGTCGATATGATCTGGCAGATGAATGCAGTAACTATTGCTGCGCAACTTCTCACACTTCCCGTCTGCATTTATCATTTTCATCAATTCCCGAATTATTTTCTTATTTCCAATTTCATTGCAGTCCCGGTATCCAGTCTCATTTTGCTGGCAGAGCTGCTTCTTTGTGCCGTTAGTTTTATACCATTCGTTTTTATCTATACGGCAAAACTCTGCAGTGTTTTGATCTCATTCATGAACACAAGTGTTGAACGGATCGAACAGCTCCCTTTTGCCGTTTGGAATGGCTTGCAGATCAGTTTGCCGCAGGCAGGATTGCTGATGATATTGATAGTAACATTACTATCCTGTTTTGTTTATAAAGAAAAGATCAGGCTGCTGGCCTATATCAGTCTGATCAGTATCACCATTTTTACTGTACTTCGCTGCGCGTCTTTCATGGAGGCGTCACGCCAACAAAAGATCATCATATATCAGCAGGCCATCGATTTTGTAAATGGACGGAACTACGTTTCCTTTGATACAAAGATTCCGGCAAACGATCTTCATACAAAAGCAACACGGATCCTGTTCCGGTTGAAACCTGCCAGGATCGCAACGTTGGCACGCAACGGCAATCTCTTTTCCTTTCTCTCAAAAAAAATAGTGCTTGCCGGTTCGGGAACAGATTATTTCATGGCTGCGGAAAAACCGCTGATCGACCTGCTGATCCTCACACAAGATCCCACTGCTGATCCAGCCGGGTTCCCGCAAACCATGAATATCAGGCAGGTAGTCGCAGACGCCACTGTTCCCGCCTGGAAATGCCGGAAATGGCAGCAACGCTGCGATTCACTTGGCATCCCGTTTCATGACGTAAGATCAAAAGGAGCTTTTGTGATGAACTTATGATAGCGTACTTTTGCGGCTCATTTTAAGAGGCCTTTCGCAGGCCGGCCCACATCAACATCAAAAAAATTACGGATGAATAAGAAGATCCAATCAGCATTGATCTCCGTTTTCTACAAAGACGGCTTGGAATCCCTTGTAAAGCAACTGGCTGAAAATGGAGTAACGATCTACTCTACCGGCGGTACACAGCAGTTTATTGAAAAACTCGGCATTGCCGTGGTTCCGGTAGAAAATCTCACCACTTATCCATCCATACTAGGCGGACGGGTCAAGACCCTTCACCCGTCTGTATTCGGCGGTATTCTTGGCAAAAGGGATGACGATACGCATGTTCAGGAAATGAAACAGTACAATATTCCCGAGCTTGACCTGGTGATCGTTGACCTCTATCCGTTTGAAGAAACCGTTGCTTCGACCAATGAAGAAAAACTGATTATCGAAAAGATCGATATCGGTGGACCATCCATGATCCGCGCTGCGGCAAAGAATTTCCGTGATGTAGCCGTGATCGCTGCAAAAAAAGATTATTCCGTACTGGAGGAATTACTCCGCGATCAAAACGGTGAGCTTTCGATCGAGCAGCGCAAAATGTTTGCAGCAAAGGCATTTGAAACCGTAGCACATTATGATGTAGCCATCGCGAAATATTTTAACCCGGACAGTTCTTTGTATTTCCTCGAATCAATTCCATTCCCGAAGACGATGCGCTACGGTGAGAACCCCCACCAGACAGGTGTTTTCTATGGTGATCTTGACAAACTGTTCAGCCAGTTGAATGGTAAAGAACTTTCTTATAATAACCTCGTGGATGTTGATGCGGCCGTACAACTCATCAATGAATTTCCATTTGCAGGAGCAGGCACCACTTTCGCCATTATCAAACACACCAATGTTTGCGGCATCGCGCAACGCAGCAATATCAAAGAAAGCTGGGATGCTGCACTGGCCGGCGACCCTGAAAGTGCATTTGGCGGTGTACTCGTTACCAACAGCGAAGTGAATAAAGCAACCGCTGAAGCGATCAATGAACTGTTCTTTGAAGTACTGATCGCTCCTTCCTTTGCGGAAGACGCACTCGCGATCCTTAAATCAAAAAAGAACCGCATCCTGCTGCAACTGAAAGCTCAACCGAAGAATAAAACACAATATAAGTCTGTATTGAATGGTGTATTGATACAGGGCGTTGACGAAGGTAATTTTGCAGACTGGAAAGAAGCCGGCGGCCGGGATACAACTGCCACCGAAAAAGACGATCTGATCTTTGCAAATCTTGTGTGCAAACATCTTAAGTCAAATGCAATTGCGCTGGTAAAAAACAAGCAGCTGATCGGGAAAGGTTGCGGTCAGACAAGCCGTATCGATTCTCTGAGACAGGCACTTGAAAAAGCGAAGCAATTCAATTTTGACCTGAATGGTGCGGTAATGGCGAGTGACGCATTCTTTCCATTCAATGATTGTGTAAAAATGGGACATGAAGCCGGCATCGCTTCATTTATCCAACCGGGCGGTTCTATCCGCGATAACGATTCCATCGAATACTGCAAAGCGAATAACCTTGCCATGGTGATCACCGGCACAAGGCATTTCAAACATTAATGCCCCGATTCGACATATACAAAACCTTATCACAAACCGGCAACTCCCTAAAGGAGTTGTCGGCTTTTAACCCGTTAACGATCCATCGGAAAGGCACAAAAGCAAAAGCGCTCTTCGCCTTATCGATGGTTTGTATTCTGTGGGGCACTACCTGGCTTGCCTCAAAGCAGGGGGTGAAGTACATGCCATCGCTGCAGATGGCGGGTATCCGTCAATCGATCGGAGGCTTGTGCTATGTGATCTTCTTTCTGTCTAAAGGAGCAAAGCTGCCCGACAGGAAAGAATGGATCAGCATTGTGATATTAAGCCTGCTCAATTTTGCATTGACCAACGGCCTCAGTACCTGGGGACTGCAACATATTACGGCTGGTCTCGGATCGATCATTGGCGCGATATTTCCCCTGTGGCTTGTAGTGATCGGTCTTTTCACTTCAAGCGGTAAACTTCCTTCAAAAGCGATCATCGGACTACTGGTTGGATTTGCCGGAGTTTGCATTGTTTTCTTTGATCACCTGGAAGATTTTCTTGATCCGGATTTCCGCTTCGGTATTTTTATTTCTCTTGCCGCTACATGGACCTGGGCTTTTGGTACACTTTATACAAAAAAGAAAGCGGCTTCCTTCAATCCATATTTCAGTTTAGGTCTGCAAATGGTGATTTCGGGGTTTATCTTGCTGGTGTTTACCCAGGTTGCAAATACGCCGACCAATAAACTCGCTATTCCATTTGATGAAATTCCGTGGCAGTCATGGGCATCGGTTGGTTACCTTGTGTTATTTGGATCGCTGCTTTCCTTTATCGCTTATATCTATGCGCTGAAAAACCTTCCTACTGAACAGGCTTCTATATACGCTTATGTAAATCCGGTCGTAGCTGTTTTATTGGGATCGCTATTGTTCTCTGAAAAAGTAACGGTCTATATTGCTATTGGAGGCATCGTGGCCTTGACCGGCGTATATATGGTGAACAGGGCCTTTAAAGCATTGCCGGCGGTGGAGCAACCGGAGGCGGAAGGGATTTGAAATGCCTGATCTGCTGCAGATTTACTCAAATCGTCATAAAGATTTAATAAACTCCTCGTACACCTCTCTCCATCCTTCATAAAGCTTATCAGTCCCGAGGAATGAATTATGCCAGATCATGATAAACGTTCCATTCACTTCTTTTACCACCCGGTAATAATGCCTCATATCCTTCAAGGCCTGCTCTGGCGAATCCTTTTGTTCATAAAATGAATTCGCTTCCATAAAACAAAACGGAAATAACATCAGTTGTGTAGCCGTTTCATTCTTCAGATCATACCAGTAAAAAGGCGAAGCGACAGACGCCCTGAAGCCATTAATGCTTCCGTATCCCATGGAAAAATCAAAACCAATTTTATGTGCGATCAGTTTTCTGAAAGTATCGGGCAAAGTAAATCTTATATAATGCTGACGCGAAGCAACGACCGGATTGCCTGTAATATCTGCCAGCCGCGTGATCTCTTTTTGCAGTAAACTTTCATCATCACCACTTTGCCATGACGGGTGAATACCCGTCGGATAATGGATCAGATGATCTTCTATCAGCTTTTTCATTGCGGGATCAGCAGGCGAAATATTTTTATCATATTTTCCTCTTTTATCTGCAAGCAGGAAAAAATAATACGGTTTCAATTTATACCGTTCATGCAACTGATTCATCCATCCATATGCATCAAACGGATCTTTTGCTTTTCCCCTTAATACAGCCATCCGCTCACTTATAGCACTGAACCGGCCTTTTATCAGCAGACGGCCGAAACCACCCAACTGCCGCCACCAGCCTTTATGCTTATAAGACCATGCGATATCAATATCATAAGTTGGAAGAAATAAAAACGCAGGCGTTTTAACCGCAATTGAAGGAAAACGCTCCTTCAGTTTATTGCTGAAATCAGCGATCCAGTAATTGATCAACGGAATGTCCAAAAACTTTTCCCGGTATGCCAGCGAGTTTTGATATGCATACCTTCCATATTCATCTTTTTCATGCGGCAGGTATTCTTCATACCGGCTTAATAAAAAAAATGAAGCTGCGAAAATATCAAAAGGCAGATCACCCGTTGTTTTAAAAAAGAATGTCAAGCCATCCTGTTCAAAACAACCTGTATCCTGCCCGGAGATCTCTTGCTGAAATAATAAAGGGTTGGGAGATAAAAAAAATTCCTGCGTATTGATCTTATCCTGGGAATAATTAATACATGCACCTGTGTGACCGGCGAAAACCTGTTTATCAGTTGTAAGCTGAAAACCATCCTGCAATATTTCTTTTCCGATAAAATCGAAAATATACTGCAGTCTTGGTGTTATTTGCGATGTATAAACAAGCACGGCCAACGAGAGAGTTTTAGTGAGGTTTAGGTGTTTCAGAGGTTCCAGAAGTTCCAGAGGTTCCAAAGGTTTCATAGGTTTCAAAAGTTCCAAAGGCTTGATAAATTACAGCACATCACGAAACCTGTGAAACCTCTGGAACCTCTGAAACTTCTGGAACCTAATAACAGTCTATTTTTTCTTCTTCTCAGCAGGATACTTTGCCCGCCACTGTTCATTAAATGATTTGCCGGGAAATTCAATTTTACCATGGTGTTTTGTCCAGGCTTTTCCTACCTTGTTCACAAACCAGCCTTTCATATTTCCACTGGCCATATTCATCCAGCTTCTCCGGAGCATGGCCTGCTTCCACATTTTCCAGACCATCTTTTCAGAAAGATCCGTTTCACCATCGTGCACAGCTTCATGTCTGTTCTCCAGTAATAACTCATGCAGATTGATCTTCACAGCGCAAACTTCTGTACAGTTTCCGCAAAGAGATGAAGCATAGCTGAGATGCTTCCATTCGCCCATGTCCTTGAGGTTCGGTGTGATCACAGAGCCGATTGGTCCGCTGTAAGTGGTACCGTATGTATGACCGCCAATATTTTTATATACCGGGCAGGCATTAAGGCAGGCGCCGCAACGGATGCAATACAAACTCTCGCGTTGTTTTTCATTCGCAAGAATATTGGTGCGGCCATTGTCAAGCAATATCACATACATTTCCTCCGGACCATCCGTTTCATTGGCCTGTCTTGGCCCTGCAATAATTGTGTTGTATGAGGTAATGCGCTGACCTGTTCCAAATGTTGCGAGCAGCGGCCAGAACAGTGCAAGATCCGTCATCGACGGAATTACTTTTTCAATCCCTACGATCACAATATGTGTCTTTGGCATGGAGCAACTCAACCGGCCATTGCCTTCGTTTTCTGTCACTGCCACAGCGCCGATATCAGCTATAATAAAGTTTGCGCCCGTTACGCCTATTTCTGCTTCCTGGTATTTTTTCCGGAGGATATCACGCGCTACAAGCGTTAACTGTTCCGGGGTAAGTGAAGGATCCGTTCCAAGTTTTTCCGCAAAAAGCTTCGCGATATCTTCTTTGCTTTTGTGCATTGCGGGAGTAACGATATGGTATGGCGGCTCCCCATCCAACTGTTGAATATATTCGCCCAGATCGGTTTCTATACTTTGGATCCCTTTCTTTTCCAGGTAGTGATTGAGATGGATCTCTTCTGTGACCATGCTCTTGCTCTTCACCAGTGTTTTGCAATTCTTCTCTTCGCAGATCTTTCCGATCTCTTGAAGTGCCTGATCGGCATTCTCCGCCCAGATCACTTTTGCGCCCCTGCTGGTGATGATGGATTCGAAATTCTCGAGTTGCTGATCCAGCGTTTCAATGGCACGCCATTTCAGATTCTTTGCACGTTCGCGGGCAAGATTCAGTTCTGCAAATTGTGTTTTTCCCTGCGGAACAACTGCGTTGTATTTACCAATATTGAAATTGATCGTTTTCCGGTGACGGAGGTCAGCGGCTTTATCGGCACTTTTCTTATGAAAACCGGAAACTGTTTCTTTCACCTTTTGTCATTTTCTTTTGCTTCAAAATAACTGGTGGCAATGGCATCGAGAGCCTCATAGAACTCTTCGCCATATTTCCTGATCAGGGGTTCTTTCAGGAATTTGTAAACCGGGACTTTCAGTTCTTCTCCAAGTTTACAGGCGGGCTTGCACATCACTTCCCTTGGTTCATAGTTCACGCGATCGTAGTCGCCGTGTTTGCCGGGTTTGGTGATGATCGGGTAGAGATGACAGCTGATCGGTTTTTTCCACGAGATCAGGCCGTCATAATATGCCTGTTCGAAAGCGCATTTGATGAGGCCATTTGGCTCGCGGTAAGCATATACACAGATCTCCTTGTCGCTTGGAAGGGTTGGTGTGACCCAGCCAAATTCTTCGTTGTATTCGTAAAGTCCTTTCTTTTCAATTTCAGCGATAGCGTCAGCAGGCAGATAAGGTTTTACCTTTTCGTAATACTGTTTGATCATTGCCAGCTCTTCTTTGGCCAATGGCGCTCCAGCATCGCCGTCTTCGCAGCAGCCGCCCTTACATTTACCCAGGTCGCAGACAAACTGTTTCTCCACTACCTCATCACTGACCAGTATGTTGTCTATAACTATCATGACGCAAAGGTACAGTTTGGCGGGGCAATGTCGTTAAGAACGGAAAATTTTAGCCGGGTGATCGATGTTGGATGTTGGATGGTCGATGGTCGGTTTTCGCCACCAGAAACAGGTTGATAAACAATACTTCCTGCAAAAGTCAGAAGATTTCAGCCAGGCATGCCGTTTCAAATGGCGGAGCCCGGCCATCGACCATCCAACATCCACCATCTATACTCTATACTGGATCTTTCCTCCTCAGGATCTTCTGCACGATCGTCCGCCCGGAAGAAGTCAGCCTGTTATGCGAGGTCAGGTAATGGATCACCTTGTGTTCCAGCCAGTGATGGAATGGCAGCAACAAGGCCGCCAGTGCGATCATGAACATCAGGTCCTTCCAGGGTTCGCCCTCTGTGAAAGAAGCGATATTTTTCTTGAATATGAGGAAGATGAATTCGAAGAACATCAGGAATGTGAAGAACCCGATCATTTTAATAGTGGAGGCGGATACTTTGAACATGCCCATCATTACCAGTACAACCAGCAAGCTTGCAATACCGATGGTGATTGCGAGATACTGGATATTGTAACGCTTTCTTTTTGCTTCCAGCTTTTCTTTTTCCAATTGTGCCTCCCGCTGCTGCTCTTCCGCAATCTCCACCTGGCTGATCTCTTTTTCCTTATTGATCGCTTCTAAACTGTCCTTGTATTTATAATAAATGCTATTGTAAATACTCGCCTGCTGATAATTTCCCTTTCTTGAATATAAGGAATCCAGATGCAGTACTGCCCGCTGTGAAAACTCCAGCTGACCGACCTTATCTGCAATTTCTTTTGCCTTCTGGAACAGTTCGATGGCTTTATCCAGTTGATTGACTTTTGAATAATAGGAGCCAAATTGAGAATAGAAATTCGCCTTTGAAAACTCGCTGGCACTCTTCTCATAATAAGGTGCAGCTTTTTCAAAATAGATCTTAGCCGAATCATATTGCTGAAGCTGGGTATAAATATACCCGTAACCTTTGTCAATTTCTCCGCCGAAACCGAATTTGGTGAGATATTCTTTTAAAGAGGTTCCTTCCGGGGAGTTGAAATATTCCAGGGCTTTTCTTGGCTCATTCATCCGCAGGTATTCATTCAGCAGGCTTGAATACCCGGGCACTTTTAATGTGGAAAATTTCAGCGAATCGGCCAGTTGCACCGATCTTCTGAAATATTTGATCGCCATATCATGACTGTTTTTTTGCGCATACAGATTTCCGATATAGTTCTGATCCATCGCATTGAGATACGGCGTATTTTTTTCTTTCATCGATGAAAGCAATTTGTTTGCTTTCGCGTAATAATCGATCGCCTGGTCAAAGTCGCCGATGCTGCTATAGAACGCTGAAAGATTGATCATGCAGCTTCTTTCCAGGATCGGGATCTTCAATTGCTGGGCGATACGGGCGGCGATGAAATAATTACGCAGAGCGATGATCTTTTCATTTCTTGCGATATATACATCGCCATAAATATTATAAGCCTCCGCTTTCAGGGAGTCGTTCGTTAGTGCCGATACGAGGGAAAATGCCTGGTTTGCAAGGTTCAAGGCCTTATCATTATCCGGTACGGCAAGGTTGATATGACTCAGTCTTAATAAAACACCGGCCGTTTGTTCATCCAGTTTATTCTGCCGCGCGATGGCCAGCGCCTGTTCATAAAATCCAATTGATCGTTTGACATATTCCTTATTTCCCGGTTGATAGGAACATCTTACGCCATTCGACGTATACGCTTTGATCATATATTTCCGGTCGCGGGATTCTTCTGCCAGATCGATCATTTGCTGGCCATAATCATCGGCCTGCTTCAGATCGACGTTCATCAATGTGCGGGAAAGAAAATCAAGCCAGTAGAGCTTATCCTCGATTGTCTGGGCTTTTGCCAGTTCTCTCTTCATCGAATCAACAGCGGCGGCCTGCTGTGTATGTGCGGAAGTGAAGATCAGCAGGAAAATCAGTGGTAACACCAGGTATTTCATATCACGTATGGTTGCCCGGTCAAGATAGGATGAAATTGTGAAATGGGGAGCGGGGTGGTGGGAGAAAGTTTGTCACAGGAGGAAACCGATGATCGATGTTGGATGGTCGATGTTCGAATTCATCAGGTAAATACTTAATATAAAAGATGTTTCCAGCGACGACTTCTTTCGATATTATCTTTTCGAATAGAATTCGAACATCGATCATCGCTTATCTCCTAACGCCAGCGCAGCGTATTAATCAAATGCTTCAAATCCTTCTTCAGGAAATCATTTACAATACCAAGAGAATCTGCGTTCGGTGCGGCATCGAAGTAAAGTGCGCCGCGGAGAAAATGTTTGGTGCTGTCGGTCACGAAGAATTGATTGGCTGTAGCGGTATTGCCTTTCAGATCGAAATAGATGCCTTCCACACCGGTAGGTGTGCTGATAGCACTATCGTAGATGCCTGTAGCTACGTCGGTGTGTTGTTTATAGGCCATTTTGAAACCATCGTTCACCAGTGAATCAAAATTCTTTGGCGTTACATCTTTATAGCTGATATAGATCCGTCCATTGAATCGGGGAATATCGATATTGATCCACCAATCGCCGGCTGTCGTGTCAAAGAACGTGGAGTCTTTGATCACATTGGCGTATACGGGATATTCGAATGTGTAGGGATAACCGGCCTTGTCGAATAACTGGTATTTTTTTTCAGGAAAACTGATATTGAAATAGCCTTTCTTTTTGTATGTATAAGGACTGTTGCACGATAATAAAAACGCTGAGCAAACTGCGGCCCACAGGAAAAGGAGGAAGTAATTACGCATTAATATGGTGCTTTATCAGGCTTTTTTGTTTTGATTAACGGTCACTTTAACCAGCTTCACTCTTACATTGTCCGCTTCGAGTACGGTAAAATCGAAGTCGCCGCTACTCACTACATCATTCACGGCGGGAAATTCCCCTGCCAGTTCCAGTATCAGTCCGCCAATTGATTCACTTTCCCCACGGATATCATCAAACGTGTCCATTGGCAGGTGCATGACCTTGCATACATCGTGGATCATGGTCTTGCCTTCAAAAATGTAGTTGTTATCGTCTAATTTCTTGTCGTGACTTTCTTCTTCGTCAAACTCATCACGGATCTCACCGATCACTTCTTCCATGATGTCTTCCATGGTCACGATACCGCTGGTGCCGCCGAACTCATCCACCACCACCGCAAAATGTATATGTTTCGACTGAAAATCACGCAGGAGATCGGAGATCAGTTTGGATTCCGGTACGAAATAAGGCTGGCGCATCAGACTCCGCCAATCAAACTCCGCCGGTTGTTGCAGAGAAGAAACAAGATCTTTTGTATTGATGATGCCTACTACATTATCCATACTTTCCTTATACACCGGCAGGCGCGAGTAATGGAGTTCTTCCACTTTGCTTACCAATTCATAAAAGGATGCTTTGTGACTGATACCATTCACTTCCAGGCGGCTGCGCATGATCTGTTTCACCGTGATCGTTCCAAACTTCACGATCCCTTTCATAATATTTTTTTCTTCCTGCGAAGCCTCTTCGTCCGTTTTGATATCAATGGCATCATCAAGTTCCTGCATATTGATCGCCTCGGATTTGTTTGCTCCAAGTTTACGACCGATCGAATCAGCAATTGAAACAGTCCATTTGCTGATCCGGCGCAGGAATAGATGAACGGCTTCCACTACGATGGCGGATGCATAGGCAAAACGAAGGTTGTTTTGCGCAGCCCACACTTTTGGCAATATTTCCCCGAAGAACACCAGCACAAATGTGATCACCACCGCTTTTGACAAAAGTTCCAGGATAAAATGAATATGCTGGAATGAAATGAACTGGCTGATCAGGAAATTAGTGAGAACGATAATAGAGATATTAACGAAAATGCTTGCGATCAGCAATGAGGCAAACACTTCCTTTGGTTCATCCAGAAAATTGGTGATCCGTTTTGCTGCGGGATGCTGTTTTGTCTTCAGCATATTAATATCCTTATCATTCAGGGAAAAAATTGCCACTTCTGCGCCAGAGATCGTAAAAGTGAGGAGGAGCAGGGCAAGCAAAAGGATGACCATCAGGGTCGTGCCCTGGGTATTGGCAGCAAGGAAAATAAATGCGGGGCTATTATAAATTAATTGAATGGCCGAATGACTCTCCAATGCAGTGTTTTTACGGTTGAATGAATTACAGGTCAAAACGCCTGCACGGCAAAAATATTACTTTATACTAAAAGGGCAGATTTTCAGATGGATCTCCCAGTGAGGTATCGGCATTTCCCATGTTTTCCAGACCACTATCTCCGTGATTGGGCCCGCCGTCCATGCGTTTATCAAGCATGATCAGGTTGTCGCCCACTACCTCGGTGGCAAATTTCCGGTTTCCATCTTTGTCTTCCCAGCTGCGTGTGCGAAGACGGCCTTCAATATATACAAGACTGCTTTTGTGAAGATATTTCTGTGCAAGTTCGGCCAGACCACGCCATAAAACCACGGTATGCCATTCTGTTTGCGAAACCAGCTTTCCGGACCTGTCTTTGAATGTTTCAGTTGTTGCCAGGGGAAATTTAGCCACAGCTATATTGCCTTCCAGGAACTGGACATCCGGGTCTTTGCCTAAATTACCGATCAGCATTACCCGATTTACTCCTCTCATACGTTTTCATTTATCTGATTATTAAATCTTCCGGCCCTTACTATTAAAGTTAATTTTTTTATATGGAATGAAAAAATGTGCCAATAATCGTTGTCAGGTGTCTGTTGACCGTTGTCAGGGGAATTTTTCGGATCAAAACAGCTTTAACCGCGGCCGGTCTGCGTGAAGTTTCAGCGTTACAGGCCATTCATTAATGTATTACCAAATCAAGATTGCGAACGAAGGACTTTCTTACCGTTCTTTCTGTCTCACCGGTTTATTTTTACCGGTAAGGCGATAAGGGCGGTAGGAAGACAAACGATCTGATATTTACTTAAGATTGGTTAGTAAACGGGATCACCTGCTGATCCTGGAAACTGATCTGCGTTATCAGGGCAGACCGGCTAAAGACTTATGCCATTTAAATCGATCAGAACAAAGTCTGACTTTGTGAATCACGCTTCTCCAGGAACTGATTGATGAATTTTGGAAAGGGATATTCCGCCATTTCTTTTTTAGACACCCATACTGTTCCTTCAGGAAGCTTTACCGGCTTTCCGATCTGAACCGAAATAAATCTGCCGGCGATCAGCTGATGCGATAATTGCTGTTTGAATAATGGAGAGATGAACGCAAGCGAATATTTTTTTGCGGGCAACCATTGTTGTTGTTCTGCAAGTTCCAGCAGATCATTTGTCTCCTGCTCTGCGGTGGTTTCGATCACAGGAAACTCGTACAGCTGGTTCCAGATATCTTTCCCCGTACGTTGACGGATCGCGAGTTTTCCTTTATGTTCAATCACTAAATAATAGAACCACCTTTTCTTTATATTGATCTTCTTTTCTTTGACCGGAAGATCATTTACTTTGTTTTCAAGAAAGGCTTTGCATTGTTTATTGAATACACAGACAGGGCAAAGCGGCAATGCGGGTTTACATACAATAGCGCCAAAGTCCATGATCGCCTGGTTATATAAGCCGGCATGTTCTTTATCAAGCAATTCCTCCGCAAGCTCTGTGAAATATCTTTTTCCTTCTGTAGAATCAATGGGTGTGGCGATACCAAATACTCTTGAAAGCACGCGGAATACATTTCCGTCGACTACCGCATAAGGAAGATTATACGCAAAGGATGAAATAGCCGCGGCCGTATAAGGGCCAATACCTTTTAATGCTTTTATATCATCGTATGTATCCGGGAAAACTCCATTGCGCTCATTGGCAATATAACGTGCAGTAACAAGCAGGTTGCGGCAGCGTGAATAATAACCCAATCCTTCCCATAATTTAAATACAGCGGTATCAGCAGCGGCGGCAAGATCATTTATCGTGGGAAAACGTTCGATAAAGCGTTCATAATAGGCCAGTCCCTGGTCAACGCGTGTTTGCTGAAGGATGATTTCGCTGAGCCAGATCTTGTAAGGGTCCTTTTCACCTTTCCAGGGCATATCCCGCCGGTTCTGATCCTTATTCCACTTCAGCAAGAGGGTTGAAAACCCGGTTGCTGCCTGTTTTGTGCCTGTTTTTTTCATGTTTTGGGTGGTCCCGGGCCTAAATATCCGGATTTTGGGCATCAGAACAGGAAAAATCTGATAAAATTTTTCCCTATCCTGTTGACAATCATATTATTTTATCATAATTTGGCATAAAAGAAACCATTAAACCCAGATAAAATGAGAAAAGCAGATCTCGTCAATCAGATATCTGAGAAAACAGGCATCCCAAAAGTGGATGTTCTTGTAACACTGGAAACTATGTTCAAGGAAGTAAAAGATACTCTTGCCGGCGGTGAGAATATTTACATCCGTGGCTTTGGTAGTTTCATTACAAAGAAGCGTGCTGCCAAGATAGGCCGTAATATTAAAAAGAATATTGCTGTGCATATTCCTGAGCATTACATTCCTGCATTTAAGCCTGCAAAAGAGTTTGTTGCTGAAGTCAAAAAACTGAAAGAGCCTAAACCTGATCAGGGTCCCGGTGAAGACGCAGAATAGATTGTCTTTGGGTTTGATGCTCAGATCAAAGTAAAAAGTAAAAAGTAAAAAGTAAAAACGCCCTCCGAATAGAGGAGGTGATTTTTTACTTTTGACTTTTGACTTTTTACTTTAATCGAACTGAGGATTTTATCAGCTATTACGCACTTTCACTGAACTTTATCAGGCTTAATATGTTTCATGTCGGTAACTTCGCCCACCAAATTGTCAAGATGTGAAGAAACCGAATTGGAAGCCGCAGCTGATCACTGCCGCGATTGCGCTCATACTTACCGTTGTCATCTTTAAGTTTGGCAAAACGGTTCCTGATAAGAAAGATTCTCCTGCTCCTGTGGCCGCTGCTCATGACGAGCATGATGGTCATGATCATGGTGCTCCTGCCACCACAGTTTCAACCGATTCTATTCTGCGTTTTGCGAAAAAACAATTGACTGCAGAGCAGGCAACACGCCTTGCCATGCTGGAAAATTCTATTACCCGTGGGGACGTAAAAGGGCAGCAACTCAGTGTTTACCATCAATTATCGCATTTCTGGGGTGATACCATGAATTTTTTCCAGCCTTATGCCTGGTATGAAGGGGAGGCCGCAAGATTGGAAAATTCAGAAAAAACCCTCACCTTTGCAGCCCACTTATTTTTGGACAACCTGCAACAGGAGGCAGATCCAGGGCTTCGGCAATGGGCGGCCCTGCAGGCCAAAGATTTGTTTGAGCGATCTTTGAAACTAAACCCGGATAATGATTCTGCTAAAGTCGGACTTGGCGCTACCTATCTTTTTGGTGGTATCTCCGAAATGCCGATGGAAGGACTGAAATGGCTGAGGGAAGTAGAGCAGAAAGACAGTACCAATGTATACGCACAGATGACATTGGCAAAAGGATCATTAATGTCCGGGCAATTAGATAAGGCTGTTTCCCGTTTACTGACCGTAAACAGGTTGCAGCCGGAGAACGTAGACGCGATCCTGATGCTGGCCGATCTGTATGACCGGAGAAATGAAAAAGCGAAAGCTGCCGAGTGGTACAGAGCCAGTCTGAAACACATTCCAAGACAGGATGTGAAAACAGAAATCGAACGAAGGATCGCCGAACTGAGTAAATAAGTTTAAAAGTTCAAATGTCGAAAGTGCAATAGTTTAAAAGTTCAAATGTTTAAAAGTTTAAATGTTGATTACTAACGCTAAAACTTTAAAACGGTTAAACTTTCAAACCTTTAAACTGGAGTTGAGCTTTCAAACCTCATTTTTATAAACTGTATTTAAAAATTATTTGAGTATGCCTTGTGGTAAGAAAAGAAAGCGTCATAAAATTGCGACGCACAAGCGTAAAAAAAGACTGAGAAAGAACCGTCACAAAAAGAGAAACAAGTAATTGACTTTACATAGAGTTAAAGCTATGTTGACCCTATTCCTTGTGGAATAGGGTCAACCCTTTCTTTAGCCCTTAATTCTATGAGTCATATTGATTCTGCCTTTTCAGTTAGTCGGTTGTTTCTGGTACGTACTGGTTTGCACTCCCATCGACCCCTGCTGCAATTTCCCTCCTGCATCCATGTACGCATTTGCCTGCAACCGGCATTTACAGCATCAAAGGTGATTCATATTATGTAAGCTGTAATGAACAAAGAACTCATTATTAATGCAGCCCCGCAGGGTGTAGAGATTGCCTTGCTGGAAGACAGGAAATTGGTAGAACTGCACAGCGAAAAAAGCGATGCACGTTTTGCCGTGGGAGACCTTTACCTGGGAAAAGTCAAAAAACTGATCCCGGGCCTGAATGCCGCCTTCGTAGAAGTCGGCTTCGAAAAAGATGCATTCCTTCACTACACAGATCTGAGCCCCTACGCCAAATCTTTGCTCAAATTCACTACTGCCGCTATCAATGATAAGAACGAGGCAGGTGCTGATTTTGGCAAGTTTGAGAACGAACCGGAAATTATAAAAACCGGTAAGATCAATGAGGTATTGGGCGGTAAGCCGAATATCCTGGTTCAGATCCTGAAAGAACCTATTGCTGCCAAAGGGCCCCGTCTCAGCTGCGAGATCTCCCTCCCTGGCCGCTTCGTGGTGATCACCCCTTTCAATAACATCGTAGCGGTGAGCCGTAAGATCCACTCATCTGAAGAAAGAAAAAGACTTCAGAAAATCGTGGAAGCGATCAAACCAAAAAATTTTGGCGTGATCGTACGTACAGCCGCTGAAGGAAAAAACACAGCAGAATTGCATGAAGACCTTTCTGCTCTGGTTGAAATGTGGAAGACCATCCAGCGCAACTTGAAAGGCGCTGTTGCTCCTGCAAAGATTCTCAGTGAGCAGACGAAAACAAACAGCATCCTGCGTGACCTGCTGAATGCAGACTTCAACAGGATCGTTGTAAACGACCGCACCATCTTCAATGATACAAAGAACTATATCCAGCGCATCGCTCCCGAAAAAGCGGATATCGTTTCTTACTATCAGAATGGCGCGACCATCTTCGATTCGTTCGGTATTACCAAACAGGTTAAATCTTCCTTTGGTAAAACCGTTAATCTTAACAGCGGTGCCTACCTGATCATTGAACACACCGAAGCTTTACACGTTATCGACGTGAACAGCGGATACAAAAGTGTAAGCAATAACCAGGAACAAAACGCACTCGAAACAAACCTGGAAGCCGCCGATGAGATCGCACGCCAGCTTCGCCTGCGCGACCTTGGCGGTATCATCGTTGTCGACTTCATTGATATGAAGCTGCCGGAAAATAAACGGAAGCTGATGGAAAAAATGGAAGAGTTCATGAGTCCTGACCGGGCTAAACATGCTGTTCTTCCTATCTCCAAATTCGGTATCATGCAGATCACCCGTCAACGCATGAAACCCGAAGTAAATATCAATACCCAGGAGATCTGCCCAAGCTGTAATGGCACCGGCAAGATCACTTCAACGTTGCTGCTGGAAGACGAAATTGAAAAGAACCTCAATTACCTGGTTACCCATCAGAACAAGAATCTGAAACTGGTGGTCAACCCGATCATGTACGCCTATCTCACCAAAGGCTGGCCCTGGTCAACCAAAATGGCCAAATGGAAAAAGAAATTCGGCCAGAAAACAAGAGTGGAAGCAGATACAGCGTATCATCTTACAGAGTATAAGTTCTTCGATCAGCACGACGAAGAGATCAAACTCTGATTAAGTCAAAATTAAAAAGTAACCCCGCTTACAAATTGGAAAATTCTCCAAATGCTAAGCGGGGTTGCTTTTTAATTTTGACTTTGTTATTGTCCTACCATAAAGACCGCATTACACAACATCAGCTTCCCATTCTCCCAGAAATTGCGGAACATCACATCATCTGTAAGGTAAGTTACGCTGCCTCGACCGAGGTCCTGCGTGGCGAACAGCAGTCCATCTTTCAGCTTCGTCTTCAGTTTATATCCTACAAAGCCTGCAAGCTGATTATCTTTCTTTAATACACCGGCATTCCAACCCGCTCCGTCCTTGGTGAACTCATATAATACATTGTCCATTTTTAATGTATAGTAATAGTTGGGATAACCATACATCAATGGATGCGTGCTGTCTACGTCCACACGATAGATTGAACCAGGTGTTGTGTTCTCAATGCCGTCACGGTCGCGGTCAGTGAAGGCTTTCAAAGCAGCATAAGGATCTTTCTTTGCTGCGGAGTCTTTATCATCTTTACCACCTTTGTCTTCCTTGTCTTTCTTGGCTGCGATCACGCTCCAGTCCTGGCGTGAAAGCTGACCGGTTGCACCTTCCAGTGCCACAACACGGCCTCCATTGCGGATCCACAATACAAACTGATCTGAGCTTGCTTTATCAGCCAGGAAACGGTAATTACCATCAGGCATGATCAGCACATCGATATCATTCCATTTTGCACGACCAATATCCGCGGCGTTGATCAGTGTGATCGGATAACCCAACTCCTTTTCAAAGAAATGCCAGATCTCTCCTGCACCTAAGGAGCCAACACCATCACCGGTGAGCAGCGCAACTTTCACCGCTTTCAACGGATGGACTTTATTGCTTCCGAAATCATATCCTTTATCAACAAACCCTGTACTCACAGCATTCATCGCGATATTATTCTGATCACAGATCTTTGCAACAGAAGGCCAAAGCGTAGTGCCGAATTTTTCATTTCCTTTTCTGAGAATGATCACGGAACCTCTCGCAAAGGACTTACCATTCACTTCAAACGGCATTTCTGAGAAACGCATTCTGATCCCTGCACTCATGAGCTGCCCAACGGCTCTTGCTGAAGATACACCCTGCCATGCGATCACATAACCATAACTATCCGTTGGCGTATTCTTTATCGAATCTTTTGTTACCGCACCATTCGCGCTAATAGCAACTTTGCTTGCATAAGCAGTAACGCCGTATGCATACGGTAATGACCACGCGGTGATATCATATGTAGCAGAGTCGACCAGTTTTGATTGCGGTTCAAACAGCAATCGCACCATTGTGGAACGTGGTTGTAATGCACTGACAACAATATCACCCTGGCCCACAGAAAATCCTTCTTCTTTACCTGAATGATAATTATACCCGCGGCCCGTTCCAGACCCTGTGCTGTATCTGATATCATTCTTGTCAAGCAACACGAGTAACGCACTGATTCGTTCCCTGTCCTCAGGTTTATTTTTGATCACATACGATTTATACTCGTTGTTTACGCCGTT
Source organism: Citrobacter freundii (assembly GCA_003243445.1). GTDB lineage: Bacteria > Bacteroidota > Bacteroidia > Chitinophagales > Chitinophagaceae > Terrimonas_A. Next base: position 148,045 of record QFQQ01000004.1, read on the forward strand.
AACAGCATCATTAAAGAACTTGCGAAATTCTTTGACCAGGCTAGCCGCGTTCATCGAACTGATCTCAACGGTGCTGATGCCTGTGGTGAAATGGTGCATGGCCCTATCGGTAAGGGTCAGCGTATCGCCTTCATCTGTATCCGCACCAAGACCGCTTCCCCCGCCACCGGCCTGCTCGTAGGTCATACCGATAGCACCATTGTAAAGCGGGTATGTATCGCCGTAGGAAGGGTAGAAAAGATCAAAGATCTCTTTGGTAAAATAAAGCCAGTTGTTCTTATCAAAATACTTTGCATGGTTCTTCCCGATGGTCACCTGGAAATCACGCTGCCATTTCGTAAGCGCCTCGTGATAAGGCTGTGCAGCAGGTGCGAAATAATAAGGATTGTTAATGCCCTGCTCATGGAAGTCGACGTGCACATGCGGCATCCACTGATTGTATACCTTCAGACGTTGCTGGCTTTCCACTTGTGTTTGCCATGCCCAGTCACGATTAAGATCGAAGTTATAGTGATTGGATCTTCCGCCTGGCCATGGCTCGCGGTGTTCGCGTGAATCCAGGCGCGGGTTATATTGAAGACCAACCACGGAGTTGAACCAGTTCACATAGCGATCGCGGCCATCCGGGTTCACGCAGGGATCCATGATCACCACTGTGTTCTTCAGCCACTCCTTTGATTGTGCGTTGTTCGGGTCGGCCAGTGCGAAAATGGTAAGCATGCCCGCCTCCGAAGAAGAGGTTTCATTACCATGCACATTGTAACTGAGCCAAACGATTGCCGGGCCGTTCTCCATTGGCATGGCTTTATCTTTTGCCAGATTTGCAAGGCGGAGATTGTTCAACCGGATGTTTTCCAGGTTGGTTATATTATCAGCAGAAGAGATAAACGCGGTATATAACGGACGATGTTCATTCGTTTCACCGTATTGAACAAGTTTCACAGTAGCAGGCATAGTCTGCGCTACGTATTGATAATAGCTTACTACGCGCCAGTGGGGCGTATACCGTGTACCGATTTTGTAACCAAGAAATTCCTGCGGAGATTTTAATTGAGCATAAGCAATAGTCATTGTCAGCAGTAACACTGACGATGCCACTAATTTTTTGATCATGGAGAAAAAGTTTGACAAAGAAAATAACCAGTAACCTGTGAAAGGTACTGGTTATTTCTTTTCGTTCATAAAATATTCATTCAACCGATACGGTCCGCGCACTGCACTGTGCGGCCGAACATTTTTTGATTAATTGTACCCTTCATTTTGAGCAATGACGTTTCTTGATGCATCTACTTCGCGTTGCGGTATTGGCAATACCAGTTTGTTTGCATCGAAGGCGAAACCATCTACCGTTTTCTTTAAACGCTTTGCATCATGGATGCCGTGTCCTTCATGAGCAAGCTCAAGTTTACGCTCAAGCAGGATCGCATCGAGGTCGACGGTCAGCAATGCGGGCAGGGCTCCGTGTTTAACATGAGTCTGGTTTACATCATCGAGTGGCGTTGCCCCGACAGCTGTGCCAAGGCGGTAATTCGCTTCAGCTCTTGTAAGATACAACTCAGAAAGACGGATAATAGAAAGGTTGGAATAAATGAACTTCCATTTGCCACTGCGGACATTTGCACCACCGAGTGAGTTGCCGGTACCATTATAAAATAGCGCTCTGCGTGCATCTGCTGCATTGTAGAGGTCCAGGTGTTTTTGTTCTATTACCACATCGCCGGATCTTGCACCATATGCAGTTATAGACCAGTAAGTATGCATACTGTTGCCGCCATCCTGCGCAGTCACAACCATCTGGAAGATACCTTCAGTGAGAGTGCTGGCAGCATCAGAAGCAGCCAGTCTTCCTGAATTGAAAGCCTTCGCATAAGGTTGGGACAACGAAAAGCCGCCATAACCGATGCCCCGGTTGGCTGCATCCCTCGCACCCGCATAATTTGCAGTTTGAAGGTACACACGCGAAAGCATAGCCGCAGCTGCAGCTTTCTGCGCACGTACACCACTTCCGGTAGGCAATAAAGATTCCGCGTCAGTCAGGTCTTTGATCACCAGGTCATATACAGCCTGTACACTGCTGCGTGGTACATAGCTTGCTGCGCTTATATCCCTTGTGGGAACAAGCACAAGCGGTACGCCAGGGTTTGACCCAACATTGCCCGCGCTGTAAGGTTTTGCAAAAAGCTTTACTAATTCAAAATATACAGATGCACGGATGAACAATGCCTCGCCTTTCACACGGTCTTTATCCGCATCCGCCACCACATCAATAGCACTAAGAATATTATTGCAAATGTTGATTACGTTATAAGCGCTCAGCCAGGTGGAAGTAATAAAACTGTTCGTTGTAAGCATGGCTTTGTTATAGATCTCACGCGGCTGATTAAAAGTACCCGCCCATCTCAGCTCCTTATCCGCAGCCAGCAGTTCCGAATACATCAATATGTTACCTCCGTAAAGATCAGTGCTGCTTAGTGCCTCATACGCTCCGTTCAATACCTTCTTTACCTTGTCATCAGTACTCAATACCACTCCCTCTTCCACATTTTGCTGTGGAAGGATATCCAGCTTCTTCGCGCAGGATACGATAGTGAGTGATAAGATCAGGATTATTATATAGGACCTCATATTTTTAAGTTTGTCTTGTTAAAAGATTAGAACCCGATATTGATTCCGAAAGTAATTGACTTGATCTGCGGAGCTGCATAAAAGTCACCTCCCTGGTTACGGTTTGTCGCTCTGTAATCAGTATTTACTTCGGGATCCCATCCTGTATAATCTGTGAAGGTGAGCAGGTTAACACCGGACAAGTAAAGGCGTGCAGAAGAAAGCTTGAGTTTCTTAATAACACTTGCAGGCAGGTAATAGCCCAGTGTCACAGTTTTCAGCCTTACATAAGAACCATTTTCTGTATAACGGCTTGATGCGCCGGTACCATTACTATAGTAGAACCGAGCTTGTGGTACATCAGTAATATCACCGGGTTTTCGCCAGCGTCTCAACTGATCGATCGTCTGGTTATCCCACCAGTCTGCGCCGGTCGACATAAAACCGCCCGCTCCATTCTGGATCTGGTTTCCAAATACACCCTGGAAAAGGAACGACAATTCGATCCCTTTATATGATACGGTATTGGTCAAACCTCCGATCCAATCAGGATTTGGATTGCCGACAATGAAATTGCCTGCCTGATTGTATTCGTTAGTGGTCGTCTTGCCATCTTCTTCGAACCAGAGTGCATCTCCGTTCTGCGGATCAACACCTGCATACTTCGGACCATAAAACACACCAATAGCTTCACCAACGATGAGTGAATTCAGGTAGCGGCCATCATTACCCGGGATCAGCGTCTGATCACCATCAAGCTTGGTGATCTTGTTTTTATTGTACGCGATGTTGAAACTGGTACTCCATTTAAAATCACGTCCACTGATGTTGGTTGAGTTCAGTACAAGCTCAACGCCTTTGTTCTGCATGGCACCAACGTTAACCGTCTGGGTGGAAAAACCACTTGTTCCGGGAACCGGTACATTGTAAATAAGATCTCTTGTATTTCTGACATAGTAATCGATCTCACCACTCAGCTTATTGTTGAACAATCCAAAGTCAACACCAATGTCAACCTGTTCAGATTTTTCCCATTTAAGTTCGGGATTGGCGAGCTGCGTTGGAACGAGTCCTGAACTGGCATTATATTTTGCCGCACCCCAAAGACCCAGTTGGGCGAAGTTGCCAAATCCTTCAGCATTACCGGTGATACCCCAGCTACCTCTCAGCTTCAGGAAGCTTACGACGTTTGAATTAGCAAGGAAGCTTTCTTCAGAAAGAATCCAGCCTACAGAAGCCGAAGGGAAGAATCCATATCTGTTCAGCCTTCCAAAACGAGACGATCCATCAATCCTTCCACTGAGAGAAACCAGGTACTTGTTATTGTACTTATAGTTGCTGCGAAGGAAATATGAAAGGAACGATGATTCCGTAATGGAAGAAGAACCTCCGGTGATCTGACCGGCACTTGCGAGATTTGGCAGATCATCCGTTGGAAAGTCCTGTCCCGTCACTGACACGTTCTCACTTGAATATTTCTGGAATGACATACCAAGTGTTGCATCAATATCATGAATATTTTTAACGACGGTGTGGTAATTAAAATAGTTGTTGGTGTTATAGTTGACCGATTTATACCAACTGGAGCTTCCATAACCATTTATACCTGAGCCCGTAAGTGAAGCCAGGCCTGCATAATAATCATCGGTTTGATTCTGGATATCCAGACCAAACTCTGTTCTGAAATTAAGTCCCTTAAAAACTTTATAGTTCAGGAAGATATTACCCAGATTTCTGAATGCAATGGAAGATCTTTTAACAGACTCCAGTTCTACAAGGCCGTTATAATAAGTAGTGATCGGATCGTCATATAATTTACCATTAAGATCTCTCACCGGGGTGATCGGCGCAAGTGCCACCAGCTGAAGCGGTGTTTGAAAGCCATTATCCGCAGCCACTCTGTTGGCATAAGTGCGCGAAAGACCCATATTCATACCGATCCTCAAGCGGTCGCTCGCATCATGTTCGAGATTTAGGCGGCCAGACATGCGCTGAAATTTGTTTCCGATCAGAATCCCATCCTGATCGCTGTAGCTGCCGGAAGCATAGAATTTTGTTTTTTCAGAACCGCCCTGTGCGCTGATATCAATGATCTTTGTTCTTGCATCATTGTTATATGCCTCACGCTCCCAGTTAGTGTTTGTCTGAAGCGTACGCCAGTCTGAATATCCGGAGATCTCCGTCATTTTATCTTCCACATATTCGAGCCATGAATTACTATACTGGGCAGGGTCCAGGGGATCGACACCATCGATGCCATCGCTATTGATCGCTGCCTCACGGAGCAATTCAACATACTGTGCGGCATTTAAAAATTCGCGGTGGTTGGTTGGCTTATTCGAACCATACTGTGCATTTACATTCACAGCTGTTTTGCCGGATTTTCCTTTTTTTGTTGTGATGAGTACTACACCGTTCGCAGCACGGGAACCGTAGATCGCGGCCGCAGATGCGTCTTTAAGGATATCAAAAGTCTCTACATCATTAAAGTTGATATCCGCGAGTGGATTGATACCTACACCGCCTTCAGCAATAGGAATACCGTCCACAACATACAGCGGTGAGTTGGAAGCGCTGAGTGAACCCGCACCGCGTATCCTCACTTTTACACCTTCACCAACTTTACCATTATTTGCTTCTACAAAAACACCTGCTGCCCGGCCCTGTAATGCCTGGGTAAACTGAGGCACTGGTGTGTTAGCAATTTCAGCTCCTTTTACGCGGGCAATATTTCCTGTCACATCTTTTTTGATCTTGGTACCAAATCCAACTACTACCACTTCATCAAGACTCTTCGATCCTTCGGTGGCAAGTGTTGTATTCAACGTGGAACTCTTTGCCTGTAGTTCGGTAGTCTCATAGCCAAGTGAACTGAAAATAAGCGTTGATGAATTTGCAGGAAGACTGATGGTATAGGTTCCATCAGCCTGTGTGATGGTACCGGTGCGGGAGCCTTTCACGACTACTGAAACGCCGGAGATCGGCGCTCCGTTGGCATCAGTAACTTTTCCCGTGATAGTTCTGGATTGCGACCAGGCCAGTTGGCAGCAAAATAGTATTGCTGCCAAAAACAGCAGTTTTAGGTGTCTCATGTGCAGTTAATTTTAGTATCGGTTATTTAAATATATGATCTTTTCAGATTCCCTTAACACTTAAATAACAAATGTGCTAAAAAATTTATAGTATAAATACATAAAAAAAGCCCCGATTAATAAATAAAATCGGGGCTTTAAAACATTAAATATATTTCTAATTTCTGTCCCTGCTTCCCATATATAAGAGTATATACTGTATCAGTGTAACCACTGCTGCCAAAGCAGCGACCACATAAGTGGTAGCGGCCCACTTCAACGCGTCTTTTGCCTGGGGGTACTCTGCCCTGTCCGTGATATTTGTCCGTTGCAACCAGGCCAGCGCGCGGTTACTTGCGTCAAATTCCACCGGTAGTGTTATCAGGGAGAACAATACAGTCGCAGACATCAATATTATACCGACCAGCAGGACGGTGGGGCTTCCGCCACCAGCGATCATAAAGACCCCGATCAGGAGGATGATATTCACCAGTGATGAACTGATCTGGACCACAGGAACCAGTTTACTCCTGAAATTCAACCATGTATAAGCCGTCGCATGCTGAACAGCATGCCCGCATTCGTGTGCTGCAACCGCGGCCGCTGCTACACTTGTACCATTATATACATCAGGACTAAGGTTCACTGTTTTATTGGCCGGATTGTAGTGATCTGACAGAACACCGTCCACAGAGACCACTTTTACATCATAAATACCATTTTCACGGAGCATTTTCTCAGCGACTTCCCGGCCCGAAAGACCCGAAGAAAGACGCACTTTACTGTACTTCGTAAACTTACTTTTCAGGATCGATGAGACGATCATACTGATGCCAAGAAAAATAAGCGATACGATCAAAATTGATGGTGTCATGTAGGTTAATTTTTTAGTTTTTCTGACCTATTTATAACAAACTTGTGACCAGTTGGATCAGTACCGAAAATTCGGTCGTTTTGTCATTCAAAAGTTTTTTTGAAGCAATTTCAGCAGTCCAGGACCCGTTTTTGCAAACGGATATAAAAATTTGTAAATCAAACAATTAAGAGGTTTATTCTGAAAAAGAAAACTGGAACTGACAGCAGTTTTTTACCTCTTCAAGTTATTCACAGAGGCAAAATTTTATTTTGAAATGTTAGCCAGAATTGTAACTTAGCAATAGAATTTAATGGGTTAGTAAGTAAGGGGGTCAGTCATCAGATTGGCCCCTTTTACATTAATATAATTGATGCTTTTTCCCTCAATTTTTTACCGTTTTTTTCTGCGTTAGTTTCAGGATTTTACTACGCTTTTCTGATCAATAACACAGCTTATAATTCATCTTGTATTTTACCTTTAACGCATGAGTAAAGTTAAAACTGCTTTCTTCTGCCAAAACTGCGGATATGAAAGTGTTAAATGGGTTGGTCAATGCCCATCGTGTGGTCAATGGAACACATTTGTCGAAGAATTGGTACAAAAAGAAACGAAAGCCAAAAATGAATGGAAAGATTTTCAGGAAGATAAACGGACACAAAAAACAATTGCACTGCATGATGTAAAAACATCAGAAGAAAAAAGATTGCTTACACCTGATACAGAAATAAACAGAGTATTAGGCGGAGGAATCGTTCCTGGCAGTATTGTACTGATCGCTGGTGAACCGGGTATTGGTAAGTCAACTTTGTTTTTACAGATCGGTTTATCATTGGAGAACAATACTGTTCTTTATATCAGTGGGGAAGAAAGTGAACAACAGATCAAAATGCGTGCGGACCGCATCGCGCTCAATGCAACAGCACGCAGTAAAGAAAATTTTTTCCTGTTGACGGAAACATCCACACAGGTGATCTTCCAGGAAATAAAAAAACTGAAACCGCAACTGGTAATTGTTGATTCGATACAAACACTTCAAACACCGTTCATCGATTCTTCACCGGGCAGCGTATCGCAGATACGTGAATGCACCGCGGAATTGCAACGCTTCGCAAAAGACAGTAACACACCCGTTTTCCTGATCGGGCATATTACCAAGGATGGAAGCATTGCCGGCCCCAAGATCCTTGAACATATGGTAGATGCTGTATTGCAATTTGAAGGAGACAGGCATTATGCATACCGCATTCTGCGGACGCTTAAGAACCGCTTCGGCAGTACTGCCGAACTTGGCATCTATGAAATGTCTGACGGCGGGATGCGCGCTGTCACCAATCCAAGTGAGATCCTGATCACACAAAAGGAAGATCATCTCAGTGGCATCGGCATCGCTGCGACCATTGAGGGCATGCGTCCATTGATGATAGAGGTCCAGGCACTGGTCACCCAGTCAGTTTACGGTACGCCACAACGCACTGTCACCGGTTTTGATCTTCGCCGGTTGCAATTACTGCTGGCAGTACTTGAAAAAAGAGGCGGATTCCATTTCGGTATGAAAGATGTGTTCCTGAATATTGCCGGCGGCTTAAAAATTGAAGATCCCTCTATCGACCTGGCAGTATTATGTTCATTACTTTCTTCATACGAAGATGTGCCATTACCACAACAGATCTGCTTTGCCGGTGAAGTCGGCCTCAGCGGCGAGATCCGTGCAGTAAACAGAATTGAACAACGCATCGCAGAAGCAGAGAAGCTGGGCTTTGAAAAGATCATTGTTTCAAAGTACAACCAGGCGATCCGTCAAGGCAAAGGAACTGCGAAGTACAATATTGAAGTGATCCCGATGGGAAGGGTCGAGGAAGTATACCAGTTTCTGTTTTAGATAGCGAGTTTTAGAAGTTCCAAAAGCTCCCGCTGTGACAGAGCTTTCAGAGGTTATCGCATGAAAGGCGATGATAAGTCGCCTTTTAAAAACAATGTCGTTTAGTTAAGACTTCCGCGACAAACTTTTTGCTCCTTAACTAAAGACATTGTTTTTAAAAAGAAGGACAACCAGTCTTTCTTGATGCGCTACCAACTCTATGGAACTTATGACACCTCCAAAACCTCCCAAACCTCTTAAACCTTCCGACACCTTCACCACTATCGCCCTACCCTTATGTCCATCCTCACCACTCTTACCGACGCACTACTCCACTTTTGCTATCCACACCTCTGCAATGGATGCGGGACAGATGTACTCAACAGAGACTCAACACTCTGTCTTCGCTGTATCAACCATCTTCCTGAAACAGGGTTTGAAGCCCAACCTGATAATCCTATTGAAAAGAAATTCTGGGGAAGACTGCCTGTTCAATATGGAATGGCACAATATTATTTCACGCCGCAATCTTTACTGCAGCACCTGATGCATCAGTTGAAGTATAAAGGAGAACAACAGCTCGGCCGTCAGCTTGGAAGATTAATGGGAGAGTCGCTCATCGATGCCAACTGGTCCTTCATCGATGCATTGATCCCGCTTCCCCTCTTTCCTGAAAAAGAAAAACTGCGCGGTTATAACCAGGCTACAGTGCTTTGTGAAGGAATCGCAGAAAAGATGCATATTCCTGTTCTGCATAACGCGATCATCCGTCCCGCAGCTACAGAAACCCAAACACGCAAGAACCGCGTTGAACGCTGGCAGAATATGGAAGGACGCTTCAGGCTTCACCAACCCGAACTGATCGAACATAAACATGTACTACTGATCGACGACGTGATCACCACTGGCGCTACCCTCGAGGCCTGCGGCGCTGAGCTACTCAAAGCAAACGATGTACAACTAAGCGTAGCCTCCCTCGCTTACGCCGCCCGGGCCTGATGATCACCACAGCAAAGCAATCCATTTCCCTTAACCTCTTTTCCCTGTTTTTCCCCATTTTATCTCTTAGCTTTGAAGCGATGACCAACCCTTTTAAACCTTTACTCCCCTTCTCCGCGTTTTGCCTTCTGGCAGCAGGCGCCATCATGCTTTTCGCCTGCAGGAAAAATGGCTTTATTACCTCGTCAGATGCAAGGATCACTTTTAGCGCGGATACGCTGAAATTTGACACAGTGTTTACGACAGTGGGCTCCGTTACACAGTCATTCAAGATCATCAACAACAATGATCAGAAGCTGCGCTTATCTTCTATAAAACTAATGGGCGGAAATGCTTCCGCATACCGGATCAATATCGATGGCGCTGCCGTGTCTGAATCAACCAATCTTGAACTGGCAGGAAATGACAGCCTCTATGTATTTGTGCAGGTAACGGTAGACCCGTCTGCCGCAAATCTTCCGTTCATTATCAGGGATAGCATTCAGGTGATGTTCAATGGCAACGAAAAATTTGTTCAGCTGGAAAGCTGGGGACAGAACGCACATTTTTTTCGCAATAAAGCGATCACCGGTAATGAAACATGGACAAATGATCTGCCTTATGTGATACAGGGATTTCTGTATGTAGATCAGGGAGCAAGCCTCAGCATTGATAAAGGCTGCCGTATCTATGTAAACGCAAATGCGCCCGTGATCATCGACGGATCTTTAAAGGTAAACGGGGCAAAGGATACTGCGGACCGGGTCTATTTTTCCGGCGACCGCAGGGACGAACCGTACCGGAACTTTCCTGCAAGCTGGCCGGGCATTTATTTTACCCCCACAAGCATCGACAATGTGCTGCAATATGCCGTTATAAAGAATGCATACCAGGCGATCATCATCGAAGGACCATCAACCAATGCAAGTCCAAAATTAAAGCTGAATGAATGCGTGATCGATAACGCTTATGATGCGGGGGTACTTGCAACCAACTCAAGTCTATTAGCTGAAAATTGTTTAATAAGTAACTGTGGTAAAAATCTTTCGATCACAGGTGGCGGAACATACCAGTTCACACATTGTACCGCTGTCACTTATTCTAGCAACTATATCGATCATAAAAACCCTGTATTGTTTTTGTCTAATAGTACAGGTTCGGCCACTGGCGCATTACAGGCCTTGTTCCGCAATTGTATCTTTTGGGGAGAAGGCGGTTTGGTTGACAATGAAGTTGTCGTTGAAAAAGTCGGAGCAACTCCGTTCTCTGTAAATTTCGATTATAATCTCTGGAAAGTAAGTGCTGATCCCGCCAACGTAACGATCAACCAGGTGATCAACGGGCAGGCGCCGCTGTTTGACAGTATTAACGTCAGTAACCGGTATTATAATTTCCGGTTACAGACCGGCTCACCGGCGATCGGCAAAGGCGTTTCGTCCACTGTAACTATAGATCTTGATGGGAAGCCAAGACCGGCCAATCAGCCTGATCTTGGTTGTTTTGAGCATGATTAGCAGCATTTCCGCTGAATCTCAGCCCTTTTCCCTGCTGCCTTGCACTCACTAAATAAAAAGTGATGTGCTAAAGACCGATAATTATGCTTGTTTGACGGATTCGTTCGCTTTGGCTTAACTTTATATCTCGTTCGCCATTATTCAACTCTAACACATATAATTATGAAAGCACTTCTGTTGTCCTTGCTCCTGTCCTTTACGCTTGCGGGCAGCCCTATTTATGAATTCAAGCCTACCGGGCTCGACGGAAAGACCATTGACTTTTCTGCATTCAAAGGCAAGAAAATACTGATCGTGAACACAGCTTCAAAATGCGGATTGACGCCTCAATATGATGACCTGGAAAAGCTTTATGAAAAATATAAAAGCAAACTGGTGATCGTCGGTTTCCCTGCAAATAATTTCGCTCAGCAAGAGCCGGGCTCCAACCAGGAGATCGCCGAATTCTGCAAGAAGAACTATGGCGTTACTTTCCCGGTTGCCGAAAAGGTTTCTGTAAAAGGAGATGACATCGCGCCTATCTTCAGGTACCTTGTGGATGAAGCTGCTAAGAAAGGGATCAAAGATCCGATCACCTGGAATTTCACCAAATTCCTGATTGATGAAAACGGAGAACTGATCACCGTCTTCAGCCCAAAAACAAAACCAATGAGCGAAGAGGTATTGAAATACCTGAATTAATTCTTACTTACCCAATATGGATAGAACCTGTTCTGAAATCATTTTCCGGACAGGTTTTTTTATGTACAGTCATTATTATTTCCTTTCAGACCTTGTACCGGAAAAACAAGTATTGATGCAAGAGCTACCTAAACGGGGATTCATTGGATTATTGGTATTAGAGGGATTAATGCCATACTTGTGAAAGAAATACTTGTTTCTTCCGATATGTTCATTCGTTGATCTGTAATTTAGAGTGGAGATCGGATTATTGAGATTAAATGCGTACTCCGGAAATTGCCGTTGATCTGGCATGAGTATTTTCGCCGGTCCCATTTAACTATTTCCCATCAAATCCATTAATCCCGGCTGCCATAATTATACTGTTTAAGAAAATCCGGCAAGCAACTGTCCATCAGGCTTTTCCTCTTACCGCCCTCCATAATCCACTAAGTCCCCGTCCGCCTTTAATTTTTTCATAACACAGCTTAGAACTAAATTCATAGTTCTAAAACCTGACTGTCATGAAAATCCAAAACACCAGCTTTCTCATCCTGCTATTATTTAGCCTATTTTCCACTCCACTATTTTCTCAATACAAACTCACAGATCCGATTCCCATGGATCCTACTGTAAAAACGGGGGTCTTGCCAAACGGGTTGCGTTATTACATCCGGAAAAATCCACAACCAGCGAACAAAGTCGAACTTAGACTTGCAGTAAATGCCGGTTCCATACAGGAAAATGATAATCAGCGGGGCCTTGCCCACTTTATGGAACACATGGGCTTTAACGGTTCGACACATTTCCCCAAAAACGAACTGGTAGATTTTCTTCAAAAGACCGGTGTAGACTTCGGCGCCGACTTAAATGCCTATACCAGTTTTGACGAAACCGTCTATATCCTTTCCTTACCAACTGATGAGAAGGGAATGCTGGACAAAGGCTTTACCGTACTTGAAGACTGGGCATTCAATAACCTGCTTGACAAAGACGAGATAGAAAAAGAACGTGGCGTGGTGCAGGAAGAATCACGTCTCAGCAAAGGCTCATGGGAACGGATGAGCCGTCAGTATTTTCCCAAACTTCTCAATGGTTCAAAATACGCTGATCGCCTGCCTATTGGTAAGGATAGTATATTGAAAACATTCAGCTATGCCACGCTGAAAAATTTTTATACGAACTGGTACCGGCCAAACCTGATGGCCGTGATCGTAGTTGGGGATATCGATCCTGCGGAAGCAGAAAAAGACGTGATCGCACATTTTGGCAAGGCAAAAAATCCAGCCAATGCTCCCGCCAGACCTGCATTAACGCCAATAAAAAGCAGGACCGCTCCCGAAGCAATGGTGCTTACAGATGAGGAAGCAACCAATACAACCGTCCAGGTTTACAATTACGTAAAACCTGCTTCGCCGGTGAAAACATGGGGCGATTACCGCAATTCGATCATTGAAGGGCTTGTTGGCTCACTGATCAGCCAGCGTCTTTCAGAACTTGCGCAAAAGGAAAATCCGCCTTTTGTTTTTGCAAGCACTTCATTCCAGCAATTCATCAGGGGATACAATGCTTTCGCATCCTTTGCAGTGATCGGCCAGGGAACCGCACAGGACGCGATCAATGCACTGATGGCGGAAACAAACCGTGCAAGGCAATTTGGATTTCTTCAAACAGAGCTGGATCGCGCAAAAGCCAGTTTACTTAACGGTGCAGAAAAAGCATTCAATGAAAAAGATAAGTCTGAATCTGGTCAGGTCATCTGGCAATATGTAAACAATTTTCTGCAAGGCACCCCGTCGCCTGGTGTAGAGAATCGTTATAAATTCCTGAAGCAGGTATTGCCTGCAGTTACGCTTGCGGAAGTAAATGCTGCCGCAAAGAAAATGCCCGGCACAGAAAATGCATTTGCCATGATACAGGCTCCGGCAAAGATGAAAGACAAATTACCTGATAACGCAGGGTTGCTTTCAGCATTAGTGGCAGCAAACAAACAACCGGTGACCGCTTACCAGGAAAAAGCGATCGCGGCGAAACTCATGGATAAAGAACCAGCAGGGGGTAAGATCGTAAATGAAACGGTGAATGAGAAACTTGGCACAACGGATATCACTTTTGAAAATGGTATCACGGTCACGTTAAAGCCGACCACGAATAAAAATGACGAGATCATCATGGACGCGTGGCGCTGGGGCGGCTACGGCAAATTTGATCTGGCAGATAAGGAGAATGCAAAGAATGCCGCAACAATCGTACGCCAAATGGGCATAGCAGATATGAGCCCGACCGATCTCCGCAAGTTCATGGCCGGGAAAACAGCTTTTGTTTCCCCTTATCTGAATGACAATGAAGATGGCATTGAAGGAAGAAGCAGCGTGAAAGACTTTGAAACTTTCCTGCAATTGACATATTTGTATATGACACAGCCGAGAAAAGATCCGGCTTTGTTCAATTCATTCATCACAAAACAAAAAGCGCAACTGCAATTCCTGAAATCAGACCCACAGGCATTTTTTGCAGATACTCTTTCAAAAGTTGCCTATAACAATAATCCATGGGCTGCAGGCATACCAAGTGCGGAGGATTATGATAAAGTAAATCTTGACAGAAGTTTTGCGATCTATAAAGAACTTTTCAGTAATCCCTACGGGATGCATTTCACATTTGTCGGCAAACTCGATGGCACGGATATCAAACCTTTGCTGCAAAAATATCTTGGTTCATTACCAACAGCACCAAAGGAAAATACTTTCAAAGACAATGGTGTACGGCTGATCGCTGGACCCCGCACGATCAATATACAGAAAGGGAAGGAATCGCAGAGCTTTATCAACCTGATGTTTGAAGGCCCGGTTGATGATACGCCCGAAGCAAAAATGCATCTGGCTGCTGTGATTGAAGCGATCAACATTAAAGTGATAGAGAAGCTGCGGGAAGAAATGAGTGGTATGTATGGCGGTGGCTTATCCGGTCAGATCATTAAGCGTCCGTATTTACATTACAGTGTAGTGGCAAATATTCCATGTGGTCCTGAAAATGTAGGCAAGCTCACGGACTCGTTGATGGCATTGATCAAAAGTGTCCAGGAAAAAGGCGTTGATCAAAAAGATCTTGATAAAGTAAAAGAGACCTGGAAGAAACAATATCGGGTGGGCTTGCAGAACAACGATTACTGGTTGAGTAATCTCTCAAACATCTGGATCAACAGGGAAAATCCCGAGAAGATCCTCACGTATGAAGAAAGAGTAAATGCGCTGACGGTCCAGGACCTGCAGGCTGCGGCGAAAAAATTCCTCCCGTTAGATAAAGTGGTGAAAGCCGTGCTGTATCCAGAAAATGCGAAGATGCCGGATGAGCCGAAGAAGGCGTTTTAAGGGTCCATTGCTGGATGGCAGAGAAAACAACTTCAGCAATATTCTATATCGCGGCTCATCGAATTGACATTTAAGGGATGTTTCTTCACTCTTCCCGTACTTCCCGTCTTACCGGTAAATTTAAACCGGGAAAACGGGAAGTACGGGAAGTTTTTATTTGTCAATCACGCATAAAAAAAGGCTGGATCAACTCCAACCTCCAAAAAGAAACCGTCCAGGCATTAAAGCGTTATGAAAAATTCCTCCGTTGTGATATTTGTTTGTATTGAAAGACCAAAAGTAAATAGATTAAAATAGTTTGGGATAAAAACAAGACCTGTTTTATCACCGTTTTTTAACGGTGAATGATCGTTTAAAACACCCAATAAAATCTTGAGGTTTCGGGTAAGGCATTTTTTTCATGTTTAATGAACTTAACGCTAAAGCCTTCTCTTAAAAAATCGGAAGCCTGACCTTCTGCTAAACCCGACAAGTTTCATCCATGGGCCAAACGCCGAGGGAACTATATTCATCATGTAAGTCAGATGCCAGATAGGAAATTTTAAATCGCTTTGGTTGTGTAACGGCCGAAACATATCAGAATAGAATTATGTCATTTGTCCGCAATTCCCTCTTCAGCAAAAATGCGCTCGGATAAAAAGGAAGGCTCAGTAACACATCAAGCCCCGCGTAATACAGGAACAGGATCTTTTGAGACAGAAGGCATAACAAACATGAACCGATCACCGATAACAGGTAGGTGATCGTACGCTTTCTGTAGAACTTTTCGTACCTGGCCAATCGCAATTCAAAATCACGGATGGAAAAGATCTTCATCAGATGCTTCCGCTGCTGTAACGCACGGATCACCGCGATGATCACGATAAATATCAGCAATGGATTGGTAAGATTGTCGCCTGCTTTATAACCCGGGATCAAATGCACACGCAGATTCAACAGAAGACCGGTAATGCCCGATAAAACAATATTGGCGATCAACACCAGCAGAAAAATATTCCTGAATTTTTTAACCGGTACGAGATGGAGATTCATGCTTGTCGGGAAAAGTTAATAGTCAGTGGAATTACATCTTTAAAGGTTCCAGGAGTTCCAGGGGTTTCAGAAGTTCCAGAGGTTGCCATAACTCGAAGCCTCTTCTGACTTCTCACAAACAAAAAAATCAACGTTGGTAAGATGTAACCTCTGGAACTCCTGAAACCCCTGGAACTCCTGGAACCTTTCAAGGTACATCACAAAAATAAGAAACGCGAACGAACAGCCTCTGTCCGCCCGCGTTCCGGTCATATATGGAAGAGCCTTAAGCTACTTGTTCCGCTACTTTTTCGAAATCGGTGCTGGTGGTCAATTCTCCCCAAACCCTGATCTCATCTGTTCTCTGAGCTTCCTTTTGTCTGAACATGGCGAGTGTATCAGTACCCAGCATCAGGTGTACGGGAGGGTTTTCACTGTTAGCCAGCTCAACAAGTGCCTTACCCAGTTTTGCGGGATCGCCGGGTTGATTACCATTCAGGTGTTGTGCATTCTTACGCAGCTCACCAACAGTTTTTGCGTAATCGTTGATGATGGTCTTTGATTCAACATAAGAAGATTCATCAAGAAAATTGGTGCGGAATAATCCCGGCTCAACTGCAGTAGCTTTGATGCCGAGTGGAGCAAGTTCAAGGACCAGACCTTCTGTTATTCCTTCCACGGCAAATTTGGTTGAACCATACACCCCGAAACCAGCAATAGTGCTGAACCCAAGCACGGAAGAGATATTGATGATATGACCAGATCCCTGAATGCGCTGGTAAGGCAATACAGCCCTGATCACATTCAGCAAACCAAATACATTTGTATCATATTGCTTTCTAACTTCTGCATCCGACGCTTCTTCAACGGCGCTGAGCAAGCCGTAACCTGCATTGTTTACCAATACATCGATGCCGCCAAATTTATCAACGGCTTCTTTTGCCGCATCTTTTGCCTGCGCTTCATTCGTTACATCAAGTAATACAACATGCAGGTTCGGGTTATTATTCAATGCAGCATAAAGTTGTTCGGGCTTGCTGCGTACAGTAGCTACTACTTTATCACCTGATGCAAGTACAGCTTTGGCAATTTCAATTCCTAATCCTTTTGAGGCTCCGGTGATGAACCATGTTTTTTGAGATTTCATTGTTGTTATTTTATTGGTTTGGGCTGCCCATAAATAGACCGATCGGTCTATTTATGGGCAAAAAAAATTTACTTCTTTACTGTCATCATTTCAAGGTCTTTGCGTAAAATATCGATGATGATCTTCATCTGGTTATTATGACCAGCCACCCGGCAGATCATCGTAGCGCCTTCTATCATTGCGAACATTTTGATCGCCATTTCACGTGCATTGTTAGTGTTTTTGAATTCACCGCTGGCAATGCCCTCTTCGATGATCTTTTGCAGCACAGATTCAGTTTCATCGATACCGTTTTTGATCTTCTTACGGATCACCTGGTTTGTATCATCCGCTTCCATACCGAAATTGAGCAGCGGACAACCTCCTTCCACCGGCGGTTTCATTGGATTGCTGAAGAAATCAAGCGCAGCTTCCAGTTTTCCTTTAGCAGTCTTTGCTTTGCCGATCGCGGCCCGGAGTTTTAACCCAACCTGGCTCGTATTATAATCAACCACTGCATAGGAAAGATCTTCCTTTGTTTCAAAGTGACCATATAATCCTCCTTTCGCCATCCCTGTCGCTTCCATGATATCACTCATGGAAGTACCAGCCAGGCCTTTCGTATTGAAAAGCGGCGCTGATTGCTCGATGATGAATTGACGGGTTTTTTCTGCCTTGGTCATTTTGTTTGCTTGAATTGACAACACAAAAATAGACCGATTGGTCTAATTTCCAAAATTCTTTTTCATTTTAACAAATCGTTGAAGTCGATTTGCGATGATAGATGTTCGATGGTCGGGCTGCGCGGTTTGAAAGGGAACTATAGGTATGGAGAGTTTATCAGCAAATTTTACCTTGATCAACGTTCATCTGCCTGCGTGGCCGGCTATCGACCATCGAACATCCATCATCGAACATCGAACATCCGTCCCCGGACCTTATCTTTGCCCGATGCAATTCGCTGATATAATCGGGCAACTGGAACTGAAACAGGAATTACCTGAGCTGATGCAGGACAATCGTCTTGCCCACGCGCTTTTATTTCTTGGAAAAGAAGGAAGTGGCGGGTTGCCGCTTGCGCTGGCATTTGCACAATTTGTGGTGTGTGAAAAGGTCAATGGGAAAAAAGCTGATCCGGGTCCATCGTTATTCGGTGAAGCGGAACCGGCGATGACAGCTTTGAAAATGATGGATTCCTGCGGTGTCTGCCCTTCCTGCGTGAAGGCGAAACAGTATGTTCACCCGGATATCCATTTTTCTTATCCCGTAGTAACGAAAAAAGCCGGATCTCCCCCACTCAGCACGGACTATATCACGGAATGGCGCGAGTTCATCACGCAATATCCTTATGGGAATGTATATGACTGGCTGCAGTTCATCGGTGCGGAGAATAAGCAGGGTAATATCACGGCACAGGAGTGTAATGATATTATCCGCAAACTCAACCTGAAGAGTTTTGAAAGTGAGTACAAGGTATTGGTGATGTGGCTTCCGGAATATCTGGGTAATGAAGGTAATAAGTTACTGAAGCTGATCGAAGAGCCGCCGCCGAACACGCTGTTCATCCTGGTAGCGGAAAATGAGTCGCTGATCCTGCAGACCATTCTGAGCCGGTGTCAGTTGGTGAAGATCCCGATGCTGGAGCCGGCCGACATAGAACAGGCCCTCATTGCGAGAAATAATACGGATCTGAATATTGCCCGGCAGGTGGCCGGAGTCGCAGAGGGCAATTATCGCGAAGCACTGCAATTGGTCCAGCATGCGGATGAAGATTGGCAAAGCCTGCTTCGTGACTGGCTGAACGCGATCATGAAAACCGGTCCGGTGGCCCAGGTCAAATGGGTGGAAGAGATCAGCAAACTCGGTCGCGAGAAGCAGAAACAGTTCCTGCGTTATTTCAATCATCTGCTGGAACAATCCGTGCGCTTGCGGATCCTTGGCGATGCAGTTGCTGGTCTGATCGGTGAAAAAGACCGCGATTTTGCGCTTAGATTGAACAAGATCACCGAGATCGAGCAGCAACAGGCTATTATCAACGAACTTGATAACGCAGCATATTATATTGAAAGGAATGCTAATTCGAAGATGTTATTTCATGCATTGACGATAAAGGTTTACCATATTATCCGGGATAAAGTGGTTATGGGGTAGGAGAAGAAGGTTCCAGGAGTTCCAGAGGTTTCAGAGGTTCCATAGGTTAGGGTCGTTTCAAATTAAACTTTGCCAATTTCAATTCCAGGCGACTCCAACCTTTGGACCCTCTGAAACCTCTGGAACTTCTGGAACCTTTCCCTTCCCTTCCTCTCGATTATGAGACCGTTTTCGCAATAAAATTGTATTTTCGGGCTAAGAGGTTAGGAGTGAAAGGAAAACGTTGATGTTTGAAGAGTGCCTGATCTATTAAGAATTGAGCTGCGGGTTGTTTATATATATACACCATATCTCCTGAATTATGTCCGTTTGCAGGACGGGAACATGAGAATATCGCCTTTGAGGTGACGCATCTTTCTTAATAGCTCCGCTCACATCACGCTTCCACAGTATTAATTTATTAATTGTCAACAGAATGGGATGTACTAGTTGCGGTACCGCCACCGGCGGTAAACCAGGCGGTTGCAAAAGTAATGGAGGCTGTAGTACAGGCGGGTGTAACAGGATGAACACCTATGACTGGCTGCACAATTTGCCCATCGCCGACATAGATAGCAGTTGTAAGGTAATAGAGATCAGTTTCAATAAAGGAACACGCAAAGACTTTTTCCGTAACCCAACGCTCCAGCAATTCGAAAAAGGTGAGATGCTGGCGGTCGAAGGGATCAGCGGTTTTGACGTTGGCGAGGTTTCTTTAACCGGTGAGATCGTCCGTCTTCAAATGAAAAAACGCAATGTGCGGGAAGACAATCCGGAGATGAAAAAGGTATTACGTGTGGCAACAGAACGTGACCTGGACATCATGAAGCAGAACAAAGCCCGTGAACCAGAAGCCGTGATCCGCAGCCGGGCTATTGCAAAACAACTGAAGCTCGACATGAAGATCAGCCAGGTAGAAATGCAGGCTGACGGTAGAAAAGCGACTTTCTTCTACATAGCAGATGGTCGCGTGGACTTCCGGGAACTGATCAAGGTCTATGCGTCCGAGTTCAAAGTAAAAGTTGAAATGCGCCAGATCGGGGCCCGCCAGGAAGCAGGTAAAGTAGGGGGAATCGGAAGTTGCGGCCGCGAATTATGCTGCAGCACCTGGCTGACCGATTTCAAATCAGTGAATACAGCAGCGGCGCGTTACCAGAATCTTTCCATCAACCAGACAAAACTCAGCGGTCAGTGCGGCAGATTGAAATGCTGCCTGAACTATGAGCTGGATACATATCTCGATGCATTGCAGCATTTCCCTGACAACTGTGATCAGATCCAGGTGGCAAAAGGAAATGCCTATCTTATCAAAAAAGATATCTTCAAAAACCTGATGTGGTATACGCTTCCTGACAGCACGAAGCAGTATCCGCTTACGATCGAGCGCGTGTTAAAGATCAAGTCGCTGAACAGGCAGGGTGTGATCCCCGATGAACTGGAAGCAGTTGAGATCACGTCTACCAAACCAAAAGAAGTAGAACCTGAATTTGTGGATGTGGTTGGTCAGATCAGTCTCCGCAGCCTGGAGAAAGCTGATAAGAAACGCAAACAGCAACATCATCAGCAAAAACTTCAGCAGGGTCAGGGTCAGCGCCCACAACAAAGGCAGGCCGGCGTTCAGCCTCAGCAAAAGCAGGGTGTTCCTCCTCAGCAAAGACAGGGAACTCCGCCGCAAAAACAAGGCGGCACTCAGCAGCAAGGCGGACAACAACAGGGTGGTCAGCAACATAAAGGCCAGCAACAGCAAAGACCACAGCATAACCGTCCGCAGCAACAGGCTGGCGGCGGACAGCAGCACGGTCAGGGCGGTCAGCAAAAAGGTCAGCAGCAAGGGCAACAGGGAAAACGGCCACAACAACCGCAGCGGAACCCGAATCAACAACGACCGCCACAGGAACCGAAAAAAGATCAATAAGATTTTATAAAGGTGAGCAGAGATGCTCACCTTTTTTGTGTGAAAACACAACTTACCGCTGTCAAATCATCGCTTCTTCTCCTTTTCTTCACTCCAGGCTCAGCTATTAACCCCATTACGTTCTAAGCTATTATTCTGAATTTCAGATATAAACTCAACATAAACAGCTTGTTGTCCGATTGGACAACTCTAATTATATTTGAAATGCGAAAACGTAAGATTCTTTTTTCAAAGGCTATTTCAGAGAGTTTTTTGAAAAACAACAGCCAAAAATGAAAGATAAAATCCGTTATGTACTTCGGCTGGTTACTGAACTGGAAAATATTCCAGTGACTTATTTTAAACACCTGGCCGGTACGGATGGATTATATGAAATACGTGCTTAACAAGGAAGCAATATATTTCGGATATTCTGCTTCTTTGATTCAGGCAACGTGATTATTGTAGGACATGGCTTCTCAAAAAAAACCGAAAAGACACCGCCATCCGAACTGGCAAAAGCGTTAAAAATAAAAAATGAATTTTTTTATGAAAAAGAAGCTGACAACACTTGATGAGTTTATAGATGAAACAGCAGGACCAATTGGTTCAAAGAAAAGACAAAAGTTCGAAGCCGGATATGAAGCATTTAAACTGGGTGTGCTTATTCAACAGGCTCGTCAAAAAAAAGGTCTTACACAAGAGCAAGTGGCGGAGCGATCCGGTACGGACAAGGCATATATATCAAAGCTTGAAAAAGACCTGAAAGACGTGCGTTTTTCCACACTCCAACGCATCATTGAACTGGGGCTCGGTGGCAATCTCAAGATCTCAATCACTTTCCGCTAAAGCTATTGAAGTGAAATCGTCTTTCATCCATTATTCCTTTTCAAAGAGACAGGTACCTATAGCTAAGACAACCATTAAATGACTACAGAAAATGGGCTGTCTCACTTTTGAGACAGCCTTTTTTTGTGTGAAAAAACTTATAATAAAGTGGAGAACACATTCATCGCGGGTAAAATCTCACAAAATCTCGTTGTTTTTACTTTGAACGAGGTTATAAAACCCGCCTGATTCCCCCTAACTCACTATAGTTTCGTCAGGATAAAACATCCAGTAAAAGTTCCCAAAACGGGAACTTCTTTTTACCTTCATTAAACTAAATATAGTGAGAGTGTTGACTAAAGCCGTTCTTCGGGAATATTGGAAGAAATTTCCGGAAGTGGAGGAACAATTGAAATCCTGGCATATGGAAGCTTCCCGCGCCAAATGGCGGAAGCCTGCTGATGTGATAAAGAACTATCCCGGTACAAAGGTTCTATCGGATAATCGTATTGTTTTTAATATCAAAGGGAATAAATACCGGCTGATAGTAAAAATCAACTACGAGTATCAGATAACATGGGTAAGGTTCATTGGAACACACAACGAATATGATGTTATTGATGCAACTAAAATTTAATCTATGACCATCAAACTAATCAAAACAAAAAAGGAATATAAGACCGCCCTTAGCCGTCTCGAGAAAATATTTGATGCTAAAAAAGGAACTGCCGAGGGAGATGAACTGGAGCTACTCGCCTTACTTATTGAGCATTACGAAAATCAACATTTTCCCATTGATCTTCCTGATCCGATAGAAGCCATTAAATTCAGAATGGAGCAGATGGGCTATACCCAGAATGATCTGGGTGATATAATCGGCCAAAAAAGCCGTGCAAGCGAAGTACTTAATCGTAAACGAAAACTGTCCCTCGAAATGATACGACAAATACATGCGACAATGAATATTCCTACAGATGTTCTTATACAGGCATATTAACGGTTATCATTTCGCACCCACCGCCCTGTAAATCGCATCCTGTATCTTCGCCCTCACCATCAGCGTCGCAAATTTTGAATTCTCTCTCGTAGGATAAACCCTGTTTGACAAAAACACATACAGGATATTACTCTTCGGATCCGCCCACACACAAGTACCTGTATAACCCGTATGACCAAACGTCTGCGCCGATGCCAATTCAGAAGGATATGGATCTTTTCTGCTTGCATTGTCCTTTTCCGGCTTATCATAACCATAACCACGACGGCTGAATTTGCTCTGATAAGCAGTGAACAAACGGATCGTCTCCAGTTTTAAAAAGCGCTTTCCATTCAACTCACCGCCGTTCAGCAACATCTGGTAAAGTTTTGCCAGATCATACGCATCAGAAAATAACCCGGCATGACCAGCCACACCACCAAACATGGAAGATCCTTCGTCATGCACATCTCCTTCAAGCAATTGCTGACGGAAGAAATTATCCCTTTCAGTCGGTACAATCTTTTCCTTTGGAAAACGTGTCAAAGGCAAAAAACCTGTCGTCGCCATATTCATTTTTGAATAGAAGCTATCCTGCATGTATTTATCCAACGGCATTTTTGTAACCGCCTGCACGATCTCACCCAGAAAAATGAAATCAAGATCACTATATACATAAGCATTCTTTGCACCGATCTTGCTATCCAGGATACGCTTATGCAATGTATCACGCCAGTCGCTGCGGATATACATTCCACTCGCCACCCTCAAGGGGAACTGCGCGGAATATGCATTTGCATAGATCGCAGGATTGGGCAATCCTGTTGCAGGATCAAGCGTTTCCTTATAAAACTGAATAAATGGCACCAATCCGGCCTGGTGCAGTAGAATATCTTTTATCAGCAGATTTGCTTTATTGCTTCCTTTCACCCATGGCAGGTATTGCCCGAGTTTTTTATCCAGCCCCACTTTTCCTTCTTCATACAATTTCATGATCGCAACAGTCGTTGCGGAGATCTTTGTAACAGAAGCGAGGTCATAAATACTTTCAAGTGTAACCGGTGCCGATGGCTCGTATTGAAATTGCCCGAATGCTTTATGATAAATGATCTGACCATCCTTTGCGGCCAACACTACACATCCCGGGAATGCGTGTTGCGCGATCGCATCGTTCGCAATGGAATCAACAGCGCTGAATTTACTTTCACCAACCGGGAACAAAGTGTTCTGTCCCATCTGCATCTTCAACCCATCACCATATTTGAAATTACAAACACGCACAGGTAATGTTCCTTCAGCAGTAAATTGTCCCTGTAACCAATCAGCCGCCGTATTCTGAAATATATCATCCCCTTCATTACAGCTTACCAGTGTTTGCGCTGCACAGAAGTTCTGCATAGACAGTACATTTCCAAAGACCATCGTAACGGCATTCGGTGCATTCAACTGATTCCACAGTTTGATCGCTTCCTTGCTGATGCCATAGTTATTGGCACGGCCGGGATTGACGCCGTGAATGCCCAGTACAACCGCATCATATTTTCCTTCATAGATCGCTTTCAGGATCGTTCCACCTTTGGGCCCATCATCTTTATAAGAGAAAAAGAAAGTGTCTGCACCAAGATCTTCCTGCAGGCGTTTACCAAACTGGCTCAACTCACTTGTACCAAAGCCAACATACGCGATCTTCTTTTCTTTTTTGAGCGGCAGTGAAAGATATTCATTCCGGAAACCGGTTGGATTTACCATCTTAACCCAGGTCAATGCCTTGCGGGAAACCTCACGCCGGATCTCATCTGTCTTTGCATTCAGTTCATTTACCAGGTTATTGGTATCGATCGGTTTGACGTTGGCAAGGCCAAGTTTATATTTTTCTGTGAGAACTTTTTTACACTTTTCATTGATCTCATCCCAGGTAAGTTTCTTTTCCCTGATCGCTGTCTTTACTGCTTCGATCGTTTCAGGAACGCTTGCAGGAAGACAAAGCATATCATTTCCTGCCATCAATGCTTCAACTGAAATTGTACCGCCCGGGAAATACTTTGCGACACCTTTCATTTCAAGCGCATCAGTAAACGTAAGACCTTTATAGCCCAGATCATTCCTCAGGATGCCCGTCACGCTGTTCTTTGAAATGGATGTCGCCCTGTTTGCCGTTTTATCAATTGCCGGAATATACAGGTGAGCGATCATCATACTGCCGACGCCGGCTTCGATCATGGCGCGGAAGGGAACAAGCTCCAATGAATCAAGCTGACTGCGTACCTTCCTGATCACAGGCAGATCAAAATGCGAATCAACATCCACATCACCGTGCCCGGGGAAGTGCTTTGCACAGGCCATGATACCTGCATCCTGCATACCCTTCATATAACTCACACCAAATCTTGCCACTTTGTATTTGTCCTCTCCGAATGAACGATAGCCGATCACCGGGTTGTTCGGGTTGTTATTGATATCAACTACCGGCGCATAGTTCACATGCACACCCAATCTTTTGCATTGTTCACCCACCGCAACACCCATACGATAAATAAGTGCTGAATCCTGCAACGCTCCCAGTGTGATCTGATAGGGAAAACGCGTAACACTATCCAGCCGCATACCCAGACCATATTCACCATCGATGGTAACCATCAACGGGGTTTTCGCCATACTTTGATACGCATTCGTGAGATTTGCCTGTCTTACCGGACCACCCTGGAAAAAGCAAAGAGCGCCAACGTTATACTGTGTGATATCATTCTGCACTTTGGCCACATGATCAGCCCCAAGATTTGAATGAGCCCTGATCACGATCAGCTGTGCAATACGTTGTTCCTCGGTCAAACTATTGAACACACTGTCAACCCAGCCCTGTTGCGGTAACTGGCTTGTACGTTGTGCATCAGCAAGGAGGGGCAACATAGCGGATAGGATCAGTAACAGACGGTAAGCTCTCATCATATTATAATTAATCGTCAGCATTAATAGCGATAAAATTAACCCTTTTGATGCGATTACGGCCCTAATAGTTGCTTAAAAATCACGTAGTGCAGGAATTATATTGTTGTGGTTCGATGACTGATGACCGATGGCAGTTGGCCGGCTCACAGCCGCAAATTCCCGCATAAATAAGTCTTCACAAACCCTGAAAGTTTGGTTTAATAAAACACTCGCTTAGTTGAATTCGGCCATCAGTCATCGGTCATCAGCCATCGATCAACAGTTATGCTTCCTCACTCGACGGCAAATCGCTATTTTTGACGCCGGAGAATTTACATCGTGTCAGACAAGATTTTTTTATTACCCGATAATATTGCTAACCAGATCGCAGCAGGTGAGGTGATCCAACGCCCTGCCAGCGCGGTGAAGGAATTGCTGGAAAATGCGGTCGATGCCGGCGCTACGGCCATTCACCTCATACTGGCCGATGCCGGAAAATCACTTATCCAGGTGATCGACAATGGTGGAGGCATGAGTGAAACTGATGCACGTATGTGCTTTGAGCGTCATGCTACTTCCAAGATCAAAAGCATTGATGATCTTTTTCATATAAGAACCATGGGCTTCCGTGGCGAAGCGCTTGCATCTATTGCAGCGGTCGCACAGGTTGAACTGAAAACAAAACGTGAGCAGGATGAAGCCGGTGTGTATATTGAAGTTGAGAACAGCATGGTGAAAAAACAGGAGCCGGTGGCCGCACCAACCGGCACCAGCATCGCCATGAAAAATCTTTTCTTCAATGTGCCGGCACGCCGGAATTTTTTGAAAAGCAATGCCGCGGAAATGCGCCATATTGTAGATGAATTCACGCGCGTGGCCATGTCGTTCCCGCATATTCTTTTCACCCTCACCAATAACGGGCAACAACTTTTTCACCTCGAAGCCGGCAGCCTCAAACAGCGCGTCATTCAATTGCTTGGCAATACCTATAACACCAAACTGGTAACGGTAAAAGACGATACTGACTACATGAACATTCATGGATTTGTCGGTAAGCCTGAAACAGCAAAGAAAACACGCGGTGATCAGTACTTTTTTGTCAACAATCGTTTTATCAGAAGTGGCTATCTCAATCATGCGGTGATGAATGCCTACCAGGAAATGATCCCCGGAGATAGCTTCCCGATGTATGTATTGTTCATCGATCTTGACCCCACACAGGTTGACGTAAATGTGCATCCGACCAAGCAGGAAATAAAATTTGAAGATGAAAAGATCGTTTATGCATTTGTGCAGGCGGCTATCAAACATGCGCTTGCACAATTCAGCGTAACGCCAACGCTGGATTTTGATCTTGATGCATCGATCCAGCAGTTGTCATCCATTCAACAGCCATTTACGGATGAACGTAAAACGGCCGCTTCTTCCTCTTCACTATTTAAAGGATTTACACAAAAACACCAGGCTCATTTCATCGAGTCATCACAAAAATCTGATCCAAAACCATGGAAGGATTTTTACACGCCGATCGAACTTAATAAACCACAGGAAGAAGCACCCGTTCTGCATCCCGTTGATCCTGCAAAAAAATATGAAGAGGTTGAGCTTTCACAAATACTGAACACCTACATCGCCGTTCCGTCAGGAAATGGCTTTATGCTGGTGCAACAACAAGCTGCCCACGAACGCATTCTTTATGAGCAACTACTTTCAGCAAGCCAGGGAAAATCCATTCCATCGCAGCAAAGCATGTTCCCTTCCACACTTGAACTCACCCCTGCAGATGCCGTGATACTGGAAGAACTGATGCCCGACCTTCAGCAACTCGGTTATCAGATAGAACCATTTGGGAAAAACACCTTCGTGATACAGGGAACTCCAGCCGATGTGGAAGCCGGCAATGAAAAACATATCATCGATATACTGATCGAACAATATAAACACTTCAGCAATGATGTGAAGTTTTCCAAAAGAGAAAAACTGATCCGCTCGCTGGCAAAGCAACAGGCGATCAAAACAGGTACCAGGCTTACGGAAAGAGAACTTCGCGAATTGGTCACCGGTCTGTTCAGCTGTGAAGTACCCAATATTTCACCCGATGGTAATCCGACGTATTTGGAATTCAGACAGGATCAACTGGAGAGGATGTTTTTTAGAGGGTGAGGTGGACGACAGACCACCGACCGCGGACCGCGGACCGCAGACGGTCGTTTTGGGTTGAATATCCGTTTCGTATTGATCAGGGACTTTCCGAATTGTTTAGCTTCTTTTTGAAAAGCTGATATCGTATGAAAAGCTGAAGCGAGCGATTGCTTTCCTTTTGTTCGGGCTGACCGGGAAGTGTGAATCGCAGATAAGGACTAAGGCCGAATGTGTAGCGTGCACCAAAGGAAAATTTCTTCCACTGATATTGTGATTCGATCAATCCCTGGAAATACGATGTTGAAAGCCCTTCTGAAGCCGGATCTTTTCCTACAATAATATCTTTACTGATGAATGAATCTGCCGGTGACTGAGGATCCCTGACCGATTGCTGGAATACAGATTTACTGAAACGATTCCATACAATACCGGCACCAATAGCCCATTCAGGAGTGATATACAAATTAAAACTGACAGGCAGTTGATGGTAATACGTTTTCTGCAATTGCCTTTCCGTAATCCTGGAACCCCCTCCAACCGTATCATTCCGCTGAAAATAGGTAAGTGGCTTATTGTATTGCGGAGCGCCATAGCGGAACTCGCCCTGTATGAACCAGCGGTTTGCTTTATTAAACCGTAAGTAAACAGAAGGAATATAATCGGCAAAACTAAAGCCACGGCCTTGCGAACCGTACGGCACGGCTTTTTGCCCGGCAATTGGCAATTGTTGATTTAAGCCAGCTCCGCCGGATAAAAAGTATGATTTGGATTTGAGCTTATTAGTCTTTGCAGTTGAGTCCGTTTTTATTGGACCAACCGGCTTCTTTACGGAATCAATTTTCTTAGTGATTGATGAATCTCCGGCAATAAATAGGCGTGCCCGATCGATTGCCGTACTGTCCTCCGAAATTGATTTTTCATTCTTGCCGGTATTATCCGTTGCCGGTAAACTATCCTCTTCTGATGCTTTCTCCCTTCTCTGCAGCAAATAGTTAGCCGTTGATTTTTTACTCTTCTTCCTATCGACGGCTTTTCTTTTCACCGTATCGATATGAATCTTGATTTGATCAGCTGATAAGTTATTCTTACCGGGTCTTTTGTATAAAGATGAATCACCAGGAATAGAGTTCCTTTTCAAATCAGTCACCGTATCCGTTACAATAACGCTTAAGGGATCCTGCACGAAAACCGTATCTGTCTGAATAACCGGTCCGCTGCTTTTGCCTGAATCCGGGACAGAACCAATTTGTTGAGTAATGATTGTCTTTGTTTTCTCCTCACCATGATCCTTTTTTACAAAGAACCACCAGCCAATTACGATCAGTGCAAGCAGCAGCAATCCCCAGCCGGCACAACCTCTGCGCCACCATACAATAATGCCATCGTCATCGTCTTCTTCAAGACGGCGTTTCATATCAGCCCATGCCGCATCCTCATCCGGAAGAGGGAAGTCGCGCAGCTGCTGCGGTAATTGCTCTTCGTATGGTAAACGTTCACTCATTTTGCTGACGGATCATTGTTTGCAATTGTTTTCTCGCCTCACTTAAATGCCATTTGCTTGTGCCTTCACTGATCTGCAACATCTGCCCGATCTCTTTATGCGCATACCCTTCCATCACATACAAATTGAACACAGTCTGTGTGGCGGGTGGTAACCTTCGGATCAGCTTCAATATATCTGTGGATGACATCTTGCTAAACACATCAGGCGGCAGGTCAACCCCGGCCGCCTGATCCAGTTCATGCTGTACTATCCGCCCATTTTTTTTCCTGATAAAATCGATACAGGTATTTATAATGATCGTACGGATCCATGTGTAAAGGGCCGCTTTTCTCTCATCATATTGATCTATGTTTTTAAATACCTTGTAAAAACCGGTATTCAATACTTCCAGCGCATCCTGCTCATTTTGTGTATAGCGAAGGCAAAAAGACATCATGGTCCCATAGAAATTTCTGTATAAAAGTTCCTGGGACCTGCGGTCACTCCGTTTACAACCGCTAATGATGCTATTTATATTCTCGCCGTCTTTATCCAAAAAAATCCTTGAGTTTTGGCTATACCAAAATACGTTTATTTACCACTAATATTTTCTGATCCTGAAACTACCGCTGAATGTGTGCAACGGATCCTGCGCCAGCGAATCCCTGAACTGACCCGAGAAGCTACCTTCTATGAACTGACCCGAAGTCTGCGGATAAGAAGTCACCACCACTTTCGCAGAAGACTCCGGTACCACGCTTCCAAACTGATTTAAATAAAGCGCTTTTACCGGATAAGTTCCTGCTTCCATTTTTGTATGATCGAATGACACATTGATAATTTTCCCGGCGGCATAATTCGATCCGGAAATGAAGGTTACAAATCCTGCCGGCTGCTGTTGCGCATAGCTGTACGCCACCAGCGAATCCGCAACCGAATTAGCGATCATATAATCTGTTCCATCAACTTTATAAGAAACAAACTGTGCCGCAGACACACCACAGGCATTCAGCGTTCCTGTATTTAAAGTTGATGATGTTACAGAAAAATTGTTTGAGCTGCCTTGTTGCACTGTCTCATTATCGATCCCCAATACAGATATCGTCTGTGGATTATCATCACATTTCACATACACGTATGAAAATACTCCATTCTGATCTGTGCTTACATACGCTGACGTATTCTGGAAGCTGATCAATGCGGATCCGTTTGTTACAGCGGCTCCGTTGCAATTCACCAGTTTCCCGGTAACCATAACAATTGAATTTGTCACGGATGTAACGGTGATCTTTCCCAGATCAGTGCTGGCGGTGAATGGCCCGATTGTTTTTGTATAAACAGGTTGATTACATTGATCATTCAATACTTCCATGGTGAGTGCCTGACCGGCTGGCACCATACCGTTTATTTTACCCAAGGAATCAGTAAAACCGTAGGAGATCGAAGGACCACCGTTCACAAAAGCTTTCAGTCTCACGCTCGTGTGGACAAAGGGCAGACCTTTTTCATTCTGCAGGGTAAAGGAGAGACTTACCATCGGCACGCTGATGTCACAATTCCAGAAAGAGAAATGCTTTACAGTTCCGGTAAAATTGTTTCCATTGCGCGTAGCCTTGCCCTCTTCTTTCCAGATGCCTGTTTTTTCATCCACATACCAGAGACTGATAGACGCTGGCGCAGCCTGCTGAAGCGAGGCAGGAATGGGAAAAGTCAATATAGCTTCTTTATCTGTTGCCACCTGTAATTTTTCCCCTGATGGAGACTCAAGTTCAACAGCCAGCATACCAAATGAAGCGAGCATTACCCGCTTACCTGATGCGTCATCAGCCATAAAAGAACCGGGCATCGTTGTGCCTATCTCCGCTGAGGTTGGATCGATAAAAGCCGCAAACACTTTTACATCTCCCTCATAGGCACCGCCGGCGGCTTTCATCACACCACCTGCAGGCAGCGCGATCTTTGCGCCATTGGAAAGAACCACTTCGCCGCCGCCGGCACTGATCGTTCCCACCGCTTCACGCTTCGTCAGCCTGATCTTTATATTATTTGCAGCATCACTGGCCTGAAAAGTTCTGTATGCTTTGAAATAACCGGTTTTTTCCGCAATTACAACCGAAGCTGTTTTATCAAGTGATGCATGGATGATCCGGAAATAACCACGTTCATCGGTAAGAATAGTTTTGTTACCAACCTTTATCAGTACACCGGTTGCGGGGACATTATTTTCATCCACCACATTTCCCTGTAAGGTAGCCGTTACAGGATCCGCGGAAACTCCGTTTTTATCAACCGGCAGGCCAGCATAACTTACTTCTTTCTGACAATGGAAAGACACCAGCGAGACAAAGATGAGCATGACAACATATAACCTCTTCATAAGAAATCGTTTGAGGCATATACTGAGGCTGGAAATAAAAGGTTGGGTAAATGTGTGACTTTTTTAGAAATTACTGCTGCTCGCGGACTTTCCTGATAAACCTCTCAACAGCATGTCTTACATCGGCCGCTGCACCATTGTGGTTATTTACCAGCGCCGAGAATATCAATAGCTTCCCTTTTTTTGAATACACAAAACCGCTGATCGCCACCACTCCTGAAAGCGTGCCGGTCTTTGCAAATAATTGTCCGCTTTCCTCCAGGTAATAATTATTGAGTGTGCCTTTTCCACCGGTTGGAAAGATCTTCTTGATCCGGTCCATCCCGAATTCCTTTTGCATTTTATCAAGAATAAAAACAAAATCCTTCGGCGAAAATAAATTATACCGGCTCAGCCCAGACCCGTCAGCCCATCTTGGCTTTTGCGGCAGCGAAGCAAAATCTGTCTTTAGTAAGGTATCAATGATCTTACCATCATTCATTACACCTAATTTTTCCTGACTGACCATTAGTAACATTTGCTCGGCGAAAAAATTATCGCTCCGGTGCATCATCGGTTTCAGTACGTCATCCAGCGGACGGGATTTGAAGCGGGATGAACCTCCCTGCAAAACACCAAGGATCACGTTTGCTTTTAGTGTATCCTTTAACAGA
This sequence comes from Citrobacter freundii, assembly GCA_003243445.1. Lineage (GTDB taxonomy): Bacteria > Bacteroidota > Bacteroidia > Chitinophagales > Chitinophagaceae > Terrimonas_A. Next base: position 180,502 of record QFQQ01000004.1, read on the forward strand.
TCTGTGATCGTATTGATATCGGGGTTGAAAGGAACCTCTGCCGATTTATTTGTTCCATCTATAAACAGGAATGTGTTCTGATCAAATGGTTTATTCAGCTCAAATCCATTTTTTAAAGAAGAGGCCTGGATCACGGTTTCTCTTGAGAAGAACGATGGCTCAGCGGTTACAGAGCTGGCATTCACCCATTTGAATTTAACAATGTTACCGTATAGCGGAAGTTCGCTCCGCCTGGCCATGTAATATTCTTTGTAATCACTCCACGCCCACCCGCTTCCCAGCGGCTCATCATAAAGTTGAGTGGATAAATAGACGTTCGGAAATCTTTTCAAAAAAGTAAACGCATCTTGCTGCGCAAAATCAGGATGAAGAAGATCCGGCGCGCCCGTCCCGCTGATCACGATCGTGTCTTTTCCGCGAATATTGTATTTGAATGCAGTGATACTATCTCCCAGGTATTTCATCGCTGCATAACAGGTTGGGATCTTTGTATTACTCGCCGGAACGAAATATTTATCTCCCTGGTGATCATACACAAATCTTCCGGCAGCCACATCATATACAGCAATGCCGGTATGTGCGGTTTGTAGAACTTTTTCTGCGAACAGGTCTTTGTCTGCAGAACGCAATGCTTTTGTAGAAGAACAACTGATCAATAACGCGGACGGAATGATCAATCCGAAAAATAACCGGCATGTTCTTCTTATCATCATGACAACTATGAATTATAACGTAATAACTTTCTTTTCTTTTGCGCTTTGTTTGGCTGCTTCAAGCAATCTGATCACCCGTACGCCATCTTCGCCCGGGACCGGGTTTGGCGCTCCGTTCACCAGTGTCTGGTAAACGTCTTCAAAGTAATTCATATAGTTTCCAGGTGCAGCCGTTCTTTCTTCACTGATCTCTTTGCCATCGATCGTTGTACGCAGGTATCCATCGGGTGAATCCGGTGCAGGAGCCCACGAACCGAGTGAAGGTTTTACACCTTTCAGCAGCATTGTTTCCTGCAGATCCGAACGTTTTTGCAGGAATGTCCCCTTGCTGCCATTGAAAATATATTCATGTACAGGTTCTTTTACAAAGTTGGAAGCCTTTAATCTTACCCGGTGTTTGGGGTAATGTAAAATGATCTCCACATAATCGTCAACAGGGCTTCCATCACGCATTGCCATCATATCGGCAAACAATGCAAGCGGCCAGCCAAACAGCTGGAGCGATTGGTCCGCAAGATGCGCACCGAGATCATAAGTGATCCCTGCTCCGGGAAGATCGGTTTCTTTATGTGCTTTGGGACTTATATCCGGACGAAAGCGATCATATCTTATTTCTGCTTCCTTTATTTCTCCGATCAATTTGTCATTCACTACTGCTTTAACAGCGCGGAAATCGCCATCATACCTGCGGTTCTGGTATACAAAAAGATGAACGTTCTGCTGCTTTGCAATAGCAACCAGCTCCTCCGCCTGTGCAGAAGTAACAGTGAAGGGCTTTTCCACGATCACATGCTTGCCTGCAAGCATCGCCTTTTTTGCATAATCGAAATGCGTTTGAACAGGTGTATTGATAATGATCAGTTGCAAAGACTCATCAGCGATCAGTTCATCCACCGAGCGAACAAGTTTTGATTCCGGATAGAGCTCACGCGAATCATTCTTACTGCGTTCAACGATCGCGGATAATTCAAATCCCGGATGCGCATTGATGAATGGGCATTGAAAAAGTTTGCCGCTCATTCCAAATGAGCATACACCGGTTTTGATCACTGTTTTTCTTTCCATGATGAAATGCATGCAATTGACGTTTGATAATATTATTTCAATTCATATTGAGTCAGTATAGAGGATGATAAGCGCTACAAATTATGAACGTTGAAAGGAGCAGCAACTAATTCAAAAGGGAACTGCCTTACTCATGCTTTCTTCCCGTCTTCCCGCCTTACCGGTAAAAGTTAAACCGGTAAGGCGGGAAGACGGGAAGAAAGTTTGCGTAAAAGCACTTATCTGGTCATCGGGCTAAGAGCTATTCATATTTCATAAAAATGACGCTTAGCTAACTGGGTTGCTTTATAATCTGATCCGTTTGTCAACTAACAACCTCAGTCTCACTCACCTGACTCTTTTCCAAACCTATCCTCTTTCCTGTGCTCGAAGCCAGCGTTCCGGATATTCATTGCTGCTTGCCAGCAGATAGTCTTTATAACTGCAGGCGATATATTTCTTATCCGGCAGCTGCATCCACCAGCGGCCTGTTTTTTTGCTTTGCAAAAATGTTGTTTCCACTTCTGCGAAAGCCGTATGATATTCGTTGAATGAATCGCGTTGATCCAGTGTTGCCTCCCTTCTGCCGCGGCTTTTGCCATCGATCAGGTACCAGAGCATCTGGCTGATCTGGCGTGCAGTAAGCTCATCCCTGTCAAATTGTGCCTGGTAGCCATAAATACCAATGCTCGTCACATTCGGACTCATGCCGGCATAGCGCAGCAATGCGCATGACTCTTCACCATTGAATCCGTTTGGAGATACATTATTCGCCGGCGCATAAGCGCTTGCAATGGCGGAAATATCAAAGGAAAAAAGATGACTGTTGCGGATCACCGGTTCCATCTCATCGATGTTTTCCTTTACATGTCCCACGCGGAAACAATCGAAGCGGAGCTTATCCATCGTTTCCAGCATTCTTGGATGCACATAGTAGCTTTGAAAACCGATGTGGTTGTAATGCCGCATATAGTTTGGTTCACCCGTCAGCATTTCCATCAGAAAATTCTGGTGACGGAACGGTGAACTCATATCCAGATCGATCAGGGCATCCACCACCGAAGCTTCGATCTGTCGTTTGCTGTCTGCATAAGCATGATATTGCGAAAGAGTAAGATCATGTGATCCACCGAGCACGACTACTGTTTTGCCATCAGCTGTCAGTTCCTTGATCACCGTTTTCAGTGCGGCATAGGAATCTGTAAAAGATGCCCCGGGTTGAAGATTCCCGATATCCGCAATACGGATATCTGTATGCCAGTAAAAAAGCTGGTAAAAATGCCGGCGGATCGTATCCGGAGCGCGGTTTTCTGATCCGATCATGCCGCTGCCACGCTGTTCACCGCAACCAACGATCACCAGTTGTACATCATCCAGATCCGGCATTTCGCCGTCATATACTGATAATATTTTCCCGAATTGTCCATCCTTATATCCTTCATCCTGCGAGATCTCATGCAGGTTGATGGGAGAAAGAAAGTCTGTTAAATGAAGGTAGTCTGACATAAGTTGCAAAGCTAAGGCAACTGGTTAAAAGTCAAAATTCAAAAGTAAAAAGTAAAAAACACTCAATTCCCGTATAACTTTCCATTATAGAAACTTTTTTACTTTTTACTTTTGAATTTTGACTTTTTAAAACCTTCCTGTCTTAGCTTATCTTTGTAAACATGGAGTCATTGCTACAACAACTCGAAGAGTACAAAAAAGAAATCGGATCTGCCGCTGCTGCTGATGAAAAGCAGCTGGAAGAATTCCGTATAAAATACCTGGGAACCAAGGGTCTGGTAAAGACGGTGATGGGGGAAATGAAAAATGTGCCTGTTGATAAGAAGAAAGAATTTGGTCAGATCCTGAATGAATTCAAGCTTTTTACCGAACAAAGATATGAGGAGCTGAAGCAAACGGCGGCCAGCGGCCCTTCGGGCTCCGCTTTGCAGATCGATCTCAGCCTGCCCGGCGATCCGATCCCGGTCGGCAGCCGTCACCCCATCACGCTGATGAAAAACCGGATCGTTTCGATCTTTCAGCGCCTGGGATTTGCGGAAGCAGAAGGCCCGGAGATCGAAGATGACTGGCACAACTTCGGTGCGCTGAACCTGCCGCCGCATCACCCCGCGCGCGATATGCAGGACACGTTTTATATCCAGCAGAATCCCGACTGGGTGTTGCGTACGCATACCAGCAATACACAGATCCGTGAAATGGAAAAAGGTAAACTGCCGATCAGGGTGGTTTGCCCGGGGCGTGTATACAGGAACGAAACAGTGAGTGCGCGCAGCCATTGCTTTTTCCACCAGGTGGAAGGTTTATATATCGATGAAAATGTATCCTTCGCAGACCTGAAGCAAACGCTTTACTTCTTCGTAAAAGAAATGTACGGAAAGGACGTAAGAGTCCGCTTCCGTCCTTCTTACTTTCCGTTCACTGAGCCAAGCGCGGAGATGGATGTGAGTTGCTTTATCTGCGGCGGAACTGGTTGCAATATCTGCAAAAAAACAGGCTGGGTAGAGATCCTCGGATGCGGAATGGTACATCCGAACGTTTTACAGAATTGTCATATCGATCCGAATAAATATACCGGCTTCGCCTTCGGTATGGGAATCGAAAGACCAGCATTGCTGAAATATGATATCAATGATATCCGTCTGTTCAGCGAGAATGATCTGAGGTTCCTGAAACAGTTTACGCCGGCCATTTAGCGGGCACGCGTGGCAGGTTCAAAAGTTTAAATGTTCGAAGGTTTAAATGTTTGAGTCAGTTGTTTACCAACGATTAAACATTTAAACCTTCGAACATTTAAACTTTTAAACCCTTCTCTCTACGATTTCATCCGCTGATAACTGAAATAGGCTGCGGCAATGAACGCAACAACGGAAATATAAAACCACGGGGTAAAGTCAACAGACATACTCATGTTAATATCCGTATTCATTCCCAGATCCGTCTTGACCTGCCTTTTAACATCTACCAGCAACCCGATCAATGCGGCGGCAGATAATGCGCCTGTTAATACACCGCCGATCCCTCCGGCCTTGAGATTGCTGATCGAAACCAGTAGTCCCAGAGCCCCGAGTGCCAGCGCCGCTAATGCGTATACATTGGGATCTTTTTTGTCGTTTTTGGTAAGACTGAGGTTCGAATCCGGACCCGCGGTTTTCTCCAGGCCATTAAACAGCGTATTGCTTGAGCCGGGCCCCTCCACTTTAAAACCCGTTGCTAACTCTGCGCCGGTCACTTTTTGCAGAGACATATTATTGCATCGTATATCAATAAATGGAAAAAAGAACAGTAGAATTCCAACCGCAAAGGCAATTGTCGATGGCATTTTCCCTTTTACATAGGGTTTTTGCACAGCAGGCATTGGCGGTATGTCCGGAGAAGTGGTGATGGTATCGGTCATGGCAAAAATTTCGTTTAAATTAAAACTTGTTTTTGAAGAATAAAAGTTGTTGTTTTTAAGCCGGGATTTTCCCGCCATAACTCATTTCGTGCAAACAAATATCTTTACACCATTAAAACAGCCGGTTTGGATATAAACACAATCTGCGTATGCGGCGCAGGCACGATGGGCAGCGGTATTGCGCAGGTAGCAGCGCAATCCGGTTTTTTTACACTGCTATATGATCTTAATCCGGCAATGCTGGAAAAAGCGCGGACCGGTATCGAACGCAGTCTGGAAAAAGCAGTGGAAAAGCAAAAGATCACCGCTGAAGAAAAAGACAATACACTTTCACGGATCGTTTTTACGGCCGATCTGCAAACCTGTCTCGCCGATCTTTTTATTGAAGCAGTGGTGGAAAGACCCGAAGTCAAGATCGCACTGTTTAATCAGCTCGCGGAACTGAATCATAGCGAATGCATCTTCGCCAGCAATACATCATCGCTGGCAGTAACTGCTATTGCAAAGGATATCGTTCATCCGTCACGTGTGATCGGACTGCATTTTTTCAATCCTGCTCCCCTGATGAAACTGGTAGAGATCATTACCACGCCGATGACGGACCCATTGCTCGCCGAAAGAATGATACAACTGGTAAAAGCGATGGGGAAAACACCCGTTGTCTGCAAAGACTCTCCCGGGTTCATCGTCAACCGGGTGGCAAGACCATACTATATCGAGTCATTGCGACTGGTGGAAGAAAACGATACCAGCTTTGAACAGGCTGATAAATTGCTGGAAGCAACCGGTTTCAGAATGGGACCGTTTAAACTGATGGACCTGATCGGTAATGATGTGAATTATGCAGTAAGCTGTTCTGTATATGATCAAATGAATAAACCCGAACGCCTTCGTCCTTCAGCTATACAAAAAGAAAAAGTGGAAAGAGGTGAGCTGGGACAAAAATCAGGAAAAGGTTACTATAGCTATTAAGCTAAATCTCCACCTTCAGGCTAATCGTTATCCAAATTTATTAATGGCGTAAGGTTCCCTCCTCCGCTTCGCTACGGCGGACAGAGCCCGCAGATTTACGCAGATCTAAAACACGCAGATG
>QFQQ01000303.1 GCA_003243445.1 Citrobacter freundii
GCATCGACTGGCCGGGACGCAGCGAGGCGAACTCCAGCTTCTCGTCGGTGTCCTTGTCGCCGATCTGCGCATACGGCCCATAACGGCCGAGGCGCACGCTGACCGGCTTGCCGGATTTCGGGTCCTTACCGAGTTCGCGCGCGCCGGTGGCTTCGCTGCGGTCGACGGTCTCGGCCTTCTCGTCCACGAGTTCCTTGAACGGGCCCCAGAACTTCTCCATTAGCGGCACCCACTCTTCCTCGCCGCGGGAGACGGCGTCGAGCTCGTCCTCCAGCTTGGCGGTGAAGTCGTAGTCGACGTACTGGGTGAAATGGCCCGACAGGAACTTGGACACGGCGCGGCCGACGTCGCTGGGCTTGAACGCGCGGCCTTCCATTTCCACGTACTTGCGGAAGATCAGCGTCTGGATGATCGAGGCGTAGGTCGACGGACGGCCGATGCCGTATTCCTCGAGCGCCTTGACCAGTGCGGCTTCGGTGAAGCGCGGCGGCGGCTGGGTGAAGTGCTGGTCGGCATGGATGCGGTCCAGCGGGACCGTGTCGCCCGGCTTCATCGCCGGCAGCTTGCGGCCTTCGTCTTCGTCCTCGGCGTTCTTCTGGTCCTTGCCTTCCTCGTACACGGCCAGGAAGCCCGGATCGATCACCGTGGTGCCGCTGGCGCGGAAGCTGTGCTGGCTGCCGGCGGCCAAGTCGACGCTGACGGTGTTCAACGTGGCGGGCACCATCTGGCAGGCGACGGCGCGCTTCCAGATCAGGTCGTACAGCTTGCGCTCGTCGTCGCTCAGGTAGCGCGCCATCTGCGCCGGTGTGCGAAGCGCGCTGGTCGGGCGCACGGCCTCGTGCGCTTCCTGGGCGTTCTTGGCTTTCGTCTGGTAGACGTTCGGCTTGTCGGGCAACGCCTGGGTGCCGAAGTCGCGTGCGATGACGTCACGGATCTCGGTCAGCGCCTCGGCCGACAGGTTCACCGAGTCGGTACGCATGTAGCTGATCAGGCCGACGGTGCCTTCCTCGTCGCCGATGTTCACGCCTTCGTACAGCTTCTGCGCGACCTGCATGGTCTTGCGGGTGGTGAAGCCGAGCTTGCGCGAGGCTTCCTGCTGC
>QFQQ01000129.1 GCA_003243445.1 Citrobacter freundii
CCAATATCAAAAAGAAACTTCAAAAACATCATCTATCAATCCCTGATTTGCAAGCTATCATGATTAGTTAGATGGAATTTCGCAGATTTATCCATCTGGTCATTGACCCTTTATCCCCAAACAAAACTGGCTTCAGTTTGTACCCGCAGATTACGCAGATATCTTCAAGTTATCAGGAAATTATCTGCGAGATCTGCGGGCTCCATCTCCTCGGGATGAACCTCTTCGCCCCCTTTCGGCATTGCCCTGCCACCACCGCTGATAATAACCAAAGTTTTCACATATTCCTTTCACAGCCGTTACTCCACGATGTAGTACTTTTGCCCAATGCTAGAAAAGATCAAATCACTCGCCCGGCAATATGCCCCTGAGTTTATTGATATACGTCATCACCTTCATGCAAATCCTGAACTCAGCTACCAGGAATTTGAAACAGCCCGTTTCGTGCAGGATAAACTGCAGGCTTTCAACATTCCTTTTGAAATAAAAGCCAGCACCGGCGTGATCGGTCTCATCAAAGGAAAAAATCCGGATACAAGAATTGTTGCTTTGCGCGCTGATATGGACGCACTGCCCATTCTGGAAGAGAATAATGTGCCTTATAAATCAACACGGCCCGGCGTCATGCACGCCTGCGGTCATGATGTGCATACCACCTGCCTTCTCGGCGCTGCCAAAATACTGAATGAAACAAAAAATGATTGGGAGGGAACCGTCAAACTGATCTTTCAGCCCGGCGAAGAAAAAAATCCCGGCGGCGCAAGCCTGCTCATCAATGAAGGAGTGCTGGAGAACCCCAGACCGGCTTCTATCTTCGGATTGCATGTTCATCCCGGTCTTGCCGTCGGTAAAATGAGTTTCCGCAGCGGCAAGGTCATGGCCAGTGCCGATGAATTGTATATCACCATCAAAGGCAAAGGCGGTCATGCCGCATCGCCACACCTTTGTATCGATCCGATCCTGATCGCATCACACCTGATCATTTCACTGCAGCAGATCGTGAGCCGGAACAACAATCCGCATAACCCGACCGTATTGTCCATCACAGCGATCCAGGGAGGTTCTACCACCAATGTGATCCCCAATGAAGTGAAGTTGATGGGCACGTTCCGCGCAATGGATGAGGAATGGCGTTTCAAAGCCCATGGTCTCATGCGCAATATGGCCACCAATCTCGTCAAAAGCATGGGCGGCGAGATCGATCTTCATATCGATGTCGGCTACCCTTCCGTCTACAACAACGAATCGCTCCACGAGATCGCCCGCGAAAAAGCCAGCGCTTTCATCGGTGCCGACAACGTGGAAGAGACCGAAAAAAGAATGGGCGCCGAAGACTTTGGCTACTATTCCCAGCAGATCCCCGGCTGCTTTTTCCGCCTCGGCGTCATGAACACCGAAAAAGGCATCACCTCCAACGTTCACACCCCCACCTTCAATATCGACGAATCGGCAATTGAACTGGGAATGGGGATGATGGCGTGGTTGGGAGCGACGACGAAGATCGGCGAGGTTCGATGATCGATGGTGGATGGCGGATGGCCGATGGCCGATGGCGGATGGCCGATGGCGGATGGCCGATGGCCGATGGCCGACTTACGTCAGATAGGTGTCTAAAAACTAAAGCCCTCTATCAATAGAAGAATTCAATTGAGAAGTATGTTTTCGATTTGATATCGGCCATCCGCCATCGAACATCGACCATCGACCATCGAACATCCACCATCGAACACCTCATGCAGCGTTTTCCCCCAATCCCTTGTCAACGCCCAAAATGCCCCTCATGCGCCTGAAATTATCCGCTTTGTTCCTCGCAGTTACGGCAATGCTGCTGGCATGCTCGAAAGAGGACGATAATTTTTCGCAGCCCGGCACCGTCATTTCCCTCCAGTCGACCATTGGATTGAAAAATTCAAATTCGGCCACCCTGCGGTTTGATGAAGTTGTTTCGGACAGCCGCTGCCCGGCCAATGCGCTCTGTGCCTGGGCCGGTATCGCTATTGCTAAATTTACGCTCAAAGAAGGCCGTGAAGAAGTTCCGTTCATGCTGTCATTGATGCCCGGTTATCCGAAACAGGATACTATCATCAACGGTTTTCATATTGAATTCTTTGACCTGAAACCGTATCCGGGTCTTTCAACAGAGATCACCGGCCAGCAGAAAGTGGAAGCCGAAATGAAGATCCATCGACTCAAATAATCATCCCCGCTCCTTCCGGAAACGCAGGTCAGCAAATGCGATCAGCGTGAATACAATGAAATAAATGATCGAATTGATCTCGTGCGTTTGCAGGAAACCCTGCTTCGCCACCGGGGAACCCGATAAACTGAGAAAAGGAAACGCATACGGCACTTTATCAGTATGTTTCCATCCCATCACAATAAGGGCCGTCACAAGAAGTGCCATCCCTATCCCGATCGGCACAATAAAGTTCCTGAACCGCAGGCTCAGCCAGTATTGAATGGCAATGATCGCAAGCAATGAAATAAATGACTTAACGATCATCTTGATGATGTGCAGCCAGCCAACGCCGGTTTCAAGAAATGTATACTTCGGATGAAACAGATCTGAAAGCACACCTGATAGCAGCATAAAGAAATTAAACCCAACAAACAGGAACAGCACCATCAGGATGATCGAAATATATTTCGAAAAGAAAATATTGCCTGTTGATAAAGGCGACGCAAACACCTGCTTCCATGTATTATTCTTATACTCGATCTGCGGGATCAGGCTACAGGTTAAGATCACAAACATCGGTAGCAGGAAAATGGAGAAACTTTGCCATCCGCGGTTAAAATGTTTTGCCCATGGATCAGCAGCCATTCCTGCATAATTCACAGAAGGGTTCAATGTATACTGTAAAAAAAGTATCAGCGGAATAAACGCCGATCCTATCAGGCAAAGCCAGAAAGCTGAACTGCGTCTGGCTTTAATCATTTCGGCTTTGAAAGCAATACCCAGGCTCATGCGTTCTCACTTGTTATGTCAATGAATAATTGTTCCAGATCGCTTTGTTTCGGATGGATCGCGTATACATCCAGGCCTTCAGTGACCAATTGCCGGTTGATCGCTGCAGTCTGTTCTTTACTGCCGAACGGCATCGTGAGCAGATGTTCCCGCTCCTGCACCTGGTATTGATCTGCAAGCAATGAAAATGCTTTCCTGTTATCACTTGTTTCGATCTCCAGCATACTCTGGCGTGTTTTCATCTGCTGCAATTCCTGCAGTGGCCCCTGGAACAGCATCCGGCCTTTATGAATGATCCCAACATGTGTGGCCATCTTCTCCACTTCAATTAATATATGACTTGATACAATCACCGTTGTGCCATGTTCACGGTTCATTTTCCTGATCAGTTCCCTGATCTCGATGATACCGTTCGGATCAAGACCGTTCGTTGGTTCATCCAGGATCAGTAATTCGGGCGCTGGCAACAAAGCAACGGCGATCGCCAGGCGCTGACGCATACCCAATGAAAACTGCTTTGCTTTTTTTGAGCCTGTGCCCTGTAACCCGACCAGCTGTAATACCTCATCCACCCGCTGACGCGTGGTCTTATATACCAGCCTGTATATTTCCAGGTTTTCTTTTGCTGTCAAATGAAGATAAAGCGAAGGCTGCTCGATCAGTGATCCAAGTCGTCTCAGGATCTCTATGCGGTGGGAACTGAATGGCCGACCAAAGACCTCCAGGTTTCCCTGTTGATTTTTCAGCAGTCCGAGCAATAATCTCAGCGTGGTGGTCTTCCCCGCGCCATTAGGTCCCAGAAAACCATATACGCTTCCGCGGGGAACCCGCAGATTGACATCATCAAGCGTTTTGGTGCCATTCCTGAAGGAATAACTAAGATTTGTGGTTTTGACAACGATATTATCAGTCATATCCGTTTTGTTACCCTGAAATTCTTTAATGCTCCGGATAAATCAAAATTTTGGCTTACCGCCCGTAAAAATCATTCGGATTTTAATTCCGTAAATTGCAGCGCGATCCGGAAGAAAGTAAAAAGTAAAAAGCTTGAAGGTCAGAAGTCTCTTCTAACCTCAGTCTCTTATTTTTACTTTTGACTTTTTACTTAATTGATCTGATCAACCCCGGATAAGCTCATAACAATACACTATGCAAAAAGACTTACGAAAACAACAGGCCCTCGAATATCATGCTAAAGGAAGGCCAGGAAAAATAGAAGTAGTTCCTACGAAAGAAACCAAAACCCAACGAGATCTTTCACTTGCCTATTCACCCGGCGTGGCTGAACCCTGTAAGGAGATCGCCGCCAATAAAGAAAATGTTTACAAATACACCGCAAAAGGAAACCTGGTTGCTGTGATCAGCAATGGAACGGCCGTACTTGGTCTTGGTGATATTGGCCCGGAAGCAGGTAAACCCGTAATGGAAGGGAAAGGTGTTCTTTTCAAAATATTCGCTGACATCGATGTATTCGATATTGAGATCGATGAAAAAGATCCGGAGAAATTCGTCCAGATCGTAAAAGCACTTCAACCCACTTTCGGCGGTATCAACCTGGAAGATATCAAAGCACCGGAATGTTTTTATATCGAACAGGAGCTGAAGAAACAACTCAGCATCCCCGTGATGCACGATGATCAGCACGGAACCGCGATCATCAGCGCAGCAGCCCTGCTGAACGCACTGGAGATCCAGAAGAAAAAGATCGATCGCGTAAAATATGTGGTAAACGGTGCCGGTGCCGCCGCAATGGCCTGCGTGCAACTTTATGTTGCGCTTGGTGCAAAACCCGAAAACTTTATCATGTTCGACCGTAAAGGTGCGATACATAAAGACCGCGATGACCTGGATGAACTGAAAGCAAAATTTGCTTTCGCCAAAGGCGATATGACGCTTGATGATGCCATGAAAGATGCGGATGTATTCATCGGTCTGAGTGCCGGCAACACCGTTACTTCATCCATGGTAAAATCAATGGCGAAGAACCCGATCGTTTTCGCCATGGCCAATCCTGATCCGGAGATCAGCTGGGAAGATGCAACTGCTACGCGTAAAGACATTATTATGGCTACCGGCCGAAGCGATTATCCCAACCAGGTGAATAACGTGCTCGGTTTCCCTTATATCTTCCGCGGTGCGCTGGATGTAAGAGCAACCGGTATCAACGAAGAAATGAAACTCGCCGCCGTAAAAGCACTCGCTGAGCTGGCCAAGACACCCGTGCCGGATATCGTTAACCTTGCCTATAATGATAAAGAGATCTCTTTCGGCCCTAATTATATCATCCCCAAACCACTCGATCCGCGCTTGCTTTCTACCGTTTCACCAGCCGTGGCAAGAGCAGCAATCGAAAGCGGTGTGGCGCAATATCCCATCACTGATTGGGATGCATATGTGGCCGATCTTGAAACACGATTGGGTCAGGGCAACCAGGTAATGCGTATCGTCGGCAACAAAGCCCGTATGGAACCCAAACGTATCGTGTTCGCCGAAGCAGATAATGTGAAGATCCTGAAAGCAGCTCAGATCGTATTTGATGAAGGGATCGGGTACCCGATCCTGCTCGGTAATGAAGAAAAGATCCGTAAGATCGCCGCGCATCACAAGATAGATATCGATGGACTGCCGATCCTTGATCCCCGTGATGAAAGCACGGATGAAAAAAGGAATCAGTACTCCGAGATCTTTTTCAGTAAAAGAAACCGCAAGGGCTTCAACATATACGAAGCAAAAAAGATCATGCGCGACCGTAACTATTTCGGTTGTATGATGGTGGAATGTGGCGATGCCGATGCGATGATCTCCGGTCTTACCAAAAATTACCCCGATACGATCCGCCCGGCGCTCCAGATCATCGGCACCGAAGACGGGGTGAACAAGATCGCCGGTATGTATCTTATGCTCACCAAGAAGGGGCCGCTTTTCCTCGCGGATACAACGGTGAATTTCAACCCGACCGCAGAAGAACTCGCGGAGATCACCCTGCTGGTGGCAAAAGAAGTAAGACAGTTCAACATGATCCCAAGGATCGCCATGCTGGGGTATTCCAATTTTGGCAGCAGCAATTCACCTGAAGCGAGACTGGTTGCCGAAGCCCGCAGGATCGTGAAAGGGAAAATGCCTTCCCTGATTGTTGACGGCGAAATGCAGGCAAATATGGCCTTCAGCAAAGAACTGCTGAAGGAAAACTACCCATTCTCAGAACTCGTAGGGCAGGATGTGAATACACTGGTATTCCCTAACCTAGCCGCAGGCAATATCACCTATAATATCCTGAAGGAAGTGGGTGCTGCGGATGCCATCGGCCCGGTCCTGCTCGGCCTGAAAAAACCGGTACATGTATTGCAGTTAGGTAGCTCTGTGCACAGCATTGTGAACATGGCGCTGATCGCTGTAGTGGATGCACAGATAAAATGCAAGACATCTTCCACGGAGGAACTGGTAGAGCGGTCGGGATGGTGGAAGAAGTTTAAGAAAGTAAGTAAAGACCTCTAACGAAAAGTTCCAGAGGTTTCAGAAGTTTCAGAGGTTTCAGAGGTTGCTGCCGCGAATCGCAGATTGTAACTTTTTTTGAACCATTTACCGATGGAAGAACCTATGGAACTTCTGGAACCTATGGAACCGCTGAAACCTTAATTCGAAACTGTTAACCAAACTCATTCAACTCCTTTTCATGACCATCATCAAAGACCTCGGCCGTTACCTGATCATGCTCAAAGGTATGTTTACACGACCGGAGAACGGCAAAATGTACTGGAAGGAGTTTATGCGCCAGTGTTCGGATATAGGCATCGGTTCGTTGGGCATTGTGGGTATTATTTCCGTCTTCATCGGAGCCGTATCAACCCTGCAGACAGCCTATCAGCTGGTAAGTCCGATCATTCCTCCATCCACTATTGCCCAGATCGTTCGGGATACAGTGATCCTGGAATTTGCCCCGACGCTTACCTGTATTGTACTCGCAGGTGTAGTGGGCAGTAAGATCGCAAGTGAGCTCGGAAATATGCGTGTGAGCGAGCAGATCGATGCGCTGGAGATCATGGGCATCAACACAAAATCATACCTGGTAATGCCCAAGATCCTCGCCGGTCTGCTGATGATCCCTTTCCTCGTCATGCTTGCCATGACCCTGGGCATCTGGGGTGGCCGTCTTGCCGGCAGCATGACAGGTATATTATCCACCGAAACATTTGACAAAGGCTTAAGGCAAAGCTTTGTGCCTTACAATGTATTCTTTGCTCTCGCCAAATCATACACATTTGCATTCATCATCGCCAGCGTACCCGCATATTACGGCTATTACGTGGAAGGCGGCGCATTGGAAATCGGTAAAGCGAGTACGAAAGCCGTGGTGGTGAGTTGTATATTGTTGTTGTTTGCGGATTATGTGTTGTCGGCGTTGTTACTGTAGTCAGGCAAGGTTCCAGAGGTTTCAGGGGTTCCATAAGTTTCAAAGGTTGCTGCCGCGAATTGTGGAATTCAGATTTGTTGAAACTGCTGTTACCGGAAGAACCTATGAAACCTATGAAACCTATGAAACTTTTGAAACCTTTTAAACCTTTCTTTGTCGCTCATGATTGAAATAAAAAACCTCAAAAAAAGCTTCGCCGACAAAACGGTCATCCAGGACGTGACTGCCACCATGCAGGCCGGGCAGTGCAACCTGATCATCGGTTCCAGTGGTAGCGGTAAGACGGTGTTGATGAAATGCCTGGTCGGTCTTTTTCAGCCGGACAGCGGGGAGATCCTGTACGATAAAAAGAACTTCGTAACGATGAGTGATGAGGAAAGAAAAGATATCCGCAAAGAGATCGGTATGCTGTTCCAGGGTTCTGCATTATTCGATAGCCAGACCGTGGAGCAGAATGTGAAATTTCCCCTGGATATGTTCACCAAAGATTCACACGCTGAAAAACTGAAACGGGTCAATGAAGTGCTTGAGCGCGTTAAGCTGGTTGATGCCAACAGGAAATATCCTTCAGAATTAAGTGGTGGTATGAAAAAACGCGTTGCTCTGGCCCGTGCTATCGTACTCAATCCCAAATACCTGTTCTGCGACGAGCCCAACTCCGGCCTCGATCCGCAAACCTCGCTCGTTATCGACAAGCTCATCCAGGAAGTGACCGCCGAATACAACATTACCACCGTGATCAACACACACGATATGAACAGCGTAATGGAGATCGGCAACTACATCCTCTATATGTACCAGGGCAACAAAGAATGGGAAGGAAGTAACAAAGAAATAATCTTCTCCAAAAACAAACGCCTCAACGAATTCATCTTCGCCTCTGACTTCCTGCGGGACGCCAAGGAAATGCGGATGCTGGAGGAAACGGGAAAGATCCCGGAGGATAGGAATATGGATGATATGATCAAGTGAGAGATGGTCGATGTTCGATGGTCGATGGTGGATGTTCGATGTTCGATGACCGATGACCGATGGCAGATGGCCGGGATCGTGTTATGACAAAAATCTTTCAAAAAAGGAAACTGCCTGCTATCACAGGGCTTCCTTTTTTTGATTCCGGGAGATTAACCGGTGCTCCTGATCTTCCCTACTGGCTTTCAG
>QFQQ01000304.1 GCA_003243445.1 Citrobacter freundii
GACGTGTCCTATATTGGGCTCAGCAGGATGGCCACCGATGAAGGTTTATGCGAAGACATTGTGGCTGAATTAGTTTTTGAAAAGGACTCATTTAAAACCAATGGTCGTCGTTCCAGCCCAGACCACGAATTTGACCCCTTTGCTTATAAAGGGGGACTCGTTCTCACAAACACCGATCAGGGTGCTTTAGGAGATCGAGGCATGTTCAGGGGGGCTTATGTCGACTATTTAATGAAGGATGGACGTCATCTGGTATTTTTCATTGACCTTCAGGATTTAGCTCAATCTCGGGCGAAATCCGAATCTTGGGCAAAAGTGGAGAAACGGCAGTATTCACCGTGGACTCAGTTCCCTTGGAAGATGGTGCTCAAGTCAGCTATTAAGCAGACCATACACTTAATTCCTGGTAACCGTACTCGCCTGAGTTCAATGATTGAATATCTGAACACTGCTGGTGGTGAAGGTTTCCGTACAGCAACAATACCCGTCGCAGCTGCTGAAGCTGAAATGGAGACAATCCGAACTGCAAAGTCTGATGATAAAGTTATTGAAGGTGAGTTTAATAAGCTCCCTGAAGAACCTGATTCAACCGAGCAGCAGGACATCAAGAGCAATACACCAACCGATGTTTACGATACGGCTGAGGGAAATACACCTCCAGCTGACGTAAATGGTTCGGCTGATGATATTCTCCCTCCACCCGGAGAAACCAATGGGCAGTCCAATGAAGAAATGTCTGAGCATCCCGGGGTCAGAAAATGGGCTGAACGCAGAATTAAAAAGTTAGTAAGCCGGGCAGAAAAGACGCTTGGATACGAAACTATTTTAAACGATGCAAAAAGCAGTTTCGATCTGAATGAAAGTGAGCTGGCATTCGCTCGCTTATCTTTAGAAAAATCCCGTCGGTCACTTCTCAAAAATCATTTAACTAACGCAGTAGGTAGCTTCGATTTTACTCAAGTACTTAACTTCATCGAAAAAATGGGTAAGGGTGAGTTTAAAACCGACGCGGCCAAATGGGTCGGTGAAGTCCAAGCCGAATCAATGGAAATACACAAGTTATATCTTGAGGCTGTTAATACATCTGATTTTGTGAGGCTCAATGCCGCTCTCAACAATGTGACATTTCCCCCTCTAAAAGAAATGGTAGAAGGTCTTATTGAAGATCTTCTGGCCGCTTAACTTATCCGGCAGGAAACTGCCGGTTTAACTTTCTAAATTTATCTTAAGGTGATCATTATGTCTGACATTTATGAAGTCGTTGATGTTGTGCAGGGCTCAAAGGAATGGCTCGAATGGCGTAAAACTGGTGTGACAGCAACATGCTCCCCTATTCTGTTAGAGGAGGCTGGTGCAACTAAAACGCCCTACGAACTCTATTTGCAATACGCTGGCCTGATTAAGGCAGAAGACCTTTCTGTCATTAAACAGGTTGATGCTGGTAAAAAGCTTGAAGCACTTGCCAGAAGTTACTGCGAAAAAGAGAT
>QFQQ01000305.1 GCA_003243445.1 Citrobacter freundii
GTGGCGAGCGCGTTGATCTTCGGGCTCAACCCGAGGCGCACCGACGAAAACACCTTCATCGGCAGTGTGGTCGAGCTCGGCCCGGCCACGAAGCTGGCGATCACCACGTCGTCCAGCGACAGGGTGAACGCCAGCAACCAGCCCGAGACCAGCGCGGGCGCGATGATCGGCAATGTGATCAGGAAGAACACCTTGATCCTGTTCGCACCCAGGTCCATCGCGGCCTCTTCCAGCGACTTGTCCAGTTCGGACAAACGCGAGGACACGACCACGGTGACGAAGGCCAGCGTGAAGGTCACGTGCGCGATCCAGATCGCGACGATACCCTTCGGCGCGAAGTAGCCATCGGTCAGCCCCTGCAACGAGACGAACATCAGCAGGATCGACAAACCGATGATCACCTCGGGCATCACCAGCGGCGCGGTGATCAACGCCCCGAACAGGGTCTTGCCGGAGAAGCGGCGCATGCGCGTCATCACCAGCGACGCCATCGTGCCCAGCACAACAGCCGCCGTGGCCGTCCAGAACGCCACCTTGATGCTGACCCAGGCGGCGTCCAGCATTTGCTTGTCGCGGAACAGCTCGCCATACCACTTGAACGAGAACCCCGACCACACCGTGGCCAGGCGCGACTCGTTGAAGGAGTACACCATCAGGATGAGCACTGGCACGTACAGGAACGCGAACCCCAGGCCGAGCACCGTCCAGTTGACGGCGCGTTGTCCGATCCGGCTCATGTCAGCCTCCCTTCCATCTCGCGCTGTTGCACCCGGTTGAAGATGAGGATCGGGATCAACAGCAGGATCAGCATGACGATCGCCACGGCCGAGGCCGCCGGCCAGTCGCGGTTGTTGAAGAACTCGCCCCACAGCACGCGTCCGATCATCAGCGTGTCCGGGCCGCCGAGCAGTTCGGGAATGACGAACTCGCCCACCGCCGGAATCATCACCAGCATGCAGCCGGCGATGATGCCGGCCTTGGACAACGGCAGGGTGATGGTGAAGAACGCCTTCCACGGCTTGGCGCCGAGATCGTAGGCGGCCTCCAGCAGGCGGTGGTCGTGCTTCACCAGGTTGGTGTACAG
>QFQQ01000130.1 GCA_003243445.1 Citrobacter freundii
TCGAATGGGTTCACCTCTAAGTAACCGTGATCCGCAGCAAACTGAAACATTCCGGCCATTGTCGTCATGTAATAGTTCACAGTAACAACGCTTCGCCCTTTTGCCGGGGCTTTGTTTTTCGTCGGATTCTGGTAACCGGTCAGCAAATCTTTCCTGAGATACAGCAATTCCTCTTTGGTTACTGCTGACGCCAGGCGGTTACCACCGATCCTCGGAACCATATTCCTTGCGACAGACTCATAGCGATTGAATGCGTTCGCGCAGATTTCCATCCGTTTCAGATCCAGCCATTTTTCTTCAAGTTCTTTCACTGTAATGTCTTTTTTACTTACACCAAAAGCCTTGAGGTTAGGGGAGTCAGGAAACTGGGTTGCATAATCAAAGGTTCCTGTGCGGATGGCAAAACATACTGATGTCCGCAGTTCCCCGGCTATCTTCCTGTTCTTAGCGGTGTCAGGGACACCGAGACTTTCCCTGACACGCTTACCTTTAAAATTAAACCAGATGCGTAATGTGCCACCGTGGTTTTCGACGCCTGTTGGATATGTGATTTTATCCATTGGTGTTACCTCCAGACGCCCAAGAGCGATATGAGCTTACCTTTTTCATGGCATCAAATCACCCTGGCTGTTTGTTTTTCATCGAAGCTACCCAGGCATCGACCGCTTTACGGTTATACATGCATTCACTTGATGGTTTTGGGTTACCATCTGGTGAAACGTGGATATACTCCCTCCCAACCATCCAGCATTCTTTTCTGGCCCGGAGGATGGTACCGGGCTTGAGCCCGGTCACCGCGATCAGAACACTTTCACAAACCCAATCGTTAGGAGCTAACTGAATAACATTGCTCATATACCCGCCTCACACCAAGTCAAGGCCACGGCAGTGGCGCCACACATCAAACATCCGCTTTACCACTTCCCTACAGTAAAAACCGTCGCAATCTCGCGTAAGGTCGTAACGGCTCCCGTACCGTTGGCGCACCCATATTTCAAATGCTTTGTGCATTACTTCACCTCTGCAGATAACGTCGTCACAATGACATGCTGGCGCGCCTTGGGTTTTATCAGAAAAATAGCCTTGTCATGCCTGAGCCCGTATCCACCTTCACGTTCGCAGCGTGCGACTGAGGCGCACAAAGAGCGGGGAATACCTTTCTTGCTGACATCAAATACCCAGGCGTTTTTGAGATCGAGGATCAGATTTCCTACATCGCCACCAATGCGTTCGATATAGCGTTCAATAGCGTGAACAGTCACCATGTAGTGGCGAAACTGCACACTTCCTGAGGCGGTCATTATTGGTGTAGTGGTGGTCATCACTTCACCTCCACGCCGATCCCGGCAATGACACAAGCTCGCTCGATAGCTTCTTTCACCCAGCGCTTATAGGTTTCCGGATGGAATACTTCGCTTTTCCCGGTATCGCTCCAGAACGCTTTTGACGTAATATCTGGCAGGGTGATGGTCAACGGTTTACCAGAAGTGACATCGCTAACCACTCTCTCCCAGCGGTCGCCAGTCTGCGATTCAAGACGCTGAATTAACTCCCCAATACTTAAAGGGGCGATCAACTGCTGGCGTAAGCGCTGAATCTCCTCAGCCATGTAGTAGCCTGTTTTGCTCCAGGTATCCACATCATCACCGACCATTTCTGGTTCCATGGTCGCCATCAGAACGGCGTCGTGATAGTTCTGGCTGCCACTGGTAATCGCAACAGCGTAGGTGTCACTGTTTTCGCGCTTATGGATAAGCACGACAGGGTTAGTGATTTTGTTCATTCCGCTGTCTCCCGCTCAGCTTCGATGATGGCATCTACAGCCATCACCAGGGTTTTGGCGAGGTCGTCGTAATCCTGCCATGCATCATTGCTAAAAAAATTCGTGAGCATTACTGGCGCTATCTGCACAACGAGGTGCTGGCGATAGGTCATGCCACGGGGAGTATCGATGCGCGGGCATGGGTAAGCTGAATGCTGGCCTTTGCTCATCGTGTCGCCTCTCGTTGAATTGTCTTGTAGGCTCGCAACATATCGCGAGATTTTCCGGACAAAACCGTCTTCATGAAGAACATTCCACTACGGTTTGCAACTATTCCTGGTGTGCAGAGCAGCGTGGCGTCTACCACGCGGTTATGTTTACGGAACTCAAACACAGTGCTGTTGATCACGATGTTCGCTACGGCGCCATAGTCCTGATATTCGATTTTCATGCCAGATGCTCCTCAATAATTTTGAAAGCATCATCACGGCATGGCATCACGACGAACTCAGGATTACCGTATGCAGTGTTGATCACTGGATCGAACTGAATGCGAACCGCTCCAGCCTCACCGGAAGGGCGTAACTGGATGGGAATAAACTTCCGCTCGCGACCAAACATCTTTTCCGGATAACTGAGGTATTCAGCCTGGATAACCGGATTGATACTGAAATCCACTTTTTTCGGGATGACGCGTTCCATATCAGGAAAGCGACCATCAACAAGTTTGATGCCGGTGATCGAAATCCGGCGTTCGAATGCGTCGCGGTGAATGGCAAACGCTTCTTTGTTAAATACCAGTTCAGTGGTTTCCGCTTTCGCCGGAACCGGCCCTTCAAACTGGACGATGATGTTTTTCTTCGTCCGGATGCCGTGCTCCATGCGCAGGGCTACATGCCCGTTAGTCGACTCGATATATTTCGGAGTGATGTGCACACCATTCAGGTAGTAACGGACATCATTTTTTGCTGCGCATACCAGAGCTGCGCGAATGAGTTTCGACTGGATGATCATGCTTTACCCTCCCACCCGATAGCCTGAAACAGCCCCATCTTTGGGTGATACCAGCGTGTGCCGCGCGGTTCAGCTTCAGACATCATCTGGCGGAATGCCTTCATGAACGGCTCAAACTCCACAATGGCCCGGCGAGAAAGGAGACCGTCTGGTGTCATGAATTCGTGGGTGTCGGTGGGGATGCGATAAGCATTGACCAGATTCCTGCACTTGGCATCAGTCATGCCGCTTTTGGCGACCACCTGGCGGTAACCGACATATCCGGCGCGCATGGTCCCGCGTTTGATGTTCTCCACAGCTTCTGTGACCGTTTCGATCTGCTCTTCAACATGATTCAGGCGCTTCTGCTGGCGAACGGCATCGGCGGCCATTGCGGCGATCATCTCGATTTCCGTCAGCGGCGCGCGAGTGCGGAAATAGCTGTTAACCAGCTCTCGCTGAACCTGCCAGGCCAAATCGTCGGTAAAGGATTTCACCAACATCAGATACCCGGATTCGACCAGTACAATTCCTGATGCTGCAAATTTGGAGAAAGTACCGTCAGGAAGGTGTCGACGAATTTCGTCGGAACCTAATTCGAAGTAGTCTTCTCCTTCAATAAGACGAGACTTGTTTTCTCGGAAATTGCGTCCAGCAGTTCCGTCTGGCCGCTGGTGGACTTCATCAATCATCGCCAGCGTCACAACACGCTGGCCGCGATATTCGACTGCCGGAAGCTGTCTGTTGTTGATAGTTATTGTGTTCATTTGCGTCCTTCCTCAGTGCATGATCGGCATATCTGGCATACCTTCGGTCTGGATTTGCTCGATAAAGCTGTCGTGGAGAAGGTTGAACCCCTCCCGGCCCATAGCGGACAGCTTGAAACCGGATTCGTCGTCAGCAACAACCATGTCCTGATACATCCGCAGAGCCAGTTGCTGGCCAACAGCAGGCCCGTATTTTTCAATTGCGCCAGCCTCAATATGGTTAGCGAGCGCAAAGCGTTCCGGTCCGGGGTAGACGCTGATTGCACCTTGCTTGCCGGAATAGATAACGGCTGTATCAACGCCGCCTTCGTCGTTCGGAACTTCGACCGTCCCGTTCTTCTCCTGCTCCTCAGCGATGAATACCGCGGCGAGCAACCAGCGCCAGACGATGATTTGCTTATCGATGTTGAGCGTAATCCAGTTGCTTTCTACCGCCTCCATGATGGAGGCCAGCAGTTCCATTCCTTCCGCAATGTTTTTGTCATAGTGACCGTTGTCGAGCTGACGAATAGCTGCGGAATATCCAATCACGCGATTTCCAAACCGAATGCCGGTTGACGTTGGTTCGGGGTTAAATGCTGTGCGATCCATTACGTACCTCTGCTGGTTTGCTGGACTGAAGTTCTTCGCGTTCTTTCACGTAGCGGTCATGCATGGCATCCCATTTTTCGCACCACTTCTGCATATCGCGCTTACGGGCAAAGATGCGGCGCAGCCGGCGAACGCAGCGCTGGTGGGCGAAGTGATACTCTTTCGTGACGCCGCCGCGCTCCCATACTTCTCCGTGTACCGGATGGCAGACCTTTACATCAGGATGGCGGCACATAAAGCCCGATGCCTCGAATGCCCAGGTGGTCATGAAGAACGCCAGATAGCGGATCGCCGTATCGCGGCTGAAGCAGCGCTTCATGCGTCCATGCCGCATAGCGACGAACAGGTTGCCCACAGGCGTATGGTGAATCTGAAACGCCAGGTCAATGGCACTGGCGGTACGGTTGTCGATCATCGTTTTATTTCCCCTGAATATTTTTCATGACTCATTACTTCCCAGTTCCGGCCATCGTCTTTCGATAACAGCCTCCAGCGCGGATTAACCTTCAGGCTGAGATATCCGGTCCTTCGCATACGTCGCGCATATATTCGCTTTCGCCGGTATCGCAACAGGACCTGCATTGCCTGCAGGTGTACGCGTTCAGGTATTCGAATTGCTGTCAGTGCCACAAGTAACCTCTTCAATGCGTAGCTCCATTTCGCGAGCCATTTCGATAAAAGTGTCCAGAGCGCAAATGTGTTCGTCGTCAAGCAGCCGGCGATCGCATGTGACACGACCGTTTTCGATATAAAGAACAACACGCCCGGTGAAGTCCGGAAGGACGTGCAGATCCACGTTGAGGACTGGGGGGGGATCTGCATTCCATGCACAATTGTTTGTTGTGAGGCCATTAGTTAATCCCTCCACATACGTATTTCTCTTTCGCATGTTTAATTAATTCCGCAAAAATCTCGTCAACAATCATCTTTCCTGTTTCGGTCAGATATTCGGTGTGTCCATTGATATCGACGCTTTTCATATACGTCTGGCGAAGAAATGTTTCCGCTTCTGTGTTGAATTCAGTCCGAGCCTGTTTTTCGAAGCGCAGCAAAAGTTTCATCATTGATTCTTCGTTAATCTCGATAACCTGAATATTGTTATCGGGCATATTTACGGATAGGCAATAACCTCCTGTCTTACGCTTCATTCGATTTAATGTCGCAATAGCAATGCGGCGGCGATAAATTTCAATGGTGTTGTTTTTCATTGTCATTACCGCCCGTAAGCCTTGCGCAGAAAAAGGTTTGCAATATGCAGATAACTATTTCCATAAGAGGCAAAAAGTTTTGCTGTGTTGTGTGCTGCTTTATCTTTCAGAAACGTCATTATTGCCCCCCCCCCTTTTTTTGAGGTGTTCTCCATGGTCATTTGGGTCATGAAGCAAAGCTCATTAAGTAACGAGGTGAATCTTCCTGCTACCTTCACATCAGTGCGTGTGATTGCGGGCATAAGTAACTGGAAAAACTCTGTACGTAGCTCATGCGCGTATTTATTGGCGCACTCTGCTGTTTTGTGTGCCTTGTTTATATAAAGAATGTCGTCATCCTGATTAACTGAATGGCTCTTGTTATTTAAGACTTCACTTTTGACGGTAATATTCATCTGCATTTCCTCAGGGTGAGTTGTTCCCCACCGGTTAAGGTGTTATTTATGATGTTTTTTGTTAATTAATGGTTTAATTAAATAGCAGGGAACATTTTTTTAAGATCAGGGTGGTCATCAATGATTTTTTTAGCATCATCACATGCTTCATCGTATGACTTAAAGAAATCAACCAAAACGAAATAATTATCGATACGTTCGTAAACAGCGAACTCCATTTCGTCAACAAAACTTGTATTAAATTGGTAATTAAATTCTTTCTCGAAATGCTGGACAGCATAGCAATAAGGCCAGTGCGAATTAGCTGATCTAAGCTTGGCGTGAATATCAAATTCCTGGCTTGCTGGGTTTGGTTGGGAGGTTATGTTCATCTCATTGGCTCCGTAATTTGCCGATGAAGTGATATTACAAAACGTAATTGACTATGTCTATACAAAATGAAATAAAATTTGATTATTAATTGAAAGCGTTTGATTTCAAAGTGTATTTAATTAGTGGTATTGATATTCAGACAAAAAAATCCCGGCATAAGCCGGGAGTGAGTATTTTACAGAATGTTTTATCCGAATGTCTCTTCAGGCCATTGTGATGCGACCACCTTGCCAACGACTCTGCAATGCTCGTTGCAGGGTATCATTGGAAACTGTGGGTTTAACGGCTGAAGAAAGACCTGTCCACTATCTTTAATCAATTTCTTAAAAGTGAATTCATCCCCGCCAAGTCTGGCGATACAGAAATCTCCAGGATCAACTGGTTCTTCAGGGTCAACAAGAATGAGCATTCCGGCTGGGAAGCTTGGTCTTGAGCCGGTTGGGGCTGTCATGGAGTGTCCATCAACCTCAAGCCAGAATGCATGTTCACTGGCTTTTTTGGTTGTACTGACCCAGCCTTCTGCATCGCGTTCTGTAAAGGTTCTGAACTCTGGAGAAAACATACCTGCCTGAACGTGAGAGAAAACAGGATATTCATAATGAGGTTTAGGAGGTGCCGAGAATTGCTCTGGTCCGATGGTGAATGAACCATCTATGTTGAGGGTTGCACCAACAATGCCAAGGATTCGAAAAATCGAACCTATTTCAGCAAGCGAAGCCGATCTCCTGCCGTTAAGCCAGTGGCTCAAAGCACCTTGTGTAACACCCAATTCCTCTGAAAGTTGGGCCTGCGTAACCCCCACTTCAGACATTCTGGCTTTAGCCAGTTCATACCATTCTGTTTTCATAGGCTCATAATATTACAGTATGTGATAAAGTTTCAATGCACATAATGTAATATTTTCTTGCTGATTTCAAATACAATGTGTAATATCTCCTTGAGTAACGGGGGATTAAAATGAGTAATCTTAAAAATATGCGTATTGCCAGTGGGTTAACTCAATGCGAGCTGGCGAAGAGCATAGGCCATACACAAAGCTCCATTTGTCACTACGAATCTGGTCGGAGAGTTCCAGATATTGAGACATGCCATCTCATCGCATCCGCTTTGAGTACGTCAGACCGGAAGGTGTTTATCGAAGAAATTTTCCCTCACCCATCAGTAAAGGCTTGACATGTCACCGGAAGAATTCATCAAAAAGCACATCACCGAGGCGCTGGCTGGCGAAGGTTTTCCGGCAGAAGTCGCCAGGGGGGGCAGAGCATGGTGTTGATTATTACCGGCGATGCTCTCAGTCCAGCCGGAAGGGAAGCATGTTCGCTGATTGTCTTTTCCGTGCGCGACAGTGGGCTATTGGGCAGACGACAACAGCAGAACGCAAGGCAAAGAAAAGGCCGGGAAGGAACGGAGAGCGCCAACCCGGCCTGTTCTGACTTCGTTTGCATATCTGCGGAATAATACTGCGAGGAATCATTCCATGAAAAACAATACCAATAAACATCCGAACGTTTCAAGCATTAATGTTGAAAGCCTGCCTGTTATTGCAGGCGTTGAAATCACGACGGATGCCGCCGGGCGATTTAACCTGAACGCTTTGCACAAGGCGAGCGGAGCGGGTGAGGATAAATCTCCGAGCCAATGGTTACGCCGAAAAAGCACGAAAGAACTCATTGAAGAGCTTAAGCGTAATTTATTGAAAGAGAACCAGAATGTAAATTTACACTCTGCTCAAAAACCAATCGACACCGTGAATGGCGGCATTGCGCCGGGCACGTTCGCCCACGAACTGCTGGCCATCGAGTACGCCGGGTGGATCTCACCGTCGTTTCGTTTGCAGGTTAACCAGACCTTTCTCGACTTCCGTACCGGCAAGCTGGCGCCAGTCAGCAGCAGTCTGCCAGACTTCAACGACCCGGCGGCTGCTGCGCGCGCATGGGCGGACGAGTATGAAGCGAAGAACAAAGCTATCGGATACGTTCACCGTCAGGCGCAGTACATCGAACACCTGGAAAACCTGTTCCAACCGGGAATGTCCCCTTGCCAGTTCTGTAAGCAACTGAACGGCGTCAACGTCCAGCAGGTTAACGCGTTTCTGGCTGATCATAACTGGCTTTACGACGACCAGCCAAAGGCCAGGCGTCCACTGTGGCGGGTTCATCACTATGCGCGTGATCAATACCTCACCGAACGGCCAGGGCAGGTGGAACAGGACGACGGTGAGATGCGCGACACCTTCAAGCCAATCCTGCTGCGAAAAGGTGCGGTGTGGATTTACCGACACTATCTCAAAGGTCATCTTCCGATGAAGAAGCGCTGGGATG
>QFQQ01000306.1 GCA_003243445.1 Citrobacter freundii
GCCGCGCACGCGATCGCGCTGGCCCGCCTGGTGATGGCGCGCCAGCTGCCGGTGCGGCTGACCCTGCTGGTGCCGGCGGTGGAAAACAGCATCGGCCCCAACGCGTTCCGCCCGGGCGAAGTCATCGCCACCCGCAAGGGCGTCAGCGTGGAGATCGACAACACCGATGCCGAAGGCCGCGTGATCCTCTGCGATGCGCTGACCTATGCCGGCGAGCAGTCGCCGGAACTGCTGTTGGACTTCGCCACGCTGACCGGCGCCGCACGCATCGCACTGGGCCCGGACCTGCCGGCGCTGTTCGCCAACAACGACAGCGTGGCCAACGACTGGATCGCCGCCGGCGAACGCATGCGCGACCCGGTGTGGCGGATGCCGCTGTGGCGCCCCTACCTGCGCTATCTCACCAGCGGCATCGCCGACCTGGCGAACGCGGGCTCGCGCATGGCCGGTGCCGTCACCGCGGCGCTGTACCTGGAGCGTTTCGTGCCCGATGGCTTGCCGTGGGCGCACCTGGACGTCTATGCGTGGAACGACAGCGACCGCGCCGGTCGCCCGGCCGGCGGCGAAGCGCTCGCACTGCGGAGCGCCTACGCGATGCTGAAGGCGCGTTACGGATCCTGATCGCCTCGCCGGGACGCCGGCAGCATCGTGCAAGGAGCGCACACTATGTTGAGCACGTTGCGATCACTGACCCGGCTGATCGCCTGGATCGCCGGTGTTGGCCTGCTGGTGGCCAGCGCTGCGTGGCTCAAGGCGCGAAGCGACATCGAGGCGAGCTCGCTTCGGCTTGAGCTCGCCTGGATACTATGCGCGACGGTATCGACCGCGTCGGCGTTGTTCAGCGCTGCGCTCACCGGTCTGATACGCGACCGCAACAGGCGGGAACAGGAGGCCCTCGAGCGCACCGGGGTGTTCGAAGCCTCCGCCAGTGCTCCCCACTTGATCCTGCTCATCGGCTTCTGCCTGATGTTCGGCGTCGGCGCCTGGGCGGCACTACGGGGCGACCAGGTCGGCTGGGCGTTGCTATCGCTGGGATTGCTGGTGCTGATGATCGTCCTGGCCTGGAGCCTGCTGCG
>QFQQ01000038.1:0-22265 GCA_003243445.1 Citrobacter freundii
AGTAATTTATTTTAAAAATTTTCTTGTTCTCCCTTTATAAACGACCGGTTTTTTACTTTTTACTTTTGAATTTTGACTTCGCGACCGGTCTATTTTGACTTTTTACTTCTACCTTACACCAATGAAAGTACTTTCTTTTTGCCCGCGCTGGGGTCATTCACACGTTCCCTGGAATGAATTTGCCGCAAAAGTAAAAGCTGCTGGCTATGATGGCGTGGAAACGGACATACCTGTATCGGCAGGTGAACGTGATATTGTGCTGAATGCGCTTGCAAAAGAAGGTCTTCAATTGATCGCTCAACATTGGGAGACAGTTGAACCTGATTTTGAAAAACACCTGGATGCTTATCAGCAACGGTTGCGGAATATGGCGATTGCCAAACCGGTTTTGATCAATTCGCAAACGGGTAAAGACTATTATTCATTTGAACAGAATGTAAAACTGATTGAAGCGGCCGCTAAGCTCACAGCTTCAACAGGTATTGAAGTATACCATGAAACGCATCGAGGCAAATTCAGTTTTGCTGCACATATAACAGCGGATTATCTGCGCAGGCTTCCTGATCTGAAACTGACGCTTGATATATCACATTGGGTGGCTGTGGCAGAGACATTCCTGCATGACCAGCAGGATGCAGTGGATCTGGCTATAGAAAGAACGCGTCATTTTCATGCGCGCATTGGTCACACACAAGGTGCACAGGTAAATGATCCACGCGCTCCCGAATGGCAGGAAGCGGTGGATATGCATCTTCGCTGCTGGGATAAAGTATATAGTATCAACAAAAACACAGGCCGGGAATATCTGACATTCACCGCTGAGTTTGGTCCCACGCCCTATATGCCATTGCTGCCATATACAAGACAACCGGTGGCCGATCAGTGGGAGATCAATGCGTATATCGGAGAGATCCTGAAGAGCAGGTATAGGGAGGTTTAACAGGTTTCATAAGTTTGATAGGTTTCATAGGTTGCTGCCGCGAATGACAGAACCTGAGGATCGGGAGAGAACCTATGAAACTTCTGAAACGTATGAAACCGTAATGAGCTATCACTTATTAACCAGATTTTTGCAGGCGTATGACTGAACAACGAATAACTGAATCACCCTCGCCATACCGTCACATTGAGAAAATGAGTACGGCAGAAGTGGTTCAACATATCAACGAAGAAGACCAGAAAGTGGCGTTGGCGGTGAAGGAGGTAATGCCGGCGATCGTGTCGTTGATCGATGCAGCCTGGCCTAAGCTTGCAACGGGTGGTCGTTTATTTTATATGGGGGCAGGCACCAGCGGCAGGCTGGGTGTACTCGATGCAAGCGAATGTCCGCCTACCTATGGCGTGAGCGCGGATCTGGTGAATGGCTTGATGGCTGGAGGGGATGCCGCGCTTCGGTTCGGTATAGAAGATGCCGAAGATAGTTTTGAAACAGGATGGAAAGATCTGCAGGATTATTCCGTTTCCAATAAAGATTTCGTGATTGGCATCGCCGCAAGTGGCACCACACCCTACGTTGTTGGTGCCCTGCGCGAATGTCGCAGTAACGGTATCGCCACCGGTTGCGTCGTTTGCAATCCCGGATCACCGGTTGCCGCACATGCAGATCATCCGGTAGAAGTGATCGTTGGCCCGGAGTTCATCACCGGCAGTACCAGAATGAAAAGCGGTACAGCTCAAAAGATGATCCTGAACATCATCTCCACCACGATCATGATCCGCCTGGGAAAAGTCCAGGACAACCGCATGGTGCACATGCAGATCTCCAATGATAAACTGGTTGACCGCGGTACAAAGATGCTGATGGAAAAAACCGGTATCACTGATTACGAAGAAGCAAAAGCAAGATTGCTAAAGTATGGAAGCGTTCATGCCGCAATCGAACAAAAATAAAATCTATTATGTCTGTATCCGCCACAGCAATATTGGAAGTGCCCGTTAAAAAGAATTACACAAAGTATATCCTGATCATTGGTGCATTCTTTTTCATCTTTGGTTTTGTGAGTTGGACAAATGCAACGCTGATCCCGTATCTGAGGATCGCATGTCAATTGGAAGAATGGCAATCTTATCTCGTTGCGTCATCTTTTTATATCGCGTATACAGTAATGGCGTTGCCTACAGGCCGGTTGTTGCAACGTACGGGCATGTTGAAGGGAATCAGCATTGGCTTGTACGTGATGGCGGCAGGCTCTCTGCTGTTCATTCCTGCTGCTGTTACACGTTCGTATTTATTGTTTCTCGTTGGTTTGTTTGTAACAGGTACTGGCCTGACTGTATTGCAAAGTGCCGTCAATCCTTATATCACTTTGCTGGGGCCTTCGGAATCAGCAGCAAGGCGCATCAGTATCATGGGTATTTGCAATAAGACGGCGGGCATCATTGCTCCGCTGATCATGGGCAGTATTATTTTAAAAAATGCTGACGCGCTGGTGGAGCAGTTGAAACAAATGAACGCGGCAGAAAAGTCATTACGCTTAAATGAACTGGCTCATGATGTGATCATGCCTTACGGCATTCTCGCAGTGATCTGGATCATTCTTGGAATACTTATCCGCTATGCACATCTGCCGGAAATAAAACCAGAGGAGCCTGTTGTTGAAGGTGAGTTGCTGGCTGAAGCTGCTCCTGTCAGAAAAAATTTCATTCTCGGATTCCTCGCGATCTTTTTTGCTGTTGGCGTGGAAGTGCTCGCGGGAGATACGATCTCCAATTACGGGTTGTACCATGGTCTCAGGCTTGATTTTGCCAAGAACCTTTCATCATATACATTGGCCTGTATGATGGCGGGTTATCTGTTGGGTGTGGCATTGATCCCAAAATATATTTCACAACAGCGGGCATTTTATATCTCATCCATTCTCGGATTGATCATTAGTCTGCTGATCATCTTTGTTCCGGGTAAGGTCTCCATTGCATTTGTTGCCGCACTGGGTCTCGCCAATGCAATGCTTTGGGCCGCTATCTGGCCACAGGCGTTGAAAGGGCTTACGGGTAAGCAATTGTCCATGGGTTCCGCGGTATTGATCATGGGCATTGCAGGCGGAGCCTTATTGCCGCCATTATTTGGTTGGTTGTCGCAGGTATTCAATCCACAAAGCGCATACTGGATCCTGATACCGTCCTATATATTCCTTTTATATTACAGTATTCTTGGTAAAAAAGATAAATAAGCCGTCATGTCAACAGTAATTCAGCACACAGAAGAGCCGCAAAAGAAAGGTAACTATCGTTGGGTGGTTTGCAGCTTATTGTTTTTCGCTACAACGATCAATTACCTGGACAGGCAGGTGATGGGTTATCTGAAACCGACGCTTGAGATCGAGTTTGGATGGACGGAAACTGATTACAGTCACATTGTAATGGCGTTCACAGCGGCATATGCATTCGGGCTGTTAATATTCGGCAGGGTGATCGATAGGATCGGAAGCAAGCTGGGATATACCGTATCGATCACAATATGGAGTATCGCGGCGATGCTGCATGGCCTGGTAAAATCCACATTGGGGTTTGGCATGGTGAGAACATTACTGGGGCTTGGAGAATCCGGAAATTTCCCCTCGGCCGTAAAAACAGTTGTATCATGGTTCCCCAAAAAAGAAAGAGCCTTGGCGACCGGCTTCTTTGACTCAGGTTCCAACATCGGCGCTGTAATGGCACCCGTGATCATTCCGTGGATACTTGGCTTTTACGGTTGGCAGGCAGCTTTTATTATTACAGGTTCTATTGGTTTTATCTGGCTGATTTTATGGCGCATTTTTTATGAGGTGCCGGAAAAACAAAAACGTGTATCTGCAGCTGAGCTGGATTATATCCGCAGTGATGATAAAGATCAGGAAGAGACAGGTGAAAATGTCAAATGGTTCAAGCTCTTTGGAATGAAACAAACCTGGGCCTTTATCATCGGTAAATTCTTTACGGATCCGATCTGGTATTTTTTTATGTATTGGTTGCCTTCCTATTTTTCCAGCACCTTTCATCTCGATCTTAAAAAGCCTTCCGCACCATTGATCATTATTTATACGGCTGCAACTGTGGGCGCCATTGGCGGTGGTTATCTTTCATCCAAGCTGATCAAGAAAGGATGGCCGGTTTATAAAGCGAGGAAGATCGCCCTTCTTGTATCCGCACTCGCTGTATTGCCGATCGTTGCCACACGATACACAGACAATATATGGGTCGTTGTGACCTTGCTTTGCCTAGCCATTGCTGGTAATGCGGCCTGGAGTGCGAACATCTTTACCATCGTTTCTGATATGATGCCGTCCAAAGCAGTAAGTTCCGTGATCGGCATCGGCGGAATGGCGGGTGCGATCGGTGGTGTATTATTCCCACTGGGTGTCGGCGCTATTCTCGACTACTACAAAGGCATCAATAACCTGACTGCCGGCTATAATATCCTGTTCATATTCTGCGGGCTTTCATTCCTGATCGCATGGATATTGATACACTGGGTAACGCCAAAGATGGAAAGAGCAAAGTTTTAAATTGATTATACAGGATGCTGCTATGCTGCTGCCATCACGCAGCGGATACAGCATTATTATTTCTTCGTTCAAAATATTCTCAATGAAAACGAAACGATTGATCACAACGGTTGCCTGTTTTACAGCATTAACTGTGTACGCACAAAACGCAAGTATCTATAAAAAAGGTTGGATCGATTTTAACAAAAACGGCCGCAAAGATATTTTTGAAGATCCGGCTCAGCCGGTAAATAAACGGGTGGACGATCTGATCTCCCAGATGACCCTTGAAGAGAAAACCTGCCAGATGGCAACACTCTATGGTTATGGCCGCGTATTAAAAGATGAATTGCCGACGCCTGGTTGGAAAGACAGTATCTGGAAAGATGGAATTGCTAATATCGATGAGCACTTGAACAGTCTTCCATTCAAACCCGAAGCATTATCGCAATATTCTTATCCATTCAGCAAACATTCGGATGCCATCAATACCATGCAGCGTTGGTTCATCGAGCAGACACGGCTTGGCATTCCGGTTGACTTTACCAATGAAGGGATCCATGGATTGACACATGACCGTGCTACATCTTTGCCTGCACCGATCTCCATCGGCGCCACCTGGAATAAACAGCTCGTGCGGCAGGCGGGTGAGGTAGTAGGCCGGGAAGGGAAAGCACTTGGCTATACAAATATCTATGCACCTATTCTGGATCCTGCAAGGGATCAGCGCTGGGGAAGAACAGTTGAATGCTATGGTGAAGATCCTTTCCTCATCGCAGAGCTTGGTAAACAAATGACATTAGGAATACAAAGCCAGGGTGTAGCAGCCACTATCAAACACTTTGCTGTTTACAGCGTGCCAAAAGGTGGAAGGGATGGTGAAGCAAGAACGGATCCGCATGTGGCACCAAGAGAAATGCATCAGCTTTACCTGTATCCATTCAAACGTGTGATCAAAGAGGCTCAACCACTCGGCATAATGAGCAGCTACAATGATTGGGATGGAGTGCCGGTTACCGGCAGTTATTATTTTCTTACACAATTGTTGCGCGAGCAATATGGCTTCACCGGTTATGTAACATCTGATAGCCGGGCGGTGGAGTATATCTGGGAGAAACATCATCTTGCGGAGAATTTCAAAGAAGCGACGCGTATTGCGGTAGCGGCGGGATTAAATGTCTGGACAAATTTTGATCCGCCAAATGCATACATCAACAATATCCGTGAACTGGTAAAAGAAGGAAAGCTCTCCATCAATGTGGTGAATGAAAGAGTGAAAGATGTATTGCGGGTGAAATTCCTTGTCGGATTGTTTGATCAGCCATTTACAGATGCCAAACAAGCTGATAAACTGGTACACACCGCTGTTGATGAAGCTTTTTCAAAAGAGATCAACAGGCAATCATTGGTGTTATTAAAAAACCAGAATAATTTATTACCATTAAGCAAAACAGGGTATAAAAATGTATTGGTGACAGGTCCGCTGGCGGATGCCACAAAGTATACGATCAGTAGATATGGTCCTTCCAATAATCCCGTGACAACTGTATACAAGGGCATCAAAGATCTTTTGGGCAGCAATGCAAATGTTGTGTATGAAAAGGGTTGCGAGATCACTGGCGACAATTGGCCGGAGACAGAGATCATTTCTTCGCCTGTTGGCAAAGATGAGCAGGCTGCTATTGATAAAGCAGTGGCGGCGGCAAAGCAATCCGATATCGTTATTGCTGTATTGGGAGAAGATGAAAAGACTGTCGGCGAGGGATTGTCACGCACATCGCTTGATCTTCCGGGAAGACAGGAGCAATTGCTGCAGGCGCTGTATGCAACCGGCAAACCAGTCGTGCTCGTATTGACTGCGGGGCAGCCATTGACGGTGAACTGGGCTGATAAATATATACCGGCGATCCTGAATGCAGGCTTTCCGGGTCCTTCTGCCGGTGAGGTGATTGCTGAAACACTGTTCGGCGATTATACTCCCGGTGGTAAACTGTCAATGACATGGCCGAAAACAACTGGTCAGATCGAATTCAATTTCCCCTTCAAACCGGGTTCTCATGCAGATCAACCGGCGAAAGGACGTAATGGTGCCGGCTTTACCAGTGCAAATGGTTCATTGTATCCGTTTGGATTTGGATTGAGCTATACAAGTTTCACTTATAGTAACCTGGTCGTAACACCTTCAAGATCGAGATCGCAGGGAAATATCGAAGTGAGTGTGGACGTAACCAACAGCGGCAGCCGCAAAGGTGACGAAGTGGTACAGCTTTATATCAAAGACCGGATCGGTAGCGTGATCCCTTATGAAATGCAGCTTCGCGGATTTGAAAGGATCGCGCTGCAGCCAGGTGAAAAGAAGACCGTGAAATTCACCCTGCAGCCGGATGATCTTGCCTTACTGGATATAAACATGAACTGGACAGTTGAGCCAGGCATTTTTGAAGCGTGGATCGGCAGCTCTTCGGAGGATATCCGGTTGAAGAAAGAGTTCGTGATCGAATAGGAGTGAAGTCAAAAGTCAAAAGTAAAAATTCAAAAATAATCTCCCTAAGATGGAACGACCCTTCACATGGAGGTTTTTTAATTTTTACTTTTGACTTTTACCTTGAAGCCTACGAATACGATTTCGTAACTGCTTAACCCCGTTGGATTTTAAGTTTATATTTTTGCCCCGAAACCCAAAAATCAAGATACGATGTATAAAATGACACAAACCATGCGTTGGTTTGGACCTAATGATCCGGTGAGTTTGTCAGATATCAGGCAGGCTGGTTGTTCCGGGGTGGTAACGGCTCTTCATCATATTCCCAACGGAAAAGTTTGGGAAACCGACGAGATCAAAAAAAGAGTGGAGGAAGTAAATGCTGCCGGGCTTGATTGGAAAGTGATCGAAAGCATCCCTGTTCATGAAAATATAAAAACGCAATCCGGAGATTTTCAGCAATACATCGAAAATTACAAACAAAGCATCCGTAATGTGGCCGCTTGTGGGATTGAAGTGATCACGTACAATTTCATGCCCGTTCTCGACTGGACGCGCACGGATCTGGCTTATACCGTTGAAGATGGCAGCAAGGCACTTCGTTTTGAAAAAGCTGCTTTCGTTGCATTCGATGCGTATCTGTTAAAAAGAAAAGAAGCATTGTCAGAATATACTGCGGAACAACTGGCCGTAGCCATGCACCGCCTGGAGAATATGAGTGAAGAGGAGAAGAACACGCTTGTGCGTAATATTATTGCCGGTCTTCCCGGTAGTGAAGAGAGCTTTACGATCGGGCAGTTTGCCGGAGTGCTGGATACATACAAAGGCATTGATGCGGCAAAACTTCGCAGCAACCTGATCTATTTCCTTCAGCAGATCACACCAGTGGCCGAGGAGTGCGGTGTGGTGCTCGCCATCCATCCTGATGATCCTCCTTATCCGATCCTGGGCTTGCCAAGAGTGGTCAGTACGGCAGCCGATATTGAAGCATTGAAAACTGCGGTGCCATCTATCGCAAATGGTCTTTGTTTTTGCACCGGCAGCTTTGGCGTCCGCGCTGATAATAATCTCCCGGAAATGGTGAAACAATTCGGCGATCGCATTCACTTTGTTCACCTGCGCAGCACGCGCCGTAATGAGGCCGGTGATTTTTATGAAGACAATCACCTCGAGGGTGACGCAGGCATGTATGATGTGGTAAAAGCACTGCTTGAAGTAATGCAGGATCGTAACGTATCAGTTCCCATGCGTCCCGACCATGGTCACCAGATGCTCGATGATCTTAAAAAGAAAACCAATCCCGGGTATTCCGCAATTGGCCGCCTCCGCGGTCTTGCTGAACTCCGCGGACTTGAGCTGGGCATTGCTTACTCCCTCTACGGACACGAATAGAACGCTAATGAGCGCGGACGTTCGCGAATGATGAACTATGTAATGGTGCACTTCAATTCCGGAAACTATTCGCGAACATTCACGCTCATTCGTGTTCTATTCGCGTTGAAATGAATAAGGGGGAATAGAAATTCCCCCCGGTATACAGTATTACCACACACA
This sequence comes from Citrobacter freundii, assembly GCA_003243445.1. Classification (GTDB taxonomy): domain Bacteria; phylum Bacteroidota; class Bacteroidia; order Chitinophagales; family Chitinophagaceae; genus Terrimonas_A. The sequence continues at coordinate 8,500 of QFQQ01000038.1, forward strand.
CTGTATGAGATCCTTTATGTTGAGTTAACGATTTTTTAAAAAGTGGAGGAAGTGGAAACTTCCTCCTTTCACCAAAACTAAACGCTTAAGAGATTCTATTATTCCCGGCACTAACAATCACGATATACCGGTGAATCCTGCTTTATTTATTTTCTATCACAATACTATAACCTTCTTTCCGGCTATTTTTTTCAAACGATATGAACTGTGTTTTTTCATCACTGAAATGGCACAATCCGGTAGTAAGCCATTTGCGTTCATCCGTGTTCATTCGCGAAACATTAGTGTCAGTACATCATGCGGCGGATATTGTCAACATATCCTTTACTCACCTTTAGTGTCATATCATTTTTCAGCACCAGGTACGTATCATTGTTCTGTTTATACACTTCTTTGATGTAATGTATATTGATGATGAACGAGCGGTGTATGCGCGTGAATACCGACGGAGGCAGCCGCTGTTCAAGCGTACTGATGCCAAAATTGCTGAGGTAATTTTTCGCACTGGAATAAACTCTTGTATAATCTTTCTCTGCTTCAAGATAGATGATATCATGAATGCTGAGACTGATCATCTTGCTTCCGCTTTCCAGCAGTATGCGTTCGTAATGACTATTGAATGCGGTGGGCTGTGTGCTGGTGTCTGTGGGAACGTTCAATTGCGGGGCCATTGGTAAGTTGCGAAGCAATGCTTTTGCGAGTGCCTGATCAAACCGTTCTTTTGTGTATGGCTTCAGTAAGTAGTCTACAGCGTTCGAGTCAAATGCTTTCAGTGCATACTGGTCAAATGCGGTGGTGAAGATCACCTGCGGGATATGAACAAGCTGCCTGATCACCTGGAACCCGCTCAGGCCAGGCATTTGAACGTCCAGGAAAATAAGGTCCGGCTCCAGCCGGTTGATCGAATTCACCGCGATCAGACCATCTGTACATTCTCCAACCACTTCCAGCTGATCATGATCTTCCAGGTACTGACGGATCAGGATCCGGGCGGCTTCTTCATCATCTATGATCAATACTTTTTTTACCGGCATAGCAGGGTAGGGTTGTCTGCTAAAATAAACGTAAATGCCAGATAAACAGGGTGACCCTTGTATGAAAGGTCGGATCAAGGTCCTGGAATGACAAAAATCCGGGTAAGCTGTCGCAAACCCGGATTCAAATGGTGGAAAAATGGACTCTATTGTTTTATGATACGGTGGCTTGTCGAATGTTGTTTATCATACAATTTTATGATGTAAACGCCTTTGTTCAATGTGTTTATATCAATGCCATACACCTGCTGACCGCTGCCCAGCTGACGCGTAAGGATCAGTTTTCCGCTCATGTCATACAACTCCGCTTTCTGCAGCTCATTTCCCGTGCCGGAAATGATGTATAAATTGTCGGATGCAGGATTGGGAGCAATCATTACTTCGCGCTGATCCGGATGATAAAGAAGATGAAGGGCTTTCGAGTAAGTAAACTTGCCGTTCTTATCCAGTTGTTTGATCCGGTAATAATTCATTCCTTTCACCGGTTTATCATGCGTGAAATTGTAGTGTTGGGTACTGCCGCTATTGCCTGCGGCTTTCACTTCCCCGATGGTTGCAAAATGCTGCCCATCCGTACTGTGTTCAACAAGGAATTTGTCTGTTTCTTCTTCTGTTGCAGTTGCCCAGCTGATAAATGACCGGTCTGCTTTTATTTCTCCTTTTACATACAGCCAGGTCACCGGCAAGGTGCTGCTGTACATGAACGGAACATAAGCGGAAAGGCTCCATGGATTCTGACGGCTGCGAATATAAAAGGTATGCGCTCCCTGGGAAATTGAGTTCAACGGAATGTTCACAGAAAAATTACTGATGTCCATTCCTGCCGTAAAGGTGATCGGTGTACCTTTTCCGAAACCGGGATCGGTGTCGAAATAGTATTCCATTTCTCCGATTGGAGGCGCGGCAGGAGGCGCAGATGGATAAGGATTCAGCGCAGTGTTATCAAACTGGCTGAAATTCGTCAGGCTCCATTTGCCATTTGCATCTTTTGAGCGTATGTAAAGCCGGTGTACCCTTGGGTCAAGGCCCGTGAGGTCAATAGAGATCGTCTTTGATTGCTGATCCGCTGCAGGAGCTAACGGTATAGCGGTCGCATTACCGGGTCCGGGGTCAGTATTTAAAAAATATTCAACCGCGACGATATTCGGTGCAGCACTTTGAACGGGATAAGCAGGCAGGGCATAATTATCAAAAAAGATGGAATTTGTCATCGACCAGTTATTATCTGCATCCATCGAACGTATATAAAGGCGATGAAAGCCTGATTGCAATGTTGACAGATCCGCCTGAAACTGGAAGGAAGATGCATTTGTTGTTGCAGGTAGTACAATACTCTGGCCCTTTCCTGGTCCCGGATCAGCGTCAAAGAAATATTCAACAGCTTTGAGAATGGGAGCCGGAGGTAATTGTGCCGGATATGCCGGCGGCTGTGCCATCCCGCGAACAGACAGGAAGGCGACACAGATCAGTAATAGTCTTTTCATAAAGAGTAGGATTAGTTGTTTGACCTTGTACTGATCGTTACAGTCATACTGCTTGCAGTCGCCGGTACAGATGCAGGTACGTTCAATTCATAAATGGATGGAATGGCAGGAATACCACTCAGCCGGTATGGATCCGCTGTTCCAAATGCTCCTGCGTCAGGCGTTACACCATTTATAGGCTCGCCCGCACCAATTGCAGGGGAGTTTGCCAGTAACCGGTAATAACCATCACTGCTGCCCGAAGCGACAAAAATGGTGTTCAACGCAATATTGTTCTGATTGTTATTTCCGGCAGGCAGAACATTGTTGCCGGTGGCAATATTATACCTGACAGTTGAATTCGTGAAGGTCGCAGATGTGACCGTGAAGATATTATTGCTTACGTAAGCGCCACTGATATTCGGAGAGCCATAGGTTATCACATTGTTTCTAAGGAGAATGTTCTTATTATTGGTTGAATTGACCGAACATGGACCCGATATGATATTATTGGTTATTTCAGCGTTCTCCATTGTAAAGCTCACTGACACGGTCAGATAGTTTTTTGTGATCTTAATATTCGAATTCACCTGCCCTGTATTCTGCAAATTGTATGTGTACAAAGAAAAGTTGTTTCGGGTCAATGTTAAATTGTCCACTCCACCTGATAAATAGAAATAACCCGATAAACCCATTATCACAGATCCTGAGCCCAGGGAATCAAGATAAAAGGTGTTTATCGTAGCTGGTTGAGTATGGTATTGCAGGCCGGGATTGCTGGCTGTTCCGGCAAGAAAGTATCCGGGTCCGATAATCACCAGCCTTTTTTTAAGCTCTACCGTATTGTAAATAGCTGAAGATCCTTCCACATAAAGTGTATCGCCCGCTGACACAGATGAACTGGCTACTGCCTCCGATATCTGGGTAAAATTAGCATTTATGCCTACGGTGTTATTTATTCTCCAAACCTTTGCATCCGAATTATTCATTATGCAGATCGTCATCACTGTAAAGAAAATCCTGTGTAATAAATTCCTTTTCATAATCAAGTTTAATTGTTAATGATCCTTGTTCTCAAGGGCAGGCGAAAGTAGGATGTGGTGATAACGGCGGATTGCGGGTTCCGATCAACCGACGATTCCAGTGATGAATGACACAATAATATTCCGTCGGCCAATAATGCACTTCGTCGGAAAATCGGTCACGATGAAGAGGACTTATCACTAGCAAGTTGGGTTAGTATGCTGCTGCTTTGTTCGTTCTTCCCATCTTCCCGGTAAAAGTTAAACCGGTAAGACGGCAAGACGGGAAGGAAGTCTGAAGAAAGCAACCTTGTCTTCAGTTAATGTGTAAAAATGTCAATACCTGGCGGAGGTTAATCAAACGGTAATAGAGCGATGAAATGGTGGACAAGATAAAGGACCTTCAGCCAAAAAGGGGGGTAACCGGCCATCAGCCATCGGTCATCGAACTGTTTGGTTATCACTAGTAAGTTGGGTTAAATAGAGGGCTGCTTCAACCACCTCTTTGTTCTCCTTCCCTCCTCTTAGCCAAAAAAGGCCGCCCAGGAAAAACTGGAGCAGCCTTGCAACAAAGAATAATCAACCTTTATTTCCATCCACCACCTAACGCGCGGTATAGCTCTACCATCGCATTAAGGCGGCTTCGCTGTATCATTGCGAGATTCAGTTCAGCCTGCAGTGCATTGCCCTGTGCAGTCAGCACTTCCAGGTAGCTGGCCATATCACTTTTGAAAAGCAGTTGTGCATTTGTAACGGCCTGTTTCAATGTGTCCGTTTGTGAAGCAGCGATTGTTTGCTGTTGCTTCAGCTTATCAGTTTGCACCAGCGCATTGGATACTTCCGTTGTCGCCTGCAATACACTTTGCCTGAATCTGATCACCGCCTGCTCACGTTCGATCTTTGCTACTTCAAACTGTGTTTTAAGAGCACCTTTCCTGAATATCGGCTGCAGGATGGAACCCGATGCAAGCCCAAATAAAGACCCGGGAATATTGAACCAGTTGCTCGATCTGAAAGATTCCAGACCACCGCCTGCGGTGAGCGTCAATGCAGGATACATGTCCGCCTGCGCCACACCTACGCGTGCATTTGCAATGATCAGGGACAGTTCCTGGGAACGGACATCCGGTCTTCTGCTCACCATACTCACCGGTAATCCTGTATTCAGATTATCCTGCACTGTAAGATCAGTCAATGAGGTCTGACGTGCAAGCCTGCCGGGCAACTGACCAGTCAGCAGCTGCAATGCATTTTCCTGCAGCGCAATATCCTGTTCCAGTTGAGGGATCAGCAAGGCCGTTGCCTGCTTTTGCGATTCAGCCTGTTGAACGGCTAGACCTGTTACAGTTCCCGCATCTTTGAGCAGTTTTGTTGCCGTCAGGAAACTATCATTCAATGCCAGGTTTCTTTTAGCGATCTGCAATTGTTTGTCAAGCATCAACAGGTTGTAAAACCCTTGAGCGATCTGTGACACCAATTGTGTTTGCACTGCTTTCAATGCTTCGCCTGTCTGCAGGTATTGTGTTAATGCGATCTCTTTCCTGTTCCGGATCTTTCCCCAGATGTCTGCTTCCCATGACAGTGATAAGGTTGCATTGTAATTTTCGATATAGCTTTTACCGAGGAATCCCTGTGCACTCAATCCGTTCAGGCTATTGTCCGAAGGGCGGTTGTACTGTCCTGTCACCTGGAGATTTACATCAGGTAATTGCAACAGCCTGGCTTGTTTCGCCTGTTTCTCTGCTGCTTCAAGGCGTTTTACCGCCACAAGCAGATCATTATTATATTGAATTCCTTTGGTGATCAGCCCTTTTAATGTTGTATCGGAAAAGAAAGCTGTCCATGGAATGTCGGCGATGCTGCTTGTATCAGCAAAGCTGGTTGTGGTGTCAAATTGTGAAGGCAATACTACTTCTGGTCGCTGGTATGCCTTTCCTACCCGGCAACTCATCAGCAATACAGCCATCGCTGCTGCCAGGTAAAAATATTTTATCGATGTTTTCATCCTTTGTTGTTTTTGTTTATGGAGGTTCAGCGTCTTCAGTTTTTTTAAGTTTCAATAGGTTTCATAGGTTCCAGAGGTTTCAAAGGTTGATCCTTTTGTCTGTATGTTAGGTCTTGTATTTTCTTTCCCGCAAACCTTTGAAACCTCTGGAACTTCTGAAACGTTCGAAACTTTTAATCTGCCAGCGCTATTCCTTTTGTTCCGCGATTAGTCAGTTTGCGAACCAATCCAAGAACGTAATTTTTAAATGCTATCAATGTTTTCATCAGGTCAACTTTATTTTATTTCCAATCTTATGATAATGCCGGACTTATTTCTGCTACAGGTTTTTTACCATTTACTTTCTCATGCAATGCCTGGAAGATGATGAATAGTACCGGGATGATGAACAACCCGAATACAACACCCGTCAGCATTCCGCCTAAAGCACCGGTACCAATTGAACGGTTACCCAATGCAGATCCACCGCTTGCCCATGTCAATGGCAACAGGCCCACGATAAAGGCGAATGATGTCATCAGGATCGGTCTTAGCCTCAGCTTCGCTGCTTCTATCGCTGATGCAGCAAGTGATTTGCCAGCCCTTCTTCTCTGTACCGCATACTCAATGATCAGGATCGCGTTCTTCGCCAGGAGACCAACAAGCATGATCAGACCCACCTGTACATAGATGTTGTTGTCAATACCTGTAAGGTTAATGAATGCGAACACCCCGAAGATCCCGGTTGGTACCGAAAGTATCACCGCCAGCGGAAGGATATAACTTTCATATTGTGCTGCCAGCAGGAAGTATACAAACACGAGGCTCAGCAGGAAGATCACACTTGTTTCTGTGCTTGATCCTGTTTCCTCACGTGTCATACCCGACCATTCGTAAGAGTATCCGCGTGGCAGGTAATTGGCTGCTACTTCCTGGATCGCTTTGATCGCGTCACCGGAACTGTAACCCGGTTTTGGCATACCGTTGATAGTAACCGCATTGAACAGGTTGTTACGATTCACGATCTCAGGTCCGTATACACGTTTTAATGTGACAATTGCACTCGCTGGAACCATTTCACCTTTACTGTTCTTTACATACACACTATTCAATGAAGATTCTTCTGAACGGTAAGGAACATCTGCCTGAACGATCACCCGGTAGAATTTACCGAAGCGGTTGAAGTCTGAGGCAAAGCTGCTACCGTAATACACCTGCAGGGTTTGCATCAATTCATTCACTGATACGCCGAGCTGTTTTGCTTTTTCTTCATTCACATCCAGCATGTATTGCGGGTTGCCGGTGTTGAATGTGGTGAACGCATAAGCGATCTCCGGTCTTTTCATCAACTCACCAATAAATCCGTAAGCTGTATTCGCCATTTTATCAAGCGGTCCACCGGTACGGTCCTGCATGATGAATTCAAAACCACTCGTGTTACCAAAACCCTGTACAGTTGGGAAGATGAAGAGGAAAACGCTTGCATCTTTTACTGCAGCAAACTTCTCATTGATCTGTGCCATCACACCCTCGATGCTTTTCACCGGTCCACGTTTCTCCTGTGGTTTCATGCGGATGAAGCCTACACCATATGCAGAGCTGTTTGCATTTGCTACGATATTCAAACCAGCCACCGCACCACGTCTTTCCACCGCTTCCACAGTGGTAAGAATACTGTCGAATCTTGCCATCACTTTCTCTGTTCTGTCCAGTGATGAACCGGGAGGCAGGTTAAGTGAGTAGATGATAAAGCCCTGGTCTTCCGTTGGGATAAATCCTGTTGGTGTCTTACGCATCAGGAATACCGTTGCCAGTGATACGATCACCAGTCCGCCAATGGCGATCCATTTGCGTCGGAATAAGAATTGAAGGCTTTGACTGTATTTATTGGTAGTTGCGTTAAATCCTGCGTTGAATGCTTTAAAGAAACGCTTACCAAAACCCTGTTTCTTTTTTGCTCCACCTTCATGCGCATGATCATCAGCATGTATATTTTTCAGGAACAATGCTGACAAAGCAGGGCTCAGCGTTAACGCATTCAATGCAGAGATCAGGATCGCAATGCCAAGTGTGAAGGCAAATTGTTTATAGAATACACCCGCAGGGCCCTGCATGAATCCAACCGGAACGAATACCGCGGTCATCACCAGTGTGATGGAGATGATCGCACCGGAGATCTCACTCATCGACTGTATCGTAGCCTGTCTTGCATTCATTCTGGTTCTTTCCATTTTGGAGTGAACCGCTTCCACTACCACGATCGCATCATCCACCACGATACCAATTGCCAGTACAAGCGCGAACAGTGTCAGCAGGTTGATCGTAAAGCCGAACAACTGCATGAAGAAGAATGTACCAAGGATCGCCACGGGAACCGCAATGGCGGGAATCAGTGTTGATCTGAAGTCCTGCAGGAAGATGAACACCACGATAAACACGAGGATGAACGCTTCGATCAGTGTATGCAATACCTGGCTGATAGATGAATCCAGGAACTCCTTCGCATTATACATGTTGAAATATTCAACACCGGTAGGGAAGGAGACAGCTGCTTTCTTCAGCACTTCATCAACCGAGGTAAGAATGTCATTTGCATTCGAGCCTGCTGTCTGGAAGATCGCAATACCGATACCGGGATAACCGGAGATCCTTGTATTCGCACTGTAAGAGAATGAACCAAACTCAACGCGTGCTACATCACCTAAGCGAATAATACCACCGTCAGGCGAGGTTTGAAGAATGATCTTTTCATAATCTTCATTCTTTGACAGCTTGCCTTTATACTTCAGGATATATTCAAATGAAGCGGCACTGCTTTGTCCGAAACGGCCGGGAGCTGCTTCAATATTCTGTTCCTGGATCGATTTCAACACATCCTGCACAGAAAGATTGTAAGCTGTCAGACGATCAGGTTTTAACCAGATACGCATGGAGTAATCTTTCGCACCAAACACCTGAGCCTGACCAACGCCATTCACCCGTTGGATCTCCGGGATGATATTGATCTTTGCATAGTTCTGCAGAAAGGTTTCATCATAGGCACTGTCTTTACTATAGATCAGCGGCACCATGATCATACTGTTCTGTTGCTTTTGCGTAGAGATACCTGCCTGCACAACTTCCTGAGGGATCTGGCTGGTTGCTTTTGACACACGGTTTTGTACGTTCACCGCAGCCAGATCAGGATTTGTTCCGAGTTTGAAATATACGTTGATCGCAAGAGTACCATCGTTGCTGGCAGTTGAAGTCATGTATGTCATGTCTTCCACACCGTTGATCGCTTCTTCAATTGGCGTTGCAACGGCCCTTGAAACCACTTCTGCGTTCGCACCGGGATAGGTTGCAGTTACCTGAACTGTTGGCGGTGCGATATCCGGGAACAATGTCACCGGAAGAGAAAATAGTGATAGAATTCCTAACAGCGCTAGCAGTATCGACACAACGGTAGATAGAACAGGCCGTTCTATAAATCTTTTAAACATCAGTAAGAGTTAACTATTGAGGGAATGTGTTAGAAGTAAAAATTCAAAAGTAAAAAGTAAAAATCGGGTCGTCTGTTCATCAAATATTATATCCGGTCGGTAGGTCTTTTTTACTTTTTACTTTTGAATTTTTACTTTATAAAGGTCTTGATTTGATTATGCTATCCAGCGACAAAGGCTGTGGTTGTATGAACGCGCCATCTCTCAAACGATCGAATCCTGCATACACGATTTTCTGATTTGCTTTCAGACCGTTTTCAACCAGGTAATAACTGGTCGTTTTACCTGAGATCTGTAAAGGCACACTCACCACTTTATTGCTGTCAGCAACGGTGAACACAAATACTTTATCCTGTAATTCAAATGTGCTTTCCTGCGGGATCATCAGCGCTGAGCTCATTGCATGCGGTACGCGGATGCGACCGGTGTTACCAGAGCGGAGCAAGCCGTCACTGTTCGGGAATGAAGCGCGGAAACTGATCGTACCGCTGTTGTTATTGAATTGGCCTGATACAGTTTCTACTTTTCCTTTCGCCGGATAAATGCTTTCATCAGCCATTACCAGTTCAACCGGTGGAAATTGTTTGATCTTTTCTTCGATCGTTTTTCCGGAGAATTGTTGTGAGAATGTCAGAAAATCTTTTTCACTGAAAGAGAAATACGCATAAACCTCACGAACAGATGATACAACAGTCAAAGCAGTTGGATTGCTAAGACCGACCAGGCTGCCGGTACGGAAAGGAATCCGTCCTACATAACCTTCAACCGGTGCGTATACAGTTGTGTAACCAACATTGATCGCTGCGCTTTGCACCTGTGCTTCAGCTTGTGAAACCTGCGCCGCTGCGGCATCATACGCTGCTTTTGCTGTTTTCAGTTGCACATCTGACACGATATTGTTCTGCACCAGCGGGCTCAGCTTTGTTACATTGATCTCCGCATTTGCCAGGTTTGCTTTGGCTGTTGCCAGGTTTGCTTTGGCATTGTTCAGTTGCTCCTGGTATACGCGTGCATTGATCTTAAAGAGTGGTTGACCTTTTCTCACATAAGCGCCTTCATCCACAAGGATCTGATCAAGATATCCATCTACCTGGGGGCGGATCTCAATATCCTGTGTACCTTCCAGTGATGCGTTGAACTCCTGGTAAGTTGTTGCCGGAGCTTGCTGCAAAGTCACCACAGGCAATGCCGGAGGAGCTTGTGCCTGCATTCCACCAGGTGCGCCGGCAGATGAGTTGCAGGCGTATAAAGCAGTTGCTACGATAAGGCCCCAGATAAAGAGAAATTGATTCCGCGTCAGCAGCGACGCGATCTTTCGGGTTTGGTTGTTTACTTTTTGTTGCATAACACTTCTATTAAGGAAAGCGGGGACACTCTCCAGTTACTGAATAATTGAATAAAAAATTTGTGATCTGCATCCCGAGGGTGGGCGGGTTACAGGCTGGCTGGCAATCAGTTATAACGCTACTATCTTTCCTAACATCGTTAACTTCCGGGGCAAAAAAATAGAACTATCCCTTGAGGTTTTTGATAAAGCCGTCTATAGCGTCGTCGAGTACCATTTTGTTTAATTCATCAGCCACTTCGGCTGTATTTGCTGTCATTTTTATTGAGATCAATCCGTGTATTACAGACCAGAACGTGTGATACTTGAGACAACTGTTGATCTGTTTATTATTTCCTTCCGCGAGAAGGTTTGTGATCGGCTCCATTACAAGGTCACGGAAGGTGATGGATTCGGGCAAACATTTATCTGTTTCGCAGCAGGCAATACCCAGACCGAACATTAACTGATAATACTCTTTATTCTTAAATGCAAAGTTCCAGTATGCATCGGCCATTGCTTTCAACTGCTCACCGGGATCTTGTGTCGACTGCTTTGCTTCACTCATCTTCTTTGCAAGAAGATTAAATCCCTGTTTACCGAATTCAAGTAAGATGGCTTCTTTATTAGCGAAGTGATCATAGATCACCGGTACGCTGTACTCGATCGCATCTGCGATCTTGCGGATCGAAAGGGACTGCCATCCTTCCTCACGGACGATATTCCAGGCAGTGTCCAGTATACTGGCCCTCACTTCATCCTTTTGTCTTAAACGTCTTTCTGCGATTCCCATATCTCTTGTGTTTTACCTAACACCGTTAGCAAAGTTAAAGGCGTTTTGAAATCCGAAACAAATTTTTTTTGAAAATAATCGTGTTAAAGATTTGTTGGCGGACATAAGGTATTGAAATTTATACTGTTCGGGGTTTTGGATCCCGCAGATTTCGCAGATTAATTTCTTTAATTCAAAAAATTCAGGGTCAAAGAACCCTCTGCTACCAGGTTCCGCAGATAACGCAGATCCGCCTCCGTTCCCAGAAAATAATTCGCGTAATCCGTAGAAAAAATCAGTGTAATCCTCGGAATCTTAAAGGCACGGTACTTGGAACTTTCCCTGAAACAATCAGTATGAACAATAACTATTCCGCTTGTATCGAGGCCTGTCTCCGCTGCGCCTCAGCCTGTAATCATTGCGCTTCTTCCTGCACGCAGGAAAAAGATGTACAGATGATGGCAAAATGTATACAGCTTGATATGGAATGCTCCACACTTTGTTACGCAGCTGCACAACTCATGAGTCTTCACGGAGCAAAAGCAAAAGAACTTTGCCTGATCTGCGCCGATGCCTGCGATGCATGTGCAGAAGAATGCGGGAAACATCATCATGACCATTGCCAGGCATGTGCCGAAGCCTGCCGTAAATGCGCGGATGAATGCAGAAGGATGGCTGCTTAATACATCAGCTTCTTTATGTTATCTGTATAAGTTCGGCTGACCTTCAGCAGCAACTTGTTTTTTAATACAAGATACGTGTCGCCATTCTCACGATACACTTCGTGTATATGATGTATATTGACGATATGCGAGCGATGAATGCGGATAAATAAAGAAGGATTCAATCGTTGCTCAAGTACACTGATGCCAAAATTGCTGAGGTAGTTTTTCTCCCCGGTAAATACCCGTGTGTAGTCTTTCTCCGCTTCGAGACAAACGATATCAGCTGTATGAATGCTGATCATCTTACCTCCATTCTCCAGCAATACTTTTTCATAATAACTGCTGCCGGTATGCTGTGTAAGATTCTGTATGCTTTCCTGTGAGTTGCCATTGATCATCAGTCTTGACAAAGCCTGATTGAATCGCTCTTTTGTATAAGGTTTCAATAAATAATCAACGGCATTTGAATCAAAAGCCTTCAAAGCATAGTTGTCAAAGGCTGTAGAAAAAATGATCTGTGGTACATGCACGATATTTCTCAATACCTGGAAGCCGCTGAAGCCCGGCATCTGCACATCCAGGAATACAAGATCCGGCTCAAGCCGGTCGATAGAACTTACGGCTTCAATACCATTCTCACATTCTCCGACGATCTCCAGCTGCTTATGTTCTTCCAGGTATTGCCGGATGATCGTTCTGGATGCTGCCTCATCATCAATGATCAAAACCTTTTTCAGTTCCATCTTTTTATTTGCCCAAAAATAAAAAGACAGGCAGGCTGAAAATAAACAAGTCGACGAATCACCAAATACGCCGCCGGATGGAAATAATTTCTGTGCCAACTACTATAATTCATGCAACGGCCAAGCCAACTCCATTGTCATGCCGCCCTTCCTGACCTTTTATCATCAAAAACATCGTTCCGCATTTTCGTCGACAAATAAAGCATTCCGGCGGAATCGTCTGCCATTTCAGTTTGGTCATTATTAAGTTTGACCTGATCATAATAGTCAACGATTGATCAGGAGGCATTCCAAAATCTCATTCATATGATCAACTCTTTAAACCTGACCTTATCATATTTACTCCCATTCGCGGAATCCGCGTTTTAAAATCTGCGTTTATGAAAGTACTCGTAATCGAAGACGAACCTATTACAAGCCGCCGGCTTACTGACATGCTTTTCGAGATCGACAGAGAAATGCATGTCGTTGATGTGACCGATAATATTGAAACAGGTGCAGATTATCTCAACACCATCCGTGAGATTGATCTTGTATTCATGGATGTATCCATGGACAAAGATCACCGTATGGATCAATTCAAACTTGCTTGTAAGGAAACGCCCGTGATCTTCATCAGTGCCTGTACGGAACTTGCGTTGAAGGCATTTCAATTCAACAGTGTCGATTACCTGCTGAAGCCATTGCGGAAAGACGCGCTCGAGACCGCGATCCGCAAGTATAAAAAATGGCATAGTTTATCCAAACCATCTTTGCAACGTGAACTGGCCTGCATCCTCGACAGTATCTCTTCCAAAACAAATTCCCGCGAACGCTTTCTTGCGAAATCCGGTACACGTTATATCTCCGTCTCTTCAAACGATATCGCATACTTCTATACAAAAGGTAAACTGCAATACATTAAGACGAAAAAAAATGAAGACCTGATCATCGACAAGCGCCTCGATGAAATTGAAGCGGATATCAATGAAACAGATTTCTTCCGGGTCAACCGGCAGTTCATTCTTAATTATGCCCACATTGAAAAAGTGCACGCCTGGTTCAGCGGCAAACTGAAAGTGCAGGTGAACCCTTCGCCTTATGAAGAAATTGTCATTAGCAGGTTGAGGGCCGCAAGATTTAAAAAGTGGCTGGGGGAATGAAAAGTAGAAAGTAGAAAGTAAAAAGTAAAAAGTAGAAAGTAGAAAGTAGAAAGTAGAAAGTAAAAAGTAAAAAGTAAAAAGTAAAAAGTAAAAAGTAAAAAGTAAAAAGTAAAAAGTAAAAAGTAAAAAGTAAAA
>QFQQ01000038.1:22271-79681 GCA_003243445.1 Citrobacter freundii
AAGTAAAAAGTAAAAAGTAAAAAGTAAAAAGTAAAAAGTAATTTATTTTAAAAATTTTCTTGTTCTCCCTTTATAAACGGGCGTTTTTTTACTTTTTACTTTTGAATTTTGACTTTTTTACTAGAAACGTTTGAAACTTTTATCAATTAATAAACGAACATTTATGTCAACAACCGATGCTGTGAAAACTTTTATTGAGAACAATGACATACCCTGGGAAAAAGTGGGTGAAGGCGTGAGAAGAAAGATCATGTCGTGGGATGATAAACTGATGCTGGTGCGTGTGGAGTTTCAGCAAAATGGTGTGGGTGTATTGCATCAGCATTATCATTCGCAGATAACGCATGTGGAAAGTGGTGTGTTTGAAGTGGAGATAGGCGGTGAAAGAAAAGTATTGAAAGCGGGTGATGCGTATTATATACCACCTAATGTGTTGCATGGATGTGTATGCCTGGAAACGGGAGTGCTGATCGATGTGTTCAGCCCTATGCGCGAAGATTTTATTAAATAACAGCGGAACTATTGCCTGGCATATGAAAATAAAAAACCTACGTTGGTGGATCATTGGGTTGATTGGGCTGGCGACGGTCATTAACTATATTGATCGAAGTGCCATCAACATCCTTTGGCCCTATATCTATAAGGAATTTGGCATTGCTGATGCGGATAATAAGAATGCGTTGGCTATCATCACCACCTTCTTTATGATCGCGTATGCCATCGGGCAAACGGTAACGGGGAAAATGATGGATGCGATCGGAACGCGCCTCGGAATGATTGTGTCTATTGCAGGGTGGAGTATTTCCATCGCATTACATGCATTGGCGAGGTCGCTGGCTTCATTCAACGTTTTCCGTGCAATGCTGGGCTTCAGTGAAGCGGGCAACTGGCCCGGTGCAACCAAGAGCAATGCAGAATGGTTTCCTGCAAGGGAAAGAGCGATCGCGCAGGGGATCTTTGGGGCATCGGCTTCGGCTGGTTCGGTTGTGGCCGCACCGGTGATCGTGGCGATCTCATTGGCATTTGGCTGGAGGGCGACATTTGTGAGCATTGCCGTATTGGGCGTATTATGGATCATTCCCTGGCTGATCATCAATAAGGCAACACCGGATAAACATCCATGGATCACCAAAGACGAACAGGATCATATCAAAGGGGAAACAGGATTGCGGCAGTTAAAGCTCATAGATGAAAAAGTGTATTCATGGAAGGAGTTACTGCGTTTTAAAAATACCTGGGGCGTGATCAGCTCACGTTTTTTTATTGATCCGGTGTGGTGGATGTTTGTGACCTGGTTACCCACATTTCTGAAAGAACAGTTTGCATTTGACCTGAAACAGATCGGTGCGTTTGCGTGGGTACCGTATTTATTTGCAGCAGTAGGTGGCTTACTTGGTGGATTCTATTCCTCCGGCCTGGTTAAAAAAGGAATGCCAGCTGCCAAAGCAAGGAAGAAGGCCATCTCCATCGGTTGCCTGATCATGCTTGTCGCTTTAGGAGCGATTGCTTTTTCATTGGATCAGTTGAAAGATCATGCAAATATTGCGATCGCGCTGATCAGCGCTACACTATTCGGTTTTCAATTCCTGATCAATAATCTGCAGACGCTGCCTTCTGACTATTTCCATGGGAAGAATGTTGGTACAGTTGCCGGAATGGGCGGAACCTCTGCAGTAGCCGGAACGATCATTATCACCTTGCTTGTGCCTGTATTAACTGCCACAAGCTATACTTCATTTTTTGTACTAGCTGCATTACTGGTACCTGTAGCATGGACATGCATCATTTTTATTTCATCAAAAAGATATCAACATGTAGGCTGAAGAGACATCAACCACCATTTTTAATAGCTGCTATATGAAAAAAAATCTACTTCTTGTATTACTGCTTCTTGCCGTTGGCGTTTCCTTCGGCCAGACAACATATTATTGGGTTGGAGGAACGGCTGTTTCAAGTTTTACCACCAATTCTAACTGGAATACTTCACTTGATGGGTCGGGCACTGCACGTACTGCAGCCGATCCGCTTGATATCCTTATCATCGATGGAACAAATATCGGAGGAACGACGCCGGGTACGGGACCGGTTACTTCAAATGTTACCACTACTGGTTTTGGTCAGTTAAAACTGATCAATGGGGCAAAACTCACATTACAGCGCCCTGCCGGCGGAGGTGGCACTGCCACACTAACGGTGAACGGAGGTATAACAGGTGATGATCTTGTTATTGAGAGCGGTGCTGAACTTAGGATTGTCATGCCAACGGCAGATGGCACCATCATAGTTGCACTGGCTACTGCTGCAACCGGTCGGATCAACGGAATGGTTTCGATGGCGGGCGGGGCTCACCGTATGGTCTCACAAGTTCCCGGTGCCCTGGTGTTTGGCAATGGGGCAAGCGTGACTACCAATACAACGAACTATCCATTCGGTACGACCAGCACTAGTCCTGCAGCAGTTGCACTGGGAGTTGTATTTGAATCGGGTTCACATTTATATTACACCGGTGGCAACAGCCCGATGGGTAATAACTCAACTTTTTCTGCAATAGATTTTAAGGCGGGAAGTAATTATCATATCCGGGCTTCAAATGGTACGGGTTCTTTTGTAAACAATAAATCTTTCGGCAATTTATTCATTGAGAATAATGCAACAGTTACGGCTGACGGACCGATCTTCCGGATCGGGAAATTTGTAATTGAAGCGGGCGCTTCATTTACGACCCACAGCAGCGGACATACATCTTTACAGGGCGATCTTGTTGTAGATGGGACATTGGCTTTTCCTTCCGGAAGTTCCAACACGCTGGTAATGGGCGGCAGTGGACCACAGACGATCTCAGGTTCCGGTACCTTGAACGTCCCCTCATTACTCATCGCAAATAATGCAGCGGTAACGCTCAATAGAAATGTAAACGTTACATCAGCCATAAACGTGTATGGCAAGCTTGATCTTGCAGGTTATCAACTTACAGGTGCAGCGGGTTTCACTACACGCGTGGAAGAAACCGCAGCTGCGGTAACGGGTACGCTCACGGCCGGTTCTTTCCAGATCACAAATGCGGCAGGCGTCGCCGGCGCTGCTGGCCTGACAGTGACCGGTGCAGGTATTCCCGCAAATACTTCAGTTATTTCTTTTTCCGCTGGCAATGCGCTGATCACTTTATCTAATCCTGTTATCACCAGCGGAACAAATATCGCACTCAGTTTTTCGAGTGATACGGCCACACTGGCTACTTCATCCGCAGCGGGTTTTGATGATGCTGCCGGAAGTGTGGTAACAACAGGCACAAAGATCTATAAAGCCGGAACCAATTATATCATCAACGCAGCAACCAGCAAGCCATTTGGTTTATCTACCGCACAGGAAGATGGAAATGTCCGTGTTGGCTATCTTTCAATCAATGCACCCGTTACTGCAAACAGGGGAGTGGATGTTTTCAGTCATCTTGATCTGAATAACAAACTTACAATTCCTTCAGGTGATACGTTGAGGATGCGAACCGGAGCGATCATCAATGCAAGTCCCGCTAACTATATTATTACTAACGGTGATGCAGCAAATGGTCAACAGGCGTTGGTTCAGTTTGATGATGTTGCTGCCGGTACAATAATTCCTGTCGGCAGTGCATCATATTACCTTCCCGCAATGCTCACGCCTTCCGCGCTTTCTTCATACACGGTTGCTGTTATAGAAGGAGCTACCAATAACGGTTTGATCAATGGTACGCCGCTCACTGATTTCGAAAAACAAAAAATGGTAAATGCTGCGTGGCAGATCAACCGGATCAATGGAACCGGCGACGCGGCGATCACATTGAAATGGGATGCTGCACTTGAAGGTTCAGCCTTTACCACGCTGGCGAATGAAGATATCGGGATCATTACAAACAATGGAAGCAGTTGGAGCAATCCGGTTAACACCGGAGATAACACCGCTAACCAGGCTTCCTATACCACCAATAGTTTTGGTGTATTCTCTGTCGGCTCGGTTCCACAGGTTGACCCATTTGTGTTCAATGAACTGCCATCAAAGATTTATGGCGATATTGATTTCAATGGTGGTGCCACCAGTCTGAATACTGCAAAACCTATTGTATACTCCAGCAATAACACCGCGATCGCTTCTATTGTGAATGGTAATATTCATATTACCGGCACGGGTACCGTTACGATCACCGCGTCCCAGGAAACGGATGGTAACTTTCCCGCAGCCAGCGTATCACGTGATCTTACAATTACAAAAGCTCCATTGCTGATCAAAGCTGATGACAAGACTAGTCCGGAAGGTGAAGCCCTGCCGGCCCTCACAGCCACTTATACGGGTTTTGTTTATGGCGAAACAGCTGCCGTACTGCTGACACCTGCGCAACTCACCACGTCTGCAACACCTGCTTCAGCGGTCGGCACTTACCCGATCGATGTAGCCGGTGCAACAGCAGCAAACTATATTATCTCCTTCGAAAGTGGTGTGCTCACTGTTCAGCCAAAGCAAGCTCAGGTGATCAGTTTTAATGCGCCTGCAGTAAAAAAATATGGTAATGCCGATTTTGCCACCGGTGCAACAAGTACAAATACAACCATTCCTATTACCTATACCAGCAGTAACACAAATGTGGCAACGATAACGGGTAATACCATTCATATCACCGGTGCAGGTACAACTACGATCACCGCTTCACAAGCGGGTAATTCATTGTTCTTTCCGGCAACACCAGTGATGCGTACGCTTACAGTGGATAAAGCGGCATTGACTATTGCGGTGAGGGATACGTCCAAAGTTGAGGGACAGGATAATCCGGCTTTCACTTTTGTATACACGGGATTTGTTTTAGGGGAAACAGCTGCAAATCTTACAACGCAGCCTGCGGTAAATACCGTTGCCACAACCGCATCATCCGCGGGATACTACACGGTCACGCCGGCAAATGCTGTGAGCAATAATTATACGATCACGTACACTTCCGGTAGACTGACCATTCTGCCTGCCAATGGCGCTGACCGTCCGCACCTGAACGCGTACATGCCGAACCCGACAACGCTTACCACACGCATCTTCTCCAATACACCCGCATTAACCGATGTGGTGTTGTGGGATCTGAATGGTAAACCAGTCGTTAAACGGAATACATTTTTACCAAAAGGGTTTGTCAGTGTAAACCTTATGGTAGGCGGTGTTCCATCCGGCGTATATATTGTAACAGTGAGGGGAAATGGTGTGGATCTGAAACAAATGATCCGGATAGTGAGATAACAAAGTAAAAAGGCGAAAGTAAAAAGTAAAATCTTCTATCGGGCTGAAACGTTATGAACTGTTGAGCTGTTAAACTTTTAAACTATACTTATAAAGTAAGCAATAATAATATTTACCGATGAAAAATCTGTTAGCTCTATTTTGTTTTATCCTGCTCAATGCGCCAACGGCATTTGCCGAAGGACAGCCTGTGCAGCCACAGGTTTTTGTGCTGGACCTGAAAAGTCTTGCGTCAAATAAATCTGCTATCAAAGCGAAACAGGCAACTGTTCTTCCTGCATATCAGCAGCTCATCAGAGATGCGGACAAGGCGTTGAAATTTGGCCCGGTGAGCGTGATGGAGAAGACGACCGATCCTCCGAGTGGCGACAGACATGATTACATGAGTCTTGCGCCTTATTTCTGGCCTGATCCTACAAAACCTGGTGGATTGCCTTATATCCGTAAAGATGGTCAGACCAATCCTGAAGTGAAAGAATACAAGGACAAGGATTATCTGCCTAAACTGTGTGAGTCAGTTTACACGCTTGGTCTTGCTTACTATTTTTCGGAAGATAAAGTGTATGCTGTGCATGCCGCTGAACTACTTCGGGTATGGTTCCTTGATGCCGCAACCCGTATGAATCCCAACCTGAATTTTGGTCAGGCGATCAAAGGTGTAAATACGGGAAGAGGTGCCGGTATGATCGATACACGTCATTTTATAAAACTGATCGATGGCATCGGTTTGTTAAAAGGATCATCGGCCTGGAAAGATGCTGATCAGAAGGGAATGCAGCAATGGTTTGCGTCATTTCTTCAATGGATGCAAACAAGCAGGATCGGGATTTCAGAAATGAATGCGCCAAACAATCACGGAGCGTGGTATGATGCACAACGGCTTTCGATCGCGATGTTTATTGACAGTACAGATCTTGCTCGGCGCATCATTTCAAATGCGCAGAACCGCCTCGATAAACAAATGGATGAATCAGGCAGATTTCCATTAGAAATGGAAAGAACGATCGCGCTTCATTATAATGTATTCGTGCTGGAAGCATTTTTTAACATAGCAAAAGTTGCCGGAAAATTGGGTATCGATTTCTGGAATTATACTACGCCATCCGGCAAATCTTTGAAAAAAGGGTTTGATGCATTGCATCCCTACTTCGCGGGAACAAAAGAGTGGGATGGCCAGCAGATCAAACCTTATGAGTTTGATGAAAGCTATTTCCTGTTACAGGAAGGAGACAAGAATTTTAATTGCCGCTCATGCGCCCAGGAGCTAAAAAGCCTTGCCGGAGATAAGGCGGCAAAACTCCGGATCAATCTTTTGTATTGAAAGAGGTTTGAAAGGTTAAGCTATCAGACCTGAAACACGACTGAAACCATTTAACGATTTGTAAATTTTAAACTGCTATTATGAAATCTCGATGCCTGCTGTTCTTATTGCTGGTGCTCAGTAGCCTGGCGTATGGACAAAATAAAACCATTACGGGCAAAGTGACCAACAAAGAGAATGGCTCAGCTTTATCCGGTGTGAATATTCTTGCGGATAAACAGAAGGGAGGTGTTACTACTAAGGAAGACGGGACCTATTCCATTTCCGTTCCCCCAAGTACTACCTCTCTTATATTTTCCTATGTTGGTTTTGCTCCGCAAACAGTCCTGATCGAAGGGAAAACAAGTATCGATGTGGTGATGGCTGCAAATGCCACGGACATGAACGAGGTGGTTGTGATCGGTTATGGTACGACGAAGAAATCACATCTTACCGGTGCTGTTTCCAAATTCAAGAACGATAACCTGGAAGAAACGCCCGCATCGCGTTTGGATCAGGCATTGCAGGGAAAGATCGCAGGCGTGCAGATCCAGAATATCAGCTCTGAAGCCGGCTCTGATCCAAAGATCCAGGTGCGTGGGCTGAGCTCCATCAATGCAGGGTCAAGTCCCCTGGTGGTGGTGGACGGCCATCCGGTGCCGGACGGACTTTCATTTGTGAACATGGCCGATGTTGAATCAGTGGAAGTATTGAAAGACGCAGCATCCGCAGCGATCTACGGATCACGGGGAGCAAGCGGTGTGATCATCATCACCACGAAAAGCGGAAAATCAAATCGTACAAAGTACAATATCAAATTCTCCACCGGCGCGAAAACACAATACGAGTTGTATCCGATGATGACGACCACGGAATACACCAACCTGCTTTTTTATGAAGCGTCATTAAAGGCACAGGACCCCAGTATTCCGGCTCCTACTCCGACACAGATCATTGCAAACAATGAAAGAGCGGCTTACATCATCGAACAGGATATACGCGGTGGTGTTGGTACAGACTGGCAACGCGAGGCGTTGCGCAATGCAAACGTGAAGAACCTGCAGGTAAATGTATCCGGAGGTACTCCCAACATGAAATACTTTATTTCCGGCGGCTACCAGGATGACCCGGGGATGATGTATCACAGCGAATACACCCGTTATAATATCCGCGCAAAAATGGATCTGAATCTTTCCAAAAAGATCAAATTCTCTTTTAATATCAATCCATCTTATATAAGGAGAGAAAGACCGTCTACGAACTTTATTGACTTTGTCCGTTTCCAGTCATTCCTTCCCGTTTATCATGATGCAACAACTGCGGCATTCGTCAACCAGGCAACGGCATGGGCCGGTATCCGTCCGGGTGATTTTGCGCAGGCGCGTCACTTCAATGCACGTGTATACAGTGGCATGATGCCCGATGGTTCTATGTGGGTAAATACCGCTCCGCTCGATCCTTTCAATACTGCGAATAATACTCCGAAATCAGTAATGGAAACGAGGTCGATCACGTCCAATGATTACCGGGTATTGAGCTCAGGTGATCTCACGATCAATCTTGCAAAGGGGCTCGACTTCAAAACAATGGGAAGCGTTTACGTGAGTTATACCAACGCACTTGATTTTGCGAAGAGAGGGTCAAACCGCGAAGGTGAAGTGAATAAAGGCATTTATAATAACAGGACTTTTGTTGATCTTCTTTCAGAAAATACACTGACCTATGCAAAAGAAATCGGAGATCATAGCCTGAACTTCCTTGCCGGCTTTACTGCACAGAAAACAATTGTAAAGGATGAGCAGATCACGGGGCTCGATTATCCAAGTGATGCGATCACTACATTAAATACAGCACAACAGATCGATCAGTCAAAAGAAGCCACCTTCAACCTGAGAAACCGGATCGGTCTGCTATCTGTACTTGGCCGTGCGATGTACAGCTATAAAAGTAAATACCTTGTGTCTGTAAGCTTCCGCACAGATGGCAGCTCTTATTTTGCCCCCGGTAAAAAATGGGGTTCTTTCCCCGCAGCTTCGCTGGGTTGGGTGGCCTCAGAAGAAAAATTCCTGCAGGGTGTTGATTGGCTGAGCAATCTTAAAGTAAGGGCTAGTTATGGTATTACTGGTAATAACCGCGTTGGAACATCCTATTTCCCTTATATAGATCTGTTATATCTGGCTAACTACGCTTATGGCGCTGGCACGGGAACCGTGACAACAGGGTTATTGCCTTCAGAAACGGTATTGGCAAACCCTGATATTACCTGGGAAAAAACATTCCAGTACAATGCAGGTATCGACATGTCGATCCTGAATAATAAGCTGAGTTTTTCGCTGGATGTTTATCAATCCAAAACAGATAAACTGCTGTTACTGCAGTCCTCAATGGCATTTATCGGTGTGCCGCAAACATGGAACAATATCGGAAGCCTTCGCAACAGGGGCATCGAATTTGAAGTTACTTCCAATAATATCCGTACAAGGGATTTCAAATGGACCACAACCGCTAATATCGCGCATAACAGGAACAAGGTTACGGAACTTGGTGAAGAAGCTTTATTGCTTAACCAGGGAGAGCGCACTGAATTATATATGAACCGTGTTGGCGATCCGCTGATACAGTTCTATGGTTACAAAACGGATGGAGTCTGGTTATCTCAGGCACAGATCGATGAGGCAAAGGCAAAGGGATTAAAAAGCTCGTTGAGCAATGTCTTTGTTCCCGGTGGATTGAAACTGGTAGATACAGATGGTGATGGTGATATCGATGCGGATGACCGCGTGATCATGGGTAATCCTTATCCTTCATTTACCTGGGGAATCAACAACCAGTTTACATATAAGGCATTTGACCTGAGCTTTATGTTCCAGGGTGTGCAGGGAGCAGAACTGGTGAATGGTGATCCGAATTACAACGAAACAAAACGTTATAATAAGAATTATAACACGAACCGCTGGTTAAGCCCTGCATTTCCCGGTGATGGGAAAACGCCGTATTCAACAGTTGGTTTCAACTGGATGCTGACAGATTATGTAATTGAAGATGCATCTTATTATGCATTGAGAGAAGTGATCTTTGGTTATACACTTCCGGCCAAAGTGGCAAAGCTGGCGCATATCGGTTCCGCAAGACTATATTTCTCTGCGCAGAACCTGTTCTTTCATTCGGCCGCAGGTTACAGAGGTATTAATCCTGAAGCAAGGTTCACGTCGGGTCCTTATGCGGTACCTGTTGTTGACGGCTACCAGCGCGGCAGCTTCCCGATCCCTAAAACTTACATGTTTGGAATTGATATAACCTTCTAATCCTTCAACCTTTTTAATTATGAAACGAGTAATCAATTTTATCATAATAGGAAGCCTGGGTTTGTTCAGTTGCAAAAAAGTAATTGATGTATACCCGGAATCAAATCCTAATACAGCTACGTATTATTCAAACCCTGCAGAGATCCGTATCGCATTGAGCGGTGTATATAATGGTATGCGTGATCCGCTTTTCTATGAGTGGCAGGTGTCAGAGCTTCGTACAGATAATTCAAAACAGGGGCAGCCGGGCAGTACGGCTTCCACAAACCGTGATTACAGTGATCTTGATATGTTCACGCCGAGCACGGCCCACCAGGGAATTTATAACTATTGGTTGCAGACCTATAATAATATCCGTAACGCGAATATTGTTTTGCAGAAATTGGGCGTGGTGTATGATGAAGGAGCGGGTACGATCAATCTCGCCGATATTGATATGACCATCACTGATGTTGACAGGAAACAGTTCGCCGGCGAAGCATTATTTATCCGCGCCTATCATTATTTTAACCTGGTGCGTTTGTTTGGTGGTGTGTTCCTGACGCATACACCACTATCGCCCGCTGAAGGAAAAAAGATGAATCGGGTGGGTGCTGCTGACATTTACAAAATGATCGAGGCTGATCTGAAAGCGGCTGCTTCTTTCACCAGTACGCTGAAGTATGCGCAGATCCCATCGACAGATCTTGGCCGGGCCAATAGCTGGAGCGCGAAAGGACTGCTGGCAAAAGTTTACCTGACGGAGAACAAAAAAGCGGAGGCGATCCCTTTGCTGCAGGACGTGATCGCTAACAGCGGCTATTCTTTAAGACCTACTTATGCTGAGGTGTTCTCAACAAACAGCGAAATGAATTCGGAGATACTTTTTTCAGTTCGCTATAAAGCCGGTGGCCTGGGGCAGGGGGCGCCGTTTGCAAATATGTGGGCACCGCTTGGAACAGGTTCACAGGTGATCAATGGTGATGGTGATGGCTTGAATTATCCAACGGCTGATCTTGATACGGCAACAAACGGCGATGCGCGTAAACCAACCCTGATCGGTGTATTTGGCACAGGTTCTTCAGCCAAGTATTATGTAAAGAAGTTCTTTTCCGCAGTGGTGATCTCTGATGATGCGGAAAATGATTTTCCTGTGTTACGCTATGCCGATATATTACTGATGCTTGCAGAAGCCCAGGGTTATACACCTGCAAGTATCGATCTGATCAATAGCGTAAGACCGCGCGCAGGTCTGCCTTTGTATACGGCAACAGATCTCAATTCAATTGCTGCATTCGAAAAGGCTTTATCAAATGAGCGCCGCATTGAATTCGCTTTCGAGAACCAGCGTTTTTTTGATTTGCTTCGTTTTAATAAAACGATGACAACGGTTACAATTGAGCAGACAATGAAAGATCATTTTGCGGATGAATATTTCACGCATTACCGGCTTTATGTTGCACCGGCACCAACGCTGCAGGAGCTGTACAACAATACAACACCGGAACACATGCTGCTGCCGATTCCGCAGCGGGAGATCGATACAAATACACAATTGACCATCCCGCAGAATCCCGGATATTAATAAATATGTTCGTTTAATAAAAAGATGACTATGAAGAAATACATTTTCCGTACACTATTCTTATTGCTGATTGGCAATGCTGCAATTGCACAGGAAGGAGATACTACCTCGTATAAACCGGTCGAATATCCCGATGGTTACCAGGCAAAGCTGGATGTAGTCTACACAAAAGTTGGCGATTGGTCGGGCCGGATCGATCTGTATCTGCCGCCGGCAGGTAAAGGCCCGTCTCCCGTGATCATCAACATTCATGGCGGTGGCTGGAACAAGGGCGTAAAGGAATCACAGACGGGATTCAATACCTTTTTCAAAATGGGATTCGCCGTGGCGAATATGGAGTATCGTCTGACCGGCCAGGCTACAGCCCCCGCAGCAGTGGAAGATGCGCGTTGTGGATTGATCTACCTGATCAAACATGCAAAGGAACTGAACATTGATGTAAACAAGATCGTGATCATGGGCGGCAGTGCCGGTGGCCACCTGGCGCTGATGGCAGGATTACTGGGAAATGATCATCGCTTTGATCAGAATTGCCCGGGCACGGAGAACATCAAAGTGGCTGCCATCATCGATAAATATGGTATTACGGATGTATGGGATTGGGGTTATGGAAAACTGATCACCAGCAAATCCGCTTCAGCCTGGCTGGGAAGCAAGGCGAAGGACAGGGAATTCGCAATGTCTCTTTCCCCGATCAACTATGTAACAAAGAACAGTCCACCGACATTCATCGTGCATGGGGATGCTGACCCGATTGTTCCCTATCAGCATTCGGTAGACCTGCATAAAAAGTTTGTTGAGGCAGGGGTGAAAACCGAATTCATTACCATCAAGGGAGGATTGCACGGTAAGTTCAGCAAAGAACAGAATTCAGACCTCAACCGGTCGATCGCGGCGTTCCTCAAAAGCCTTGATCTTGGTAAATGAATGTAATGATATAGATATGAATAGGACCAGCCCGATCAAATGCAACCCCCGGTAATTACCGGGGGCTTTTATTTTCGTCTGGTCCGATCCACTTAAATCTACGTATGTAGCAATTAACACTACCTTATTGGATGAATATCGTATATTCGAACCTCATTATTTCTATTAAACCTTAATCTTATCTCAACCTCTAACGGGCTGGTTCCCCACCAAAGCCATATCTTGCCCAAAAACCACCGTTCCCTCCTTATCTCACTTCAAATTCTTTTTAACCAAAAACCGAACTGATGAAAAAGACATTAATCGTTTTCATTGCAGCTTTATGCACCATTACTGTATTTTCAGGATGTAAAAAGATATTCGATTATTTGGATAATGATCCAACAGCGGATTTTACTGATTGCCAGATAAAGGAAATAAGTTTTGCAAAAACAGGGTATAAAGGCGTAGTCACTTATAATAAAGACGGTAATCCCGTAAGCGTTATTTACCCTTATACATCCACCGAGCGACCAAATTTCAAGTTTAAGTACGACAATAAGAAACGGCTTATCGAGAGTATCGAATACTATGACAACGCCACAATAGAAAGATGGGCCAGGTATAAATATAACTCACAGGGATTGATCATTTCCGATACAGTATATGTCGGAGGTATCCTTATAAATGGAAATCCTGTTGTTGATGACGCTACCGAATTGAGAGTCGAAGAATTTGGATATGATGCAGAAAAAAGGATCATAAGTGTAGTGACGCACTGGCCAAAATTCCCTTCTGAGGGTGAAACTGAAGTGGCCTGGGTATACGACTCTGCAAACAATCGTCAACCAGATGGTACTCCGTGGACTTATGATAATAAGATGAATCTTCACCGAACGCACAAAGTATTTATGTTCATAGACCGGGATTACAGCCGTAATAACCCTGTAGGAGCAACCTCTTACAATAGCAACTACCTGCCGACGCAGTTTGAAACTACCATAAACAGTTTTTTGCGGACCAATCTTAGTGGATCTGCGGTTACTTATAAGTGCAAGTGATCCGCCGCAAGTTTTATTGCCAGCACCCGTGAATGCGGGTGCTTTTTTCTGCCACGCTGGTTAATATCCCCTGTTGGCGGGCCCGGCATTCCTCCTTAAGAGCACTGCTTCCTGTTTTCCCGGGACCGGTCTTGTCAATTCGTCCACACCTCTAAATGCAAATAGCTTTATCTCCAGCAAAGTGGGCCGCAACGCAAGGGCGTTCTTTTGTGATGAC
This sequence comes from Citrobacter freundii, assembly GCA_003243445.1. GTDB lineage: Bacteria > Bacteroidota > Bacteroidia > Chitinophagales > Chitinophagaceae > Terrimonas_A. Next base: position 35,878 of record QFQQ01000038.1, read on the forward strand.
CTTATTGGTCCGGGATTCCTATTTTTGCATGTTGAGAGCGACTTATAGTGTTCAATATCCCTCAGGGAGGGAAAAGCTTCGAAAATCAATTTTTCAAATGGGAAGAACTGTCGAACGGAAATGGTCTTTTACGGCCAATCTATACATCACACTTTTTTACAGATTGGCTATCGTCATTCTGATCTATCTAATCAGCCGCTTTTTATTTTACCTGCTTAATACCAGCTATTTTCCGGGAATCAGTTTTGGTCGCTGGATGAATATCCTCGGAGGAGGTTTCAGGTTTGATGTCGCGGCCATGTTTTATGTGAACGGATTGTTCATCCTGCTCTATGCTCTCCCATTACCGGTCCGTTATAATCCGGTCTACCAGAAGATCGCAAAGATCGTTTTCTTTATTACGAATGGACTGGCATTCGCTGTGAATTGTATCGATTTTATTTACTATCGCTTTACGCTTCGCCGTTCGACACTGGATGTGCTGAGCGAGTTCTCCAATGAAAAAGGTGTGGGTGGTTTTGTATTCCGTTTTCTACTGGATTACTGGTATGTAGCGCTCATTTATATCGCACTCATCATCCTGATGGTTTGGTTGTATAACAGGGCAAAGATCAGGAAGCCGCTGATCATCAATCCATGGATCTATTATCCGGCCGGTATTCTGATGATGGTATTGATCGTGACAATGGCGGTGGGTGGTATCAGGGGAGATTTCAAATACAGTACACGCCCGATCACCATGAGCAATGCCGGTGAATACGTGACCAATCCCGGAGAAATCCCGCTTGTGTTGAATACGCCATTTTGCGTGATCCGTACAGCGGGTAAACGCTTTTATCGTGAAGAAAAATTCATGACGCCTGAAGAAGCGGAAACTGTGTATACGCCTGTTCAGGAACTGCGCAGTGACAAACCATTCAAGCCGGACAATGTAGTGATCATCATCCTTGAAAGTTTTGGTAAGGAAGGTGTCGGTTTTTATAATAAGGACCTGAAGAACGGAACATACAAAGGATACACACCTTTCCTCGATTCGCTTTTCTCAAAAAGCCGGATCTGCTGGAATTCATTTGCCAACGGCCGCAAATCGATTGATGCGATGCCTTCGGTTCTTGCGGGTATTCCGGCAGGTGAGATCCCGTTTGTGCTGACTCCTTATGCATCGAATAAAATAAAAAGTCTTCCTTCCATACTCGGTGACAGTGGTTATCATACATCTTTTTTTCATGGTGCGCCAAACGGTTCGATGGGATTCAAGGCTTTTGCCAACCTGATGAACATCAAACAATACTATGGGAAAGACGAATACAATAACGATGCAGATTTTGATGGCTTATGGGGGATCTGGGATGAGCCATTCTTTCAGTTTTTTGCAAAAACCCTTGATACGATCCCGCAACCTTTCTTCTCTACGATATTTTCCGTGTCATCACACCACCCATTCAAAGTACCCAAACAATACGAAGGCGTTTTTCCAAAAGGTGATCTTCCATTGCATGAAACGATGGGTTATACGGATATGGCACTTCGAAAATTTTTCGCTACTGCGTCAAAAATGAAATGGTTCCGGAACACGTTATTTGTGATCACGGCTGATCACGCCACTGTATCGGAGTTTCCGGAATACCAGACTGCCTGGGGGAATCTTTCCATTCCTATCGCGTTCTATCATGCGGGCGATAGTTCGCTGGCGAAACTTGATAGCAGTGTGATACAACAGATTGATATCATGCCAAGCGTTTTATCCTATCTCGGTTACAAAGGCAAGATCGTTTCTTTCGGAGAAAGCATTTTCCAGCAGCCGCGCAAGGATTTTGCCGCGAGTTATCTCGGCGGTTTCCAATGGCTGCAGGATAACTACCTGCTGCAATTTGACGGCTTGAAAACTTCGGGTCTGTTCGATTACCAAAAAGACCGGTTGATGAAAACGGATCTGAAAGATCAGTTGCCGGCGGTAAGAGATAGTTTGGAATGGAGGATGAAGGCGTTTATACAGCAGTATCATAATAGATTGATACAGGATCGGATGCTGCCGTAGAGATCGATGTTGGATGTTCGATGGTCGGACTTACAGCGGGAAATTGTTTTAATATAAAAAGAGGCTGTCAATTCACAAACATTGACGGCCTCTTTTATTCGGATCACTTCACTTGATGGAGTGGTAGTCGTTTACGCAATTCTCAGGCGCTTCGTTTATTTTGATACAGTAGCTTTTCATTATTCCGGAGCTGCAATCTAAATGCCGACCATCGACCATCGAACATCCAACATCGATCAACTCCGAAAAACTAACTCATCTGCTATATGATTCCCGCCAATTCCAAACTCTTCTTCTTCAACTTCCGTATCTCCACATCTTCAATCACCGGGTCTGCTGTAAGAATGAGCGATGTATTGTTTTCTTTCCACCAGTTATTATTCTTCAGTTCTTCAAAGGCGATCACGCCGACAAGATATTTTCTTTCTTCACGTGCATGCCATTCCTCGATCCATTCGAATTTCTCGCGCGGGATGTATTGCCAGTCATCGAAACTTACATATACGCGCAGGAAAATTTCATTACTTAACTCGTGAGGCTTGTGGTGATACAGCTTTTTGTATTCGTATTTGTATTGATAACGCAGAGCAGAAATATCACTCAATACGGCTGATGCTGTAGGGAAGCTGCCGGCGCCTTTTCCGTAGAAGAATTGTTTGTCGGCAAATCCGCTTTCGATCACTACGCCATTGTATTCATTTTTTACAAATGACAGCGGATCGTCTGCTGTAACAAACTGGGGCAATACATATGCAGCAACGCGTCCATCATGCAGTTTCTTAGCCTGAGCCACCAGTTTGATCTGCTGGCTTTTTTCTTTGGCAACCGTAGCGTCTGTGCCTCGGATATTCTGAATTCCATTGAATAAGATATTCTCAGGAGATTCGGTGATCCCGTATGCGTGTGTCAGCAGGAATGTCCATTTGTTTACTGCGTCAAAACCTTCCACGTCCAGTTTGGGATTGCTTTCAGCAAAGCCTAATTGCTGCGCAAGGATCAATGCCTGTTTGAAATCCAGGCCATCTTCAAACATTTTAGTGAGGATGAAATTGGTTGAACCGTTCACGATCGCTTTGATCGAATGAAGCAGATCATTATCATAGTATTCTTCAAGGTTACGGATCACCGGGATGGATGCGCAGGCAGCAGATTCATACAACAGCGACTGACCTGTTTTTTCCTGCAGAGCAAGCAAGGCATGCAGGTTTTCTGCAATCATTTTTTTGCTTGCGCTAACGACGTCTTTACCATTTTTCAAGGCAGTTGACACGATCTCGAATGCAGCCGCAGCATCGTCTATCACTTCCACGATCACATTGATCTCAGGATCATTCAGCAGAACATCTTTATCTGTGGTGAACAGCTCTTCGGGAGCATTTCTTTTTTTACCCGGATTCTTGATGCACACTTTTTTCAGGCTTGCCTTCAGGGAAGGTGTTTGCTGCAATACTTTGTAGAGGCCTTCGCCTACTACGCCAAATCCAAAAAGACCGATCGTTAACTGTTTATGTGTTTCCATTTTTATTGATTCACTATTTTTAAATGTGATATGTTGCTGGTTTGAATAAATTCCCGGAGCGCCGTTTCGATCTTTTCATACTCAAGCAGAAAGCCATCGTGGCCAAAATCGCTTGAGATCTCTAACAATTTTGCGCCGGTTATTGTTTGATGCAGATAATGCTGTTCTTCTATCGGATAAAGCACATCAGAGCGGATCCCGATCACCAGTGTGGCTGCTTTTATCTTTTTCAGTGCTTCTTCAACGCTTACGCGCGATCTGCCTACATCATGACTGTCCATTGTTTGCGTAAGCCTGTAATAACAAACCGCGTTAAACCGGTTCACCAGTTTCATCCCCTGGTAACGCTGATAGTTATCTGCTGCGTACGTTACGTCTGAGTTTAGCGATACAAATGCCTTATCTCTTGGTTGCGTAATATCATAACCATTGTAATGACGATAGGAGAGCAGTGCGATCGAACGTGCGGCCGCCAGTCCTTTTTGTCCGGCATCCTGTCTTCTTTCCAGCCAGGTCGTATCCGCCTCGATGGCCATCCTTTGTGAGGCGTTAAAGGCAACACCCCAGGGCGAAAGCACCGCGTTGGTTGCGATAGGAACGATGTGTTCGAATAGTTCAGGCTCTTCGATCGCCCATTCGAGTAACTGCATGCCGCCCGTACTGCCACCCAACCCGACAAACACTTTCTTTATGCCCAGCTCTTTTTTCAGATGCTGATATGTCCGGATGATATCTCTTACGGTAAACACGGGGAAGTCATGATAATAAGGCTGATTTGTCTCCGGATTAATGCTCAGCGGAGAAATGCTGCCGTAAGGACTTCCAGGTTTATTTACACAAATAATGAAATAGCGGGAAGGATCGAAAAACTTTCCATCACCAACAAGACCCGGCCACCATTCGGCCGGATTGCTGTTGGCTGTCAGCGCATGAAAGATCCAGATCACGTTATCTTTTGCTGCATTCAGTTTTCCATGCGTGGTATAAGCCAGGTGGAAGCCGGGAAGAATTGTTCCCGACTCCAGCTGGAATGGATGATCATATCTAAAAACGGTCAACATAGTTAAGTAAAAAATAAAAAGTCAAAAGTAAAAATTAGGGATCGCGATATGGAATGTTACTACAAGTCGGAAGAATCGTTTTTTTAATTTTTAATTTTGACTTTTGAATTTATACAGCTAGCTCTTTTGAAAAGACTTTCTCAAACGCCTGTTCAAAATCTGCTTTGATATCTTTTATGTGCTCAAGGCCGACGCTGATACGCACCAGGTTTGGTAATACGCCTGAAGCAGCTCTTTCTGCGTCGCTTAATTGTTCGTGCGTAGTGGATGCCGGATGTATCGCGAGCGTTTTTGCATCACCCACATTTGCCAGATGGCTTGCAAGTTTCAATGAGTTGATGAACTTGCGTCCGTTCTCTGCGCCGCCTTTAATGCCGAATTGCAGTACACCGCCAAAACCATTTGGCAGGTATTTCTGTGCGAGTTTATGGTAAGGGCTGCTTTCAAGGCCGGGGTACCAGACAAAATCAACCCGGTCATCTGCTTCCAGCCATTTGGCCAGATCCAGTGCATTGTCTGCATGACGTTGTACACGAAGGCTCAATGTTTCCAGGCCCTGTATGTTCAGGAAAGAATTGAACGGGCTTTGAGAAGGGCCGAAATCCCGCAGACCTTCAACGCGCGCGCGGATGGCGAACGCGATATTGGGCAGGCCGAGCGGATTGCCTTCGCCAAATACATCCCAGAATTTCAACCCGTGATAACCTTCAGATGGCTCTGTGAATTGCGGGAACTTTCCGTTTGCCCAGTTGTAATTGCCGCCATCAACGATCACACCGCCAATGGTTGTTCCATGGCCGCCGATCCATTTTGTCGTAGAACTTACCACCACGTGTGCTCCCCATTCAAGCGGACGGAATAAATAACCACCGGCCCCGAATGTATTGTCAACGATCAATGGCAGATCATACTCTTTTGCAAGCGCTGCGAATTTTTCAAAATCAGGAATATTCAATCTTGGATTGCCGATCGTTTCAAGATAGATCGCTTTTGTGTTCTTATCGATGTGCTTAACGAAATTGTCCGGGCTATCGCCTTCTGCAAACCGAACATCAATGCCCAGGCGCTTGAAAGCAACTTTAAATTGATTGTAAGTACCGCCGTACAGAAACGAAGTGCTTACGAAGTTATCACCGGCTTGCAGGATATTATTCAATGCAAGGAATTGTGCAGACTGGCCTGAGGCCGTTGCAAGAGCAGCGACGCCACCTTCGAGTGCAGCAATTCGTTGTTCAAATACATCCGTTGTCGGGTTCATAATGCGGGTATAAATGTTACCGAACTGACGAAGACCAAACAGGTTGGCCGCATGATCGGTATCATCAAACGCATAAGAAGTTGTCTGATAAATGGGAACCGCTCTCGATTTTGTTGTCGGATCGATCTGTTGGCCTGCATGAAGCTGCAGCGTCTCGAAATGAAGCTTGTTGCTCATAAAAAAGGTTTTGCTTTTGATTAAATGAAAAGAAGCCTTGATGATAAACGGGGCGATACGCCCATTGAGGGTATAGAGTAGTAGTGCCTTACGGCATACAACAAATGCAACAGATACCTGTGTGGCTGAGAGGGAAATTGGTATGTTGTATCGTTGACATTAATTCCTAGGTTCCCTACAAATTTAGTGGACTTCTTTTTCATCTGCCAAAATTTTCTTTGTTAAAATTGTTGTGTTGATGTTAACAGCTGACCTTAAATGAATTCAGCTACCAACATCCAAAACCCAGATCAATTATGACAGTTGAGCAAGGCGTCTAACGAACGGTATAACTGCAGGTACATACATGATAGTACATTTTTTTAACGGTGATGATTAATGTTGTACTTACCAGGAGAGGGAGAGGTATTACCGGGTGTTTTTTGTAGTGAAAGCAACAAAAAAGCTCACCCGATAAATCAGATGAGCTTTTGAATATGTTGATCGACGATATTTTCGAAGCCTGGGTCTGACTTATCTGCCCCGGAATTTCCGGGATGGAATTGGCACCTTGCCTTTCTGCGTGAGCGGAAAAACAGGTTGTCAAGGCTTCATAGGGCCATACCCTCAGCCTTTCTTGATAAGCATGTCCCGGACATTGATCCGGGATCTTTTTAAAGAACTGCCGCAAAGATAATGGACGAAACGGAAGATTTCCAACTTTTTCTTAAGAATTGATTTTCAATAGCCGGGAACCGGGATATGCTTTCTGATTGTGTCCGCACTGCGGACGCAATTAGTCCTGCTTGCTTATAAGGCAGCTTCGATCCAGTTAGAAATGCATTCTAAAAGCACGAAACATAAAAAAAGGGCTACAGAAAATCTGCAGCCCTTTTTATCGGGTACAAGTTTATTATTTTAATTATTGCTGAACAGCCGCTGTTTGCTCCATCACTTTTGTACCAGCATAACGAACAGGTACAACTTTAGCTACTTTAGGCGCTGCTTTCTTTGTTGTTTTTTTCTTGGCAGTCTTTGCTGTTTTTGCAGCTTCTTCCTGCGCTGTTGCATCTGTTTGTTCAGCAGCTGCAGTTGCATCAAATGCTACAGCAGGATTTTCTGAATTATAAGTACAGCCAAGGCAAACGTTCAGCGTGTTCGCATCTTTATCAAAGATCAATACACCTTCAGCGATTGATTTAGCATCTTTTGCTTCAGGATCATCACCCAGTTTCTGCGCAGGGATTTTGTATACTGCAGGTGATTTTCTCAGGTTTGCTTTAATTCTGCCTTGTGGCAAACCATCAATCCATACCAAACCTTTGTTTGATGGATCAAGAGAAATGCTTACAGTTGATGCGTTGCCGTCTTTATCAGTAACATTATACTGACCGATCACCGGAAATATTTTTTCCTGCGTCAGCGCTTCAGGCATTGGCTGAAGTTTGTATGTATCAGCGCTCCAGTTATTATACTTGTCTTTGCTGACAGTAGAAGTTTCTGTAGCGGTTGTAGTCGTAGTTGTTGTCTGTTGCTGAGGTACAGTATCTGTAGTAGTAGTAGTCTGTTGTGCATTTACAGAAGCAGTGAGCAAAGTAAAGGCTGCACCTGCCAGGATCGTGGTTTTTTTCATAAAGTTTCTATTTTAAAAAGTTTATTTCAATGTTTCAGGCCATTACTTTAAAATTTGTGCCAGAAACTGCTTTTTGTGGAAAACGAGGCCGATTTTTTTAAAAACATGTTGTAACTACTTGAAAAACTGTCATATATAAGAGGGTTTCTACGACCGGCTCCGCAGGAGCCAGCATAATTACTGCAAAATCCTGCTGAAAACAACCTTTCAGGTTATCTCGAGGGCAGCCGATTTTATAACGTAGTAATAGCATCAAACCTATCGACCACAGGTTTGTTTTATCTTCGTTCCCTTCCTTGCGCAGGATTTGAACTCAATGTCATTTAATTAAGTCACCGCTCTTATACACTCTTATCGTTCTTCCCACCTTACCGGTTTAATTTAAACCAGTAAGGTGGGAAGAACGATAAGAGCGTCCGGGAAAAGGAATTGCTGTTTAATCAGGGAGAAACAACTTTTCTTATGTTGAAGCTAAACTAAACGACAATGTGTTTGAATCCGGTGCTTGTCCCGGAATTTTTATCCGGGTTTTTGCTCAGAATATATTCCAGTATAAAAACAACTTTTAAATACGTTTATTGCCCATGGCGAAGCAGATTGAAAGAGAGGATCAGATAGAGGTGTTTGGTGCGAGGGTGCATAACCTGAAGAACATAGATATATCGATTCCCAAAAATCAACTCGTTGTTATCACAGGTATCAGCGGCAGCGGGAAATCTTCCCTTGCATTTGATACGATCTATTCTGAAGGACAACGCCGTTATATGGAAACATTTGGTGCTTATGCGCGCCAGTTCATCGGAGATATGGAAAGACCGGACGTGGACAAGATCACCGGGCTTTCTCCTGTTATTTCCATTGAACAAAAGACAACCAATAAGAACCCGCGTTCAACTGTAGGAACGATCACCGAAGTATATGATTTCTTCCGACTCCTGTTTGCAAGAGTAGGTAAAGCCTATTCGTACAATACCGGTAAGGAAATGGTGAAATGGAGCGAAGAAGAGATCGTTGAAAATATCTTCCGCCGCTTCGAAGGAAAAAATATCAGCCTGCTTGCACCACTGGTGCGCGGGCGTAAAGGTCACTACCGTGAACTCTTTGAAGACATCCGCAAGAAAGGATTTCTGAAAGTAAGGGTCGATGGTGAAGTGCTTGATCTTGTTCCAAAGATGCAGGTAGACCGTTATAAGATCCACGATATCGAGCTGGTCGTTGATCGTATGCAGGTGACAGATGAATTCCGTGCCAGGCTTAGTCAGAGCGTGCAGCAAACACTGCGTTTAGGAAAAGACCTGATGTTCCTGCTTGTGTCTGCCGGCAAAGCAGCAGAAGCAAAGAAGAAAGCAAAACCGGCGGATAGCAGCGGTGATCTGCTGGTGCAATATTCAAAGATGCTGATGTGTGAAGATACCGGTATCAGTTATGAAGAACCTTCACCCAATGCATTTTCCTTTAACTCACCTTATGGTGCATGCCCTGTATGCCGTGGGTTGGGAACAACTTTTCATGTGAACCTTGAAGCGGTTATTCCCGATAAGGAACTCAGCATAAATGAAGGCGGTATTGCTCCGCTTGGCGGGGAAAGAGAGGCGTATGTATTCAGGCAGGCGCAGGAAATTGCAAAGAAGAATAAGATCTCTTTGGTGAAACCCGTCAAAGACATTCCTGCAAAATCATTGAATATTTTATTGTACGGTAATGAAGAAGGGGTAGAAGAAGAGATCGATTATGATAATATGAATTTCGATCCGCAGGGACCATACGAAGGGATCGTGAATATGCTGAAGCGCTGGTTCAATAATGGTCACAGCGAAGGCTTGCGTGAATGGGCTGAAGGTTATATGCAATTGCAGCCTTGTGAAAGCTGTGGTGGCGCAAGATTGAAAAAAGAAAGTCTCTGGTTCAAGGTTGATGGAAGGAATATTTCGGAACTGAGTGAAATGAATCTTGATAATCTTGCCGCATGGCTGGATGGTATTGAACTGCGTATCGACAACAAACAAAAAGTTATTGCAAAGGATGTATTGAAAGAGATCCGTGAGCGGTTGAAATTTTTGCTGGATGTCGGCCTGACTTATCTCACACTCAATCGTTCCTCCAAAACCCTTAGTGGCGGTGAATCACAGCGGATCCGTCTTGCAACGCAGATCGGTTCCCAGTTGCAGGGGATCACTTATATCCTGGATGAACCTTCGATCGGTTTGCACCAGCGCGATAACCACCGGTTGATCGAAGCATTGAAAAATCTTCGGGATATCGGAAACAGCGTATTGGTGGTAGAGCATGATAAGGACATTATGCTGGCTGCGGATCACCTGATCGATATTGGCCCGAAAGCGGGTCATCACGGCGGAAGAGTTGTTGCGGAAGGCAAACCGAAAGAATTACTGAAGCTCGATACACTTACATCCGGTTATCTGAACGGTAAGAATAATATCACCGTTCCGGCAGAAAGAAGAAAGGGTAATGGCAAATTTCTTGAGCTCAAAGGGGCAAAGGGAAATAACCTCCGTAATGTGGATGTGAAATTTCCGTTAGGAAAATTCATCGTTGTTACCGGTGTAAGCGGAAGCGGAAAATCAACACTGATCAATGAAACGCTTTATCCGGTTTTATCACATCATGCATACGGTTCGCGGGTAACGCCGATGGAGTATAAATCTCTCAAAGGCCTTGAGCATGTAGATAAAGTGATTGAGATCGATCAGTCGCCGATCGGACGTACGCCAAGAAGTAATCCGGCAACTTATTGCGGATTCTTTACGGAGATCAGAACATTGTTTGCTTCGGTACCTGAAGCAAAGATCCGTGGTTATAATGCGGGGCGTTTTTCATTCAATGTAAAGAGCGGCCGTTGTGAAGTTTGCGAGGGTGGTGGTATGCGTGTGATTGAAATGAACTTTCTGCCGGATGTGTATGTGCATTGTGAAAAATGCAATGGTAAACGTTATAACCGCGAAACGCTGGAGATCCGTTATAAAGGAAAATCCATTGCAGATGTACTGGAAATGACAGTTGAAGAAGCAGTGGAATTCTTCCAGCCTGTTCCTTATATCTACCGTAAAATAAAAGTACTGGAAGAAGTTGGTCTGGGTTATATCACGCTTGGCCAATCCGCTGTAACACTTAGTGGTGGCGAGGCGCAACGGGTGAAGCTTTCAACAGAGTTGGGAAAGCGGGATACGGGTAAGACGTTTTATATCCTGGATGAACCGACCACCGGTCTGCATTTTGAAGATATCCGTCACTTGCTGGATGTATTGAATAAACTGGTTGAAAGAGGCAATACCGTGTTGGTGATCGAACATAATATGGATGTGATCAAGGTGGCGGATCATGTCATCGATCTTGGCCCTGAAGGCGGTGATGGCGGAGGCAAGATCCTGTTTGAGGGAACGCCGGAGGAACTGGTAAAGAATAAAGACAGTTTTACCGCGAAATTCCTGGCAATGGAGCTATGACCAGACCGCTATAAAGAAAAAGGCTTGTGCAGTTGCGCAAGCCTTTTTTATTGGTGAAAAGATGATCAGGCTTTTTTGTTGATATCGGGCAGGTTCACTTTGCCGAGCACCCAAACGAGACCCAGGGCACCAGCTATGATTGTTAGCCAGATTCCGGCGCCGGTGTGAAATTCAACTTCAATAAGATAGATCACCGCTCCGAGTACTATAGCACCGAACGAACCAAGGGCAACTTTCTTGAACGTTTCATCAAAAGGTAATAGCTTGTTTCCCATAAGGCATGCAGCGGCCACGCCGAGAATCCCAATAAATGAAAGAATGCCCCAACTATGAAATCCATTCAGGCTTCCAAAGAAGCCGTAGGAAAACCACGGTAAAAACATGCCTAGAAGGGAAACAGCTGCGAAGATGAGGCTGTACAGTTTCTGTTTGTGAAATTGTTCCATAACAAAACGGTTGATTAGAGTTGAACCTACTCATAAGGCTTTTCGGCATCCGCCCCCTTGTTGGTAGTATCCGCCATGCGGGAAATGGCTATGTTAAATATAGGGAAATATTTTCATGCCTTCTCATCCCCTAAAAGTGGTAATAATGGGGTAAAGGGCGATCCGGATGGAAGGAGGTATGAGAGGAAGTGACGGAGAAATAATAAAAAACCAGTAAGCAGACAGAGGGTGTTTAATAAAATTGTATACTATGAGAAAAATAGAGAGTACCAATAGAGAACGGATTAGGTTTATTCAACCGGGTATTAGGATTTTATTAAGCCCTCTGCTGCTTACTGGCGTACAGTATAGCAGTACTGTATTTAAAAGAACTTTATTCGCGAATATTCGTGCTAATTCGCACTCATTCGTGAGCTATTAGCGTATGGAGAAGTTACCGGACGCAACTTCCTCATCCCCCTCGAAAACATGGTAAACATATTTTCCTCTCCGGAGGCCGCGGATTTTTTTGTGGTCGCCGTCTTTCATTTTGAAATGCTGAACCAGTGTGCTGTCAAGATCAAAGACAAAGAATTGAATTTCTTTTTCATCATTGTCTTTTGCAACGACGTGCATGGTCCTGCTGACGAGGTCAGGATAAATTCTGACTGCATGATTATTCCTGGAGGTAGCTTTCGCTTTGGCTGCAGGATTTTTATCATCCACCGGGGTTTCTGACTTTTTTGCTGATGTGGCAGCTTGTGAGTGATACGGAGTGATCACAGACAGGCAGCACAGAGCAGTAAGAGAAATCAGGGTAGATTTTATCTTCATAAGGGTACGGATTGATTACAATTTCTTAGGGTGTATTCTTCTTAGTAGAATACAGGGCAACGCAGCTGTCTTTTCGCAGGATCAGGTGTGCCGCCAAGTCTCACGCCAAAACGGATCACAGTCGAAAAGAATGCATCATTTTGTTTTGGGTTACCTCTCTGCAGGCTTTGAACATTCACCTGCGTATTGTTTCCACCATATGTGCCGCGATAGTAAAGTTGCGTTGCGATCGCTGCCTGTGCCGCAGGCAGGTATTTATTAAAATAAATAGGATCGATATAGTGATCGGAACTTACATCATCGATATAATCAGTGAATAATTTGCGGTGCAGGAATTCAAAACCGATATAAGCCTTATCGCTCAGGTAGTATTTAGCACCAAGACCCATTGGGATCTCACGCTGTACCAGTTTGTATGGTTTTGAATCAGGATATTCTTCCATGCCCTGGCCTTCCAGGCGTAATGGTTGCAATGCAATCCATTCACCATTCAATTTTGTTTTCGGATTGTATTTCATAATGCCCAAACCAATTACACCATAAGGGCGAAGTTTGCCTGCCAGTCCATCCCAATTCTCAAAGAATACAGTAGGATAGATCTCTGCTGCGATATAACCCTCAATTACAGAACTTCTAAAGCTCAGGTTTCTTTTCAGCCTGTCCACTTCCGCGCCGCCTTTGTTAGGAGCTTTAGCATCATCTCCTTCAAGAACACCGTGGTTCAGTGAAAGGCGAAGGCCTAAAAATTCAGAAGGATAAATACTCAGGTAAACGCTCTTGGCAAGTTTGGTCAGAGGGAAGTCAACGTCTTTTACAAAACGTCCGCCTTTACCAGCTGAGCCACCAAGATCACCAAGGAAAAACATCGGGCCGATACCAAAGGCAAACTCTCCGTTGCCTATTTGTCCGCCAACCGATTGAGCATGTGAGGTTTTGGGTACAACGCCACCGGCCACGGCCAGTAACGCAATGAATGCGTGTAGAATTTTGTTTCTCATAGATTCAGATTTCAGGATTCTCTATTGGATTATCAAGCGCCAAAATAGAGAAAGAAACAAGTATCTATGAAATGTTTTCGCGAGTTTTTTTTATTGCGGAGGTTTAAAAGTTTTTCTACTTAGTGATTATACGCTTGCGCGTGTCATTTCTATGTGATCAATACCATCTTCGTCATATATATCGCTGCTTTGAACAAAGCCTAACGATTCATAAAATTTTTTAAGATATAACTGAGCGCCGATTTTGATCGTAGATTCACCATATACCCGGAACAGATCTTTTATGCTTTGTTTCATCAATTCTTTGCCCAGTCCCTCACCTCTTGCCTGCGGTGATGTTACTACGCGGCCAATTGATGGCGCATCATCATAAGCGATGCCGGTTGGTACGATGCGGGTATATGCCGCAAGCAAGTCTCCTTTTCTTCCCAGAAGATGATAACACTGCTGATCTTTATTATCCATATCCTGGAACACACAATTCTGTTCCACTACAAACACTTCAGTTCTTAACCGGAGGATTTCATATAATTCAATTATTGTTAGCTCTTCAAACTTTTTTAATGTCCAGTTGATCATCTTAATAATAGCTTGATTGTTCGTTGAAATTTGCACAAAGTTAGTGGCTTCAGCGCTGTTGCCCTGTGCTTTATGTAAGAATAAAACTTTTCTATGTTTCTGTATATTTTTTTTGTGTGGACGTAGAGATAACGCTGACGGGATGCCGGTTTCGGCTGTTGATCAGCATTATCCTGAGGCTGAGGTTTAACAGTTTAAGGTTTTATGGTTTAAAAGTTGGTTGAAGGGACGCATCACAACTTTCAACTATTAATTAACCCGACTTGCCAGTGATACCCCAGGCAGTTCGATGGCCGATGGCTGATGGCCCGTCTCCTCCCTCTGGCTGAAGGTCCTTCGTCGTATCGACCATTTCATCGCTCTATTACCGGGTTATGTCCCTCTATGCGGTTAAGTCGGTCATCGGCCATCGAACGACTTTAGGGTAATAACCAGCAAGTTGGGTTAATTACCTTGCCGGCCCCGGTACAACGGCCAGGCTTTCATTGCCATCTTCGCTGATGGATTGAATACCGAAGAAGTAATTATCTTTTGAATAAGGCAGTTCGATACTTAAAGCAGTTGTAAAGATCTTTTTCTGCCATACAGCACTTGTGGTTTCTCTCATCAGTATATAATAACCTTTAACCTTACCTGATTTTGGTGCCTTCCAGTTCAGGATAGTATAATTTGTCAAACGTCTTGTTTCCACTTTCACTTCCTGTGGCATGGATGGAGATTTTGCAAGATTGGCAAGATTGGAGAGATTCATCGCGGTATTCTTGCGCAGGTATTCAAAATCCATGAACTCGGGAAGGTCGCCATATTGAATGCCATTTTCCATCCGCACGTCCTGGTGCTGATGATAATAGTTCTCATTCATCTCTGTAATGCGAACCGCTGCAAAGCCACGGTTCACATATGGTGTATGGTCGCCGCCGCGGAGAAAGCGATCGTTGCGATAGATCATGACCACTTCAAGATTGTCTACATAGCGCTCGCCAATTTCTTTCACATAACGTGCAAGCTGTCTTGCCTTACCATCATTCTCCAATCCCAGGTTGCGGATATTGGCGATCGCGCGGCCTGTATCCTGTACGGAGAACGCTTCGCTGAATACACGGATCTGTGTGTTGTTGATGATATTTGTTTCGCTGCTGTTATTGCTGCCCATGATATCATTATTCAATACAGCTTCAATATTCCAGTTCTCTTTCTTAGCTTTTTCTGCCATGAAGTTGGCGCCGAGCAGACCTTGTTCTTCACCGCTGACCGCGATAAAGATGATCGTTGCGGGAAATGATTGTGTGCTCATGATGCGTGCGCATTCGATCACAGCTGCTACGCCGCTTGCATCATCGTTGGCGCCCGGTGCGTCGCCCTCACGATCCATTACGCTGCTGCGCATATTGTCAAGGTGGCCGCTGATCAGAAAGATGCGGTTATCTGCCGGATCCGTTCCTTTCAGGGTGGCTACTACATTTCCCAGAAGGATGGGTTTATCCACCCGGCGTCCATCCGCTGCAAGCGTGGTGGTGTCTATAAAGGCGGTAAGTCTGCCGCCCGACTGTTGGGCGAATTGATTGAACTTGCCCAGCACCCAGTTTCGTGCAGCACCAATGCCGCGTTTGGCATCTGTTTGTATGCTTAAGGTATTTCTTGTGCCGAATGAAACCATCTGGCGGATGTATGAAGACAATGAGTCTTTCGATACCTGGCCGACCATTTTGGCTATCTGTGGATCACGCTGCACAATGGTTTGCGCATTCGAAAAATGATTGACAATAAGCAGGGCTGACGCAATAATAATCTTTCTCATAACAGTGGTTGAACTTTAAATTTAGGATATTCGCAGTATTGTTTAACAGAGGTTAAAGGGTTAGACGACTAAATGTGTAAAAGCTTTGTGCAGTCTGGCTTTTTTGTCCGGAAAAGAATAGGCATGAGCAACGGATCATTTCAGCTTGAAGTTAAAGGGCTTTCAGTCCGTAAATCGTCTGCGATAGTAATTGACGAGGTTTCATTCAGCGTCCCGGCGGGAGGCCATCTGGCAATAGTAGGCCCGGCCGGAAGCGGCAAGACCACACTGGCCCTGGCGCTGGCCGGGAGATTATTCGTAAGCGGAGAAGTGATCTTCAGTGCTGATCATAAAGACCGGATCGTATGGGTGGAGCAGGAGCATCATTTCCGCAACCTTTCCAATACAAGTAATTTCTATTACCAGCAGCGATTCAATTCCATGGATGCCGAAGATGCTTTAACCGTGGCAGAATACCTTGGACAGGATATCGCCGGCAATGAATTACTGAAACCTTTCCGGATCGATCTGCTTCTGGAGAAGCCATTGATCCAGCTCTCGAACGGGGAGAATAAAAAAGTTCAGATCTCGAAAGCGCTGCTCGCGGAGCCAAAGGTGTTGATACTGGATCAACCATTTGTGGGCCTGGATGTGAACGCACGGGCCTTTCTGCATGAACGGATCAATGAACTCGCGGCGAGTGGTATCATGATCATCCTCGTTACACAACCACATGAAATTCCTGCATGCATCACCGAAGTTGTATCTCTTGCGAAAGGTCATAAAGCAACAGTAACAACAAGATCAGCATTTGATCAGCAGTTGGCCGCCACGAAAGAACACAGGAAAAAGCATGCGTTGAATGGATCATTACTGGATCGTTTGGTCAATAAGGCAAACAGCGATTCATTTGAGTTCATTGTGAAAATGAAAAACGTGAATATCAGTTATGGCGATAAAAAGATCCTGCAGAGTATAGATTGGGAAGTTAAGCCGGGTGATTGCTGGTTATTATCCGGTCCAAACGGTGCCGGTAAATCCACGCTCTTAAGTTTGATCACTGCGGATAATCCGCAGGCCTATGCGAACGAGATCTGTTTATTTGATAAGAGGAGAGGGAGCGGAGAAACGATCTGGGATATCAAGAAACGGATTGGTTATCTGTCTCCGGAATTGTTGTTGTTCTTTGATAACAGCAACAGCGTATTCGAAGCTGTCGCGTCTGGTTTGTTCGATACGATCGGTCTGTTCCGGCAGGTATCTGATGAGCAGATGGAATTAATATACCATTGGCTGGAGTTGTTAGGGATAAAAGCTTTAGGCCGGAAAAGGCTGAATGAATTGTCTGCAGGTGAGCAGCGAAAGGCCCTGCTCGCAAGAGCCCTGATCAAGAATCCCCCGTTATTGATATTGGATGAACCCTGCCAGGGATTAGATGATGAAACAGAAGAGGAACTGATCAACCTGATAGATGTGATCTGCAGAAAAGGAAACAGGACGTTGATATATGTGACACATTACGCGAACAGGAGGCCGGAGTGTATTGACAAGCTGATGAGGTTGGAAAATGGGAGGGTTGTGAATGACTGAATTACTGCATCGTTCAGCTGCAAGTTATCCTCACCCGATCGGCGTAGGTTCCCGCGGATTTCGCAGATTTTATCATTGTTTCTTAAGCACATTTTCTCGTTTTTTCGTAGCTGGTTGTATTGGTATCCGCAGATACGCAGATCGTTTTCTTCAATTTTTAGTTTATCTGCGCATCTGCGTCAGCAACGCACGGATACATGTAATATCTCAAACGACTTCACAGATAAAAAGCTGGAAAAATCAGCGTAATCTGCGGGAACCTTACGCCATTCGAATGCCGAAAAGATGTGGGTACACGGCAGCACAAATGAGGGTTCCAGGCTCTGGCAGCTTTAAATCTGCATCAAACGTTAGGTCGTCTGGCCGGGATGACAATCTCCGAGGAGTTTCATACCCTTAACTTAATGACATTGTCGGGCCGGGACAAACCGCCCGTTGATTGAATATAATTCTAATCGTCAGGCTTAATCATCATATTCAATACCCATACTTATCTTTCCACAACGATTTTAAAAACTTCCTTAACTCTTCCTCCCTTGCATTCTTTCCCGGATTGTAAAACTTCGTTCCGGCAATTTCTTTCGGTAAATATTCCTGTGCGGAAAAACTATTTTCATAGCTATGCGAGTACTCATAATTCTTTCCGTATCCCATATTCTTCATCAGCTTGGTCGGAGCATTTCTGATATGCAATGGCACTGAAAGATCTCCATAACGTTGAACCGCATCCAGCGCCATTCCAATGGCTTCATAAGAGGCGTTGCTCTTGGGAGATGAAGCAAGGTAGACGGCGCATTGGGAAAGAATGATCCTTGATTCAGGATTGCCGATCTTATTTACCGCTTCAAATGTGGCATTGGCGATCACCAGTGCGGTAGGGTTTGCATTGCCAATATCTTCACTTGCCAGTATCACCAGTCTTCTGGCAATGAATTTCACATCTTCGCCGCCTTCGATCATCCGGGCAAGCCAGTATACTGCTGCATTGGGATCGCTGCCGCGGATGGATTTGATAAATGCGGAAATGATATCGTAATGCTGCTCGCCATTCTTATCATACAGCGCGATTTTCTTTTGCGCGATGTCCATTACCTTTTCATCTGTGATCACCGTTTTCCCGGTATCCTTATCAGGAGCGATCGAATCGGTAACAAGCTCAAAAAGATTCAGTAATTTTCTTGCATCACCGCCGGAGATATTAAGCAGCGCAGACGTTTCCCTGAGGTCGATATTTTTCTCCTTCAGGAGTTCATCTTTCCTGATCGCAATTTCCAGTAACTGGATCAATGCCTTTTCATCAAGCGCTTTCAATACATAGACCTGGCTGCGGCTGAGCAAGGCGCTGTTTACCTCAAAGGAGGGGTTTTCTGTTGTGGCGCCGATCAGCGTAACAACTCCCTTTTCCACTGCTCCAAGCAATGCATCCTGCTGTCCTTTATTGAAGCGGTGGATCTCATCTATAAAAAGAATGGCGTTGCTTTTTGTTTGCGCTTCTGCAATCACTTCGCGTACGTCTTTTACGCCGGAACTGATCGCGCTTAATGTGTAAAACGGAACCTTCAGTGTATTGGCAATAATATTTGCGATGGTGGTCTTACCCGTGCCCGGAGGACCCCACAAGATCATCGATGGAATGCGGCTGTTTTCAATGGCTTTACGCAGTATGCTGCCTTCGCCGGTAAGATGTTGCTGCCCGGCAAGATCATCGAGTGTGGTAGGACGTATGCGTTCTGCTAATGGAGTCATGTAGAGTCGGAAGTCTTTAGTTGGAAGACGGGTAACCCCGTTTTCCATGCCAATAATTTTAGCAAATTTCGGGATTTTTGCTTAAACGGCCGACTCCAATTCTGACATCTATTACTGCTGTTGCTGCCCGGCAAATGAGGCCACATCCGGAATTTCATCAGCGCCGGAGAGCTTTTCCATTCTCACGGCGTTCATTTCTTCGAAGGTCTGGCCATCTTCGTAGCCAACAGAAACATAAACAGACAGGGATTGACGGGCTGGTCCCTTGAAGGTGCCCTTGATAGGAGAACAGTCATTGAAATTCCTGCCAACGGCCAGTTTGACGTGGTGATTGGTCACCCATACATTATTGGTCGGGTCGATGCCCGTCCAGCCATTGCCGGGGATCCATGCTTCGATCCATGCGTGTGTAGCGCCTTCGCCGCGCATGCCGTTTTTATTGGGACAGATATACCCGCTGACATAGCGGCTGGGTATACCGGCGCTGCGCAGGATCTCCAGCATTACGTGGGCAAAGTCCTGGCAAACGCCGGAGCGTAGTTCCAGGATCTCCTGCACGGTAGTTTCAATATTGGTAATGCCTTTGATGTATTTGAAGTTTGTAAAGATATAGGAGCAGCATTGCTCGATGATGGTTGCCACCGTCATGTCCGGTCTGTAAAATTCATTCAGCAGATCGTTTACCTGTTCACGTAATTCAATCTCTTTGATCTGTGAGAGCTCGAGTAAATGAAGGTTATCCTGTTTATCTTTTTGCAATTCCGCAAGGCCGGCAACCGAATTCAACGCAACATTTGATTGACCAAGTGTGCGAACGATCAGTTTACTTTCAATTACCAGTTCATCATGTGACGGCAGCAGATTGAACATACCGGTTTTGTTGCCCCAGTAATCCTGCACTATCAGTATTTCCGGTGCATGCGTGATATTCACCTGGTGATAGAGGGCTTCCTGGTGCTGGCAGGCATAAGGATAGATCCTGATCTCGTTCACGCTTTCCTTAACCGGCCGGTCGTATTCGTACTTGGTAATGTGGTGTATATTAAAAACGGGCATGCATGCTGTGTTAGGCGTAAGAGAAATAAATGCGTGTGAGCTGGTTGGAAAAATTGACCAGGTCATTGCGCAGCGAAAATAAAAAATTCGGCAGCCCTTCTTCCTGTATCATATTCATATCGGCAAATTCTACTTTACTGCAAATCCTTCCGAAGCTTTTTTGCAAAGCCGGACTTCCTTCCATTTTTGTATCCTCTACGATCTCATCCAGGTATCGCCGGGTGCGTTCAAGAGAATAAATAACAGACCGTGGAAAGTCTTCATTAAAAATGATATGATCGATCACATTCATGTTGTGCTGTCCGTGGGTATAAGACTTCAAATATAGTTCATAACCAGACAGCGAGAGAAGCAGATTCTTCCAGAAAAGAATATCCTGTGGTTGGTTCACGAGGTGACCCATCTTTTGGAAATGTGCATAAGTTGTATCAATGGAAAGAATGCTTCGTTCCAGGAATTTCCCCAGGTTCATAAAATTCCATCCCTGTCCCCTGGGCATTGTACTATCGGTCACGCCATAAAAGAGAATGCTGTTCTGATCAAGCATCTCGATCATATCCAGTGTGCGAGTACCGCGGATATGATTTTCCATTGACGGGTGGTTGACAAAATGATACTGCTGATTCACCTGTTCCCATACTTCCTTGGTGATATTGTCCTGCACGCCCCTGGCATTCTCCCGCGCTCTCGTTGTTAAAACTTTTGCTGAATTGATATTCTTTGTGTTGGTGATCAGGTATACGAGCGCGTTGGAAATATTATCTCCATGCTGCAAAATATTCTCATCCGTCGTTGGAGAAAAAAGCTGGATCACATCTTTCCATGAAAAATCTGTAAGACTGCTCGAGTCAAACGATAAAATATAATTGGTGCGGATCACTCTTGTAAGGCAATCGCTTCTTTCCATGTAACGGCTGAGCCAGAATAATGAGTCGGCAATTCTACTAAGCATGGTATTAAGTAAAAATTCAAAAGTAAAATTGAAAAGTATCCTGGTTGAATCGACTAGCTGGGCTTTGAAGATTATTTCCGGGAAGATTTTTTAATTTTTACTTTTCACTTTTGATTTATTAAAGGTCCACAATCCAGGTGTCTTTACTTCCTCCGCCCTGCGATGAGTTCACAACAAGTGAACCTTCTCTCAGCGCGACGCGTGTCAATCCGCCGGGGACGATTTTGATCCCGCTTGGCCCGCATAATGCATAAGGCCGCAGATCGACATGCCGCGGTTGTAATTTTCCATCAATGAAGCAAGGCACGGTTGATAATTTGATGATCGGTTGCGCAATGAATTCACGCGGCGTTTCAAGAATGGCTGCTTTCACTTCATCCAATTCCTGCTCGCTTGCTTTATTTCCCATGACCATTCCGTATCCACCGGATTGATTGGTGCGTTTGATCACCATATTGCCGATGTTATCAAATACATATTGTCTTGCGTCGGCATTTTCGAGACCATAGGTCGGGACGTTTGGCAGGATCGCTTCTTCATTCAGATAATATTTGATCATGTCCGGCACATATGCATACACCGCTTTATCATCCGCCACACCGTTGCCAACTGCGTTGACGATGGCCACGTTTCCTTTTCGGTAAGCGCTTAATAATCCGGGAACACCCAGTGCGCTATCCGGGCGGAATACCAGCGGATCAAGATAATCATCGTCCAGTCTCCTGTAGAGTACATGTACCTGTTGAAGACCTGCCGTGGTTTTCATGTACACTTTATGATTGTCCACCAAAAGATCGCGGCCTTCCAGCAATGGAATGCCCATCTGCCGGGCAAGAAATGTATGTTCGAAATAAGCAGAGTTGTAAACACCGGGGGTGAGCAATGCCACTGTCGGGTTGGATAATTGCTGTGGAGCAAGTGAGCCCAGTATATCGTGCAGTAGTAAAGGATAATTATTGATCATTCTTGCCCGACTCTGGGTGAGCATGCCGGGAAAGATCCGTTTGGTCACTTCGCGGTTCTCCAGCATATAGGACACGCCGGATGGTGTGCGGAGATTATCTTCCAGTATATAAAAGGTGCCATCCTGGCCGCGTATCAGATCGATACCGGATATATGTACATACAGATCGTGCGGAACTTTTATTCCGAACACTTCGCGTGTGTAGTGGGCGCAGGATGCAATAAGTTCCGCCGGGATGATCTTGTCCTTCAGGATCTGTTGTTCTGAATAAATATCTTTTAAAAAAAGATTCAGTGCCTTCAATCGTTGTGTAATACCCGATTGAATATGTTTCCATTCGGCACTGGTAAGAATGCGTGGGATGATATCGAATGGGAAGATCTTTTCAATTCCGGCATCATCGCTGTAAACCGTGAAAGTGATGCCCTGGTTCATAAACAATTCGCCGGCTTCCTTGTCTTTCTGCATCAGCGTTTCGACCGGCAGTTGCCTGATCGCGTCAAACACGCGTTCATACTGGCTGCGTATCCCATCGCCAAAGCACATCTCATCCCAGATGCCGGGCTGTGCCCGGTACTGCTCAAAAAGTTGGTGACCCGTCATTTGCAGTTAAGGTTGAAAATAAAAAAGTTGCTCCACTCCATCAGAGAGAAGTGAATGCAACCGTTATAATCGAATATAATGAAAACGGAGGAATTAAATGGAAATGTTCCGGATTTTGTTGAAGCGATGTTCGATGCGCGATGGTCGATGCTCGGGCTTCGCAGTTAGATAGAGAACTAAACCGGCTGAAGATTTTGGCCGCAAGATGTTTTCTATTAGAAATATCTTAAAAATATTAACTCTCAGGCGCGAGGATGGTTATTGTTTTGGAGGGAATGATCGGGGGGCTCACCGTCCGGGTATCGGACAGTGGAAATTCTGGGTAAACATCCGGCCATCGACAAATCGTGAAATTTCCGACCATCGACCATCCTCCCACGCTACCGCTTCGGCGGACGCAGTCCAACATCGAATCTCCCTCTTGCCCGCTGGCAAGGTTTTTAGTATTTTGACACCAATGATGCAACAGTCAGGATCTATTATAAGAAGAGGACTTTTGCCCTTGTTTTTGCTGGCAGCAACGATGCTGCAGGCACAGCAGATGACGGCAGAGGAATCCTATGCCGCCAATTCCCCGGGCGTAGGAATGGTTCAAACGGTCTTTTCGGGCACTGTGTATGTAAATAAAGTGGCCATGAACCAGTCACGGTTCAATCAGCTGGTGGATTCGGTGAAAAAACTGGATACAACCGGGACAATGTTTTCCGCAGAAGAGAAACTGGATATTGTGGTGAAGGCGCTTTACAACAGCCCTTTCCGTTATTTTACCCGCACCGCAGCATATTACCGCCAGCAGCATCGCATCACTTCCTCAGGCACTGGTTTTTTTGTGACGGGTGACGGATATTTTGTCACGAACTGCCATATCATCGACCGGGATAATTCCTATATCCGCCGGCAATTCATCCTGTCAACTTTCCAGGAAGTGACGGAGGCAAATATCACATCCCTTCAGAATTCCTGGGAAATGACATTGAATGAGGAGCAGCGAAGTTTGCTCAACAATGCTTACAGTGTGATCTATTCACAGGTTTCTTCGATGATCATCTTTGATCTTAAAAAGGAAATATTTGTCAGGTTTCGGGTGAATGGCAGACCGGATGATTTTGCTACCAAGCGTCTTCCTGCAAAAGTGATCAGGAAAGGAAAGGCAATGCCGGGCAAAGATGTGGCTATCCTGAAAGTAGACAGTGTGAGCCAGATGCCGACACTGCCTGTAAGTGCGGACGCAATGGTAAAGATCGGAAGCGAGGTATTGGTCATGGGATATCCGGAGCCTGTTACTTCCAACGCATTTCTTGCGAAGGAAACCGGGATCGAACCGACATTGACGACCGGTGTGGTGAGTGCCATCAAACGTTCCATCAACGGATGGCCCGTGATCCAGATGGACGCGGTGATCACACACGGCAGCAGCGGAAGTCCTGTTTGTAATAATAAAGGTGAAGTGATCGGACTGGCCACCTTCGGCAGCCTGGAACAGAAAACCGGCAGTCTTGCCGCCGGTTTCAACTTTGCCATTCCAGTATCCGTCCTAAAAGAATTTCTCGATTCTGCAGGTGTCAAACCCGAGATGAGCCGTGCATCAACGACCTATAACCAGGCGCTTGCACTTTATTTTAAAGGTTATTATTTCAAAGCAAGACAGTTTTTTCAAACCGCCTCTTCACTTAATGCCTCTTATCCCTTGCTGGCACATTATATTTCGGATAGCGAATCAAAAGTGAAGGCGGGGGAAGACAAAGAAAGCTTTTCCCAGCAACTGGTCTTTCGTGTTCTTGCTTTTATCATCATTCTTGCCGGGGTATATATCTATTACCGCTGGCAACAGGAAAAAAGAAAGAAACATCTCCTGCGCAACTGATCACGCGATCCGTTGCAGAGAAGTAAGTCTTCTGTAAATACCTTCTTCGATCTGGATCAGTTCATCATGATGTCCACGTTCTACAATACATCCATCCTGCATGATGATAATTTCGTCAGCTTCTTTGATCGTGCTCAGCCTGTGAGCGATCACCAGTGTGGTCCTTCCTTCCATTAAGTTATTCAGCGCATCCTGTACTGATTTTTCGGATTCAGTATCGAGTGCCGATGTTGCTTCGTCCAGTATAAGTATCGCAGGATTTTTGAACACGGCACGTGCAATGCTCAGGCGCTGGCGTTGTCCGCCGGAAAGGCGTATACCGCGATCGCCGATATTTGTCTGGTATCCATGCTCGGTTTGCATGATAAAGTCATGCGCATTGGCGATTTTTGCGGCCTGTATCACTTCTTCCTCTGTTGCATCAGGGCGGCCAAGCGCGATATTGTTAAAGATCGTGTCATTAAAAAGAATGATGTCCTGCGTTACAAAACTCATACTGCTTCGCAGTGATTCCATCGTATAATCTTTTACATTCTTTCCATCGATCAATACTTCGCCTGATGTTGCTTCATAAAAACGCGGAATAAGATCTGCAATGGTTGACTTACCAACACCGGACGGGCCAACCAGTGCAATCGTTTTTCCTTTTTCGATCACGAGATTGATGTTCTTCAATACAGGCTTTTCGTTGTACTGAAAGCAAACATCTACAAACTCTACCTTATCATTGAAACTGGTCAATTGTACCGCATCAGGTTTGTCTTCGATCTCGACAGGTTTGTCGAGGATCTCCAGGATACGCTCGCCGGAAGCCTGGCCCATTTGTACATTTGAGAGCGCGGTAACCAGCGATTTTACCGGCCGGATCACCTGTGAGAAGAGAATGATGAAAGTGATGAACTGGCTCGCCTGAAGGCCACCGCTTCCACTCAGTACCAATCCGCCGCCATATACAAGAATGCCCGCAACAACCATAACGCCGGCGGCTTCAGAAAATGCTGGCGCAAGCTCGCGCTTATTGAAACTCGCAAGGCTGGCATGACGGTAAAAGTCATTTTCCTTGCTGAATCTTTTCAGAATGAAATCCGTAGCATTAAAAGAACGGATGATCCGCATACCGAGTAATGTCTCATCAATGATCGTCAGTAATCTGCCGGCGGAAGCCTGCACATCTTTCGCCTCCCTTCTCAATCTTTTGGTGATCGTTGCAATGGCAACAGCCGAAACAGGAATGATGATCAGCGTGAAGATGGTCAGCTTAACCGAGATCAGGAACAAGCCTACAAAGAAAAAGATGATCATGTAAGGTTCTTTGAACAATACTTCCAGCGAACTGGCAGCCGCTCCTTCCACACCATAGACGTCACCGTTCAAACGGGAGATCAGATCTCCTTTATGTTCTTTGGTAAAATAGCCAAGTTGCAAACGGTTGATCTTTTCAAACAGCGCTTCCCTCAATCTTTTAACCAGCAAGGTCCTTGTATTGATCATGGACCGTTGCGCGAGATACCGGAAGAGATTTGCCAGGATCACGGTACATACGATCAGGCCGGCCATGAAGTATAAGGCATAAACCGGGTTGGTCTGCTTAAAGTTATAGATGAGATGATAAAAATAGTCTTTGAAAAAACCTGCAGATAAATGAAAGTCCGGCGCAACGGCGTACTTCGCATTGTCTGTCGCGCTGGATGGATCAAACAGGAACTGCAATAACGGAATAAGCAGTGTAAATTGAAAAACACTGAAAAATGAGGCTATCAGCGTTAGTACAAAAAATGGTAAAACGAACTTGTGATAGGGTTTTATATAACTCAGCAGGCGCCGATATACTTTCATCTTACGGATTTTTTAATAAAGTGATCTGTATACATTTAAATATGCTTTGGCCGCTTTTGTCCAGCAGAATATTTCACTGCGCTGACGGATGATCGGCTCCATTAGTCCTTCCCTGTATTGTTCCATGCCCTGGCGGAATACCTTTTGCATATGCAATGCATTAAAGTCGCGGAAGTAAAATGCCGCCGAGCTTCCGATCTCGGGAAGTGCCGTTCTATTCGAAAGAAAAACAGGCTTCCCGGCAGACATGGCTTCTGTTACCGGAAGTCCAAATCCTTCAGCGATAGACGGTAATGCAAAGGCATAGCAATTCTGGTAATACCAGGATTTCTCTGATTCAGATATATTTCCCAATACACGCAGATTGTCTTCCACGCGCAAGTTACGGGCAGACTGCTGTATAAAGTCAAGATAACTTTGATCATCCAGTCTTCCGGCGATCAGTAATTCAAGATCATTGTTCTGCTGGATCAGCGGCAACAGGACATGAAAATTTTTCTTTCTGCACATTACTCCCAGAGAAAAAACGAATGGTTTCTCGGGTTTGTATGAATGGCTTAACAATTCAGGACTTTTTAACGAATTCGTGCCGTTATAGATCACATACACGGGTTTTGTGCCGGTATCACAATAGGTTAAAACGTCCTGTCTGCAAAAGTCCGAGATACATACAATGGCGTCCGAACGGTCTATATTGCTTTGAAGGTGCCGGAGGTACTTCGCCTTCTTTAATTCATCCTTTTTCTCATATATAAAATTGAGATCGTGAATGGTCAGCACCACTTTAATGCGTCTGTTCCGGCGTGGTACATAGGCTGAGCTCTGATAGGTGGAATGCCATATATCAAAGCCCCTGAGTGGCGGCATATAAAACTTCTGAAGAGAATGCTGAGTGATATACTGAGGATTGCTGCCGAAGGTCCCGTGTTCCTGCCTGGGCACAAAAAAGCTGATTTGCTCGCGCTTCGGATCAACCTGCATTTGCAGATGTTTTCCGAGGTTGAGGTTATAATGATACAATCCCGTATTATAATACTTCATTCTTTCACAATCAAACACGACCCGTTGCAACATAATAAAATAATTGATGAACGATTAAAGCGGAGTCCGGTTGAAGGTGTGGTAAAGCGAAAACTCCTTGCAAAATCCATACCGTTTGAATTACAACAAGATTCACATGGCAATCAAACGCAGGATCCTGACTCTGACAACCGCTTTACATGTACCGTTGCTCGGTCGCGTAATTTTTTTTTTAATCTCCTAAAGAATTTAAAAAAATGGATTGTTAAAATGAATGTGGCTTGAATTATGATGAGATTTGCAGCCCCTTCTAAGAAATATTGTTTGATTTATGAATGAGGTAATACTTGATTGTGACCTGATGCGCTTTCCGAATTCTGGATTGTATTATTACTGTCTAAACCTTGGTAACTATGTGCAGTCGCAGCTTTCAGCCAGTGAAAAAGATATCAAAGTACGGAACTATGTACCAAAAAACGCATCCGGTGCGTTTGACTACAATACGGCTAATATTGTTGAAAAGCGGTTTCATCGATATTATAAGCCGTTTCTCCGGCAATGCAGGATCTGGCATGCTCCCTTTCAATCAGGAAGGATATTGCCTGACAAACGAAAATTCCCGGATATAAAGATCCTGTTAACAATACATGACCTTAATCCTTTGCATGAAGGCAAACCTTTGAAAGAGCAGCAGAAAAGCCTGCAGCATACGCAGTCGCTGATCAATAAGAGCGATGCGATCGTTTGCATCTCGGAATTCTGCAAAAGCGATGTATTGAAACATTGTGATGTTGGCAACAAACCGGTCTATGTTATTCATAACGGCACGCACAAAGTGTATGAGGCAACAACGCCATTGGCTACATACAGGCCCAATCGTCCGTTCATGTTTGGAATGGGTTATGTGAACCGTAAGAAAAATTATCATGTGTTATTGTCACTGGTGAAAAATTCTGAACTGGACCTGGTGATCGCAGGCCGTTTGGATGAGGGTGATTATGTTGAGTCCATCCGTCGTGAAGCGATGGCGATGGGTATTGATGACAGGGTGCACATGCCGGGACCCATTACCGAAGGAGAGAAAGGCTGGTATCTGCGAAATTGTTCGGCATTTGTTCATCCGTCGCTGGCGGAGGGTTTTGGCGCGCCGGTAGTGGAAGCAATGCAGTTTGGCAAACCTTTGTTCTTATCTGACAGGACTTCTCTTCCTGAGATCGGTGGTGATGTCGCATTCTATTTTAATTCATTTGAGCAGGACAATATGACCAAAGTTTTCCAGGAAGGAATGCAACGATTCAAACGTGAGAACATGTCAAACGCATTGATCACAAGAAGCAAGATGTTCGACTGGCAAAAGAATACGAAAAAATACATTGAAGTCTACCAAACCCTTTTATAACTTATGTGGAACGAAGAAACAGCAATACTGGAAGAACAACGCGAATGGAACACGTCGCTCGTTTTTGATGCGGGCAGACGCAGGTCGGAGTTGTGCAAAGCAAAAGACTGGCAAACCGAATGGTATAAACGCTGGTGCGCAGAGATCAGGGAAACACCCCGCTTCCATCGTAAGCAATGGGAGTACGTATACATTCTCCAGGCGTTATGGGAGCGAGGATGTATAGCCAAAGGAAAGAAAGGGCTTGTGTTTGCTGTGGGATCTGAGCCCCTGCCGTCATTGATGGCGCAGTATGGATGTGATATCCTTGCAACGGATATCTTCCCGGAAGCAGGTGCGGAAATGGGATGGACAAACGGCGATCAGCTTTGTTTTGGTCTTGAATCATTGAACAAAAGAAATATTGTTGACGATGACACGCTCCGCAAGCATGTCAGCTATCAGCCTGTAGATATGAATGCGATCCCTTCCACATTGCAGGATTTTGATTTCACCTGGTCAAGCTGTTCTTTCGAACACCTTGGCAGTATCGAACAGGGCCTTGATTTTCTGAAAAATCAATTGAATACTTTAAAGCCCGGCGGCTGGGCAGTGCATACTACCGAATACAATATCTCTTCCAACGAAAAAACGCTCGATACCGGCAATACCGTGATCTTCCGTATGCGCGATCTTGAAAAGCTTGCTGAAGAACTTCGCGCCGAAGGACATTTCGTAGAAGAACTCGATTATTCCATGGGTGGCCTTCCCGAAGATTTTATGGTTGATGTATTCCCGCATAAACAGGATGTACATTTGAAACTTCAGTTGAATGAATATGTGGTGAGTTCGATCGGGTTGATCATCAGGAAGAAGAAGGAGAGGAAGATATTTGGGTTGTTCTGATGAGGAGGGACCGCCGACGGCCGACCGCGGACCGCAGACGGTCGTTTGAGACGGTACAGTTTGTGCAACATCGAACAGTAAGTAAGAGTTGTTTAGTTGAATCTCACTGATAATTTAGTTAAATAGTAGAGGCCATCCAATTGGGTGGCCTCTACTATTATTTACTATTAGCACAGTAAATTCTTTTATAGTTCACGTCTGCGGTCTGCGGTCGGCCGTCGGCGGTCCTTCCCTCTCATCACTTCTTCAAATCCAACCGTATCTGCAACTCCTCAAACTGTTTCTCATCGATCGTAGCCGGTGCATCCAGCATTACATCACGCCCGCTATTATTTTTGGGGAAGGCGATGAAATCGCGGATGCTTTCGCTGCCGCCAAGGATCGCACACAGACGATCGAAACCGAATGCGATACCGCCATGTGGTGGTGCGCCGTATTCGAATGCGCCAAGGAGGAAACCGAATTTATGAAGCTGTTCTTCTTTATCCATACCCAACGCTTCAAACATCTTTTCCTGCAGTTCGCGCTGATAGATCCTGATAGAACCACCACCGATCTCATTTCCGTTTAACACCATATCATATGCGTTTGCTTTGATATTGGCGTAAGGATGGTTGAGATATTCAACAGCATTTTCAATCACCGGGCTGTTGGAGATCATCGTTTCGATATCCGATGGCTTTGGCGAAGTGAATGGATGGTGACGGGCTACCCAGCGGTTTCCTTCTTCATCATATTCGAACAATGGGAAGTCCAGTACCCAAAGCAGTTTGAATTCATTGTCTTTGCGGAGACCAAGGCGTTTGCCCATTTCAAGACGAAGTTCACTCACCGCCTTACGCGTTCTCTCTTCATTGCCGGCGAGGATCAATACAAGATCGCCTTGTTTGGCACCAGCGGCATCGGCAATTGCTTTGAGTTTTTCTTCTGAATAAAATTTATCAACGCTACTTTTATAGGTGCCGTCGGTATTTACTTTAATGAATACAAGACCTTTCATACCTATCTGCGGGCGTTTTACCCAATCAGTCAGTTCATCTGTTTGTTTACGGCTGTATTCGCTGCAACCGGGAACGGCGATAGCGATCACTGTTTCCGCTTCATCAAATACTTTGAAATCGGCGCCATTGATCAATGCGGATTGATCGGCTTTATTTACATAAACGGAAGAAGGTTTTTTCAGGTTCAGCAATTTCATTCCGAAGCGGATATCTGGTTTATCGTTACCATATTGCCACATGGCTTCTTCCCAGGTCATGCGTTCGACCTTCTCTGTATAATCTATTGCTTTCACTTCTTTGAAGATCGATTTTACCATGCCTTCGAACATGGAGAGAATGTCTTCCTGTTCAACAAAACACATTTCACAATCGATCTGCGTGAATTCCGGCTGGCGGTCTGCGCGCAGGTCTTCGTCCCTGAAGCATTTCACGATCTGGTAGTAGCGGTCATAGCCGCTCACCATCAGCAGTTGCTTGAATGTCTGCGGCGATTGCGGGAGGGCGTAGAACTGGCCCGGGTTCATGCGGGATGGTACAACAAAATCGCGGGCGCCTTCGGGCGTGCTTTTGATCAGAAAAGGCGTTTCAATATCCATAAAGCCGTTGCCATGCAGGTAGTTCCGCGCAGCGCGGTTAACGGCATAGCGTAGTTCGAGGTTCCTTTTTACGGCATTCCTGCGCAGGTCGAGGTAGCGGAATTTCATCCGCAGATCGTCACCGCCATCTGTATCATCCTGGATGGTGAAAGGCGGAACGGCAGATTTGTTCAGGATCCTGAAAGAGGTGATAATGATCTCGATATCGCCGGTTGGCAGTTGGGGGTTTTTGTTGGTCCTTTCCTGTACGGTCCCGGTAGCCTGTAGTACAAATTCGCGGCCTAACGGGTTTTCTTCCAGTTGTTTATTCAATTCCTCGCCAAACAGGAGCTGGGTAATGCCGTACCGGTCGCGCAGATCCACAAACGTGATCGCTCCAAATTTCCGCACCGTCTGTACCCATCCGGCCAGGGTCACTTGTTTAGAGGCATCGCTCAATCTTAGTTCGCCGCAGGTGTTCGTTCTGTACATATAAATGAATGTCGCTTAGAGATTAAAACTGGGCGCAAAGATAGTAATCGATGGCCGATGACCGATGGCCGATGGCCGATTTTCGTGTTTGCCGGAGAGTTTCATTAATAAGACCTGTTTTTCGGCCATCGGCCATCGGTCATCGGCCATCGATCAACTTTGAAAGACTTTCTAATCGAAGGCCGTGCAATCTCCCGCTCAAAAAACCGTTATCCCTTCAGCCGGTCGGGTGTCCGGCAGGAAGCGCGGCCGCTGTGGTTGACGCATCGTAGATTTACGCACGTGAAATAACTGCTGAATACTTGCATTTGACACGTTCGTGGATTACATTTATGAATCAACCCGTACGCTACTATGTCATCATTCCTCCGAAAGCTGAATAAGTTATTTGCGCGTGTACCAAACACCGAATCAGCTCCGTCTGTTGAGGAAGTTGAAGTTGATGATGCAACAGTAAATAATTACTCCTTTATTATTGGAAGCGTTTTCTCTTACTTCAATGATCTTCCCGCTGAACTGAAAAAGAAATTTGTAAAAAGAGTTTATCACTTCAGGCATCAGAAGAAATTTCATTTTATTGGCCTTGAAAAAAATGAAGATACTGCCATACTGGTCAGCTCATCCGCGATACAGGTCACTTTTGGTTTGAAAGATTATCATCTTTCCTATTTCAAAGACATTTACATTCTTGCCGATGCTTATCACATGGATAACGACAATGAACTGTACATTGGTCATGTTGCCCCGGATGGGATCTATCTTTCATGGAAACATTTTTTGTATGGTTATTCCTACAAACCAAAACATGATAATATCAATGTAGCGGTACATGAAATGTCCCATGCATTGTTGCATAATAATTTCTTCGCGCAATACGGCGCTGATCTTCACTTCAGGCTCAATTACGAGAAATTCTCCACCAGCACCGGTCAGATCCTTGCCGATGTTATCACCAAACGCCGCAGTTATCTCCGCAGCTATGCCTTCAGTAATATGCACGAATTCTGGGCAGTAAGCGTTGAAGCATTTTTTGAGAACCCGAAAGGGCTGAAAGAAAATATGCCGGAATTGTATGAGGCGTTGTGCAGGGTGTTGAATCAGGATCCGGGGACGAAGAGGAAGTTGTTTGTGTAAACAGGTTTCAGGGTTCCAGGAGTTCCATAGGTTTCATAGGTTCCAGAGGTTGCTGCCGCGGATTGTGGTGGCGCGATATTTTTGAAGAGCTTGTGTTGAGAAAGCCTATGAAAGTTCTGGAATTTGAGGAGGAAGTTGTTTACGTAAAAAGGTTCCAGGGGTTTCAGAGGTTTCATAGGTTCCAGAGGTTGCTGCTGCGGATTGCGGTAGCGCGATATTTTTCGAAGAACTTCTGTTGAGAAAACCTATGGAACTCCTGGAACATCTGAAACCCCTGGAACCTTTTTTACCCCCTGCTAAGAACCTTACTAAACCTCTTCACCTCCGCATCCTTCGCTATCGGCAGATCATACAACAAATGATCCGTTAATTGTTTTGCAAAGAAAGGACCGAGTGAACAGCCTTTGGTGCCCATGCCGTTCAGGATGGCTACAGATGGATGCAAAGGATGAATGCCGGCGAAAGGCCTTCTTTCGAGCGTGGCGGGTCTTAAGCCTGAACGATGATCAACGATGGTGAAAGGGATCTTCAGCCATGACTTCAACACATTCTCTGTGCTTTCCCTGAACTCTTTTGTTGGATCTGCATTGTCAAAGTTCCACACATAACTGGCGCCGATCCAGAAATGATCTTTCTCTGCGAGCGGAACGATCATCATTGATTTCTTATAAATATTATGGTCGGGCAGGCCGGGTATGGAAGCGATCAGTGCTTCACCTTTATTCGGAGCAAAAGGAAGTTGTTTGAAATAGGGATTGTCAAAACTGGATGTGCCGTCGCAAAAAATGATCTTTGATGCAGTGATATCTTTATAGACAACTTTGTCGGGAAACACTTCCAGTGCTGCAAGATCAAATTTTTCTTCACGGATAAAACCGGCCTTCTGCAGAATTGAGCGCCATGCGGGAATGATATTTTCCAGGTGTGCAGTATACACCGGTCTTATTTCACCGCAGCCAAATTCATAATTAAAATAAGTATTGAAATGATTTTGCTCAGGATAGGCATGCACATATTGATCACCCGTTTCTATCTTTTGCAAAAAACTTTCACGCATGAATGGGTTAGGGAAGAAGTCGATAATATTCCGTTGTGAGATCGCCTGTACATCCAGGTCTGCACCGATCTCTGTGTATGCTTTCCATGCATAAGGTAAAACTTCGTCAACCATCCAGACCGTTACAAGACGACGACCGGTCACCGGGTTGATGATACCTGCTGCGATCCTCGATGGACTGTCAGGATTGGCATCATCCAGCACCATCACAGATTTTCCTTCCTTTTGTAAATAATAAGAAAGGAAACTGCCGCAAACACCCTGACCAATAATGAGAAAATCTGTTGTCATCCCGCAAAAATACAGCGTGATCAGCTCTTCTTCACGTAATACTGGCGGTTCGCATATAATCTTTTCCCTTTGATCCGGATAATGGTTTGATCCGTTTTATGATACGGCTCATACAAGGTGATCTTATGAATATTATCTCCGATGGAACCTGGAATGGTTCCGGGATAAACAAAAGGGCGGTATCCCTCGAGGTAAAATACCAGCGTGTCCCTGCGATGAAAATCCTGGGCGAAGAAATAAAGTGAATTACCGAAATGGGGCTTCAGTTCAGCCCTTGGCAACCTGATCGCGCGGATCTTTACCTGTTCGCCATACCGGTTCCAGAAATTAATAGAGGAGATGGACGTGAAGCGGCTGATGGAGTCATCAGCCATTTCGGTGCTGAAACTTTCCTTATCCGAAGACGGTATCAGCACCAGCCGACTCTTACTGATGGACCAGGTGCCGCCCGTAAAATACAACAGGTTCCGGTAATTCTGCCCAGTCCCGATCTCCGTCTCCTGGCTCCCCGGATAGATCCATTCAAAACTGCTGTCTGATCTCAGCACCAATTGCGAACCCGTTTCGGGAGACTGATAAACTCCATTCACCTGCCGCGCACCCGCGCAGGAGAGCAATAACATCATACATGAGCCAGCTGCCAAACGAAGCAAAACCATAAAATGAAGATAAGGGAAACGGGGAATAAGGTTCAGACGGATAATATGCCGATCGGGTACAATAAAGGTTCCAGAGGTTTCATGAGTTCCAGAGGTTTCAGAGGTTGCTACCGCTGATCGCAGGGTCTGAATTTTTTTTAAGAAACCGCCTATTGAAAGAACCTCTGGAGCTTCTGGAACCTCTGGAACCCTTGGAACCTTTTCCTACTCCACCGAAACCCTCACCCCCTCGCTATGCGCGCTGAATTCCGGCGCATACATACATTGAATGGTTGTAACGCCATTGCTGAAATTTCCGGAATGTGTGACGAACAATGTGTATTCAAATACATAGGTTCCTTTTCTCAGGCGATCAAAGAAGAAATTGGTTGACGCATCCCTTGTGCTTTCGTAATAGCCGAGACCATCCTGCCATTTGTAGCTGCTTAATACATTCACCGGCTCAAAGGCGGAGGCGCGCATGTCCTTCATGTGTACGTATTCCATATCGCGGTCCGAGCGGAGCTCAATGCGTACTTTGATCTTGTCACCGATCTTTAATTTGGCGCCATCTTTTACCGGAGTCAATACCGGACCACGATCAGTATTTGTTTCAATAAACAATTTCTTCTGAAGCTGTAACGGTGTGGCTGCGGTAGTGATCTTATCAAGGTTCTCAAAATACTGCCAGTATACGCCGCCCCACGATGAAGCACTTGCATTCGCTGAGGAAACGGTAACGGCGATATTTCCCATCTCGGGTTTTACTTCTTTTGCGTCGAATGTTTTGCTGAAGTAGCCGGTTCCGGCTTCCTGTTTATTGTCTGCGGAACTGACGGTCGTGTTGCCAAGTTTGATGCTCACGACAGGCTCTTCATTTGTCCAATCTGTTCCCTGCAGCAACAAGGCATAGCAGGCTTCGGCCGTTGCTTTTGTTGATTCCCATTTATTGGTTTGTTTGTTCTTCAGCAACCAGGTGCGGAGATCATTCACGGTCTTTGTATCATTGCTGATATCGCTGAATGCTTCGATCAGCAAAGCCTGTCTTTCGATCGGTGATTCATACCACCACCAGCCGCGGTTGGCATCCTTCCAGTACATACCCAGTTCTTCGTTGCTGATCGAGGTCTCTTTCAGTGATTTCAGGATCGCCGCCGGCGTTGTCTTATCACCAAGGCGGTGCAACGCGAGCGCGGTCATGCCCTGCATGTATTTGTTTTGTTTAGTCCATTCAACCGGCAGCCGTGATTTAAAATAATTATACGCTGTCATCGATGCGCTATTTACTTTGTATCCGGGGAAGAAGCTGCGCATATAGAAATACTGTATCTCGCTATAGGAGGGAATGTATTTCCTGAGATCAGTTTTATACTTCACCAGGTTGTCGTAATCTTCTTTTAGCTTCCGGTCCAGGTAAGGAATGGCTCTTTCCAGGATCTGCTTTAGTTTCTCATTCTGCCCGCTGGCAACGCCTTTGAGTTTTAACAGGTGACCTATACCAGTGATGATATATTGCGTCATATACCTGTCGTCGGGCCCGCCACTGAACCATACAAAGCCGCCGTTGCTGCTTTGTAATTGTTTCAGTTTTTCATAAGCGCCATTCAGTTCGCTGGTCATGCGCAGCATGTCAAACAGCAACGCGAGATTTTGTTTTTGCTTTGCTTCTGTTTTTGCTTCAAGTACCCACGGCGTTTCTTCAAGCAGGATCGATTTTAATTCCTGGTTCTTTTGAAGATTGCTCAGCAATGCTGCTGTATCTGTTGTTTTCCAGCGGTCGAACAGTTGCTTCAGCTTTGGCGCTGAATTGGCAATGGAAGCGGCAAGTGAGTTCGCGTAATAGCGATTCCAGGTTTGTTCCGCGCAATCATAGGGGTACTCCATCAGGTAAGGCAGTGACTGAACGGCATACCAAACCGGGTTGGATGTGTATTCAACAGTAAGTGAACGCTGCTGCAGCGTTTTGCTGTTTCCCGATTGTTTTAATTTATCAAAAGAGAAATTCTTTGTGCCGTTCCCGCGCATCGGTAAGCTGATGGTTTCTGTGACCAGCATACGGTTGCTTAGCACAGGCAGCATGTTCTCTTCACCATCGCTGAAGTTGTCTGCTTTGGCAATCACTCTCCATGTCAGTGCGTCTGCATAGGATGAAGGGATATTCAGCGGAAAGAATACAACGGTGCTTTGTCCTGCTGCAACCTTAAATGACCTGTTTTTTTCTGTGAGATTAAATAAAATATCCACCGGTTGATTGGTGCCCGCATTATAGAGTTGCAGTTCCGCATTACCATTTAATTCCTTATCGGAAAGGTTCACAATTTTTGCATTGAACACCAACTGATCTCCTTCACGCAGAAAGCGCGGAGCATTGGGTTGCACCATCAGGTCTTTCTGCGTAACGATCTCTTTCGAAGTATAGCCAAATGCCAGATCTTTTGTATGCGCGAGTGCCTGGAATTTCCATCTGGTCAATGCTTCGGGCATGGTGAAGGAGAATTCGATGGCACCGGTGCTGTCTGTTTTGAGATCAGGGAAGAAGAAAGCGGTTTCGTTGAAGTTTGTGCGGGGTTGGATATTACCTGCATCGGATGTCTTACTTTGAGCCCCGCTACTTTTGAACATTTGACCGGTTGGATTGGTAAAGGCTTTTTCCTCCGCCGGTAGTACCAGCGAAACTATTCCATCGTCGTTTACCTTAGTGACGGTATAGCGAATCACTTTTGACGGATCACTTGGATCCACTTGCGGAACGGTATCCATTTCTCCTCTCCGCATAAGCGGCGCGGCCTGAGCGGTTGCAAAATTGAAACGAACTCCGTAAGGGTTGTATTCGTTGCGAAATCCTCCTCCAATCGCACCATAGCCGCTGAAGAAACCGGGGGAGCCGAATATGAACCGGTCATATTCTTTGTTTATTTCACGCTGGGGCAATTGTGATATTTCTTTTTCGCGGGATATGATGAATTTGAAATTCTCAGGTGATTGCAAGGTAAATGTATTCGAATAGATTGGCCATAGACCCGGCTCACGCCAACGTCCTGGGGCAAATTGATCCAGTGAGGCGTCATACATTCCGGCGAGCATTTCAGCTGCCAGTATTTCGCCTTTCGCGCCGGATATTTTCAGCCGCCATTGTTCTTTACTTCCGGGTAATGTTTTATCACGGTAGCTGGCATATTCGATGTTTAACTCCTTGTTTGACCAAGGGACATTGACCATACTGCTCTTTGCAAAAAGCTGGTTATGTTTAACAAACACCCAGCTCAATCCGTAGCCTCCACGGTCAGCTTCTGTAGCAGTAATAGTGATCTTCTTTTTTTCATTATCAAGGGTTAGAAAACTATAGCCAGTGGCGAAGCTGTCAACAGTTATCCGTTTATCGACCTGCTGAATAACAAACAGGTTATCGGCGCTGCTTGCGATTTCAGTGACAGTGCTCTGACCAGGTTCTGTCGGTAAAGGATCGGTGGCGGTAAAATAGGTAGCAATCTCTGGTTTGTTGCTTTTACTGTCAAACAGCGTAACGTACTTTACTTCTTTAACATCTTTTCCGTCTTTATCCTTTGTAGAGATTTCAATGATGTAGACACCGGATTCAGCGATCATGCCATCAAGCCTGAATGGTTTGTCTTCAACTGTTGAATCAGTTTTCTCCAGCACCTGTTTCTCTTTTGGCCAGGTGGATGGATCGCTTTCATTATTATACTTATCAAAAGGAAAATACTTCAGGTATTCCTCTTTCGTATAGATAAACTGATCTGGTTGCTGCCAGAGCCTTTTTCTGATCAGCCTGTTCTCTGCTTTGAGTTTGGAGATCCTGACTGTTACTGATGCCGGCTCAAACTCACCGTTGTTGTTTTCGGTGCTGATGAAGATCTTATTGAGACTGTCCGCGGGCATGCGATCGGGTATGTTCGCTTTCAACAGTAAGGCTTTATAACTTACGGAGATATTTTTTTGTCCGCTTCTTGTTTCGCCATTCACATCTGTAATAT
Organism: Citrobacter freundii; assembly: GCA_003243445.1. Lineage (GTDB taxonomy): Bacteria > Bacteroidota > Bacteroidia > Chitinophagales > Chitinophagaceae > Terrimonas_A. The sequence goes on from QFQQ01000038.1 coordinate 74,718, forward strand.
CTGCATATACAACATAATCAAATGCCGGATCCATTTTCGCATCTATTTTCAGATCTGGGATGGCTTCGAATTTTATCCTGAATTTTCCATCAGCATCAGTGGCGGTTTCACCATGAGTGATCTCCATTGGCTCACCTGCAGGCTGCCACATGTGCGAGAACATCCACGGATAGAGAAAGCGTACTTCTCTTACCACGCGGTATTTAACATTTGCGCCACTGATGTTATTCCCGGCATAGGCTTTTGCTGTGCCGGTTACTTCTATCTGATCATTTACACGGTAGGAACCCTTAAGTGGTTCGTATTCGACAAAGAACTTTGGACGTTTATATTCTTCCACCGAAAAGGATTTATATAGACCTTCTTTTTCGGATACCAGCAGAAATCTTCCCAGGTTTCCGGCCGGTGGTAATTGAAATTTCCCAGAAAAAGAGCCGAATTCATTTGTTTTTACTTTTAATGAATCCAGTTTCCCGCCGTCCGGTCGTTGAAGATAGATGGTTGTGGAATAGTTGGCCCGAATGGTTGACCGCGTAGTCAATCCATCCTTGGTAAGCACGATGCCTTTAAAGTACACAGTTTGCCCTGGACGGTAAATTCCACGATCATTAAAAAGAAAAATACTCGTGGTTGCCACATTGCGCCGGTCCCTGTTGAAATATTCATAACTATATCCGTCTAAGAAAAGATGATCATCTTTTGTGGTGACTTCAATTGCATATTGGAGTGATGATGATCTTGAATTCTTCGGTGTCCGTTGCTTTATTTGGATGTAACCATTGGCATCGGTTTTATATTCAGGACCTTTAGTGTTCCTGTATACCGATGTGGAATAGTCATATTCACGTTCCCACACCTGTACAGCTGCATTCCGAAGAGGCTGACCATTTTCCCTGTTTAGTACAAAGTAATCCCGTCCGTTGTTGACATAGCTGATCGCGGACACGAAAAAGTTTTCGGCTGCTGTTAATGCTGAAGCGCCGGCAAATGATTCATTTGATGAAGCCACCAGGAAATATTCGCCAGTAGGAAGCGGATCTATCTTTATTTCGACGCGGTGACGCTGAAGGTCTTTCGTATCGGGAATATCCTGTTTCCAGCTTCGCACAGGTTGAGCAGCTATCATTGGTTTCCAAAAGCTGTTATCATATTGGTCCATCATTTTCTTGATCTCAGGTGTTGCTTTGATCACGCGGAGATAAACTGTTTGAAGATTGCTATATTCGATTAGCGAACGCAAAGGCTTGCCGGGCAGATTTACCTGTTCTATTTTAAAACTCAGCATTGGTCGCGTGAGTTGTTGAAGCAGGTTTATCGCGTTCATTTTTCCTTCGGAAGAATCTTTTTGTGCAGCTGTTTTTTCTGCAATCTCCCTTGCTTTGACTTTTTCATAGCGGTTGCTCGTATCACCCAGCGCATCATATGAAGCTCCCAACTGGCTGTGATATTCCGCAACAAGATACCATGCCTGCGCTGCCGCGGGCAGGCTTTCATACTGATGAGCGATATGATTTATGCCATAGAAATATAATTGGTCTTTATCGGGGTGTGTTGACTTTGATCGCACAAACTGATATCTAAAGATATCAGCATCGATCAATGCATCCGGCTTTTCGTCGTTTAAATGAAACGCCAGAAGGTCCTGGAGGATCAAGAGTGCTTTATAGTATAAAGATGAAGTATCTTTTGTTTCAAAACGCCGGTGAATAAAATCGGCCGCAGGATCAAAAGCTGAAGCCTGGTTAATCTCAAAAGAGTAAGCGGGTTTATTAATATCCCTTTCATCGTTGGAAAAATAATTCAATGCCTGGAACGCGAGCAGATCATATAAAGTTGGTCTCAGATGCCGCATATTCCCTTTATCAATGACTGCGTCATAATTCTTCAGCGGGCTTTTCTGAAGCGTCGATTTATCTTTCAGGCTAAGAATAAAAAGACTGCTTATCTTTTGATGAAAATCCTGCATGGTCCATGTGGAAATATCTTCTTTTTTGAAATCTGCTGTCTGCGTGCGATTATATAGGCGCCAGCGGTTACTTTGGAAGTAGTCCCAGTATTTGCCTGCAAGGAGGCTGTTCAGCAAAGCATTTACGGCACCAGTTGTTCCCGGTATCTCCTTTTCTATTTCTGCTATTGAAAGCTTGTCATTTTCTTCCCTCGTCTCATACTGAAGATTGTTCATGTAAACGAGGGACTTGATCACCTGCGCGTCCTGCTTATCCCGTTTTGCCTGTGCGTAGATCTTTTTAACCTCTGACAATGCCGAAGCTGGCAGATCCTTTTTAACAAAATCTTCAACCTTTTTCCAGGCTGGCTCATAGTTCTTAATAGGTGTCTGACTGCTGGCGTCCATAGTTATTAAAATGAATAAGGCGGCGAATACGGTAAATAGACTGAATCGCTTCATAGTTAGGGTCAATTTGAATACAAGTTAAAAAATCTTACGCAGGGATAGGATGCAAGTTTGCGGGGATTTACATAAGAACGGGCAAGCGGGGTGGAAAGTGCCCGGGCAATAACGGTGTTACAGCGGGTCCGATCAGTTATCCGGTGATTATTTGCAACGATGCGTGATGCATGAATGAAGAAGTATGATCGGTTTTTACTACTGTGATCGCTCAGACTGGTGTTTGTCTGAAGAGTTTAACCGGTTTCAAAATCTTTATTTTCATTAACAAAACATGCCTGTTATTCAATGATCGTTCCGGTGGTGAAAACAGCCATTAACAATAAATAACAATCACATAAAATCCTTGCTGGTTCTGCGTTTCATTGAATATAAAATCGACTTAACTTTTCCTTGCAGCGTTTTCCGGCATCATGGTATATGCTTTGAAATATTTTCAGTGAATTCGATGTTGAATTCAATCTTTAAATGAAAGTATATGAAAACGATCTTTACTCTTGTTGCCTCTTTATTTCTTAGCATCGCAGTATTTGCTGCAAAGAATAATACGATCCTCACCGTTAAATCGGTCGACAGATCAAACATTGTAATGATACTGGATGGGAAACGTTTTGAACCTAATGATTACGGCATTATGCTGCAGGGTATTGAAAAGGGTTCACACCAGATCAAAGTATACCGGGAGAGAAATGGCGGCGTGTTCAGTTTGTTTGGAAGAAAATATGATATGGTGTACAACACAAACATTTCTCTGAAGAACAACACTCACCTGGTCATCACCATAGACCGTAATGACCGGATCAGTATGTCTGAAACAAAGATCAGAAAAGGTTATATGCAGGATGACCGTGATGGTTATGGTGGTTATGATGGTTATGGCTATAACAATGGCGGCGGTTCATGGGGTGGATATGATCAGCATGAAGCGTATACGATCGGTATGAGTGACCGTGATTTTGATAATGTATTGAACCAGATCGATAAGGAATGGCTGGAAAGCAATAAGCTGAAATCTGCCCTGAACATTGTAAAGAATAACGCGGTAAGCGCTGCGCAGGTAAAAGAGTTGTTGTTGCTCTTCAGTTTTGAAAACAATAAACTGGAACTGGCGAAACAGGCGTATGGTTCTACAGTTGATAAAAGGAATTATGATGTGGTGTTTGGCGTGTTCAGTTTTTCAAATACAAAAGCTGAACTGGAAAGATATATCAGGAATTACAGATAACGATGACCGATGGCCAATGGCCGGGCTTCGCCTCCGACCAAGTATAATAGTGAAAAAGCCCCCTGATTTCAGGAGGCTTTTTTTACTATTGTATGTTGACAAAGCGCGAAGCCCGGCCATCGGCCATCGGTCATCGTTTCTTCCGAGTTACTTCTTCAGCACTTCAGCCATTTTCTTACCGATATCGGCCGGGCTGCTTACTACGTGAATGCCGCATTCCGACATGATCTTCATTTTTGCGGCTGCGGTATCGTCTGCGCCGCCAACGATCGCGCCGGCGTGGCCCATACGGCGGCCTGCGGGTGCAGTTTGACCGGCGATAAAGCCTACCACTGGTTTTTTGTTGCCGTTTTCTTTGATCCAGCGGGCAGCTTCTGCTTCCATGCCGCCCCCGATCTCACCGATCATTACGATGGCGTCGGTTTCAGGATCAGCCATGAGGAGGGCAACCGCATCTTTGGTTGGGGTGCCGATGATCGGGTCACCACCGATACCGATCGCAGTAGAGATGCCGAGGCCGGCTTTTGCCACCTGGTCAGCTGCTTCGTAGGTCAGTGTACCTGATTTGGAAACGATGCCGATACGGCCCTGCTTGAATACAAAACCCGGCATGATGCCAACTTTGCATTCACCGGCAGTGATCACACCCGGGCAGTTTGGTCCGATCAGGCGGGTATTGGTCGTTACTAAATAATTCTTCACCCGCACCATGTCCTGCACCGGAATCCCTTCTGTGATACACACCACGAGTTCGACACCGGCTTCGGCGGCTTCCATGATCGCATCTGCGGCAAATGCCGGTGGTACGAAGATGATGCTTACGTTTGCTCCTGTCTTTTTTACGCAATCGGCTACGGTATTAAAAACGGGCCGGTCGAGGTGAGTTGAGCCGCCTTTACCGGGAGTTACACCACCCACTACCTGTGTACCATATTCGATCATTTGCGTAGCGTGGAAAGTACCTTCAGTTCCGGTAAAACCCTGCACCAGGATCTTGGAATTTTTATTTACGAGGACACTCATGAAAATTTAGTTTTTCGGGGTAAAAAAGTTTGGCAAAAGTAAGGGAATTGTTTTGATGTTCGATGGTGGATGTTCGATGGCGGATGATCGATGGTGGATGTTCGATGTTCGATGGTCGATGGCGGATGGCCGATGATCGATGGTGGATGTTAGATGTTCGATGGTGGATGGTCGATGACCGATGACCGATGACCGATGGCAGATGGCCGAAGGCGTGATATTAGAAAGCACTAAAAGTTCGCGCTGAAAGCCAGTAGGGAAGATCAGGAGCACCGGTTAATCTCCCGGAATCAAAAAAAGGAAGCCCTG
>QFQQ01000307.1 GCA_003243445.1 Citrobacter freundii
CACTTGAACATTGGTACTATTGGTCACGTTGACCATGGTAAAACTACTCTTACAGCTGCTATTTCTGCTGTATTAGCTAGCAAAGGTCTTGCTGAGAAAAAAGACTTCTCCGCAATTGACTCTGCTCCTGAAGAAAAAGAAAGAGGTATTACTATCAATACTGCTCACATCGAATACGAAACTGAAAAAAGACACTATGCTCACGTTGACTGTCCAGGTCACGCCGACTATGTTAAAAACATGGTAACTGGTGCTGCTCAGATGGACGGTGCTATCGTTGTATGTGCTGCTACTGACGGACCTATGCCTCAAACTAGAGAGCATATCTTACTTTGCCGTCAGGTAAACGTACCTAGAATTGTTGTTTTCATGAACAAAGTTGACATGGTGGATGATCCAGAATTGTTAGAACTTGTTGAAATGGAACTTAGAGATTTATTATCTACTTATGATTTCGACGGAGATAACTCTCCAGTAATCCAAGGTTCTGCATTAGGAGCTCTTACTGCTGCTACTGCAACTCCTGCTAACACTGAAGATAAATGGTTCAAAACTGTAGAGCAATTAATGGATGCTGTTGATGAGTGGATCGAGCAACCGCCAAGAGATACTGATAAGCCTTTCTTGATGCCAATCGAAGACGTATTCTCTATTACAGGTAGAGGTACTGTAGCAACTGGTAGAATCGAGGCTGGTGTTATCAATACTGGAGATCCAGTTGATATCGTTGGTATGGGTGATGAGAAATTAACTTCTACTATTACAGGAGTTGAGATGTTCAGAAAAATCCTAGACAGAGGTGAAGCTGGTGATAACGTAGGTCTATTGTTGAGAGGTATTGAAAAAACTGACATCAAGAGAGGTATGGTTATCGCTAAGAAAGATTCTGTTAAACCACACAAAAAATTCAAAGCTTCTGTTTACATCCTTTCTAAAGAAGAAGGTGGACGTCACACTCCATTCCACAACAAATACCGTCCTCAGTTCTACGTAAGAACTACTGACGTTACAGGTGAGATCTTCTTGCCAGAAGGTGTAGAAATGGTAATGCCTGGTGATAACTTA
>QFQQ01000308.1 GCA_003243445.1 Citrobacter freundii
CAGCCTGGGACTGCTCGGCGGCGGCGGTCTGTTCGTCGGCCTCGGGCGAAGAGCAGGCGGCCAGCGAGAGGGTCAACAGCAGGGCGGGAATCGCCGTTCGGATCATGCGTAACTCCGGAGGGTGAGATGGAAGGAAGGATTACGCACCGGACATTCGAGAGTCGTTAACCGGCCGGTGCGCGCCTGCGTTCGAGCCACCATAGCAGCGCGCTGGCGGAAAGCCAGGCGAGGAACCACGGCCAGGCGGGCCCGCGAACGCCTTCCATGGCCGATGGCGATGCCACCACTGCGCTCGCGGCGCCTGTGCGCGAGCGTGTCTGCGCCTGGAGCTCGGCGCGATGCAGCGACGGCGCATCGTCTTCGGCGCGGACGAAGAATGGCGTCGCGGCGTCGCCCACCCTCAGCTGATGCCAGCCCGCGCTTCGCGGCCAGAAGCCTGCGCAGCGCGCGCTGCCGGAGACGGGATCACGCACTACCTGCGTCGTGATGCCGTCGGGCGCGACGATCCGTGCGTCGTCTGCGATGCCGCACAGCGCCACGCGCTCACCCACGCGCGCGCCGTCGGGCGCCGCGGCAATGGCCTGCGCGCCCGCGCGTGCCAGCGTGGCGAACGCCTGCGACCACAGCGCGGCGTGCACGTCGGCGTGGCCCGCCAGCACCAGCGTGTAGGTATCGGCCGGCGTCCACACGCCGACCCGGCCGCGCCCCATCGCGTGCCACCACGCGGCCGGTGCGGCGGCGGCGTCCCGCAGCAGTGCGACATCGTCGCCTGCAGGCATCCGCACCGTCCGCCGCGTGAGGACGGGCAGGCCGCCCGGCACGGCGTCGGCATCCACCGGCAGGTCCGCCGTGCCCGCGCCGCGTCGTGCGCGCCAGGCGTCGTCGTCCGGCGCAGGACGGGACAGGCGGAACTCGGACTCGTCGTTGCCGACGGCCGACACGCCCAGCAGGCGTTGCACGGGCGGGGAGATCGGTCCGTCGGCGCGCACCAGCACGCCCAGTCCGTCGCGCACGGCCGCGCCGAGCGCCGCACGTTGCGCTTCGCCGAGTCCCGCGGCA
>QFQQ01000309.1 GCA_003243445.1 Citrobacter freundii
ACGCTGGATTCGATCACGCTGCGGGGCAGGATGCGCTCGGAGACCCAGCGCAGGCTGCGCGCCCCGGCAATCTGGAAGGCGATGGGCTGGGACAGCGGCGAGAGCTGGTAGCCGTCCGAATCGATCAGGATCAGCTTGCGCACGCGGTCAGGCGCCAGCAGGGCCGTCTGCCACGCGATCTCGCCGCCCAGCGCATTGCCGGCCAGCACCACGCGCCGCACGCCCAGGTTGTCCAGCAGGCGCAGCACGAAGCGGGTGTAGCCCTCGATGTGGTATTCGCCCTGGGGGCTGGGACCGGTCAGCCCGAAACCAGGCAGATCGACCGAGATGACGCGGCGGTTCTTCTCGAGCGCCAGGCGCCAGCCTTCCCAGGTGTGCAGGCTGGAGGCCATGCCGTGCAGCAGCACGATGGGCTGGGGGTCATCGCGCGGGCCGGTGTCGCGCACGTGCACCTGCATGCCGTCGAGTTCGATGAACATCGACGGGGGCGGCGCCCAGCGGGCCACCAGGTCACCGAGCTGCCGGTCGGGCTCCCACGTGGCCCACACGGCCAGCGCCAGGCCCACCACCATCAGCACGGCGCTCCACCACAGGCGCTTGAGCCACTTCATTTGCCAGAGGGTTCCAGTAAGTAGGAAAGGATCTGGCCGGATTCTCCACTACCTGCTCAGGCGCGGGCGGTGGTGTTGTCGCGCTGGCGCGACTTGGCGTTCATGCGCTTGAGCTGGCGCATCACCAGCGGTTGGTACCACGAGCCCAGCAGGCGCACCATCTTGTCGAGCATGCGGGCATCGGGGCCGACCAGCACGCGGCGGGCGTTCTTCTCGACAGCGGCCAGGATCTGCAGCGCGGCCGATTGGGCCGTGGTCACGTTGATCAGCTTGTTCGCGCGGCGGCGCTGGGTGTCGGCGCTGACGCCGGTGGCTTTTTCCAGCGCCGGGTCGATCTTGCCGGCCAGCGCGATGTTGGTGGCGATGCCGCCCGGGTGCACGCAGGTGGCGCTGACGGGCGCGCCTTCGAGCTCAAGCTCCATGCGCAGGGCCTCGGTGTAGCCGC
>QFQQ01000039.1 GCA_003243445.1 Citrobacter freundii
TCATCAATAGTGAGGATAAATCTGCGAAATCCGCGGGAACCTTACGCAAGTCCGAAAATTTGGGTAACGATTAGCCCTTGCGGGGAGATTTAGAGGGGGCCCTACGCCAGGCGAGCGAATGGCTTTGCTAACTAAACGACATTGAATTAAAATTGTGGGTGGAGGAATGCGCGATCGTGATTTGTGACAAGCTTGTATTTCGGACTCGAACCGCCGACCCCTCCGACTGTTAGTCGGAGTGCTTCAAGCAAATAAAAAAGGACCTCAGTTTTACTGAAGCCCTTTTACCGTGGGAGTTGACGGGCTCGAACCGCCGACCCTCTGCTTGTAAGGCAGATGCTCTGAACCAACTGAGCTAAACTCCCTTATCCCTGTTTCGATTGGGAGTGCAAAGATAAGGGTAGAGATATTTCCACCAAAAAATTTGTAAATTATTTTTATAAAAAGATATGATCCTTAGCTCGTTCTATCATTGTTGCTCATTAATAGCCGCAGCCCCAATCCCCTCCGCTGCATCCGGATCGTTTCCGCCAATATGCCTCGGTCAGCCATTGCTAGAATTGATATTAACAGCTCGATACATAATACAAAGAGCTCATTGGATAACGATCAACCGGCAATACTCCACTTGCAATAGCAAATGGATTAAAAATCAATTCTCTATGTAACTTTTACACATTCCTCCCCTATCATTTCAGAAAAAAGAGTTTTCAAGCTATTTTTGTAAGCAAAGGTTCTAAATAATGGCTAAACACGAATTGGAGACCGGTACCGTACACGAATCAGATACGCTGACACTGGAAGACCAGGGTTGCAGTCTGATCGTATGGAACGATGAAGTCAATACATTCGACTGGGTGATCGAAACACTCATTGAAGTGTGCGGCCACACTGCGGAACAAGCCGAACAATGCTCCCTCTTTATCCACTTCAAAGGAAAATACGCCGTTAAACAAGGCTCTTATGAAGAGCTGAAACCAATGTGCGATGCCATTACCGAACGTGGCATTGGCGCAACGGTTGAAGAACTGGCCTGAACAAGTAAAAAATCAAAAGTAAAAAGTCAAAAATCAGCAGTCTGAATGAGGCTGAGGCATTTGGCATTTTTATTTTTTACTTTTAAATTTTTACTTTTTACTTTCCAACCAATGCCGCTGTTTGCTTTAGATAACAACGCTCTCGATTTTCCCCCACCCCACCTGGCCGAACCGGATGGATTGCTCGCGATCGGTGGTGATCTAACTCCGGAACGTTTATTGGTCGCATATAAACAAGGGATCTTTCCCTGGTATGAAGGCGAACACATTCTCTGGTGGTTCCCAGATCCGAGATTTATTCTTTATCCCGAACAATTAAAGATCAGCAAAACAGTAAAATCTTTGTTGAAACGCAATGAATTTGAATTCACGATCAATAAAGCGTTCCCGCAAGTCATCCGGTACTGTCAGCAGATCAAAAGATCCGGGCAGGATGGCACCTGGATCACCGGTGAAGTTGAACGGGCTTACACAAAAATGCATGAGCTCGGATACGCCCACAGCGCGGAAGTCTGGAAGCACGGCGAACTCGTCGGTGGTCTCTATGGTATCCGTCTTGGTAAAGTGTTTTTTGGAGAAAGCATGTTCAGCAGGGTAAGCAATGCCTCCCGCTATGCCTTTTCAAAATATGTGCAGCTCCTCCGGTCCGAAGGCGTGGAGCTGATCGACTGCCAGGTATACACACAATACCTGGAAAGTATGGGCGCAAAAATGGTGGAAGGTGCAGGCTTCAGCCGGTTGCTGAAAGAGTTGATTAAGTAAAAAGTCAAAAGTAAAAAGTAAAAAACTCCTTTTCGAAGGATCCCTCTACCCGGAAACTGATATTTTGACTTTTGACTTTTTACTTTTTACTTATTCAGAACCTCGTCCCCAGATAATGCGGCAGCATCGCCCTCCAGGTCTGCCAGTCATGCGGCCACTCATGTCCCCATATATCCAGTTCATACCAGATATTCTTATCGTACAATTGTTTTGCAAAATGGCCAGCCGCATCCGGATCTTCATGTGCACCGCGCCCGCTTAAAATATGAATATGCTTGCTGCTCCGGATCTGCTCCAGGATATTGTTGTCATTCATGTTTGCTATGTAATGCGCAGGACTGTTGAAATACACGTTATCATCATAATGTCCTTTTGTATACTCCATCAGATTGTATACACCGCTCATAGCTACAACGCCATTGATGATATCAGGTCTTTTCAAAAACAAATTCATACTGTGCAATGCTCCAAATGAGGCACCGCAGGTAATGATCGGCGTTTGCCAGCTGCTTGTATTACGGATAAATGGAACCACCTCGTTATATACATAGTCATTCCACTGCTGATGCCGGATCGATTTGTACCAGGGATCCATCTGATCATTCATCCAGCTCTCGCGGTTGATGCTGTCGATCGAATAGACCTTAACTTTTCCGCTGTCAACAAATGTTGCGATAGCATCCAGCAACTGAAAGCGCTCGTATTCCAGGTAATCCGCGGCAGCGGTTGGAATCAGCAATAACGCAAAGCCATAATCACCATAAGTGGCAACGGGCATTTCTTTCTGAAGACTGGGACTGTACCAGGACGTAAGGGATCTTTTCATGAGTTGTGTTTGACGTAAACTGAAGATATTAAATCAATTGTAGATTGCCGAAATTGTGAGACCGTTTTTCAATTTATCACGGCGTAAAATTCCTGCAGCTGACACAGCCGGATCGAGCGGTAACCCGGTTATCAGCTGGCATTTCTCAGTTGTACGGATCAAATCTGCGAAATCTGCGGGAACCTTACATGGTCAACTATCTTTCCAGCCGGACTTTTCGTAAATTTGCACCCTTATGGAACTGACCAAAAATTTCGAACACCAGGCCGCAGAAGGCAAATGGTACCAGCATTGGCTGGACAAGCGTTATTTCAACAGCAAACCTGATTCCCGTGAGCCCTATACAGTGGTCATTCCCCCTCCGAATGTTACCGGTGTCCTTCACATGGGCCACTGTCTGAATAATACGATCCAGGACGTACTGGTCCGCCGGGCCCGCATGCAGGGCAAGAACGCCTGCTGGGTGCCGGGTACCGATCACGCATCCATTGCCACCGAAGCAAAAGTGGTGCAGATGCTGCGCGAAAGAGGCATCGCTAAATCATCCCTCAGCCGGGACGAATTCCTTAAATATGCCTGGGAATGGAAAGATAAATATGGCGGTATCATCCTGCAACAACTGAAAAAAATGGGTTGCAGCCTTGACTGGGACCGTACGACATTTACCATGGACCCGGATTATTATCAGTCCGTGATCAACGTATTCATCGATCTCTACAATAAAGGTTTTATCTATCGTGCCAAACGCATGATCAACTGGGATGTGAAAGCCAAAACAGCCCTGAGTGATGAAGAAGTGATCCGCAAGGAGACCGTTCAGAAATTATATCACCTGCGTTATGCGATCGAAGGAACAGACAAATTTATAACGATCGCAACAGTTCGCCCGGAAACGATCATGGGCGATACGGCCATCTGCGTTCACCCCGATGATGAGCGATATAAAGACCTGCATGGAAAATTTGCGATCGTACCATTGATCAATCGCCGCATTCCGATCATCACAGATGAATATGTGACGATGGATTTTGGAACAGGTGCGTTGAAAGTAACGCCTGCGCATGATATGAACGATAATCAACTCGGACAGAAACACAATCTTGAAGTAGTTGATATCTTAAACGATGATGGAACGCTGAATGCCGATGCGCAGATCCTCGTTGGTGAAGACCGTTTTGCCGCACGCAAAAAGATCATCCCGATGCTGGAAGAAGCGGGTGCATTGGTAAAAACAGAAGACTATACAAGCGAAGTGGGTTACAGTGAACGCAATCCCGACGTAGTGGTTGAACCAAAGCTTTCGCTGCAATGGTGGATCGATATGAAAAAGATCTACAGCCCTGCATTGAAGGCAGTGATGGAAGATGAGATCAAATTCTTCCCACCGAAGTTCAAGAATCTCTACCGTCACTGGATGGAGAATATTAAAGACTGGTGTATCAGCCGTCAGCTCTGGTGGGGACAGCAGATCCCTGCATGGTATACGGAAGATGGAAGCTTCGTTGTTGCAGCAACACGCGAAAAAGCATGGGAACAGTTGAAAACCAAAAATCCTTCCCTCAAACTGGATGAGATCAGACAGGATGAAGATTGCCTGGATACCTGGTTCAGCAGCTGGCTCTGGCCGTTTGAAGTATTCAAAGGTTACAGCCATCCAGGGAATGAGGATATCAAATACTATTATCCGACAAATACATTGGTGACTGCTCCGGAGATCATTTTCTTCTGGGTGGCGAGAATGATCATGGCGGGTTTTGAATACAAACAGGAAAAGCCATTCAGCGAGGTTTATTTCACCGGCATCGTAAGAGATAAACAGGGGAGAAAAATGAGCAAGAGTCTTGGCAACTCACCTGATCTGCTTGGACTGATAGAAAAACATGGTGCAGATGCAACGCGCTTCGGGATCATGATCTCCTCTCCTGCCGGAAATGATCTGCTATGGGATGAAAGCAGCAATGAACAGGGATCATTCTTCGTCAATAAAATGTGGAATGCATTGAAGCTGGTGAAGATGTGGGAAGGAAGGGTGGAAAAAGGACTCGATACGGATAAGTCCAATTTCGCGGTTAAGTGGATGACAAGTCGCCTTAGCGCAGCTCGTCAGCAACTGGACGAACAGTTCAAAGAGTTTCGCCTCAGTGAAGCACTGCAAACAATCCGCTCATTGATCTGGGATGATTTCTGCGCCTGGTATCTTGAATGGGTGAAGCCAGGCTTTGAACAGCCGATCGATGAAGATGTGTATAAAAAAACGCTTTCCTTTTTTGAAGACCTGATGCAATTGCTGCATCCCTATATGCCTTTTGTTACTGAAGAGATCTTTCACCTGCTGCAGCAACAAAGAGAGGACCTGACGGTAAAGCAACTAAAAAGCTGTGATGCTCCCGATGCAGCAGTACTCCAAACAGGTGAATTGCTGATAGAAGTTATAACAGCAATCCGGGACGCACGCAATAAAGCACAGCTTAAACCAAAGGATACGATCAAACTTTATATCCTGACAACAGAAAAGGCAGTGTACGCCTCTATCGAATCAATATTGGGAAAACAGGTAAACGCCGAGGAGATCATTTACACATCTGCTGCTGTCAATAACACGATCACGGTTGTTGTACAAAAAGATAAGTTCTTTATTGAAACGACGACTGAGGTCGATACAGGCGCTCAACGGGAACAATTGCAAAAAGACCTGGAGTACCTGAAAGGCTTTCTTCTTTCTGTTGAAAAAAAGCTTGGTAATGAAAAGTTCGTTGCCAATGCAAAACCGGAAGTAGTAGAGATTGAGCGGAAGAAAAAAGTGGATGCGGAGGATAAGATCAAGGCGATTGAAGATAGTTTGGCAACGCTTTAATCCAGTTCAATATGTTTATTTTTCATAAATTCGGGACAAAAAAGATCACCCTTGGCCTTCATGAGCCGTTTGTTTCGCAGTGCCCTAATTGCAAAGGAATAAACACGATCACTTTTGCGATTACTGGCGAATACTATTATTGCTTTTCGTTCATCCCTATTTTTCCATTCGAAAAGGACGGATATGCGTTATGCAGTGACTGCAGCTTCAAGATAAACTCTGTGAAATATAATGCTGCAACGAAAGACGAGTTCAAACTGATCCGCAGAAAATTCCGTTATCCTCTTTACACTTATATCGGCGCAGCAATTTTTTTCGCGCCTCTCGTGCTGCTCGTATTGCTTGCAATTATTGAGTCGCTTATTTCCTAATTCATTTTGATAATCAGTCAGGAGGTCTTTTTCAGACCTCCTTTTTTTGGACGTCATACGCCTCACTTGTTTCACTTGTATCAATACGATTCAATACCTGTATCAAAAACGAACAGTCAATAAACCATTCATCCTCTTAATTGACTGTATCACAAGACGATCTTCTTTGGCACTAAGCTTGGCAATCCTATTGGCAATTACCAACACTATGCTCAGGAACTATTTCATCACTGCCTGGCGAAACATCTTTCGCGGGAAAAGTTTTTCTGTAATCAATATCGCCGGACTTGCCACAGGTATGGCGGGTGCTATACTGATCCTTCTCTGGGTACACCATGAGATCAGTTTTGACAAATTCCATCCCAATAAAGACAGGCTTTATGAAGCGTATGGTCTTGCACAGGGAAATGACGGGTCGCTTACGACCATCACGCTCACTGAAAAACCACTCGGTCCTGCTCTCAAACAGGGCTTTCCTGAAGTGGAGAATACGGCAAGGCTTGCATCAACGAACAATTTTCTGCTAACAGCAAATGACGTGAGCCTTACCAAAGCGGAAGGTAATTTCGTGGATCCTTCTTTTCTGCAACTCTTCGATTTTCCATTGAACGAGGGCATTCAGGCAAATCAGTTAAAAGATGTCCATTCCATCGTGATCACGGAGAATCTGGCGAAACGTTTATTCGGACCGGTGAGTGCTTTGGGCAAAACGATCAGAGTAGATTCAACAGATATGTTCACCGTAACAGGGGTGCTCAAAGATCTTCCTTCCAATACACGTTTTCATTTTGATTATCTCCTGCCATGGGATTATATGACCAAACTTGGATGGGATAATCAGAACTGGCTAAGCAACAGCATTTCTACTTTCGTTCTATTAAAACCGCAGATAGATCTGACTGCATTCAATAACAAGATCCGGAACATTGCACGTGCCAGCAGTGGTAATGATAAGATCTGGACACACTTCCTGTTTCCATTGGATCAATGGCACCTGTATGCAAAATTTGAAAATGGCAAACCGGCCGGAGGTCTTATAGAAACGATCCGTTTATTTATCGCAATCGCGGGTTTTATTCTGCTGATCGCCTGTATCAATTTTATGAACCTAAGCACCGCAAGAAGTGAGAAACGTTCCAAAGAAGTGGGCATCCGTAAAGTGGCGGGGGCGGGAAAAGGTTTACTGATCAGCCAATTCATTGGAGAAGCATTATTGCTGGCGATCATTTCAGGCGTTCTGGCTTTACTGATCGTGCAGATGGTATTGCCGCCGTTCAACGCATTGATCGGGGTAAAGCTGTCAATTCCTTATGATAATATCTTGTTCTGGTTATATGCACTGGGCTTTGTGGCATTCACCGGTTTACTTGCAGGCTGCTACCCGGCATTCTACTTATCATCATTCAATCCTGTAAAAATATTCAAAGGTGATTTCAAAAACCAGCAGAGCTTGCTTACGCCAAGAAAGGTACTGGTGGTATTGCAATTCAGCTTTGCTGTGATATTGATCATTTCCACCATCGTCGTCAGAAACCAGATACAATATGGGCAGGACCGCAACGCCGGTTACAGCCGCGAACAATTGATCAGGGTTGATTTCAACGGCAGCCTTGCGGCCAACTATCCAATGATCAAAAACGAGTTGATCCGCCAGGGAATTGCTTCCTCCGTAACCAAAACCATGACGACGATTACAGAGCTGGGAAGCAATACCTGGGGATTGAAATGGCCGGGAAAAGATCCTTCATTTGATGGTGCGATCGCACTATTCAGTACCGATGCCGACCTTGTAAAGACCGGCGGGCTAACCCTCCTGCAGGGCCGCGACATCGATATCACTAAATATCCGGGGGACAGTACATCGGTAATGCTCAATGAAACAGCAGTGCGCACCATGGGTTTCAAAGAACCGATCGGTCAGCTCATTCAGCAAAGCGGCAGCGATAAACCCTGGACCGTAGTGGGTGTAGTGAAGGATTATATTGTTGGCTCTCCCTATGCTGCCATTCCGCCAATGATGATCGAAGGACCAGCGAGCTGGTTCAACAGCATGCATATCCGTCTTAACAATTCCGGATCTGTAAGCGATAATCTTGCGAAAGCAGAAGGCATTTTCAAAAAATACAATCCCTCCTATCCTTTCGATTACCAGTTCATCGATCAGGAATATGCAAGACTTTTTAATGATGAGCAACGTACCAACTCACTGGCAGGTTTGTTTGCGGCATTATCCATCTTCATTTCCTGTCTTGGTTTATTTGGTCTTTCAGCTTATATCGCCGAAAGCCGTATCAAAGAGATCGGCATCCGCAAAGTACTCGGCGCTTCTGCCTGGAGCATCACGGAATTATTATCAGTTTACTTCATCAAACTTGTGTTCATCGCCGTACTGATCTCCATACCCATTGCCTGGTTCGCCATGGACAAATGGCTGGAAGGTTACAACTATCGCATAGAACTTAGCTGGGAAATCTTTGCATTGTCCGCAGGTATCTCACTGGCACTGGCGTTGTTGACAGTGAGCTTTCAATCGGTGAAGGCGGCATTGACCAAACCTGTACTCCGCGACTGATTACGCAAATCTTAGTACGCGAATTTCGCGAATTAGAGGTTGATTGGAGCAACGGTACGCCAGATCAGACGTTGATAGGAGAAACGTCATTTTAAATAAACAAAAGAAAAGTCTTCACTGCCCGTGAAGACTTTTCTTTTATCGGAAATCAATTCGCGAAATTCGCTTCCTTTAATTTGCGCTATTCAGGTTGCGAAAGTCCACCTCTCACCAGCTTACTCACTCGCGGTTCCTGCATTGTCACACCATAAATAGTGAGCTTTCAATCGGTGAAGGCGGCATTGACCAAACCTGTACTCCGCGACTATTACGCAAATCTTAGTACGCGAATTTCGAGAATTAGAGGTTGATTGGAGCAACGGTACGCCAGATCAGACGTCGATAGGAGAAACGTCATTTTAAATAAATAAAAGAAAAGTCTTCACAGGCAGTGAAGACTTTTCTTTCATCGGAAATCAATTCGCGTAATTCGCGTCCTTTAATTTGCGCTATTCAGGTTGCGGAAGTCCACACTCACCAGCTTACTCACTCCCGGTTCCTGCATTGTCACACCATAAATGACGTCCACGGTGCTCATTGTTGTTTTGTTGTGTGTAACAATGATGAACTGTGAGTTGTCGCTGAACTGGCGGATCATGTTGGTGAACTTGCCTACGTTCGCGTCGTCCAGCGGAGCGTCCACCTCATCGAGGATACAGAACGGAGCCGGTTTGATCAGGTAGATCGCGAACAGCAGCGCTGTTGCGGTCAGCGTTCTTTCTCCACCACTGAGCTGTGTTAAGGATGTAGGACGTTTGCCTTTAGGACGGGCGATCACTTCGATACCGGTCTCTGCAAGGTTCTCCGGATTTTCCAGTACGAGATCGCAATGGTCATCTTCGGTGAACAGTGTTTTGAATACGCGGATGAAGTTTTCTTTAACGGAGTTGAACGTCTCGAGGAATTTCAGGTTCGCTGTAGCTTCCACTTCTTCGATCGTTTTAAGCAGGCTGTCTTTTGCGGTAACAAGGTCATTCTTTTGTTCAACAATGAACTCGTAACGCTTTTTCATTTCGGTGAATGCTTCGATCGCCGTTGGGTTTACTTCGCCAAGGTTTTCGAGGCGTTTCTTCATCTTATCGGCTTTCTCCTGCAGATCTTCCAGCGCGGTTTCTGATGTACGGGCCTGGTCAAGGATATCTTCCAGCTGAATGCGGAATTCCACATTCAATCTTTCTTTTGTGCCGGCAAGCTGGAGCTTCAGCTCATTCAGCTTGTCTTTGATCGCTGCCAGCAAATGTTCTACCTGCTCTTTCTCTTTTACTTTATGACGTAGTTCGCTTTCTTTTTCGCTGAGCTGGTTGCGGATATTGTAGTAAGCCTGGTCAGCTTCATTCAATACCTGCTGATCTGCTTCGCGGCGGCGGATCAGTTCGATCAATCCATCTTCAACATCTTTCAAGGTAGAAGCGGATTGCTCGATATTAGCTGTTGTATCCGCGAGACTGGCCGTATTATTTTCCACCTGCTGATGGAGGTCCTGCAACTGATTACTCTTGAATTCCAATTCCTGTTTCAGCGCATTGATCTTGCTTTGCTGCTTGGTCACGTTCAGGTTGAACTCATTGTATTGTTGAGTCGCTTCATTATAACCAGATTCTGCAGCACGGAAGCTTTCGTTTGCTTCTTCCAGGCGAGCTGTTTTCTGCTGTAACTCTTCGTTGTATTCTGCCAATTGACGGCGAACACTTTCAACGGAGTCGTATGTCTGTTGCATCTGGCTTTGCAGATCTTCCAGCCTGTTCTGGCTATTGCCCTGCATTGACTGCAGGTTCTCCAGTTTATTCTGCAAGGCGAATACCTGGTTGGTCAGTTGCTGGATCTCACGCTCTGTTTCGCGAAGCGCTGCTTCACGCAGGTCTTCGTTATAGGCGATCACTTCATTATGACGTGCCTGGATATCTGAACGCAATTTCTCTACGATCGATTCCTGTGAGGCGATCACTTCCTGCAATTTCTCCAGGTTCTTTGCCCGGCCGATCTTTTTTCCTTCGATCAGGCCAACGCTGCCACCCGTGAGAGAGTATTTACCCTTTACGTACTTACCAGATTTTTCAATTACCACAAATCCGTTGCTGTTAGCCAGTACAGATTCGTTATCGGCGATATACACATTACCGAGCAGGTGTTCAGCCAGCTTGCGGTATTTATCTTCCACTTCGATGACGCTCAGTGCAGGTGTAGCTCCTTCCAGCTGATGGCCATTTCCATCAGTCTTGCTGTCATTCACTTTATCCAGTAAGAAGAAATTGGCTTTACCTTTTTTATTCTCATCCAGCAGGTGAACCGCTTGCAGACCTTCCTGCAGGTTATTCACCACATAATAGCTGAGATAAGGCTCCAGCACATTTTCCAGTGCGGTGCGGTAATCTTCTTTTACATAAAGAATATCAGAAAGGATCGGCGAGGTATGACTCCAGGCACTATTATTATGCAGGAACTTCACACTGTCCGGATATCCTTCCATGCTATCGATCATGCTTTTCAGCAGGTCGTGTTCGTTCTTTTTAGCATCGAGCTTGCGGGTTTCTTCCGCCAGTTCATTGCGGAGTTCATCCAGGATGCCCTGTGTTTGCAGGATCTGCTCTTTGGTATTTTCCTGGTGACGTTGCAACTGATCAAGATCTACTTTTTTGATCTCGAGTTCTTTTTCTTTTTGCAGACGTTCTTCATCCAGTTGCTGACGCTGTGATTCGCGTTGCACCCGCTCTTCTTCGATCTGGTTGATCGCGCGTTGCAGGTTCTGAACGGAAGTATCAGCTACAGCTACTTTCTTTTCTGCATCAAACTGGCTGCGTTGCACCTGCTGATATTCCTGGCGGAGGCTGTCCAATGTACGGCGGTTCTCATCGAGCACATCGCGTTTTACAGCAGCATCGCTTTGTAATTGTTGTAATTTTTCGCTGAGGCCATCCAATCCTTTTGCTTCTTCGTCAAGCTGAGCTTTTGTAAATACAATGCTTTCATCTATACCCTTTAACTGGCCTTCTGCTTTCTCAAGGAACTGCTTCAGGCTCGTTTCGCGTTCACGCAAATATTCGAGTCGTTGAGCTGCCAGATTTTTTTCGTTCTCACGGGTCCTTACCTGTTGTACCAGTTCGTTGAACTGGTATTGCATGCTTTGCAACGATCTTTCCTTCTCGATGAATCCAACTTTCTCCTGTTCCAGGGCCGCTTCTTCGGTAGCGATCTCCGCTTCCATGCGGATGCGTTTGTCCGTCTCTATTTCCTGTTGTTCGTTGAGTTCCCTGTAAGTAAGATTGAATCCTTCGAGTGCGGCTTTTGCCAGCTCGATGCTGATCTCGCGGTAGTCTTTCTTGATCTCGTGATATTTCTCCGCTTTGCGCGCCTGGCTTTCCAGCGCTTTAAGCTGGTTGTTGATCTCGAATAAAAGATCTTCGATACGATTCAGATCCTGTTCTGTTGCATCCAGTTTCTGACGCGCTTCTTTTTTTCTTGTTTTATAGATGCTGATGCCGGCAGCCTGTTCAAGCATGCGGCGGCGGCTATTGTCTTTGTCTTTGATCAGGTCATCCACCATGCCGAGCTCGATGATGGCGTAACTGTCGGTACTCACACCGGTATCCATGAAGAGGTTCTGGATATCTTTCAGCCGGCATTGCACGTCATTCAGGCGGTATTCACTCTCGCCGCTTTTATAAAATTTCCGTGTGATGGTGACGGTGCTGAATTCGGTGGGAAGCAGGTTCTTGGTATTTTCAAAAGTCAGGCTCACTTCTGCCAGGCCGCTCGCACTACGGGTTTTGGAACCGTTGAATACCAGCGCGTCCAGGTTTTCACTCCGGAGATGGCTGATCTTCTGTTCGCCGATCACCCAACGGATGCTGTCCACGATATTCGACTTACCGCACCCATTCGGCCCCACGATACCCGTGATATTATCATCAAAATTTACAACGGTCTTATCCGCAAAACTCTTGAATCCCTTGATTTCTAGGCTCTTTAATCTCACTGTATTTCCAGTTTAAAGTCAGGCGGCGAATATAAGCAGAACCGATGACGCGAATACGCCATGTTATTCACAGGAAGACTTAAAACATGTGGGTATCTTGTGAATAAAGGAGATCACTGAACGCGAATTTCGCGAATTAGTAGTTCAAGATTATGATTGCACGGCTTGGCAGGAGCTGTTTACTTCTTCGATACCAGGCTACTTTTACAGATCCAGGCCACTAATTCGCGAAATCCGCGAAATTCCTTCACCATCCAACAACTATCCCTTATTGTCTTACCCTACTTTGTTCAGACTCCGCCCCATTCGCGGCATGTTTACGCTGATCCGCAATCGTTTTTCCAAATCTCCAGCTGAACGTCAGGATAAATTGCCGCGTGTCGAAACGGTTGAACCAATTGGCATCTGTATTCGCGAGGTTGTTGATAATTCCGTTGTTGGCCTGTGAATAAAATATGTCGTTGACACTGAATTTCAGGGTAGTTGCGGCAGAAAGCTTCTTCTGCACGCCGGCGTTGGCGCGGCTGTAACCTTTCAGGATAAACTGCCCGCTGGTGATGTCTGTTCTCGACATACCGCTGAGTTCGGCGCTCCACCCTTTATTGAATTTGAACTGGAGATTCGCACTGCCAAACCAGAACGTCCCTTTCGTATCCAGCAGGCCGGTATAGAACTTACTGCGGGAATGGATATTGGTCACTTCATTGTACAGGTTCACCGATAACCATTTCGTGATCTCCTGGTTGGCGTCGATTGAAAGGCTCATCACTTTTACCGTTGACAAATTGCCGGGGCGGCTGAAATATGTTCCATTAGTGATCTCGATCGTCTCTCCCATATCATCATGCGTCTGGCTGTAGGACGCAGTGGCAGTGTAGCGTTGCTTGAAAGTATAGGAAAGCTCAAGATTGTCCACGAACGCCGGATTGAGAAAGGGATTACCAACATAGAACGTGAATTTATCCAAAGGAGAAATGAATGGATTCAGATCGCGGTAAGCCGGACGGTTGATGCGGCGGCCGTAATTCAGCCCTAACTGATGATCGCCCACACTATCGATCTTATATTGTATATAAGCGGTCGGGAACAGGCTATTGTAATGCCTGCTGAATGATGAGTCCGGCTTCATCGCATTTCCTAACTGGTTCCCTTTCGACACCGTATTCTCGAAACGCAAACCCAATTGGAAAGACAGTTTTTTGAAATCCTTGCTCAGGTTTACATAAGCCGCGTTGATGTTTTCTTTATAGATAAAGTGATTGCTTTTATCATAATCAGGCGATGTTACATTGTCCAATGTATAAAAATATTCGGCAAGGTTATCCGTTTTTGTATAGCTGGATTTTAAACCCGCGGAGAAGCGATAGCCATCTTTGAATGGAAGCGTATAATCTGTTTTTGCAGAATAAATATTGATTTTGGCCGGCAGGTTCCCGGATAGAAAATCCCGGAGCTTCAACGTTCCATCAGCCCTGTAGCTCGCGTTGTCAAACAACTGATCATTACCTGTTGTATAATTGAGATAATCGAGATCAAATGTCAGTTCATGTCCGCTTTTATCGATCTGGCGCCTGTAATTGAGATTTACGCCCGCGTTCTGAAATTTTGTTTTTTCCTTATTGATCGCCCTGATAGACGAATCTTTCTGTCCTGCCGGATCCAGCAAACTGCTGATGTTATTGTTATTGGAATTGCCGCGGGTTGACTGACCGGTGAATACAACACCCCAGGTTGTTTTGGCATCCTGATAATAATCCATTCCAACCTTCCCGCTGAAACTATTTGCATAACGGCGGATATAAGTGTTCTGGTTAAAGAATGACTTTGTGGATCCGTCATCATTTTTATAACGGCGGTTGATGTCAAGATCATTGAATGAGTTAAGGCGATTGTAACCCATATTTGCAAAGAAGTTAAATTTATTCTGACGGAAATTAAGGTTCAGACTATTGTTACTTCTTGCATATTTTCCCTGGTTATAGCTTGCAGAAAGATTACCGTTGAAGCCCCGCAGCTTATTCTTTTTTGTTCTGATATTGATCACCCCACCCGTTCCGGCAGCGTCATACCTGGCCGGAGGATTGGTCATGATCTCGATCGTCTCCAATGCAGAAGACGGAAGCGATCGTAAATAGTTCTGCAGATCCGCCGCAGAAAGATAAGTCGGTTTATCATCGATAAAAACGGTAACGCCGGATTTACCTTTCAGCGTGATCGATCCATTCTGATCGACAAGGATGCCCGGAGATTTTTCCAGCACATCCAGCGCGGTGGTGCCTGAGTTGGAGATCAATGCGTCAACGTTTACAACGGTGCGATCTATCTTTTTCTCAACAAAAGGTTTGCGTGCTGTTACGACAACACCCTCCATTGTTTTTTCCTGTTTGCTCAGTTGAATAGGCGTTAAAGAAATATCACCCGCATCAACAATGAGATCCTGCGCATGCAAATTGAAGCCAATCGCTGAGATCTCCAGCCGGTAGTTATTCTTTGAAATATTTTCAAAAGAAAAACGGCCATCCGCATCAGTAAGCGCTGTTTTCACGATAGCGGAATCATTCGCGCGGCGGAGAACAGCCGTTGCAGCTTCTATGCCTTTATTATCAGCACCTGTTACCTGTCCGCTTATTTTTAAGGTTGATTGCGCCGTTACGAAAGTACAGGCAAAACAAAACCCTATGGCCAGGCAGGCCATGAAAAATCTTTTCATTTGAAAATGGTTATAGTTTGATAAGACTCAGGCTTACGCAAAATGTTGCACCCAAGTTATTGGTAAGATTGTTTATGAGTAACGTAAACCGGTTCAGTCCGCATTTATACCGTTCCGGGTAATTGATTTGATCGTTGAAGTGTCAAAGTTGTAATAGATCGCCCATTTCATTTTCGTGTCAGCTTTTATATATTTATCGAGAAGCATCCGGTGTATTTCCTCTGGCACTATCTTTCCATTCATGATCATCTGCTGAGGACTGATCATGAATGATTTCACATCTTCCGCTTTCTTTACAACATTTTCTTCGATCATACGTGCGATCAGTTCTTCTACTTTGATCCATTCTTTTTTTTCCGGAGCCTGGGCCCTATACTCCTTTTGCAAACCTGTTTTATAGGAACGTGGATAAGTGGCCAAAGGCTGATACTGTTGCGCGTAATAATCATCCTTATTGTACTCGACACTCACTGTTGTTTTTATTGACGTGGTAGTTGAGATCTGCGTATTCACCGGAAGTGCCAGTTCTTCTTTCGCCGGAGCGGTCTTCACCCGCTCTTTTACGTCCAGTTCGCGGATAGAACGCCCAAGCGCCATGCCTGCTTCGTCGATCGCATCTTTGGTTCTGTTGACACCATTCCTAAGAGTTTTCTCAGCACGGTCAAAAATATCTTCTGCCGCTATTGTATCCGGCAATTGTTGTTTGAATAAGCGCTGAGCTTTTGCTTCATGATCACCGGTCAGTTGTTGCACACGTTCCTTATAAGATACCCATTGCGGGGTGGGAATATCTTTTCCATTCACCTGCAGCGAAGAAAGTTTTCCCTTGATATAATTCAGCTGGTAAAGAACATCCTCTTTTTTCAGCAGATAGGTCTGATAGCCGATGAGATCATCCACATCACCGATATAACAGGATGTGCCTTCTCCCACTTCCACAGGTTGATAGATACGGAACCTATTTGCCTGTTCTGTAAAACCAGGAAGGCTGTGATCCTCTATCGTTTTCATCGAATCAATTTTTGTCCTTATGGCACTAGCGCTTTGCGCGCTATCGGAAGTCGGCTGCTTTTTTTCCGGCTTGCGGGAAAAAGCGGCCAGTGTGAGGCCGGCGGCCACCAGGCAAACAGCCAGCAATGATTTTTCAAAAACAGACAGGGAGTGGTTATGACTTGATACCATCCTGCTTACGCGGCCAAGAAGATTTTTCCGCCCCGGGAGACCGATCGCCATTTTGGGTGTCTGTAATTGAAATTCCTGGCAGGAGACCAATGCACGGATATATGCGGCTTTATCACCCGTCTGTTTTAAAGTGATGTCATCACAGCAATTCTCACGCTCTGCTTTTATCAATGAGGAGATCCAAAGGACGGCCGGATTGAAAAAGAATACGATCTCCATCAGGTGCTGCAACATATTTACCAGGTAATCCCTGCGGCGGATATGTGCGAGTTCATGTATCAGCACTGCTTCTATTTCGGCTGGCTGCATTGCGGTGAGCAATGACATGGGGATCAGGATCACCGGTTTGATATGCCCGATCACCATCGGCACTTTCGCCAATACAGATCCGGCCATCATTACTTTCCGGCGGACACCAATCGCATCAGCCAGTTCAACCAACTTTTCTTCCCATTCCTTACCAATGCTGATCGATTCCTTCCGCAAACGCTGCAACCCATGCAGGCCGGTGAGCAATTGAAGGCATCGCGCACAAACAATAAGAAACCAGATCATGACGATCATTTCCGCATGGCCATTCAGATAAGCCAGCACAGATCCACCGGCGGTATCCTCCTGCGGGGCAACGCTGTTCTGCAAATCCAGTACGGTGGTAAACTCCTGTCGGAACTGGCCGTTGATGACGATATAGTGCTCACCTGAAGCCCTTATGAACTGAACGATGAACGTGACAGATATTGCGACAGCAAAACAAGCAAGCAAACCTACCAGTAAATTATACCGTTTAGCCGATGTAGACTTTCTTGTCAGCAATACAACCAACCCTGCAAGCGCAGCCAGTATCAATCCCTGCCAGAGGGAATAGATGAACGTACTGCTCAAAGCGCGGATGATATTACCCGTTATGATGGATAAAACATTCATGAAAACAGATTGAGTGATCTTCTACTATTTACCGTCTTTTTCGATTTTCTTCAATAAACTCTTTATGGCATCCAACTCTTCTTTGGAAGTTTTCTTGTTTCCCAGCAACTGCATCACCAGTTTGCTGGCAGAACCTTTATACATGGAGTCAACAAACTTGTCAAGCAAAAATGCTTTGGTTTTCTGTTCTTCTTCCGCCACGCTGTAAATATGCTTCATGCTGGTCTCATCCCTCACCAGTATTCCTTTCTCCCACATGATCTGCATGAGTTTTAAAGTGGAGGTATAATTCACTTCACGTTGTGTATTCAACTGGTCATTTACAAATCTGACGGTGGAAGGTCCATGCTCCCATAATACCTGCAGGATCTCCAGTTCTGCGCGGGTAGGTTCTATTTTTTTGCCGTCTTCCTGTTTTTCCTTCATAAAGCTAAGGTAGGAATTTTTTCGTACGAACAAACAGGTAGGGTATTTTTTTGGAGATTTTATGCCGGGCGGGAGAATTCGGGGGTTTGATGGTCGATGTTGGATGATCGATGGTCGATGTTCGATGTTCGATGGTCGATGTTCGATGGCTGATGATCGATGGCTGATGATCGATGCTGGAAGGCTTAGGCCGGATCGACGGTCAATGGTCGATGTAAATGGCGTTGCTCCGACCATCGACCATCCAGCATCGAACATCGATCATCCAACATCGAAAAAAAAGGCCGGCCCGAAATACGGACCGGCCTGTATGTGCGTGTTAGACAAATTACTGGTTTGTTCTGGGTTTTACACGGCCGTCTTTTTTATCTTCCCCACGACCTATCAGGTAACCCGTACCCGCACCTACCACACCACCAATGATGGCACCGGCAGGTTTGTTGCTACTTACTGTACCACCTACTAACGCACCACCTGCACCACCGATGACGGCTCCTTTTGCAGCTTTACTCCAGCCCTGCTTCTTGCTGGCAGTTGAGGTCGTTGTGGCGGGCGCCTGTTGTACAGGTACATATTTTACTTTCTCTACAACAACTGGTTTTTGTTGGTTTGTCTCTGAAGCGGCAGCAGTTCTTTCATTCTTGTTACCACAAGCGGTGAATAACGCGGCAGCCGCAATTGCTATAATTGCTTTTTTCATAATCAATGTTTTTGATCTGTGGTGTAGTAGCCAATATTCATACCAGTGAATCATTATCGCTCTAAATCAATTTCTTGGAAAATGAAGAGGTGCCGCAGATTGTAGGATAATTTCCCCAATGCGCGTAATTACCGGCAATTGAAATGTATGCAACGTTTTTTTAACACGGTTTGTCAGCAACCGTATATGAAACCAAGACACATTCTGCTGGTACTGCCCTTGCTTTGCCTTGTTGCTACTACGCATGCGCAACAAACAACTTATACTGCCGGACTTAACTCCGGATGGTTCTACATTACAAGCAAAAATGCATCGAACTCAACATCTATTATAGCAAGCCCGACGATCCGGGGTGAGATGATGGGACCAAGAAAGAGCTCACCTGAATTTTCATACGAGATCAATGGCCGGATACAACGTCATACAAACAGCGGCTTTATTTATGGTGCGGAACTCGCCTATCAATCGCTGCATTCAAGTGTTACTATCAATTATATCACTCCTTTTTCTTACTCAAGTTCATTAATGCAGGCCGGAGGTAAGGTGAAACTGAACAGCAACTTTATTACAGTAAGCCCTTATGCTGGATTCAGATTGCTCAATAAGAAGATCAACATAGACCTGAGCTCGGGTATTGAATTTGCAGCGTGCGTAAACCGAAATGAAGAGATCAATGCGAAGCAGTTGGGCACCGGCGATTCTTATCATGCGATCAATACGCTTAGAAAAAATATGGACTACCGCATCAGGTTTCAACTGGTCACTTCGATCAACAGGATCGGACTTACCGCAGGTTATGCCAGTGGATTGAGAAACTACTATCATGAAAAAGATATGCTGACAGGCTATTCAAGATTTATCCGGCTGGGACTGACTTATCGCATCCATTAATATGGTCTGCCTGCTGCTATATGCACATGCCGGTGAATGATTCACCGGCATGATTTTTACTATAAAGCGGCTAAACACATTTTATGAGACCCCGCCTGCTTACCTGCTTTGCAGTGGCAACACTTGCCGTATTCACTTTCATTTCCTGTCAGAAAGATGAAGACAATACAACACAACTGAGCATCCATTTGACTGACAGCCCATTCGATGCAACGGAAGTAAACGTAGACATACGTGAGGTTACAGTAAAAATGAATGACAACGAACCTGAAAGCTGGACAACGCTCCATACAAAAGCTGGTGTATACAACCTGCTTGACTTTCAGAACGGGATCGATACAGTCCTGGCCACCGGCCTTGTTCCGACCGGGCCATTAAAGGAAGTAAGATTTATACTGGGCAGCAACAACTCCATTACAATTGATAATGTGAACTACCCGTTGACCGTTCCGAGCGGAAGTGAGTCAGGATTAAAGATCAAAATAGATAAACAGCTAAGGACATCAGTTGATTCTTTGCTGATCGATTTTGATGCAGCCTTATCCATACACCAAACCGGTAATGGAAAGTACATTCTGCAACCGGTATTAAAAGTAAAATAACCAGGCTACTTGCCGGTTAAAGCGTTGCAGTAGTTCGATAGCTGATGACCGATTTCCTCTCTTTTCGTTGAAGGTCCTGCATCTTATCGACCATTTCATCGTTCTATTACCGGTTACATCCCTTCTATCGCATTCAGTCAGCCAATAAACCATCCGGGTACTATAACGCTTAAAATGGCAGGTTGAGTTAGTTAAGCTGCTGCTTTTGTTCGTTCTTCCCGTCCTCCCGCCTTACCGGTTTATTTTTTACCGGTAAGGCGGGAGGACGGGAAGAAGGTCTGAGAAAAGTAGTTTGCCTCTTGGTAGTCAACTGCCATCGGTAATCGGCGATCGAACTGCTTTAAGGTTATCACTAGCAGGTTGGGCTAGCTGAATCAGTATAAAACAACTGGTCATCCGGAAAAACTTTGCCCGGAAAGGGCCAGTTGTTTTTTATTTTAATAAATAAACGGTTGTAAGCAAAAAGATTATGAAGCTATCGTAAAAACACGATGTTGGCTAATTCATAAAAACTGTTCAAAGACTTGACAACAGGCACTTTATTGTGTACGTTTGCGTCATCTCCACTCCTTTGTAAAATCACAGAAGACTTATTTGTTTCGGCAAATTCCGGTTTATCCTCTGGAACACCTGAACCCCTTTTATCGAAACTTAAAACTTTTGTGTATGAAAAAAATCAACACATTAATGAAGAATGAGAATGTTCAGGCAACAATTGCCATTGGAACTGTATTTCTCATTACAGGCCTGGTCACTTTATTTTTCGCGTACTTCAGCTGATAACTAAGAACGTGTTTGCATGAACTTCATTTAAACCAGTCTTCGGACTGGTTTTTTTACGCAAGAGAGCGGAAAGACCGCAGACCACCGAATGTTTAAGATTGATTGCACATTCCGGTTCTTAGTGGTATCGTTCTTTTGAAATGGCGCACGACAAAGAATGGTCCTTGATCATGCGTAATAAAAAGAGCGGCCTGACAATACTATCAGTCCGCTCTTTTATTTATTTATCTTAATGCACTTCTTTATCAATCAGGTTTATTATCTGACGCACTTTGGCAAGCGCTGCTCCGTAGTTCCCGACGATCTCTTCAATGTCCAGCATACGGGTAAGACCGTTACGCATTTCGTTTGATCCCAGGACCTGTTCCCAGTTATCTTTTCCGTTTCTGAGATCAAGATTTTTATTGACATACGAGCCCACATAATTGCTCTTGTAGGTGTTGATCCAATCATTGTTAAGATTTACCATCGGAACAAACTCCTGGTAAAAATCAAGAATATCATTGCGCAGTTCTTTGTTCTCCAGGACACCGAGTTTTCCGGATGCTTTTAATCCTTCAAAACGGCCGCTATTCGGAACGAGGTACGTGGTGTTATAAAAAAGAAAGTAATAAATATTCATACTGTCCTTATTCAGCGCTTCACCATCCGAAACTCTCAAAAAATATTTTATACCTTTTAATGCGAGGCTGTAATTGGCACTGTCACTGCTCATTTCTTTGAGATCACTTTGCAGATCAAGCTTCAGGCCGTGAAGAAATTCTTCTTCCTCATGTCTGTCATGGTTTCTTTCACTCCAGTTATGCAGCGAGATCGACAGGCTCACCGCAAACACAATGATCAGTATTTCCAGAATGATGTCTTTAAGTTTATGCTTCCATCCCTTCTCCCGATCGCCGACCGTATCCATTACTTTTTTTGCATGTTTGACCACTTCCAGTTCAGCCATAAGATAGAGTGTTGTGTTTTGCTTTGAACAGGTCGCAATAATACTAAAAAATATGTAGCGATTACGGGTTCCATAGGTTTCACAGGTTCCAAAGGTTTCACAGGTTGCTGCCGCGTTAGAAAATGCTTCAGAACTCCGGGATATTTTCTAACGCGGCAGCAACCTCTGGAACATCTGAAACCTATGGAACCTCTGGAACCTCTCACCTCCTACATCCTTCCCGTGAACCGTATCATCTCAATCTTCCCGTCGTCATAGCCGATAATTGCATGATCGGCCATATTCAGGAAGAGGCCGGTTTCTACGACACCTGCGATATTTTCGAGGGCGGCATTGAGGAAGAGCGGGTGTTCGATGGTATCAAACTGGCAATCGATAATATAGTGCTGGTGATCGGAGATAAAGGGCTTACCGTTCTTTTGACGGAGTTTGATTTCGCGGCAAAGGCCGGAGTCAAGAATGCGGCGAATCACCTGTTTGTATCCAAACGGAATGACTTCAACCGGAAGAGGAAACCGGCCGAGCCGTGGTACGAGCTTCGACTGATCGGCAATTATGATAAACCGGTCAGCAGCAGCGGCCACGATCTTCTCTTGTAATAATGCACCGCCGCCGCCTTTAATAAGATTGCCATATGGATCGATCTCATCAGCACCATCAATGGCAATGGCCAATCTATCGATCTCATCCAGATCAGCCAGCGGAATACCGGCCTGGCGGGCTAACACAGCGGTCTGCCCGGAAGTAGGAACAGCTTTGATCTCCAGGCCCTGTGCAACACGTTCCCCCAGTTCCTGGATAAGCCAATAGACCGTTGTTCCGGTCCCAAGACCAAAACTCATCCCATTCTTTATCAGATCGGCAGCGTAAAATCCGGCGTTTTTCTTTATTTCTTCAGAAGACAACATATTCGGTGGTTTGCAGCGCGTGAAATTAACACGATTTCATTTCATACTGGTTTATTACATGATTTCTTACAGCCTTCAATGGGAAAAAAACATTTTTCTGCGTTGTTTTTCCCATACTAAAACTTACTACCTGAATTAGTTTACATCATGATCAAATGCGATATATCACGCAAACTGAAGCGTTCATCCAGCTGAGCAATACGGAACAGAACCTTTCAGCGCGCTTTCTGGGTCTATCCGTTTACCGACAAATATTGAACCGGTAAGGCGGCAAGAACGGGAAGGAACCGTAAAAATTGCAGTGAGTACCGGATTGAATCATCATTATGGGAGAAGATGGGTGGAATGGCTAATCGATTCCAATCTTTCAGCCGCTTTTCAGGGATGAGATTCCGCCCATTTATCCCACCATTTTAAAACCCTTAAAACTATTATTCAATGGAGCAGTATGGATATGAACACGGGGAGTTGTCAAAAGAAAAAGCAATCACACCCGGCAATTGCAGTAACAGGGTGAGATTGTGGAGGATCAAGCGGCTTTGTTTATACAGGATCAACGGTATTCCCGGACGGAAATGATGGATGGGTGACCTGATGCCGGCTCACCCGGCTAACTAGCTGAAAAACAGATTTTCAAGAGAGTGAGTTAATAATTGCAAGGTTATTTGTTCAGTGTTTGACCAATGTCAGAAGCGGGTTCACGCGTATTTTTAAGTGTTTGCGGAAGAACCGGGAGAAACAGTGTTTTGCCCGGTATTACATCGAACCTAATCCCAAACACCCTCTTATGCTCATTCAGCGAGCCTGCGCGAAAGTGCAAACCATTAACCTGCAGAATGGCCAAAGCAGGCTAAATTGGCTTGGAGCATCAGGGTCTGTTTCAGACGGCTTGATCATTTTCCTGTATGACTGAACACCGAATCCCTGCCCGCCCGTGCGTATACCTCCATGATGCCGGCCCTGATCGCCGGCCATTCGAATTGCGCAAGACGGTGTTCGCGGCCTTTGATGAACTGTATATCGAGATAAGGCGCATTTACGAGATGCTGTCTCGCAAAGCCAGCATTGGTAGTGTCGATCAGATAATCATTTTCTCCCTGCATGTAAATCACCGGAATGCGGATGTTCTGCCAGTAGGGAAGCATCTTTTCCAGTTCTTCCTTATGATGCATTTTCTCGGTATTGGCTGAGCGGAAGATGCGTGGAATGAACCAGCGGATGGACCAGTTTTCAACAATGGGACTGAACCAGTAGACTTTTTCCAGTCCGGGTCCGAGAGATGGACCGGTAAGCACAAGGCCATCCACCAGTTCAGGATGATCCATGGCCAGCCTGCAGGCGACGGATGACCCGTATGAACCACCGGCAACGATCACCGGATGTCTCACTTTATGAAGACTGTCCAGTATCGGCCGGATCATTTCTGCCTGTTCCTGTATGGAGGCAACGGGATCTCCCAGTCCGGAATAACCATAACCCGGACGATCAACGGTGAATACTTTAAAATGCCGCTGGATAACAGTATCTGCGTAACGACCGCTGTAATAGCTCATCGAACCGGGCGAGCCATGCAGCATAAGCAATGCAGGCAGGCTATCATTACCAACGCTTGCATAGCGCATGGTACGGCCGTGTGTGGTGTAATAACCGATCTGTCCATCGATCTTGCGCTCTGCAAATATTTTGCGGATCTCATCGTCGGACAATCTGAACTGCACAAAATGATCAAAGATCAGGCAGGCAATAATAAAGAGGCCGATCACCACGATCAGCACGCGGAGTAGACGGCGCAGCCATCTGAAACGGGTTCCATTCTTTTGCATAATGCCAGTATAAAAGGATCAAGCCATGCCGCCCTAACCCCAAAATTGTCAGTTGTTCCCTGAATTAAAAATTTAAAAGTAACAAGTAAAAAATAATAGAGCTCTTACCAATTTTTACCAGGAGAGGGTATAGCCCCGGCCTGTTCCCGGATTTTTTTGATCTACTTTTAAATTTTGCCTGGTAATAACTGGCAGTAGAGCCTTCTATCCCACCGGTCTTCAAAATTTAAAAGCCACTAAGAAAAACTTAGTGGCCCCTGGCTCTTCGCCAGCAGATTATTTTAGGAGAAGCCCGGTTACGCGATAATAACCGAAGGCGTCCATGATTTATCTGATTGCATGAATACCTCCTTTTTCTTTGGTGAAGTTGGAAGATACGAAGAAAATGGAAATGATTTATTGAGCAGGAGGACCGCCGACGGCCGACCGCAGACCGCCGACGGTTCAATAAATCACTTAGCTTTCCTTGATATTTATGATCGTTTGAAAACCGATCAATTAAATATTAGAAATAGAAAAAGGGAACTACCAAAAGCGGTAATTCCCACTGAATATTTTTTATTCACTTAACATCTGATCCCGGAATCAGACGATTGTTCAGCCTGAATGAATGGTCTGCGGTCGGCCGTCAGCGGTCAGCGGTCATTCTCACTGCCACCCGCGCGTATTATTGAGGTAACTCGTCACCTCAGTACTCAGCGGCGTCACATCAGCCGGAAATACCTTTATCAGTTTGCCATTCTCATCGAGCAGGAATTTGGTGAAATTCCATTTAATGACCGGATCATCCATCGCCATTTTTTTTGCTTCTGAAATAAGGTAGGAGAAGATGGGGTGACGCATCTCGCCGACAGTGGTGACTTTCTCCGCCATCGGGAAGGTGATATCATACGTAAAAGTGCAGAAGTCACGGATCTCTCGGTTTGATTTCAATTCCTGGTCGCCGAAGTCAGCGCCGGCAGGAAAGCCAACGATCACCAGCTTGTCCCTGTAAGCGCGGTAAAGTTTCTCCAGTTCTTCCATCTGGAAGGTATAAGGCGATTTGGATGCGGTGTTGACGATCAGGATCTTCTTGCCTTTGAAATCAGAGAAGTTGATCTGCGTATTATCACGCTGCAATGCGTTTACTTTAAAATCATAAATGCTTGGTTCCGTACCAAACACAAAACACGCAAGCAATGTACAGAGAACGATAAGTTTCATCTTTCAGGGGTTTGGATTCAGGCTCTAAAGTAATACCTGCCCAACACCTGTACAATAGTGGTCGACCGATACCGCACTCGTAGTTTCCCTATGTGATGCCTGCGTTCTGGAAAGCTTGTGGATTTCTTCTCAATGATTTAGGTGTTACGCAGCCAGTCTGCCGCCTTTAACTGTTGGATGTTCGATGCGCGATGGTCGATGGTCGAATTCCTGGCTGAAACTTCAGATACGCTGGCGGATAACCGACCATCGACCATCGCGCATCGAACATCCAACAAACCGCGCAGTCAGTTCAACAGCTTGTTTGCCATCAGCCAGTTCTTCAGCCTTTCGGTCCATTGATCGGCGGTGGTTTTATTATTCATTCCAAAGCCGTGGCCCCCCTTTTCATAGATATGCATTTCCGCGGATACATTATTTTTCAGCAAAGCCTGATAATAAGCGATACTGTTTCCTACAGGTACCGTTTTATCATCAGATGCATGCACCAAAAAAGCAGGTGGAGTTTCCGGTGTTACCTGAAGCTCGTTGGAGTACTCAGCCACACGTGCCGGCGAAAGATCAGCGCCAAGCAGGTTATCGCGGCTTCCCTTATGCATGAGACTATCCGTTAAACTGATCACCGGATAGATAAGGATGGAAAAAGAAGGGCGCAGTATCAACTTATCCGCGGCGATCACAGGCTTGTTAAAATGCGTGGAGGCTGTCGCCGCAAGATGTCCACCAGCAGAAAAACCCATGATACCAATCTTTGCCGGATCGAGCTTCCATTCGGAAGCATGTTTCCTTACCAGTGCCAGCGCCGTTTGCGCATCCTGCAAAGGACCGATCGTTTTATTCTCCATGATCGCGTCATTGGGCAGACGGTACTTCAGCACGCATGCTGTAATACCCCAACTGGTGAACAGCTTTGCCACATCCGATCCTTCATGACCGGCTGCGAGCAGCGCATATCCCCCGCCCGGACAGATCACCACAGCCGTACCATTCGCCTTAGCCTCATCAGGCCTGTATATAGTAAGCGTTGGAACAGATACATCGCGTATCCGCAATATTCCCCCTGTTGTGTCAGACCTCTCCTTTGCAACCGCAGGCTTACCACCCGGAATTTTACTATACAGCGGAATTACTTCCTGTGATAAAAGGATCTTGCTTGTCAGGAAAACTGTAAGCATCGCCAGTGAGCGTTTCATTGGAAAATGTTTGAGCATTCAAGGTAAGGAAATTTAAAGTCGCAAGTGCCGATAGCAGATGACCGACTGCAACCGGCCGGGCGCTGTGCCGGACAAAGCCTGATATTAATTAAAACTCTCATGAAGAGACGCTGATAATAGCTCGTCGTTCGGAGCGTGAAGGCCGGGCGGCGGCTATCAGGCATCGGCTATCGAACAAAGTTTTCCAGATGCCTATTCTTTCTTTGCAATAAGTCCTTTTTTCTGTTTCTTTGAACATAGCCCAAAAACTAACCATGCACATGAAAGATGTAATTATCCCTGTTGACTTTTCCGAAACCTCATTGAATGCTGCCCGTTATGCAGCTGACATGCTTGCAGGCAAAAACGATGCCCGCGTTATTCTTTACCACATGTTCAAAGATGCTGACGAAAGCGCAACGGCTACCCAGTATCTTGAAAGCCTGAGGGCTGAACTGGAACAGAAAGGCGTAAAGAACCTGGAAGTGGAAAAAGAACTGGGAGATGATCTGATCGATAACCTTGGCAGACTGGCTTACCAGAAGACTGCCGAGCTCATCATCATGGGCATTTCTGAGAAAGACGAATGGCGCCAGCTCTTTATCGGCAGCAATACACTGAAAATGGCCGATGCCAATATCTGCCCGGTGATGATCATCCCTGCCGGTGCAAAGTATACAGGCATCACCAATATTGCTCTTACATCTGATTTCCAGGACGTGGACGCCACCACCCCTGTACTCGCTATCAAGAACGTTCTCGAAATATTCAACGCAAGTCTTCATATCGTAAACGTTGACAATGAGCATTACGTTTCACTCACAGAAGAATTCCTGACTGAAAGAGGCAAGATGTTGAAGATGTTCGCTGAGTTCAATCCCGAATTCTACTTTATTGGCATGAATGATTTTTATGATGCGATCGAACAGTTCTCCCGCGACAAGAACATCGACCTCATCATCATCATTCCCAAAAACCATACATTCATCAACAGCCTGTTCAGCTTTAACACCAGCCATACAAAGAAACTCGCGTTCAATAGCACAGTGCCGATTCTGGCAGCACATGAGTAAGTGAGGCGATGTTCGATGGTGGACGAT
The DNA here is from genome assembly GCA_003243445.1 of Citrobacter freundii. GTDB lineage: Bacteria > Bacteroidota > Bacteroidia > Chitinophagales > Chitinophagaceae > Terrimonas_A. Next base: position 27,829 of record QFQQ01000039.1, read on the forward strand.
CGATGGTCGAGATCCTCAGTCGAAAATACATTTAAACAAAACCCTTCCAAATCCGGAAGGGTTTTGTTTAAGATGACCGGTCTGACAAAAGTCGGTCAGTCATTGACAATCGACGATCGACCATCGATCATCCACCATCGAACATCGAATTCAACATCGAACATCGATCTCCCCCATCACAAACAATCCCTCCACCCGGTCAAATCCGCCCTTCACTCCCTCTTTTTCTCTTTTTCCCTTTTTCCTCTTAGCTTTACCAAACAATTGTTAGCCTTTCGGGCCAACACCATTTTATTAATCGAAGAGAAATTGCAGGGTTCTCCCCTTTTTCACTTTTGTCTTGTCAATTAACTTATGAACGATCAGATCCGCGTTACCTCCGAAATAGGCACGTTGAAACGCTTACTGGTACACAGTCCTGACAGTGGTCTCGGAAAAGTAGTTCCATCCAAAGCACAGGATTGGCTGTTTGAAGATATCGTCCATCTTGAAACGATCCGCCGCAAGGAATACGACTTTTACATCAAACTGCTCCTTTATTTTTTGGATGCACCGAAAATAAAAGGACGTCTTGATTTTGTGGATTCACCGGACAACCGTTTCAACTTTTATAAACCTGAACATAAAGATTTCTATCGTTCGCATAACGTGGTGGAATTGCAATGGCTGCTTGGAGAGATCCTTGAACAGCATGAGATCAAACTCAAACTGGTTGCATCTGTATGCGCCATTGAGAATTGCTCTTATGAATTGCAGGATAAATTGCTGGTGATGGATGGTCCGCAGCTCGCAAAAGTATTTATCAGCGGCACCACCGATGACAAAGTGATGTTGTTCCCTCCTATTCCGAATTTTATTTTCACCCGGGATATCGGCATCGTGATCAATGATTTCATCCTGTTGAATAAACCAGCCAAACAGGCCCGTACACGGGAAGCGTTGCTGGTGAAATATATTTTTTATAATCACCCGATGTTTGCGCTGTATCGCGATAATATCATTGAACTGCCCAATACTTCGCATTATTTTTTATTACCCAAAGATGGTGATGATAAAAAAGTAACGCTGGAAGGCGGTGATATTATGGTGATCACCAAAGACCATTTGCTGATCGGTATCAGTGAACGTACGTCCATGGAAGCTGCGCATCAGTGCATCAATCTTCTGTTTGAACGGAACGTGGTAAAAAAGATCTCTGTGATCAGGATCCCCAAGAAAAGAGATTACATGCACATTGATACTATTTTTACCCAGGTAAAAAGAAATACCTGGGTATTACTCGGCACCTTCTCCAAAAAGGCGATCAAAATGGAAGATGCGGATGACGTGCAGCGCGTACTGGAAGGCGGTGGAAAAAAAGATGAAAAGATCCGTATCACGCAGTTCAGAAGAAAAGATCCATCCAATCCGGAACATTTTGATAACCTTGAAGAGCTGCTGGCTGATATCAGCAAGAACGATCTGAAGTCAGAAGAAAAAGTGCAGTTCATCTATTCCGGCAATAACGAATTCCCCTACGATGCCAGGGAACAATGGACCGACTCCTGCAACCTGCTTGCATTAAAAGAAGGCGTGGTGCTTGGCTATGACAGGAATGATAAAACCGTTGAAGCATTCCGTGAAGCAGGTTTTAATGTGATACATGCACATGAGCTCGTCCGCCAGTTGGAAAATGGTGAGGTTAATGTTGATGAGATCGAGAACACACTGATCACAATGCCATCGGCTGAGCTTTCCCGTGCGAGAGGAGGTTTTCATTGTATGAGTATGCCGTTGATGAGGGAGGATTTGAGGTGAGAGAGGACTGCGGATGGCAGACCGCGGACCGCAGACGGTCGTTTTGAATTGATGTATAAAAATAGTATCGGAATTGAATAGCTGGTGATTAGTAAAAAACATTAACTGATATAAGGATCGGCGATCAGCGGTCATTTCTCTTATGCAAACAACATCCCACATCCTGATGATCCGTCCTGTAAGTTTTCTTTACAACGAACAGACGGCCGTGAACAATGCCTTTCAATCTGCAACGGCTGATGAGACAGCTGTGCAGGAAAAAGCTTTGGCAGAATTTGATGCATTTGTAAATATGCTGCGCGATAATGGCGTACAGGTGACGGTAGTGCAGGATACGGAGGAACCGCATACACCGGATTCGATCTTTCCGAATAACTGGGTATCGTTTCATTCGGATGGGACCGTGGTGCTGTACCCCATGTTCGCGGAGAACCGGAGAGCGGAACGCAAACCGCATGTGCTGAATGAGATCGGGAAGAAATTTTCGATTGAAGGCACGATCGATCTGACCGGGTTTGAAAAAGAAAATGTTTTCCTTGAAGGAACGGGTAGTATGGTGCTCGACAGGGATCACCGCATCGCATATGCCTGTCTTTCTCCCCGTACGGATGAACAGGTGCTTGAAGAATTCTGCAGGCAACTTGACTATACACCGGTGTTTTTTACCGCAACCGACGGGAACGGCCAGGCGATCTATCATACCAATGTGATGATGTGTATTGCTGACCGGTATGCCGTAGTATGCCTGGAAAGCATTGCCTCTCCAACGGAGCAGCAAAAAGTAGAGGAAGCGATCCAGCGTACGGGCAAGACGATCATCGCCATCACCCTGAAGCAAATGAATCATTTCGCGGGCAATATGCTACAGGTTGAAAATGCTTCGGGAGAGAAACTGCTCGTCATGTCCACCCAGGCTTATGAATCCCTTGATGAAGAACAGATCGGATCACTTACTGCTTTCAACCGCATCATTCACTCTCCTATCAATACGATCGAAACGAACGGTGGCGGCAGCGCAAGATGCATGATGGCGGAAATTTTCCTGGGTGTAAAAAGCTAGGCTGCGGGAAAACGGGAGGATCCCATCTATCGAAATGGAAGCACCGGGTGCGGACTAATTCCGTTTCCTTAATTTTACGCCATGAAAACTCTTCTTCCCTGCCTGTGTCTCATGCTTGTTCTCTCTGTGCATAGTCAGCCGTACCGCGATTCAATGCAACGTTATATCGATCAGTATGTGCAAAAGCACGAAGTAGTGACAGCTGCTGATAAAAAATATTTCCGGTTCTTTCCTGTTGATGAATCTTTCCGTATCACAGCAAAGTTGAACAGAACACCTGACAGCAAATGGTTCAATATGGAAACCTCAGGTTCCGTAAAGAAAACCTTCAGAACATATGGCGTGCTTGAGTTTTATGTTCATGACACACTGGTAAAACTTCCCGTCTATCAATCGCAGGGGTTGATAACCATCGAAAAATATAAAGACCTTCTATTTCTCCCTTTTACTGATCTTACTTCGGGTGAATCTACTTATGCAGCGGGCAGATACATCGATCTTTATACAACAGAAATAAAGAATGATTCGGTGATCATCGATTTCAACAAAGCATACAATCCTTACTGCGCTTATGTTACCGGGAAATATAACTGCCCGGTTCCACCAAAGGATAACCAGTTAGCTGTTGCGATCACCGCGGGTGAACAGAATTTTACAAAGCCGCACGACTAAGCTTCATCAGTCTTTAATCATGTTTTTGGAAACATCTTTTCAAGACCTTGTCTGAATGAAAGAGGTTCATATCCCAATAGCGTGTTTGCTTTTGTGATAACAAAGCTTGTGTTGGCAGGTCTTTTTGCCGGCTGTGAAAAGTCAGCGGCGGTGACTCTTTTGATCAGTTCTTGATCAAGACCGAGATATGCGGCAGTTTCCCGTGCCATCTGGTATGGCGTCAGTTTATCTTTACCGGATAAATGGAATATTCCTGTTGCCCGCTGATCGATGATCTTTACGATGCCCTCCGCCAGGTCTTCCACATAAGTAGGTGTGCGTAGCTGATCATCCACTACATTGTAACTTTCATTTTTCTCCAGCTTGTCTTTTACAATGGTCAGGATATTTGAACGGCCCGATAAAGGCTGGCCGTACACCAGCACTGTTCTCACGATTGCCCAATCTGCTTCATATTCACGAACCGCTTCTTCCGCTTCCTGTTTTGTTTTACCATAATAGTTCACAGGACCGGCCGGATCCTCTTCTGTATAATCTCCTTTTTCACCGCTGAATACAAAATCAGTCGACACATAAACGAAGAAGCTGTCGTATTCAGCGGCGTTTGTCAGTAATGTTACCGTTCCTTCAACGTTCACGATATATGCCTGCCATTGCTGTTCCTCACACTCATCAGGCTTGCCCATCGCTCCTGCGTGTACGACTATATCAGGTCTGTATTTTTCAAATACATCATGCACGGCAAAGGGATCGGTGAAATCCATTTGTTCATACACAAAATTGCCTGCATTGAAAGGCAAACGGCTTTCACCTTTTCCTGTAGCAACGACTGTATGATGCTGCAATAATTTCTTTACGAGATAGTGTCCGACAAATCCGTTCGCCCCCGTTACGAGTATATTCATTCAATAAAATTACTGGTCTTTCTTTTGTTTACTTCCTGCCTGTCTCTTTGCCCTTTCACTTTCGGTAAAAGGATTGTGTTTGGGATCTGCAGGAGCGGAAGATGCGCCCGGCGATTGCCCGTTTGCAGACTTTGTCGAAGGCATACTGGGCGGAACCTGTTGCCCCGCTGCTGCTGCTTTATCCTGTTTTTGCTGAGTCAGGGTTTTGCCTCCCGTGGATTTGCCGTTGCCAGCGTCACTTACACGTGACGCATCAATGAATGGCATGCCGAGATTGTGCATCACGAAACTCCAGGTATCAGCCGCTTCGTCGATCGCTTTGCTGGTAGGTTTGCCTGCGCCGTGACCAGCATCTGTATCAATACGGATCAGTACAGGATTGCTGCCTTTATTATATTCCTGCAAACGCGCAGCGAACTTGAATGAATGGGCAGGTACCACCCTATCATCGTGATCGGCTGTGGTAACCAGTGTTGCGGGGTATTTTACTCCTGGTTTCAGATTGTGATAAGGCGAATATTTATACAAATAAGGGAATTGGTTGACGCTGTCAGCGCTTCCATACTCTGTTACCCATCCCCAGCCTACGGTGAACTTATGAAAACGCAGCATGTCCATTACACCAACAGCAGGCAATGCCACTTTGAACAATTCCGGGCGCTGCGTCATTACAGCGCCAACAAGCAATCCGCCATTGCTTCCACCACGGATGGCGATCTTTGAAGGGCTTGTGTACCCGGCAGAGATCAGGTATTCCGCAGCATTGATAAAATCATTGAACACGTTCTGTTTCTTATCAAGCATGCCGGCTTTGTGCCATTTCTCTCCATACTCGCTGCCTCCACGCAGCGTTACCACGGCATAGATACCACCCTGTTCTATAAAGAAGGCATTGCTTACGCTGAACGCGGGCGTGACCGCCACATTGAAACCTCCATAACCATATAACAACACAGGATTTTTACCGTCTTTCTTTAATCCTTTTTTATAGGTTAAAAAGACGGGCACTTTTGTTTGCTTATCAGTATTAAAGAAAACCTGTTCAGTAATAAAATCACTGGTTTGCATGTTCACCTTTGTTTCGCGGAATAAGGTTGATTTACCTGTTGCGATATCATAACGGTAAATAGCAGGAGGCGTTGCAAAGGAACTATAGCTGTAGAAAAAATCTTTATCGGCCCGTTCGCTTCCAAAACCGCTTGCTGAACCAATACCGGGCAACATGATCTCACGGACAAACTTTCCATCATACGCATGCTGGTACACGCGCGTTGATGCATCTTTAAGATAATCTGCAAAAAGAAAACCGCCACCGGTACTAACGGCCTGCAGTGCTTCTGCTTTTTCAGGAATGATCTCCTGCCAGTTTTTCTTTTCAGGCTTTTTAGGGTCGATGGAAACCAGTTTGAAATTTGGTGCGTCATCATTTGTTCTTACCAGCAATCTGCCGCCATCATTATCGACCACCTCAGCATCTGTGGCAAAACCGGGAATGAGTTGTTTGAATGTTTTTTGTGCAGGGTCTTTCAGATCTCTGAACCAAATCTCACTACCGCTGGTGCCTTCGGCAACATAAACAATGAGGAAACGAAGATCTTCCGTAAGTGAGGCGCTGTGATACCGAAGCGGATGCTTTTTATCTTCATACACCAGTTTGTCCTGTGATTGTGCAGTGCCCAGTTTATGATAAAAAACTTTGTGGAACTGGTTCTGCTTGCTCAGTTTTGTTTCTTCATTTGGTTTATCATAGCCACTGTAATAAAATCCGTCATCACCATTCCAGCTGAACGAACTGAACTTTACCCATCTGACTGTATCCGGCAAAAGTTTTTTGGTGGCGGTCTCCATTACATATACCTCCTGCCAGTCGCTTCCCGCAACGGCGATGGAATAAGAGAAATATTTTCCGGATTTGCTGAAGTTGAATCCGCCCAATGCGGCAATTCCTTCTTTATTCAATGTATTGGGATTAAGAAATTCTTCCGGGTCATCATTTATGCCGCGCTGACGATACAGAACGGGTTGGTTTTGCAGGCCATCATTTTTAAAAAAATAGAAATACCCGCTTTTTTTGAATGGTGAGGAAAACCTCGGATAGTCCCAAAGCTTTTCCAGTCTTGCCCGCACGCGGTCGCGGATAGGAATTGTTGCGAGATACTCCAACGTAACTTTATTTTCTTCTTTAACCCAGTTCTTTGTTGCTTCCGCATTATCATCTTCCAGCCAGCGGTACGGATCTTCTACTTTGGTGCCATGATAATCATCAGTAACCGATATCTTCTTTGTGTCAGGGTATTTTATTTGTGCCATAGGGGTCAAGGGGCTTGATATGAGCAGTATGAGGAAGAGTTTTTTCATAGATGTTTGTTGACTGTTTAAAGATAGGGAAAAAGGACCGCCGATGGCCGACCGCCGACCGCAGACTATTCTTTGTCATTGATCATTCATTATTTGATCGGATATTATTCTTCGATTAATAAGCACGATCAATTATAATGAGTCATCAGTGGTCAGCATCGGCCGATTCATTGTGATTGATCGTTCACTATTTGCTCTGCGTATTACACTGATTAAGGCAAGTATAATAAGTTTTAATGAATCGTCTGCGGTCGGCGGTCGGCCGTCGGCGGTCATCCCATAAACGTCCTCCAATATTAACTAACAGTTATTCGTACCACCTATTATGTGTTGACCCTACACACAATGGCAACAAAACCTTATTTTTGATGCGCTGGGAAAACGTTTTCTTTGCGCCCGGCAACCAGGCATTATATAAATAAAAGTTATTTAAGAGTCAATGGCACACAAAGTTACCAAGATTGGGGTTTTGACATCGGGGGGAGATTCACCAGGAATGAATGCGGCGATCAGAGCAGTAGTCCGGACCGGCATTTTTCACGGGCTGGAAGTTTTTGGCATTATGCGCGGATACCAGGGCATGGTTGAAGATGATATTATTAAAATGGAGTCACGTTCTGTGGCGAACATCATACAGCGTGGCGGTACGATCCTGAAGACTGCCCGTTCAAAGGAATTTTTTGAGCACGAAGGCCGTAAAAAAGCTTATGCAAACCTGCAGAAAAGAGGGATCGATGGGTTGGTGATCATTGGTGGTGACGGAAGCTTCAGAGGTGCGCAGAAATTCAGCAATGAATTTGAGATCCCCTGTGTTGGTCTGCCAGGTACCATCGATAAAGACATGGCGGGTACAGACGTAACCATCGGTTTTGATACCGCAGTGAACACGGCCGTACAGGCGATCGATAAGATCCGCGATACCATGGATGCGCATGACCGCGTGTTCATCGTGGAAGTGATGGGCCGTGATGCGGGATATATCGCCCTGCACAGCGGTATTGCCACCGGTGCGGAAAATATCCTGATCCCCGAAACAAAGACGGATATCGAAGCGATCATTCATGGACTGACAGAAAAAGAAAAACGCAAAAAACTGGTCAACCTCATCGTAGTGGCAGAAGGCGAGGAATTTGGCGGCGGTAATGAACTGGCCAAAGTGATCCGTCAGCGCATGCCTGCTGCTGATGTAAGGGTGACCGTTCTCGGACATATCCAGCGCGGTGGCGCTCCTACCTGCGAAGACCGCGTGGTGGCAAGCCACATGGGCTACTATGCAGTTGAAAGCCTGCTACTGGGCAGAAAGAATGTTATGGTGGGAGTGATCAACAATAAGATCCACTATACACCACTCGACAAAGCCGTTAAGGAAAAACACAAGATCGGCACAGAATGGATGAAGATCCAGAAGATCCTTGCATCCTGACCGGCAGTAATCACTACTCTTAATAAGCACAAAGCAGCATACAATGGCTAAAAACGCAGAAAAGTATTTTCACAAACAAATGGATAAGGATGCGGGTCTGAAACATACGTTTCACCGTACAAAGATCGTAGCAACTGTTGGACCGGCCTGTGATACATACGATAAATTACTGGAACTGGTACAGGCAGGTGTGAACGTTTTCCGTTTGAACTTCTCACATGGTACACATGAAAACAAAGCGGAGATCATTTCTCATATCCGTAAGATCAACAAAACTGAGCCTTACAATATCTCCATCCTCGGAGATCTGCAAGGTCCGAAACTCCGTGTTGGAGAAATTGAGAACGGCGCACTGAAGATCGAGCCAGGTGATATCCTTACATTCACTTCCAAAGAAAAAGTAGTTGGTACAAAAGAAAAGATCTACATCTCCTACCCTAACCTTCACAATGATGTGAAAGTGGGTGAAAAGATCATGATCGATGATGGAAAGCTGGAAGTGGTGGTTGTAGACATTACTGGTGCAGGTGATGTAAAAGTACAGGTTACTTATGGCGGCATGTTGCTGCCAAAGAAAGGGGTGAACCTGCCTGATACAGCGATCTCTCTTCCTGCGATGACGCCAAAAGACTTTGAAGATTTTGAATTCATCGTCAAACATGAATTGGATTGGGTAGCATTATCATTTGTCAGGAAAGCAGAAGATATCATTGACCTGAAAAAACTGGTCAGAGAAAGAAACAGCGACATTAAAGTGATGGCCAAAATCGAAATGCCTTCCGCGCTGGTTGATCTCCGCAACATTGTTGTAGAGTCTGACGCGGTGATGGTAGCGCGCGGAGATCTGGGTGTTGAACTTCCTGTAGAAAAAGTGCCGATGGCGCAGCGTGACATCATCCGTAAATGTATCCACCGCGGTAAACCGGTGGTGGTTGCAACACAGATGATGGAAAGTATGATCGATCGGGTAAAACCAAACCGCAGCGAGATCACTGACGTGGCCAACGCTGTACTGGAAGGCGCTGACGCTGTAATGTTAAGTGGTGAAACTGCTACCGGCAATCACCCTGCACTGGTTGTACAAACCATGCGCAAGATCATTCTTGAAGTAGAACACACTGAATACCGCTACGATCGTGAAGAAGATCTGAAAGCACTCGCGCATTCACCATCGTTCCTAAGCGATGCAATCTGCTATAACGCCTGTAAGATCGCCAGCGATATTGCCGCAAACGCATTGGTTGGTATGACGCAAAGCGGTTATACCGGTTTTATGCTGAGCAGCTACAGACCCCAGTCTCCCTTGTACATCTTCACCAAGAAAAGATCTCTGGTAAACCAGTTGAGCCTTAGCTGGGGTGTAAGAGCCTTCTATTATGATGAAGAAGAAAGCCTCGATGATATCATCTTCGATCAGATTACGATCCTGAAAGAAAGAGGGTTTGTGAAATCCGGAGATACGATCGTGAACACGGGCAGTACGCCGGTGGCATCGCATTTGCCGACGAATGTGTTGAAGATTACGAAGATTGAGTGAGAAGACGGCGGACGGCCGACCGCGGACCGCAGACGGGTCTGATTGAAAGCAAGTCGTTTTTTTGATTGAAAGTATTGAAGCCTTCCTTGGTATGGGGAGGCTTTTTTGTGGGGCAGACGACGGACCACGGACGACGGACCACGGACCGCAGATGATTTTTTATTAAAGATAAATACCTCATTAAGGAAAGAATAAGAGCCACTATTACCTGTGGTGAATGCTCAATCATAAAGAAACGTCTGCGGTCTGCGGTCCGTCGTCCGTCGTCTCTCTCACAACGACACGTCTGCGGTCGGCGGTCGGCCCTCCGCGGTCATCCCCCACAACTCACCTCCCCATTTCCTCAATTGCTTCACCAAAATCACCAGTCCGGGTTTTCTGACCATACCTGCTGCTTTTTTTACAATTACATTGTACCGGTAGCACAAGTATGAAATGGAAATTACCCCAGTATAGCGGTAAAGATTATGTGGTACTGGCTTTTTTTGTCGGGCCTTTTTCTATCGGTATCAACACATTATTGTTAGGCGTTCGCTATTTCGCGGATGCATGGGTATTTCTTACGGCCACAGTATTTGCAGCCGCAGACTTTTCGGTTGGATTTACACTTTGCAGCTCGATCGGCGTTGGTTTGAGGAAATTCTTCAAAGGTGAACAGGGCATTGGCGCCCGTTTGCTGGTGATGATCTTCATCTTTCTGATGCTTACGATCATCTTCCTGGTCATTTTGTTCTGGGGGTATGAACATATTCCGTTCTTTCATTACCGCTTTGACAGTTTTGCATTTGCCTGGGCCTGTATTGGAACCGGTATTTATGTCGTGTTCATCACCTTTCTGCTGGAAGGCATGGCGAGATACAGGATCTGGAAGAATAAGATGAAAGAGAATGAACAACTGAGCAGGACCAATCGTCAGATACGCTTGCAGGGATTGAAGAGCCAGGTGAATCCACATTTTCTTTTCAATAGTTTGAATTCATTGTCGAGCCTCGTAGATGAAGATGAAGATAAAGCTGAAAAATTCCTTGATGAACTCAGCAAAGTGTACCGCTATATGCTGCGCACAGAAGATGACGAACTGGTCACACTCGATGCTGAGCTGGCCTTCATAGGTTCCTATTACTACCTGTTGAAAGCAAGATACGGTGAAGGTCTTGAGATGAAGATCAATGTACGCCACACCGATCTTGAAAAATACCTGCCTCCATTAACGCTGCAAACGATCATTGAGAATGCGTTTATGCAAAACTCGATGACCCGTGAATGCCCGCTGATCATTTATATCGAAAGCAATGATGAATACCTTATCATCACGAATAATCTTCAGCCAAAGATCGTTGGGGAGGACCGTGATGTTGAATCCGGCATTGATAATCTTGTGGCGAGATATTCCCTGCTTCATCATTCGGAGATCATTATCCATGATGATGATCTGGCAAGAACCATACAGCTGCCTTTGTTCGATTCTAAAAACGAAACAGTCGTATGAAGATCAGAGCCGTTCCCAAACTGAAAGTATATTCCTTTCTTTTTTCGATGCCGATCATCGATATCGCGGTCAATCAGATCTTATACCGCGAACGGTTATGGGAAGACTGGAAAATATGGCTGATATCATTCCCGCTGATCTTCGGATTTGGCTATATTTCCTGGTATGCACGTATCACCGCCTCTGCAAAAGCTGAACGGAAATATCCTGAGTTGAAGCAGACATGGCAGCGTATACGGATCAAGATCCTGATCTGTTGCGTGTCTATGTGCACTGCGGTCGGATCGATACTTGCGGTATACAGCACCCTGAATATTCTTGATTATGAATTCCGTGCTTCGGATATCTGGCAGGGCGCCATACTGGCGTTTTGTGTGAATGTGATCTTTGAAACACTTTATGATGCGGAATATGCGGTAAATAAATACCGCGAAGCAGAAGAAGAAAAAGAAATGCTGCGGCAGCAGTCATTCAGTTCAGAGTTTGATACACTAAAGAACCAGGTGAACCCGCATTTCCTGTTCAATTGTTTTAATACGGTTTCATCATTGATCCGTGAAGACAAAGAAACAGCGAATATTTTTATTAACGATCTCAGTAAAGTATACCGTTATCTTTTAAAAAATAACGAAGAAGGACTGAGTACCGTAGCGTCTGAAATAAAATTTATCCATTCGTATTATAAATTACTGCAGACACGATATGGCGAGGCATTCAGGCTGGAGATAAACACAGATCCGTCGAGTGATGACCTGTTGCTTCCTTCATTGAGCCTGCAATTGCTCATAGAAAATGCGGTGAAGCATAATATTGTTGCCCGGTCAATGCCGTTGCTGATCGAGATCTTTACCAGTTATCAGCCTTCGTGCCTGATCGTGAGGAACAACCTGCAATTGCGGAATGCGAATGCAATAAGTAATAAGATCGGGTTGAAGAATATACAACTTAAGTATGAACTGCTGGATAAGAAGGGATTTGTGGCGATGAGGGATGAGCAGTCATTTAAAGTGGTGCTACCACTGATCGATCCGGAGAGGGATTTGAGTAGAAGATCGTAGGTTCCCGCTAATTACGCTGATCTGCCCTTTCAATTAAAGAAATATCATTTGGATAAAGCATAGTCTATGTTTAGCTGCCGCAGATTACGCAGATAAGTTTCCTTGTTCAACGGCTCATCCGCGTAATCTGCGGCAGCATAATTAAATCAATACATACAACACAGGCAATTTCCAAGGAAGGTTTGATAGATCAGCGTAATCTGCGGAAACTTTTTCCTGTCAGCATTGAAATAGTACCAACAAAAAAGGTGCTGCACAATCTGTACAACACCTTTTCAATCTTATACACCCACGTTACAATTTTTTGATCTTAATGTTCTTATACCAAACATTATTACCATGATCCTGCAACGCAATTCTTCCTGTTTTGAATGTTCCAAAGTCAGGCATTGATTTAAATTTGCTACCCGCGATCAGTTGTTTCCAGTTATCATCCCACATAGTAGTTGATACTACGTTAACACCATTCAGGTAGAAATCAAGTTTACCGTCTTTGCTTTTGATCTCTGCGTGATTCCACTCAAGCGCTGGTTTTACCGGCTCTGAAGAAGAAGAGATCAGGTCATACAGATCACCTGCACGGTGTTTTGGGATCTTTGCATCAGGATGTTTTGCATTATCCAGCACCTGCATTTCGGGACCAGTATTGTAAGTATTCTCGTATTTGGGTTTATCTTCTTTTACATAGAAGATGATACCGCTGTTGCCACCGGAATCAACTTTCCAGTCGAGCGACAAATGGAAGTTCGTATACTCAGCGTCTGTAACGAGATCTCCGCCAGCATCTTTATTATCTTTTTTCACGGAAGGATCAAAGCGGAGTGTACCGTTCTCCATTCTCCAGGCAGCGCCTGCCTTTGAAGGATCGCCGTATTTATGCCATCCTTTTACATCGGTTCCATCAAACAGCAATTCCCAACCGTCTTTCTTTTCCTCATCAGTGAGGGTATTGTCTGCAGCTACGGCAGGAGTGGCAGTTTTTGTGCTATCGTTATTCACTGTATCTGTTTTTGTTTCAGCATTGTTGCCGCAAGCGACTGACAGAACAACCGAAGTAGCGATCAGTGTTGTTTTTAACATGAGTGATTATTTTTTTAATAAAAGAATATATTTCACCATTGCTTCTGCATCTGCCTGCGACAGGGTTGCATGCGGGATCATTGGCACTGATCCCCAAACGCCGGTGCCGCCTTTAATGATCTTTTCGGCAAGCTGGGGGATGATCCCGGGAGCCTGCGATGCATATTTTTCAGCCACCTGGCGGTAAGTCGGGCCAGTGTATGCTTCATCTATTTTATGACAGGTAAAGCAATCGCTTTGGCCGATCAGTTCAAGACCTTTTTTGTAATCAGGATTTGAAGAAAGATCTGCGTCTGCACTTGCAGTTCCTGTTTCGGTAGCTGTTTCAGTTGGCTTCGTTTCCGCACCTGAACCTGTTTCTTTTGGTTTGTCTCCCCCTCCTCCGCAAGCTGCCAGCGTTGCAAGCACGGTAGCCGCCAAGATAAATTTTCTCATTTTTTTGAAGTGTTTTAAATGTTTGCTCATTATGTGGATACAGCGATAAAATTAGGTCAATCCGAGTACTTTCCGGTTAAATGCTTCATCTGTTTTCACGCCTGCGAAATCATCAAAAGCCTTTTCGGTAACGCGGATAATATGATCCTGGATAAATTTAGCGCCTTCTTTAGCGCCATCTTCAGGATGCTTGATGCAGCATTCCCATTCCATCACGGCCCAGCCTTTGAAATCGTATTCAGTCAATTTACTGAACACCTGTTTGAAATCCACCTGGCCATCTCCCGGCGAGCGGTAGCGGCCGGCCCTTTTCAGCCAGCTTTGGTAACCGCCGAACGTGCCCTGCTTCCCGGTTGAATGGAACTCCGCATCCTTTACGTGAAATGCTTTGATCCTTTCATGATAGAAATCGATATACTGTACATAATCCAACTGTTGCAATACAAAGTGCGACGGATCATACAGCAGACATGCCCTTGGGTGATTATTCACTTCTTCCAGGAACATTTCGTAGGTAATACCATCAAACAGGTCTTCGCCCGGATGTATTTCATAACAAACATCCACGCCGCATTCATCAAAGTAATTCAGGATCGGCAGCCATCTTTTACCCAGTTCCTTAAACCCTTCTTCCACCAGTCCTGCCGGCCTTTGCGGCCAGGGATGGAAGGTGTGCCAGAGCAATGCGCCACTGAAAGTCGGATGCGCTGTCAGGCCCATATTCTGTGAAGCTTTCGCTCCGTATTTCAATTGCTGCACGGCCCATTCCTGTCTTGCCTTTGGATTTTTCTTCACTTCATCCGGCGCAAACGCATCGAACAGATCATCATATGCCGGATGCACAGCCACCAGTTGTCCCTGCAGATGCGTTGAAAGTTCCGTCACTTCAAGGCCACATTCGTTAACGATCCCTTTTACTTCTTCCGCATATGTTTTGCTTTCAGCGGCTTTCTTCAGATCAATACAACGCGGATCCCATGTCGGGATCTGCGCACCTTTAAAACCCAGACTCTTCGCCCAGTTACAGATCGACCGCAGATCATTGAACGGCGGTTTATCTCCGAGAAATTGTGCGAGGAAAATACCGGGACCTTGGATGGTTGTCATGCTTTTCTGTTTTGTTAGATTATGTTGTGGGTGAAAGGTTTCAGGGATTTGAGAGGTTCCAGGGGTTCCAGAAGTTCCAGGGGTTCCAGAGGTTGCTACCGCGCTTCGGAAAAGAATTTATTATCAGGACTGAATTATATCGGCATTGATAATAATATTTCAACCTTCTTAACCCGAGGACTTCGCAAAGTGCGGCAGCAACTTATGAAACCTATTAAACCTATGGAACCTCTGGAACCTATGGAACCTCTGGAACTTCTCGACCGCTTAACTCTTTTCCGTTCTAGAACTCCGTCCACTTCTCACTACTCTTCCCGCTTTCGATCACTTTCTCCACGAATGCCATTCCCCGCACGCCGTCTTCAACGCCGGGAAAATCCAGCATTTCCGGGGTGGGTGTCCCGCCGCTGATTTTGGCTTTTACGGTGAGGGCGAAGTTGCGGTAGAGATTGGCAAATGCTTCGAGATAGCCTTCGGGGTGGCCCGGCGGTACACGTGTATTGTGCCTTGAAAAACTGCTGGTATAACCTGCGCCAGTCCTGTGCACTTCCATTGGTTTGTCGGGCCATCTGACAAGCAAACTATTGGCATCTTCCTGTTTCCATTCAATGCTGCCTAGCTCACCATATACTCTTATCTTAACGTTGTTCTCCTCACCTGTTGCAATTTGCGTAGCCATTAATACACCACTGGCCCCGTTGCTAAACTTTAGCAGAACGGCGCCATCATCATCCAACTGGCGGCCTTCCACAACGATGTTTATATCGGCACATAATTTTGTTGTCTGAAGACCGCTTACATATTCAGCAAGATTAAAAGCATGCGTTCCGATATCACCCATGGCACCGGCGATTCCGCTTTGTTTTGGGTCAGTTCTCCAGGAGGCCTGCTTATTTGCCGCACCTTCCAGGAAAGTGCTCAGCCAGCCCTGGGGATATTCCACATAGACCTTTCTGATCTTTCCGAACTTGCCGCTCAGCACCTGCCGGCGCGCTTCTTTTACCATCGGATAACCGGTATAAGTATGTGTGAGACAAAAATACAGGCCAGTGTTTTCGGCGATTTCTTTCAGTTCCTTTGCCTCTTTCAGATCGAAGGTCATTGGTTTATCCAGCACTACGTGGAAACCATTTTCGAGTGCCAGTTTCGCCGGTTCAAAATGAACATGGTTTGGCGTTACAATGCTGACGATCTCCATCCGCTGATCCGGTGGCAATGCCTTTTCTGCGCGGATCATTTCTTTATATGAACCATAGATCCGGGCAGGGGGTAAATTCAACAGATCACCTGCCTGTTTTGATTTCTCAGGATCGCTGCTGAAAGCGCCGCAAACCAATTCGATCTGTCCATCCATACTGGCAGCGATCCGGTGTACAGCCCCGATAAAAGCACCAGGTCCCCCACCGATCATACCCATTCTTAACTTTCGATTGAGCATATGTGTGTTGCGTTTGAAGTGAGACCGCGGACCGCAGACCGCAGACCACCGACGTTAATAATTATAGATCTTTTATTACCTGTTTGAGCATTGATTAATCACATTCTAATAATACTTTTTTAGCAAGACCCGATGCTTTATTACCTGACCGGTCAGCAGCCTCGTCTGCGTTCTGCGGCTGGCCGTCGGCGGTCTTCCAAATTAAGTGTAAATTCAACGTTTAAACGTATTTTCCCCTCCCATTAAAATTATCCTCACTCAAATGTAAAGTGTGTTTAAAAATAGTACATTTAGCTTTTGTAGGAATATTAAATTGATAAAAACGAAAGGCTCTATATGAAATCGACCACTCGTGTTCAGCTCTCCCTGATGATGTTCCTGGAATTCTTTATTTGGGGAGGATGGTTTGTTACTCTTGGTACTTTTCTGAATGATAATCTTCATGCTTCCGGTGGCCAGAGTGCCAGCGTATTCTCCACGCAATCATGGGGAGCGATCATTGCCCCCTTTATCATCGGCCTGATCGCCGACCGTTTTGTGAATGCGGAAAAGATCCTTGGCGTATTGCACCTTTTGGGTGCGGTGCTCATGTATCAGATGTATAATGCCGCTACTATCGAGGTTTTTTATCCCTACGTATTAGCCTATATGATACTGTATATGCCAACGATTGCGTTGGTGAACTCGGTATCATTTAATCAGATGAAAGATCCTGAAAAAGAATTCTCTACCATACGCGTGTTCGGTACTATCGGCTGGATCCTTGCCGGGATCATTATCAGCTTTGCATTCCATTGGGATTCTGAGCAAAGCCGCGCTGAAGGCTTATTGAAAAATACTTTCCTGATGTCTTCTATCGCATCCCTCGCTCTAGGCCTGTTCAGCTTCACCCTGCCTAAAACTCCGCCAAAAGGCAAAGGTGAAAAAGTCTCTATCGGCAAGATCATTGGTCTGGATGCATTAAAATTATTAAAGGATAAGAATTTTGCGATCTTCTTCATATCCTCTATCCTGATCTGTATTCCTCTTGCATTCTATTATCAAAACGCGAACTCATTTCTGAGTAATTCCGGCATGAGCAATCCGACAGGTAAAATGACCATCGGTCAGGCATCGGAAGTGATCTTCTTACTGCTTCTGCCTGTATTCTTTAAAAAATATGGCTTTAAGAAAACCATTCTTGTAGGCATGCTTGCATGGGCTGTACGCTATGCATTATTCGCTTTCGGGAATGCCGGCGATCTTAGCTTCATGCTGATCATTGGCATTGCCTTACATGGGATCTGTTATGATTTCTTTTTTGTATCCGGTTATATCTATACTGATTCAAAAGCAGGTGAGAAATACAAAAGCGCTGCACAAGGCCTGATCACACTTGCTACTTATGGTGTAGGTATGCTGATCGGTTTCGAAGTAGCCGGAATGATCACGGATAAATATACACTCGCCGACGGATCGCACGATTACAAAATGATCTGGCTGATCCCTTCCGGCATCGCAGCAGTGGTATTCTTTTTATTCGCCGTCCTTTTCAAACAAGAAAAAGAGATCAAAGCAACAGTTTAATTACTTCCTTCGTCATCTCAAAATATGGAAAACAGTTCATCACGGAGAAAAATGCTGAAACAAATGGCCGCTGCATCGCTGGCAGCTACTGCATTTCCGTCTATAGAAGCATTAGCATCATCAGATATGGAAGAAAATTCAAAGCTGAAAGGAAATATCAATCATTCAGTTTGTGCCTGGACCTATAGTTATCTTCCGCTTGAAGAACTTTGCGTTACGGTAAAGAAACTGGGACTGGGAGCAATCGATCTGATCCCTCCGAAAGACTGGCCGATCCTGCAAAAGCACGGCATTTATTGCTCGATGTGTTATACCGCCGGAAAGATCAGCCTTACCGAAGGTTGGAACCGCCCCGATCTTCATCCTCAACTGATCCAGGAATTCACCGAAGCTATTCCGCTGGTTGCACAGGCCGGTTACAAAAACCTGATCTGCTTCAGCGGCAACCGCAAAGGCATGGATGATGAGACCGGTTTGAATAACTGTGTGGCAGGCCTGAAACAGATCATGCCGCTTGCAGAGAAACACGGCGTGATCATCCAGATGGAATTGTTCAACAGTAAAGTTGATCACAAAGATTATATGTGCGATAAAAGTGCCTGGGGCGTCGAGCTATGTAAACGCCTTGGCTCACCCAACTTCAAACTGCTGTACGATATCTATCACATGCAGATCAACGAAGGCGATGTGATCCGCACGATCAAAGACAATCACACTTATTTCGGTCATTACCATACCGCCGGTGTTCCCGGCCGCCATGAAATTGACGAGACGCAGGAACTGTTCTATCCCGCCATCATGAGAGCCATCCTCGCAACAGGCTATACAGGATACGTAGCGCAGGAATTTATGCCGACGGGAAAAACAGATAAAGACAAAGTGGCGGCGTTGAAGAAGGCGATAAAAATTTGTGATGTCTGAGAAGGTTCCAGAGGTTTCAGAGGTTCAAGGAGTTCCAGAGGTTGCTACCGCACTTTGAGAAAGGATTTATTGTCAATGCCAGGTTATTTCAGACGTTGATAACAACATTTCAAACTTCTCAACCTTAGCAGCTTCTCAACAGGATGACTTCGCAAACTGCGGCAGCAACCTCTGAAACCTCTGAGACCTATGGAACCTCTGAAACCCATGATACCTATGAAACACTCTTCGAATTTGTATTGATCCACATTTATTGATAGCAAACTTAAACTTACTCTATGGCAGATAACACTTATGACGCGATTGTAGTTGGCTCCGGTATCAGCGGCGGATGGGCTGCAAAGGAACTAACGGAAAAAGGGTTGAAAGTATTGATGCTGGAACGTGGCCGGAATATCGAACACGTGAAAGATTATGTGAATGCAAACAAAGAGTCCTGGGAATTCCCTCACCGCGGAACACGCGTGTCCCGGAAAACATGGGATGAATATCCTGTGCTGAGAAGGGATTATCCGTTGAATGAAGTTGTACTGGACTACTGGGTAAAAGACACAGAATGTCCTTACACAGAAACAAAACCATTTGCCTGGTTCCGCGGCTACCATGTCGGCGGGCGCTCACTCACCTGGGGCCGTCAAAGCTACCGCTGGAATAAATGGGATTTTGAAGCAAACGGAAAAGACGGCTTTGGCGTTGACTGGCCGATCCGCTATAATGATATTGCTCCTTGGTACAGCTATGCTGAAAAGTTTGCAGGTGTACAGGGCAGCAAGGAAGGGTTGGATGTATTGCCCGACGGCGAATTCCTGAAGGCAATGGAGATGAATATCGTGGAGAAAGATGTTGCCGCACGTTTGAAAGAATATTACAAAGGCGATCGTCATATGTTCATCGGCCGCTCAGCAAATATCACTGAGCCAAAGCCTGAACAAAACCGTACGAACTGCCAGTACCGCAATCGTTGCTGGAGAGGTTGCCCTTATGGCGCTTACTTCAGTACACAGTCTGCTACATTGCCCGCGGCAATGGCAACGGGAAATCTTACGCTTCGCCCCTTCTCTATCGTTACAAAAGTGTTGTATGATAAAGACACGAAGAAGGCAACGGGTGTGGAAGTACTGGATGCACAAACGAACAAGACCTATGAATTCAAAGCAAAGATCATTTTTCTGAATGCTTCCGCTTTCAACTCAACATGGGTACTGATGAATTCCGCTACCGATATCTGGCCTGAAGGTTTGGGCAGCTCAAGCGGCGAACTCGGTCATAATGTAATGGATCACCACTTCCGCGTTGGTGCCGGCGGTAGCATGGAAGGTTACCAGGACAAATACATTTTTGGTTACAGACCTACTGGTGTATATATCCCGCGATTCCGCAACGTTTACAATGACAAACGTGATTATGTCCGTGGATTCGGTTACCAGGGTGGCGCAAGCCGCAGCGGCTGGGGACATGAGGTGGCGGAATTAACGATCGGTGGTGATTTCAAAGAAGCGATCAGCGAACCGGGTAACTGGGGTATGAGCATTACCGGCTTCGGAGAAATGCTGCCTTATCATGAGAACAAGATCTCCCTGGATAAATCCAAAAAAGATAAATGGGGCCTTCCTGTGTTGAACATGGACGTGGAGATAAAAGAGAATGAATGGAAGATGCGTAAAGACATGATGGAAGACGCAAAGGAAATGCTGGAAGCAGCCGGTGTAAAAGATGTCAGAACATTTGATTCCGGCTACCAGGTCGGTATGGGTATTCATGAAATGGGTACGGCACGTATGGGCCGCGATCCAAAAACATCTGTACTGAATGGCAATAACCAGGTATGGGATGCGAAGAATGTATTTGTAACGGATGGTGCCTGCATGGCTTCTGCTTCATGCGTGAATCCATCTCTTACTTATATGGCATTGACGGCAAGAGCGGCGGACTTTGCCGTAAGTGAGTTGAAAAAAGGCAATCTTTGATCGTTGACCGTTGTCGGTTGACCGAAAACGCGAATAGCAGATAAAAACAACGCCAGAGTCAAATCAAATCTAACACCGAAAACAAATTATATGGATCGCAGAGAACTGTTGAAACTTGTTGCGCTTGCCACTGGCGGCGCATTGATCGGCGGGGAAATGTTTCTTACCGGTTGTAAGAATGAACCCGGAATCGGCGGTGTTGACTTTTCCGCTGATGATATTGCTTTTCTGGATGAGGTTGGAGAAACCATCATTCCAAAAACAAAATCACCTGGCGCGAAAGAAGCACAGGTTGGCGAATTCATGAAAGTAATGGTGAATGATTGCTACAGTGATGAGGATCAAAAAACTTTCCACGCCGGTATCCGTGAGCTGAATGATGCCTGCAAGAATATGCACAAAGTTGGTTTCATGGAAGCAACACCTGAGCAACGTCATGCATTACTCGTAGACCTCGATAAAGCAGCCAAAGAACACCAGAAGAAGAAAGGTGAATTTGACAAAGCACAGAATGCCAAAGCAAAAGAGGAAAGCGCGAAAGGCAATAAAGACTATAAGAAAGAACAAATGCCTTCTCATTATTTCACCATGATGAAGCAATTGACCATTACAGGTTTCTTTACTTCAAAACCTGGTGCGACGCAAGCGCTCCGCTATATGCCCGTTCCGGGAAGATATGACGGAGCGATGCCTTACACCAAAGGTGAAAAAGCATGGGCAGCAACCGGTTAATCTTTAAAAACAGTACCAATGAACTATAATCGCAGAAACTTTTTGAGAATCAGCGGCAACTTTGCCCTCGGTCTCGCCGTAGCACCAGCAGCTTGCAAAGCGCTGGGAACTGGCGGCGACTCATCAGCAAAACCATTGAGCAAATTCGGTTTGCAGCTTTACACCCTGCGCGATGATCTTCCAAAAGATCCGGCAGGCGTATTGAAAAAGGTTGCTTCATTCGGATACAAACAGATCGAAGGATACGAAGGCCCACAGGGCCTCTGGTGGGGAATGGGCCATACGGGTTTCAAAAAATACATGGATGATCTCGGTGTGGAATTCATCTCCAGCCATTGTGATATCAACAAAGACTTTGAAACAAAAGCCGCACAGGCCGCTGAGATCGGTATGAAATACCTGATCTGCCCTTACAAAGGACCACAAAAAACCCTCGACGATTATAAAAAGATCGCCGATGATTTTAATGTGAAAGGCGAGATCTGCAAAAAGAACGGGATCCGTTTTGCTTATCATAATCACGACTACTCCTTTAAAAAGGTTGAAGGCCAATTCCCGCAGGATGTGATGATGAAAGGCACCAACCCGGACCTGGTAGACTTTGAAATGGATATTTACTGGGTAGTAACTGCCGGCCAGGATCCGGAACAATGGATGAAGAATTACAAGAACCGTTTCCGCGCCTGCCATGTTAAGGATCGCACAAAGAATTCGACCGAAGCAGCAGACACCTGCACACTGGGAAAAGGCAGCATCGATTTTGCAAAGATCCTGAAGACAGCCAAGTCAACAGGCATGCAGTATTATATCGTTGAGCAGGAAAAATATGCGGGCACTACGCCGTTGGAAGCGGTGAAAGATAATGCTGAGTATATGAAGAAGCTGAGCTTCTAAGTTCGGTTCAGTAAAGGTTTCAGAGGTTCCAGAAGTTCCAGAAGTTCCAGAGGTTCAAAAGGTTTCATAGGTTGCTACCGCATTGGGAAATATCTCAAACTTTTGAAGCATTTTTCTCATGCGGTAGCAACCTCTGGAACTTATGGAACTTCTGGAACCTCTGGAACCTTATTTCTTATCCAGGAACTCCGCTTTCTCCACACTCTTATCCCGGGCCAGTTCTGTGAACTTCTTCTCCAGTTTGCGAATGCGTGAGTACAACTTCGATATCAGGAAGAAGAAGCTGAGCTTCTAAGTTCGGGGGAAAGGTTTCAGAGGTTTCAGAGGTTCCAGAAGTTCCATAAGTTCCAGAGGTTGCTACCGCATTGGGAAATATCTCAAACTTTTGAAGCATTTTTCTCATGCGGTAGCAACCTCTGGAACTTATGAAACCTATGGAACCTCTGGAACCTTATTTCTTATCCAGGAACTCCGCTTTCTCCACACTCTTATCCCTGACCAGCTCTGTGAACTTCTTCTCCAGTTTGCGGATGCGTGAGTACAACTTCAATATCAGGAAGAATAGGAACAGGATCGTTACATAGAATACGAGGTTTACACCACGCTTCACTCCTACTCTTTGAGCGATATCGGTGGTGGCGTCGGGGAAAACGATAAAGAAGATCGCGCCACCACAGAACAGAAAGATCAGGATCGCATCGATCAGGTTGGATCGCAGACGCAGGTAGAGATAAAGTGTGATGAACACAACCCCTGATATAAGAATTATCTGAATCGGTGACATCAGCGGAAAATTTTAAATAAGATCAATTCATACAAAATACGGATGCTGGCAATATTCCTGATGCCTTTGCTGCGTGAATAATCCGTATACGAAATATGGACGGGGCATTCCGCAAACACGATCTGGTTTCTCCGGATCAGATCCTGGATCTGTGCAGAGTGCGTACTGCGGTTTTCAGTGATCCGCATCTTCAATGCTGCTTCCCGGTTGATCAATCGTAAACCATTGTTCGCATCCGTCAGCAAAATACCCGATGCAAAATAATTAATAAGTCTGGCTGTCCGAAGGATCAATTTCCTGGAAGTTGTAACATTCGCTCTCCCGCCTTCCATAAACCTTGAACCAAATACAATACCGGCATTCTTTTTTTGCATCACGTCCATCATGACCGGTATATCATTTACATCATGCTGTCCATCGGCATCAAACGTGACGATCCAATTCGCCCCCTGCTCCAGTGCATACTCAAGACCAGTCTGCAAGGCAGCGCCCTGCCCGAGATTTACCTCGTGACGGATATAATGAACAGGCAATCCGGTCAGCATTTCCCTGGTATTG
The DNA here is from genome assembly GCA_003243445.1 of Citrobacter freundii. Lineage (GTDB taxonomy): Bacteria > Bacteroidota > Bacteroidia > Chitinophagales > Chitinophagaceae > Terrimonas_A. The sequence goes on from QFQQ01000039.1 coordinate 51,610, forward strand.
TCGCCGGAGGCATCATCCACCACCACCACAATATAGTTGCGCTGCAGCAATACATTGACCGTATCGCGTATTACACGCGCTTCATTAAAGCATGGCACTACTACAAATATGGATGAAGCATCTGTCATTTCGATTGCAACGCATTTATATCACCAGGAGTGAGCAAAAACAAAAGATAGCAATGATCAACCTGGGATACAGGCGCAAATTTACGCAGCCAGGCGTAATTGCCGGTTGCGCGCAGATCAAGGTATTCATTGATCCCTAAAATAAATCTGCCGGCGGCCGGCTCGAGCGGTGCGATCCTTACATCCGGATTTTTTAATAAAAAATGATTGAGATGATATTTTCCCTGTCCAAAATCGATATTTGAACTGGCAATGGTCTTATATACTTTTGTTTTATTCCAAAGTAGCTCATTGGTATAAGAGATCATATTCGGAAAATAATAATAGAAAGTAGCGATAGAATAAATAACCACCGCAGTCAGCACAGGCTTGTATCCCTTCCATTTCACTGAAGCAATACTACCCAGGCTGATATAAAACAACGGATAGATCATCAGCAGATGCCGAACGCTGTGCTGCGAAGTGTTCAGCAACATTACAAACGCTAGAAAGAAAAATGCAAGTACCAGTGGGAATAATACAGCTGTGCGGTTCCGTATTTTGTTCGTGAATAACAATACCGCAAGGATGATAAATGAGATCCAAACTCCCAACGGTGTTTTAAAAAGTATTACACACGGATAATAATACCAGGGTCCATTCCCCGTGAAGAATTCTCCAAAAAGATATGACCGGGGCGATGTTTCGGAATGACCGCTGCCCAATCCCAACATATACTTTACCTGGTCAAATCCGTCCACAAATGCGGCGGGCAATGGCAAAGGCAACCGGCTGATCACCGGCCAGGTTTTCATCTGCAAAAAGAAGTTGCTTTTGAAATCATAGTCAGCCAATGCTCTTCCCGTTCCATCAAAAAGAAATGCGATGTTGATCACCAATAACACGACTGATATAAAAACAACAAACCGCAGGAGATTTTTCCTGAAATGACTGAACAGCGTTTTTCTTTTTAAGAGAACAAGCACGGACATGATCCCAAAAAAGAAAAACAACAATATCAGTGATTGCTTTGTAGCCTGCGAGAAACCAATAGCAGCACTAAAGCAAATAAAATCTTTCCATGAGGAATAAAGAAGGAAGCGATAGAAAAAATATCCGGTTGCTAAAGTCAGCAGAGCCGCGTAAGAATCCGTTGTGACGAGATAATTATTTGCACTCAGGTTTGGGCAAAACACGGTAAAGAACAACGCAAGCAATGCAGCCTCATTACCTGCGATCTCCCTAGCCCATCTGTACACAAGCAGACAGATCAGCAAACAAACCAGCAGGGTCATGTAACGACCCATGATGATATCTGACACACCTCCATCGGTTTTAATAAGCGAACCACCGGCCACTACCTGTTCAACAGCCCTCGGCAGTGCATTGATCCCGGATACAGGCATGGTGCTGGCATCTTCAAACGGTATGACTTTCTCCGGATGAAGTTTCAATACCCTTATACCATAGCTGAGATGATCGCCTTCATCATGCGTAACGGATAATGATGGAATGGCAATAATGCCGTTTACCAGGTAAGCAGCCAGCAATAAAACAACGATGATATAATGATTTCTTTTGCTCATCCTTTTGTTTGCGTAAGTATTTGGCTGTACCAGTCAGCAAACATTTTTCCAACTTTTTCGTAGTTGTATGCAGCGGCGGTTTGAGCTGCAATTTTTTCCCGGTTGAATGCGGAACGGTTTTCAGCCAGCCATTCAAGCCGGCCGGCCAGCTCCCGGCGGTCTTCTGATCCTGCAAAAACGCCATTCACACCTTCGGTAATATTTTCATGCAATACAGGAATATCACTCGCCAATACAGGAGTGCCGCAGGCATTTGCTTCAATGATCACACAGCCGAAAGTCTCAAAACGGGAATAGATAATCAATGCATCAGCCTGCGTGAAATAGCCTGCCAGTTCCTGCTGGCTCTTTTCCCCATGCACGATCACTTCACGGCTTATATTCAGGTCAACCGCCAGCGCTATATATTTTTCCTGCAAAGGGCCGAATACATCCAACACAAAAGATTTGCCTTTTTGTTTCAACAGGGAAAGCGCATAGAACATGTCTTCCGTGTTTTTTTGATAATCAAGCTGGCTGGTTACAAAAGCAAATTTCAGGATTTCTGTTTCCTCTTTTCTTTTCGGAAAAAAAATGGCTGTATTCACCACATTTGGGATCAGCTTCAGCGGAAGTGTGGTGTCTGTCAACTGCTGCAATGCATTGCCGAGATAATTGGATACAACATGCACCCCGGCGGCATTTTTCATCAGCGATATCCATCCTTTCCTGTACAGAGAAGGCAAGTTTTTGAAATTAGGAATACCTTCCTTCAAAAATCCCGTCCACTGTTCTGAAACGACATAAGGAACGCCCAGTTTATGGATCCATTTACCAATAATATTGGTACGCATGTTAATATAGAAATGGATCAGATCAGGCTTGCCGTTCTTCGCAATATACTCTTTCACTTCCTGCTTTAATAAAGATTGATACTTCAGCAAAGAATTCAACTTACTGAATATAGCTGGCTTTGTATCCAATGCATAGTATATCGCTTTTTCTTTCAGGCGACCTTCTGCTTTTTGTATGGTTGCTGTTTTATTTGTAACAATGCGGTCTGCATCGCGTGTAACAAATAAAACGGTCACATCTTGATAAATGCTTACCGCCTGCGCATGCCGTTGCACAAAATCCCCGGCAAAGGGCTCGATCTGATTGGGATACCATCCCACTATCCAAAGCACTTTCATTGGCGGCTGGTATATTTAGTGAGATATTTTTTTACTGTGCTCCAATCATTCCGGTTGATCACTATCAGTGACAATAAAGATTCTTTTTTATAATAAGCAAACCAGCAAAGATGATGAATACCGGCTGCGGTGTAAGCAATACTGCTGGCAATTGCCGCACCTTTTATCCCAAACTTTGGTATCAGCACAAGATCCAGTATCAGCACGAGTGTAAGGCAAATTGAAGATCCATAAAGATTTATTTTCAACAGTCCTTTTCCTGCAAACCACGCGGCAAAGATGATGTTGAAACAAAAAAACAATAATCCGGGCAAAAGGCAGATAAAAGGCATTACACTTTCTTCAAAGTTTTCTCCCGCAAAAAGCGGGATAAGCGAACCCGATACCAATGCAGCAATGACCGCTACAAAAAAGAACACCGTATTTGAGATGCGAACAAGTGAGAGCCATTTAGCTTCTTCCTCCTCTCCTGCGCTGCCTGCAATTCTTGCAAAAAGAATACCGGCCATCAGTAGTGGCAGAAACCACAACATCTGTCCTAATCTCACCGCCAGCGAATAATACCCCAATTGCTGCGTGCCTTTATAGTAGTCGATCAACCAGTAATCGATCCTGTATGCAAGAAACTGGATCACGTTTGTGATCAGCACAACGAATGAGTACGAGAAGAAAATCCTCCACTCGAAGCGGCGCACAGGCGTAAAACGTAAAGGTTGTTTTGTATAAAAATGGAATGAGCCTGCCATCAGCACTGCCTGTAATGCAGATGCAAAGATGAAGATCAGGGCAAACGTATTTGCCGCAATATCTTTCAACCCGAAATAGCAAAATGCGTATACGATGATGGACAACAGGTTTACAATAAATATGATCCTGACTGGCCGGTTGTACTGATGTGCGGCATTGAAGAATGCCTGGTATTTATCGATCGTGATCACGCTTGCAAAGTAGACCAGGCCATACATCATCAGTTCCATGCTGGCTTCTCCTTCAGCGATAAGAAATTTACCTGTATAAAAATGGTAACATCCCTGGATAACCAGCAGGGCAAACAGCTGCAGAAAGATGATCACATAGGCAATATTGACAAGAGCCGGCCGTGTCAACGAACTTGAAGAATAATGATAAGTAATGCCCGACTCTGCGCCAAAACCTGTCAGCAGATTCAATAATGCAGCATTGGCGACCAGCAAAGAAAGTGTTCCAAATCCGGTAGCACCCATCGCCCGGGTAAGCAGAAAGGTGATAAATACAGTGCATGCGATATTCAGCGAACGGAAAATGAAATTTCCCGCAAGGAGGTCAGCCAGTCCTTTTGTGTTTACCGCCATGCGATTGTCTTCAGCTTTTGAGAGGCTTTGGAGGTTCCAGGAGTTCCAAAGGTTCCAGAAGTTCCAGAGGTTATTGAAGATCCGGAACGTTTGTAACTGCTGCCCCCCTGGAACCCCTGAAACCTCTTGAACCTCTTGAACCTCTGGAACTTCTGGAACCTTAATTTCCTACCGTACCGTTACTTGAGCGCTCTGATGATCTCAATAAAATCAGCCGCGATCAATGATGCGCCGCCAACGAGTCCGCCGTCTACATCCGGACTTGCAAACAATTCTTTGGCGTTGCTGGCTTTTACACTGCCACCGTACAGGATCGTGACCTGATCGGCAATGTCTTTGCCATATTGTGTTGCAATGACGGAGCGCAGATAAGCATGCATTTCCTGTGCCTGTTCTGTGGTAGCCGTTTTCCCAGTACCGATCGCCCAGATCGGTTCATAAGCGATCACGATGTCTTTTATCTTTTCTGCGGAGAGATGAAATAAAGATTCTTTCAGTTGTTGTGCTACAAATTCGTTTTGCGTACCTGCTTCACGGATGGAAAGCGGCTCACCGCAACAGAAGATCGGTGTGATAAAGCTTTCGAGGCAAAGGTTCAGTTTTTCTGCCAGCACAGCATTTGATTCGTTGAAGTATTCACGGCGTTCGCTATGGCCAATCACGCAATAAGGCACCCCGATGGAATGCAGCATTTCTACAGATACCTCACCGGTATAAGCACCGGATTTTTTATTGTAACAGTTTTGAGCAGCCGCATAATAATTCTTTTCTTCTTCCACTTCGCTTCTTGTCATTAACAGGTAAGGATATGGTACAGCGAAGATGACCTGCTGATGTTCGGCCAGTTCAATTTCTGCGCCGAGGACATCATCCAGTAATTTCTCTCCCTGTTGAAATGTAAGATTCATCTTCCAGTTAGCTGCTGCGATCTGCTTTCTCATTGGTATATTCTTTTTTGAGGTTTGCGGTTATTAAATAAAAATTTAAAAGTAAAAACCGGCCGGTGCGAAGTAAAAAGTAAAAAGTCAAAAGTAAAAACCGGTCGTTTATAAAGGTAGAACAAGAAATTTTTTAAAATAAATTACTTTTTACTTTTTACTTTTT